>NZ_JAZDVZ010000001.1:0-962648 GCF_036350355.1 Roseibium sp. FZY0029
CTTAAATTGGGAACAGACTAACCTCAAAACGAGGAACTTTCAGGGGAGCAGGTCAACGGCCATGGCCACTTCGGTAACGATATCAAAACCGTTCTGACGGAATGCTTCGTTCTTTTCTTGGATAGATAGTTTGGGATCAGTTCTAATAGCTTCCAGCTTCGCAGCCAGTATCTTACGTTCTTCGAGTCCCAGGTCATACCCGTTTTGGAAGGCAAGCAAGTCTCCGCCCAAGGGGTCTTCTTGATTGAGTTTTGCTACGGCGAGACGCAACCAGGCATTTAGCTCCCCCCCGAGCATTGGGTCATTTTGTTCTCCGACAGCAACGCCGGCACTTTCCAGAAGAGCGTGACGTTCTGAAAGCGCAAGGCTGTTCAGATAAGCATAAATTGCGTCTTTACACTTGTCGTAGGTGTCAACGCTGATTCTCTTGAACGAACCGTCAGGAAGTATAATTCCGCATTCCGAACCTGCAGCAAATGCCGAAGAAATCCACCAATTCAGCGGATTGAAGGGGTTAACGCCACCTTCTTTCAGAGTACAACCGGCCAAGTGACCACCTGCACCAACCGCAGTCACGGCATCCTTGATATTCGCTTTTTCGTCCTCAGTAAGATTTCTTCCGAGTAGATATTTATCGATGAAGCCGCCGGGAGCCGTCGCTTCTTTCAGCGATTTCTGAACAGCCCGCACCGCCGTATCGCTCACATAAAGCTCAAACCCTTCCTGCTTCTGCGAGGTCACTTCCACCACCGCATCCGGATCGCGATTGATGTTTGCAAGCTGGGTTTCTGTTGTTGTTTTATCTTCAGCCGCTTCCAGCTCCGCTTCGGTGCGCAGGGCTTCGGCGCGGGCCGTGTCGCCTTCGGTTTCTGCCGCGTCCGCCTCGGCTTCCAGGTCGGCGGCCTTGATGCCGTCGCCATCGCCGTCGCGCACGATGATCTCGCCCTCGCCGATGGCGGCGCGGGCAACGCCCTCGGTCTCGGAGTTGGAATAGGCCCCTTCCACCGTGATGCCCGGTTTGGACTTGCCTTCCGGATTGGAGCCGATGCTGACGCCGACCGAACCGGAAACCTGCCGGCCCTTGCGGTGAAGGTCGATATCCGCCGTTTCCAGACGCTCGGTTTCAAGGGTCAGGTCGCCGGAGCGCGAGGCGATCACCCCGCCGGTGATCGAGGTCGTTTGACCGACATCGGCATTGAGCGCGTTGTCGGTGACGATGCCGGAGGGTGCGTTCACCCAGGCCGAGCTGTTGGAGCCCTTGGCCCCATTGACGCTGGCAGAGGCGCCGAAGGTGGGCCCGGCGCCGTCTGCCCCCAGCCCGATGCCAACGGAAACCCCGGCGCTGTAGCCGCTGCTCTGGTTGGAGCCTTCGGCCGTGTCCAGCCGGCTTTCGATGGTGAGGTTGCGGCCGATGTCGAGATCGGCACTGTCGGCTTCAATCCGCGCGCCCTTCAGGGCAAGGTCCCGGCCGGTTGCGACCGACACGTTGCCGCCCGCTGTCACATCCGTTTTGGTGTGATAGGTCTCCCCGTGCTCATAGGGGCATTTCTAGCTCGGGCTCAGGTCAGCAGTCTGTTTTACTGTTTCATTCCCTTCAGACTTCGTAGTCGCCCTCATGGTCAAGATAGAATGTTGTGTCCTGGTAAAGTTGCAAAACAAACTCGTTGAATGAGTTAGAAACGGGTTTTTTGTCATATGGCGCATAGACCGCGTTAGGGTTAGCTGAATGTGGTCTAAGGACAAAATAGCTGTAACTCCCCATATCAAAGAAAGGGAGTTCTCCGTCGGCGACAAGCTCAGCATCGTATTGAAAGCTCACGTCTTCACGGAGCCAGAGTTCACTCAGGCGTCGCAAGTCCACAAATATATTCAGATAGTCGGTCTGTAGGACCCCTTTGCGACTTCGTACCAGATGGCCACTCCCAACTTTGGCATAAAAACGTCTGAGTTCATGCGGTATCATGATCCCCATGCGTTTTTCAGCATCTGCAAGTTCAGCTTCTTCTATCTTCCAGAATTCATTTTTTTGGGCGTTGCCACGATGGTCATCCGGTACTCGAAACTGATTTAGTTCAGAGAAAATTTTGTCGACTTCCTTGATACTTAACGACATCGTTATGGTGATCCAATCATCTGCATCAAGTTCTTGAAAGCACTCCCAGTCCCATGGATGTCACCTTGATGCTGATCTGGGAACCTCGCAGGCGCAATTACCATTGTATGGGACCACTTCACCCATACGACGATCACTACGAATCGTTCGTACATCGGATAGATTCAATGCATCAAAGTCTGCGACAGGTGGAATGATCAGAGTTGGATACGTCCCTCGGATAAATCAACAAAGAAAGTAAACAAATCAGACGATATCGCTCGTTCAACGCCCGGCCCTATAGCTAATATTTTCGTTCTAGGTGACGCTTTCGTATCGAGGAAAAAATAGATACCAGTGCCGTCATCCGAAATCGGGATATATGCTGGGTTCTCAGCCCCAGCTTGTCCCCAATCCCTGAACTGCTTTGTCACCTTTGTCACGTCTTGCCAGAGTGGCGGATCGTTTTTTTCAAAGCCAGGCAAGCCATAGATTTCAACACCTCCGATCAAGCCGGAACCAAATCTTTGCAAAAAATCTCTGTATTGTTCCGGAAATCTGACACCTAGGTCTGCTTCTGCTGCTGCAACCGCAGCCTCCGGGACAGGCCCGTAGACCTCACCACCCGCACACATTTCTTCGAACTTCCGGTTATAACTCATGAATTTTCCTCATTCAGCAAGTTGCCCTGAGTTGATAAATCCTTGATATCGCTGTTGCCAGTATGACTGCGAATAGTTCGGTTGCCTGATCGGGCCTCCCAGCCCCGGAATATGGAGCGGCCCCCCAGTCGAATGATTGTAGCGGTTTTGAGACCGAGTAACCTCAATCATCTGACCGGTTTCGCGTCCGACATGGTGCAGTTGAAGTGGTTCCCAATCGCCATTCGCGTTACGGACGAAGGGTGCCTGCCCATTGCGCATCCTAGTTACGTTTTGCAGGCTAAGCTCGATATCTGAACGCTGAACAACCAGTTCACCACGGTGGCGAGTTACACCTGTCCAAGTAGTGCTCTCACCAAATGTTGCTTCAGCATTGCGAAGGAACTGGGCCTCATCAACATTTCGGGCTTGAATTCCGCTGAACCGTCCGCTTCCTCCCTTTGTGGCAATAGAGGAACGCAAAAGCGTGTAGAGCGACCCAGTGGTTTCCACGCCATCCAATGCGCGCAGATCGCCGGCTTGCGCGAGCGTATTGCCGGTAGACGTGAGATTTCTGCTGGTTGTCGGTGGTGCTTGGGCCGTGTTCGTGAGATTAGGCGACTGAGTGCCTTGCTGATGCGACACGGCGGGGTAGCTGACCTGCGACCAATCACTAGGCGTGGCAACCGCCGCAACCGATCCGAATGCCGCGAAAAGCAGCATCAGAAATGTTCGTATCAGGCAACGGAGCAAGGGCATTTCCGCAGCTACGAAGGTTCTTGATCCGACTTTTTAGTTAGGCGCATCTCAGCGTCCACCTCGCCATTGATCGCCTTTTGAACAGCCTGCTTCCACTCGTGCCAATACGCAGGGTCCATCGGTTTTCCATCGCTGGCGAGACACATCGCCCCAAGCATCGCGCCAATCTCGTCTGACTTTGTGCGATGGTAGTAGTCTTCGAGGAATGAAAACATCGCCAAGTACGACTGTTTTTCGTCCATTTTCATCATCTATTGCAACCCTACCCCTTCAACCCATTGTTTCGGAGGATTGTTAACGCCGCCGTTCTGAATGACACCATTTCGGGTATAGACCCAGACCTGTGATCCATCTGCTTGCGTGATTGTATGAACTTCGTTCCCGAATCTATCTGTACCATGCAAGTTCGACGGATTGTTGCTCGTATCGACCAACAACTGCCTGTTTTGAGGAGTATCTGGCAGATGGCCCGGACGATCTCCAAAGACGTGCCCAAGCTGTGAAGGATTGTCCGGCAGTCCGTTGGTTACCCTATTTGGAGCCTTTGTTTTTCCAACAAACTTCGGAGCGAGAGCGAGTCTTACTGTGGTGAAGCTGGTTCCCGGCCCACCGACCGCAGATGCGTCGCTTACATAAGAAATGACTGCCGGATCCCCCACATCCAGCGGATTGGCAAAGAATAAGTCACCTGTAACTGTATTCTTATAGAGGAAACGACCATTGCCGTCTGTCGTTACAAGGTCTTCGCCATCTTCTCCGTAGCCTGTTACATACGGGCCGTTTGACATGGCCGCGATTGCGCCCATTGCCCTGACCGGCGCCGTGAGGTTCCCGTTGCGGAGCAGATCCGCCCAACGACCGGCATCCTCCGGGTTGGCGATCATAGTGCCGAGATAGATCTCAAGGCATTGACGTGTCTCTTCGTCGCTCAGGTTAATGACATACCCATTGGATGTCGTAACAGAGCAAGTTCCTTGTGCGTAGGCAGGTGAAACGAACAATTGCCAGAGATTAAAGCCATGCTGAGGGTTGCAACCAGCAAGCTGTGTCAGGATCGCTTCGTCCGAAAGGTGTCCCGCACGTTTGGCTTGGGCCAAGTCTTTTATACCTGGGTTTTCATCTCCCATCCTTTCCATGACACTGGAAACGATTGAAGAAGCTGCGTGCCCAACCAGTTTGACGGCTTTGAAAGCGTCCCTGACACTCGTATCACTCACATAAAGCTCAAACCCTTCCTGCTTCTGCGAGGTCACTTCCACCACCGCGTCCGGGTCGCGGTTGAGGTTGGAAAGTTGGGTTTCGGTGGCGGTGGTGTCTTCCGCCGCCTCCAGCTCCGCTTCTGCGCGCAGGGCTTCGGCGCGGGCCGTGTCGCCTTCGGCTTCTGCCGCGTCGGCCTCGGCTTCCAGGTCGGCGGCCTTGATGCCGTCGCCATCGCCGTCGCGCACGGTGATCTCGCCCTCGCCGATGGTGGCGCGGGCAACGCCCTCGGTTTCGGAGTTGGAATAGGCCCCTTCCACCGTAATGCCCGGTTTGGACTTGCCTTCCGGATTGGAGCCTATGCTGACGCCGACCGAACCGGAAACCTGCCGGCCCTTGCGGTGAAGGTCGATATCCGCCGTTTCCAGACGCTCGGTTTCAAGGGTCAGGTCGCCGGAGCGCGAGGCGATCACCCCGCCGGTGATGGAGGTCGTTTCGCCGACATCGGCATTGAGCGCGTTGTCGGTGACGATGCCGGAGGGGGCGTTCACCCAGGCCGAGCTGTTGGAGCCCTTGGCCCCGTTGACGCTGGCCGAGGCGCCGAAGGTGGGCCCGGCGCCATCTGCCCCCAGCCCGATGCCAACGGAAACCCCGACGCTGTAGCCGCTGCTCTGGTTGGAGCCTTCGGCCGTGTCCAGCCGGCTTTCGATGGTGAGGTTGCGGCCGATGTCGAGATCGGCACTGTCGGCTTCAATCCGCGCGCCCTTCAGGGCAAGGTCCCGGCCGGTTGCGACCGACACGTTGCCGCCCGCCGTCACATCCGTGTTGGTGTGATAGGTCTGCGATTGGCTGTAGGAACTCTGCTGGCCGGAGACATCCAGCCCCAGGCTGAGGCTGGCGCCGGGGGCGCCATTCTTGCCACTGGCGCCAACACCAAGCGTCAGCCCGATGCCCGCGGACATGCTGGAGCTTTCGCCCTCATAGGCGAGATGGTTTTGCGCCGATTCCAGGATGACATCCCGTCCCGCCGCCATGGCGATATCGTTGCCGGCGTCGATCCGGGCGCCCTTGGCGGTGATGTCGCGTCCCGCCTCCAGGGACATGTCGTTGCCCGCCGACAGCGTGGCGGTGCGGGCGATGGCGCTAACCTCCGACGAGCTGCTTTCCTCGCGGGAGATGCCGATGCCGATGCGCACTCCGGCAATGGTGCCACCCTGGCGGATTGCGTTGAGCTGATTGAGCGCGTCGACCGCCTTCAGCCCGGCAGAGACCGCGGAAAGCGCCTGATCTTCAGATTTTAATGAAGAAAATGGTCGGAGTGAGAGGATTCGAACCTCCGACCCCCTCGTCCCGAACGAGGTGCGCTACCAGGCTGCGCTACACTCCGACACAGAATATGAGCTTAGTAAGCTAGGCTCATCGGGAACAGCGGGGCAAGCCCTCGCTGTGTGGAGCGTCATGTAGCAAAGCTGGTCTGATCCCGCAAGCGATTTGAATTGCCGAATGTCACTTTTTTGAAACTGTGAACAACCTCAGCGCGCCAAAATCGAATTCAACCGTTTTTCAGCTATCGGACGCGATCCTGGGGTC
The DNA here is from genome assembly GCF_036350355.1 of Roseibium sp. FZY0029. Classification (NCBI taxonomy): domain Bacteria; kingdom Pseudomonadati; phylum Pseudomonadota; class Alphaproteobacteria; order Hyphomicrobiales; family Stappiaceae; genus Roseibium; species Roseibium sp. FZY0029. The sequence continues at coordinate 6,280 of NZ_JAZDVZ010000001.1, forward strand.
TCGCCAGGCAAGATGGAAGCTGTTGGAAACAGCGCCAAATCGTCCGGACGAAGGCTCTGCAACGCACCTGGGGAAAACCGGTCGTGACCCTTCAAAGTTTGCGCTTGAGGAGACTTGCGCAAAGGGTCGAGGCTCGCTATACAGCGTCCCCACGGCCTTGGGGTGTAGCCAAGCGGTAAGGCAGCGGTTTTTGGTACCGCCATGCGAAGGTTCGAATCCTTCCACCCCAGCCAGTTTCTTCCCTGAAAATTCCTGTACCATTTGCGGAAAAGCACCGCCTCCCGAGGCGTATGGTCCTGCATGCTCGCCAATACGGCGCACAAGTGTGCGGGTCCGGATCGGCTCGACGCTTCGTCCAGACCGGCCTTCGCTTGATTGGCGAGCGTGACCGGGGTGCGCCAGCGTCACTCGCCCGGCTGCTGGCCCATTGCCCGTGCCGCATCCATTTCCTTGTGAAGGCGTTCTTCCTCCTGAACGGCCGGGGTGATGAAACGCCCGAGCAGGAGATAGGCTACCGGCGTCAGGAACAGCGTCGAGATGGTCGCAAGGCCGAGCCCACCGACGATAACAAACCCCAGAGCAATGCGCGCTTCGGCCCCTGCCCCGCTGGCCATGATCAGCGGAACGCCGCCGACAATGGTGCAGATCATGGTCATCATCACCGGCCTCAGGCGGATATTGGAGGCGTTTTCGATTGCCTCGCGCAGCCCCTGCCCGCGATCGCGCAACTGATTGGCGAATTCCACGATCAGGATGCCGTTCTTTGCCATGATGCCCACAAGCAGCACCAGGCCGATCTGGGAATAGACGTTGAGTGTCGTTCCGGTGAGCAGCATGGCAAAGACCGCGCAGGCCAGGCCAAGCGGCACTGTTGCCATGATGATGAGCGCGCTGATGAAGCTTTCGAATTGGGCCGCCAGCACAAGCAGGATGATGACGATCGCAAAGCCGAAGGTGCGCGCCATGGAGGACGACTGTTCCCCAAGCGTTGCCGTTTCCGCCAGCGGCACGATGCGGGCACCGGGTGGCAGCAGCGGCTCTGCGATCTTCAGAGCTTCCTCATAGGCATTGCCGAGGGCAAAATCATCCGCAAGCCCCGCCGTTATGGCAACGGAGCGCAATTGTTGCTCGCGGGCAAGCGCCGGCGGCACGGCCTTTTCCACCAGGCTGGCGATGGTCGAGACGGGTACGAAGCGGCCATCGCCTGTCTTGATGAAGATGTTCTCCATGTCCGTCGGGTCGTTGATCGGGTTGGAGGTGGACACGAACTTCACGTCATAGGCCTGGTCGTTGATGAAGACCTGCCCGATCTTGCGGCCGTCCAGCATGGCCTGCATGGCCGTGCCCAGGCCGTTGATGTCGATGCCAAGATCAGAAGCGCGCTCCCGGTCGATGGAAACGGAAAGCTGCGGCTGGGTCGCTTCGGTGGACAGCCGTACCTGGCGGAACCGCGGATCCTGTTCCATCGCGGTGACGATCTTGTCGGCCGCTGCGCCCAGCGTCGCATAATCGTTGCTGCCTGCAACGGCAAACTGAAGCCCGGAGCCGGCCCCGCGAATGCCAAGGCTGTTGGGCTGGAAGGCAAAGGCCCGCACGCCCGGGACATTGCGCACAAGCGAACTGACTTCCGACAGGATCTGCTGCTGCGAGCGCTCGCGTTCATCCCAGGGCGCCAGACGCATGACGATGAAGCCGCTGTTTTTCGACCCGCCGGTGCCCGCAATGGAGAAGGTGCTGATGATCTCGCCGTTGTCCCGGTAGGGCTCGAGCAGATTTTCGATGTCGCGCATCTGCTGCGACAGGTAATCCAGACTGACACCCTGGGGCGCAGAAATGCGCATGAAGGCAATCGAGCGGTCTTCGGTCGGCGTCAGCTCCGTCTTGATGGTGGGAAACAGCACGCCTGCGGTTGCGGCAAACAGCAGCGAGACGGCGACGACCACAATCGGTGCGTCGAGGCAGGCATGCAGGCAGCGCCGGTAGAGCCCGCTCAGGAACCGTCCGAGGCCGCCCGCGGCACCGCCGTGATCGCTGGTCTGCCCGCCGGGTTTGCTCTTGAGGATGCGCGAGGCCAGCATGGGACAGAGCGACAGCGCGACGATGGACGACAGGAACACGGCAATCGCAAGCACGAAGCCGAATTCGCGGAACAGCCCTCCGGTCTGCCCCGGCAGGAAAGACAGCGGCACGAAGACGGCGATCAGCGTTGCCGTGGTTGCCAGCACCGCGAAGAAAACCTCTTCGGCCCCCAGAACCGCCGCCGCCCGAGGGCCGATGCCCTCGTTGCGACGACGGACGATGTTTTCCAGCACCACGATGGCATCATCGACCACAAGGCCGGTTGCCAGCACCAGAGCCAGCAGCGTGAGGATGTTGATGGAGAAGCCGGCAAGATAGATCGCCGCCAGCGTGCCGATCAGCGCCACAGGCAGGGATACGCCGGGTATGATGGTCGCCCGCCAGTCCCACAGGAAAATGAAGATGATCAGCAGAACGATGCTGACCGAGATGGCCAGGGCAATCTCGACCTCATGAATGGCGCCATTGATGAAGGTGGCGTCGTCGCTGGTCACCTCGATGGTCATGCCTTCCGGCAGGTTTTCCTGGATACGCTCGACGGCGGCGCGCACACCTTCCGAAATCTCCAGAGTGTTCGACTGGGCCGAACGAATGATGCCAAGGCCAATGCCGGACTTGCCGTTGGCACGCAACTGAGTCTGGCCAAGATCAGGGCCAAGCGTCACCGTTACGAAGTCGCGCAGCCGGGCGCGGCGATTGATAATGACGCTTTCGAATTCTTCCGGCGTGTCGATGGACGCTGTCGCCCTCACGATCAGGTCCTGGTTCTGACTGGTGAGCGAGCCTGCTGGCGTGTCGAAGGCCATCGACGACAGAGCCTTTGCCACATCGGCGATGGTCAGATTGAGACTGGCCATCTTGGCCTGATCGATGTCGATGCGGAAGATCTTGTCGCGGTCGCCATAGACCTGGACATCGGCCACACCCGGAACAGCAGCCAGTGCATCGGAAATCTCGTCTTCCACCAGCACCGTCATGTCCTCGACCGACATGCGGTCGGAGGTCACCCCCAGGCGCAACACCGGTTGGGCATTGGCATCCGCCTTGATGATACGCGATGGTTCGGCGTCTTCCGGCAGGTCGTTGGTGATACGCCCGAGCGCATCGCGCATGTCGGATGCGGCAACATCGAGATCGACATCGTCGGCAAATTCCACCGTCACGCGGCTGCGGCCAAAAGAAGAGGAAGAAGAGATCGCCTTGACACCGGAGACACGCGCCACGGCGCCTTCGATGACACCGGTCACTTCGCGGTCAATGGTTTCGGCGGCGGCAGCCGGATAATCCGTGCTGACGGTAATGACCGGGCGGTCGACATCGGGCAGTTCGCGCACTTCGATGCCGAAGATTGCCGCGATGCCTGCGACCACGATCAGCATGTTGATCACGAAGGCAAGAACCGGGCGCCGGACGAACAGGCCGGTGATGCCCAGTTGTTTCAAACGGTCCATCTGCATGGCAATCTCTCCAAGACCTTCAGGTCAGACTTCAGGAACCGCTTCCGCTAGAAACAGGTGTTACCGGCGTATCGGACGCCGGTGCCTGCTTGCGGTCTGCAACCGTCAGCTCGGCACCATTGCGCACCAGATGAATGCCTTCGGTCACGACTTCGTCGTCGACTGTCAGCTCCGCATCAACCAGAACGCTGTCCGTGTTGCGCTGAATGATGCTGACCGGAACGCGCACGCCCTTGCCGTCGCGCACCGCCCAGACAAAGGCGCCATCCGATCCCCATTGCACGGCCAGCGGATCGACCGCCGGGTATTTGTCGCCCGGAAACTTCATCGAGACCTGAAACGACATGCCGGCTCTCAGCTTGTCGGCCTTGTTCGGAAAACGCGCACGCACCTGGAGCGTCCGGCTGTCGATATCGATACGGTTGTCGACGGCGCTGATAACCCCCTCAAAGGTTTCTCCCGGACGGGCAACCGACGTGGCGGTGATCGGAGAGCCGACCGTGATGGCCGCCGCGTAGCGCTCCGGCACCCAGAAATCGACGAGAATTTCGCTGCGGTCATCGATGGTTGCGATGACGGTTTGCGACGAAACATAGTTGCCTGCGGTGATGGGCAGAATACCGACAACGCCGCCGATGGGCGTCTCGATGGAGCGGCGGGACAGCGCCAGTTCGGCTTCGCGCAGTTCCAGCCGCGCATTCTCAACCGCGAGCTCCGCATCGGTCACCTGCACGGCAGTGGCGGTGTTGGTCTTGCGCAGCACCTGTATCCGCTGCAGCCGCGCCTCGGCATCCTTGAGGGCATTCGCGGCCCGTTCAACGGCGATCTGTTCGGCGTCCAGATCCAGTTTGGCGATAGCGTCGCCCGCTTTCACAGTGGCACCGGATTTGACCAGAACCTCGGTCATGCGGCCACTGGTATAGGGTGTCACGGCTACGGATTGCAGCGCCGTGCTGGTGCCGATGGCGGACAAGCGGTCATTGATGGTGATCTCGACCACCGGAGTTGCGACGACCGCCCCTTGCGGCCCTCCCCGGCCACGGCGTGGTTTGTCGCCCTGTTCCGGCGTCGCGTCGGCCACGGCAAAATCCAGCCAGTCGATGCCCCAGGCGCTGAGCTGCGCACCGGCACCCGGATAGAAGCGAACCCAAAGCCCGGCGGCCACGATGACGACCAGAAGTGTAAGGACGAGCTGTTTCCAGGTTGACAATTGGAACTCCGATCAGAACTTGCCGGCACTGCCGACAACGGTTGTATGCGGAAACTGATTTTCTACGGCAAATCCCGTAGTCCAACAATCGATAAGGTGTACCAATTTGTAAGCGGAGCAACGCAGAATGACGTTCAAGAAATGGTCCCTCCTCATCGCCTAGCCAGGATATAGAGCCCGACCTCGAAAGGCCATCGAAGCCGTTCAAGACCAAGACTTCTACCCAGATAGCGTCAAAACTGCCGGGAACCAGTGCTGGCCGTCTTGAGCGGGGGGCTATTCAGAATGTGGGCGGCAGGCCGCTACGCCGTATCTTCCGCACGGCGCTGGGATGCTTGGCGGGTCAAAACCTGACGGCGGGCGAAGGCTGCAAGGAACACCGCCGTCAGAATCAGCACGATCGTGGGCGCGGGGGCACTGTCGAGAAAGAAGCTGGCGTAGGTGCCAGCCACCATCGAGGCCATGCAGACCAGCACCGCGACGTAGAGCATCGTCTTGAAGGTGCGCACCAGCAGGAACGCAATTGCCCCCGGCGCGATCAGCAATGCGACCGCCAGAATGAGGCCCGCAGCCGACAAAGTGGCAACAATCGTCAGGGACAATGCCGCAAGGAGGCCATAGTGCAGCACCTGGACCGGCAGGCCTGACGCCTGCGCCTGGGCAGGATCGAAGCTGTGCAGCAGCAGATCTTTCCACTTGAGCACCAGCGCACCACCTACAAACAGGGCAATAACGCCGGCTGTGATCAGCTCGTGACGTTCCACACCAAGCATATTGCCGAACAGGATATGATCCAGATGGGCGTTCGTGCGGATCGAGACATAGAGCACGATGCCGACACCGAACATGCCGGAAAAGACGACCCCCATCACCGTGTCCTGCTTCACCCGGCTGTTACCGGACAGATAGCCCGTCAGGACGGCACAGACCATGCCGGCGGCAAAGGCGCCAATGATCAACGGAATGCCGAAGATATAGGCGAGCACAATGCCGGGCAGGACCGCATGACTGACGGCATCCCCCATCAGGGCCCAGCCCTTGATGACCAGAAAACAGGACAGCAGTGCCGTCGGGATCGACACGATCACACAGATGAGAAACGCGTTCTGCATGAAGGGAAATTTGAACGGCAGCAGAAGGGTGTCGAGATCCATCACGCCTGATCTCCTGTCTTCGATTGCGCCTCCTCCAGGGGATATCCGCGGCGCAGGGCCTCTGCCGATTTGCGGCGGGCGGCCAGGAGGCCGTGTTTTGGCGCCAGCACGAAAGTGATCAGGAAAACCAGCGTCTGCAGGGTAACGATGATGCCGCCAGTCGCCCCGTCCAGAAAATAGCTGATATAGGCCCCAGCGAAGCTCGTCAGCGTGCCGATGGCGATAGACGTCAGAATGAGGCGCGGAAAGCGGTCGCACAGGAGATAGGCCGTCGCGCCGGGCGTCACCACCATTGCGATGACCAGAAAAGCGCCGACCGTCTGCATGGCCGCAACAACGGATGCAGACAGAAGCACGAAGAAGATCGCCTTCAAGAGACCGGGCCTCAGTCCGATTGTACGAGCGTGGCTTTCATCGAAGAAGGTGACCATCAGATCCTTCCACTTCAAAGTCAGGATCGCCAGCGACACGAAACCGATGATGGCCAGTTGCAAGGTGTCTTCCGGCGTGATTGCCAGAATATTGCCCATGGTGATCGTCTGCACCGAGACAGAGGTCGGGCTGATGGAAACGATGAAGAGGCCAAGGCCGAAGAAGGACGTGAAGATGAGGCCGATGATAACGTCGACCTTAAGGCCCGAACGTTCTGACAGGAACAGCATGGCCCCGGCTGCAAGCCCGCCCGCGAGAAACGCGCCGAGCGAAAACGGCAGGCCCAGGATATAGGCCCCGGCGACGCCCGGCACGACCGAGTGAGACAGGGCATCGCCGATCAGCGACCAGCCCTTCAGCATCAGATAGGACGACAGAAAGGCGCAAACGCCGCCGACAAGTGCCGACACCCACATGGCGTTGGTCATGTAGCTGTATTGAAAGGGTTCAAGCAGATAGGTGAAACTGAAAGGCTCCATCAGTCGCGCCCCTCCCTGACCTGCACCTGGTCGCCATATTGAACGAACGGACGCTCGTCGTCGGTCAGAATGGTCACGGTTCGCTGATCGCCGTCGGTGTGCAGTGTCTGGTCGGAAATCGTGAAATGGCGCAATACGCCGCCAAAGGCCTTTTCCAGGTTCGCACGGGTGAAGGTTGTGGCCGTCGGTCCGTAGTCCAGCACCGTTCCCTTGACCAGCACTGTCCTGTCGCAGAATTCGGGTACGGACCCGAGATTGTGCGTCGACACCAGCATCACCCTGCCCTCGGCCTGCATTTCCCGCAGCAAGGCAATGATCTGTTCTTCGGTTTTCACGTCGACCCCGGTGAAGGGCTCGTCCAGAAGGATCACCTGTCCGTCCTGGGCAAGAGCGCGGGCAAGAAAGACGCGCTTGCGCTGGCCACCGGAGAGTTCCCCGATCTGCCGATGCCGGAAATCCTGCATGTTTACACGCGCCAGCGCCTGATCGACAGCCGCATGGTCTGCCGGTTTCGGCCGGCGCAGGAAGCCCATGTGGCCATACCGGCCCATCATCACCACGTCCTCCACGAGGACGGGAAACGACCAGTCGACTTCCTCGGACTGGGGCACATAGGCAACGAGGTTTTTCTTCAGCGCATCCCGCACAGGCATGTCCAGGATGCGGATGCGCCCCTTGGCCGCCGGAACAAAGCCCATGATGGCCTTGAACAGGGTGGACTTGCCTGCCCCGTTCACACCGACAAGAGCCGTGACGGTGCCGCGGGGGATCGAGAAACTGGCATTCCAGAGTGCCGTGTGCCCATTGCGGTAGGTAACGGTCACGTCGTCGGCTGCAATTCCGTCATCGTCCCTGACGTTGGGCATTTCCATAACCGGGTCCTTGATGACGTTCAGCATTTACACTTTCCAGTACATTCCGCAGTTCCGTTGACACAATCAAGGGCGGTGTCGGGTCCGTGCCGCCCGTCACTTCCTGATACGGTGCTTTACTCCGCGGTGGATTTCAGTCCGTCGACAACCGTGCCCGACGTGACCTTGAGCAGATCCAGATAGGTCGGCACCTTGCCGTTCGCCTCGCTCAGGGAATCGACGTAAAGATCGCCGCCGTATCTTGCGCCGGTTTCCCGGGCGACCTGTTTGGCGGGCGAGGTATTCACCGTGCTTTCGCAGAAGACGACCGGAATGTCGTGTTCGCGCACCCCGTCAATCACCGAGCGGACCTGCTGCGGCGTGCCGACCTGATCGGCATTGATCGGCCAGAGATAGAGCTCCTTCATGCCGAAATCGCGCGCAAGGTAGCTGAATGCGCCTTCACAGGTCACAAGCCAGCGCTTGTCTTCCGGAATGTCGGCAACGGCCTGGCGTAGCGGCTCGATGGTTTCGCGCAGCCTGGTCTTGTAGGCCTCCGCGTTGGCAGCATAGGTGGCCGCATTGTCGGGGTCGTGTTCGGCAAATGCCCTGGAAATATTGTCGATATAGATCAGCGCGTTGTCCAGGCCCATCCAGGCATGCGGGTTCGGCTTGCCCTCATAGGCGCCTGCCGCAATCGAGATCGGTTCGATCCCGTCCGTCAGCGTTACCGAGGGGATGTCGCCGAGGTTGGACAGGAACTGCTCGAACCATCGCTCAAGGTTCATGCCGTTCCACAGGATCAGGTCCGCGTCGGAGGCCCGAACGATGTCTTGCGGTGTCGGCTCATAGCCGTGAATTTCCGCGCCCGGTTTCGTGATCGACACCACGTCGGCAGCCTCACCGGCAACATTTTGCGCCATATCGGCAAGAACGGTGAACGTGGTCACCACCTTCATCTTGTCCTTTGCGAAGGCTGCCGTTGCCGGTCCAGCAGCAATCGCTGCGAGAGAGACCGTCAGAACGAGTTTTTTCAGCATCACCATATCCCGGTATCAAGATCACTTCTGCAAGTGATATTGCAACTCATTCGCAACTGTCAAGTTTTTGCGAATGAGTTGCAATATCATTCTTGTCTCAGGTTTCCATTGTCGTGCCCCCCTTCAGCAAGGAAACCGCCAACACCGGAAAGGTCCTGTGCCGTGTCTGAAAAGCAGGAGACGCGAACAGCACGCTTGTTTCAAGTGCGAAAAAAGACGCCCCGCCGGCGAGCGTACCAGCGGGGCGTCTATATGCTATCTCGCCCGGTTGGGATCAGGCTGCTGCAACGCGGCTGAGAAAGGTTTCGATCCCCTCTTTCAGGGCCCGGCTGCGATTGCTCAGATCCCCAGAGGCAGCCAGGACATCGCCGGATGCTTCCTTGGTTTCATCAACCGCCCGCGCCAGACTGGACATATTGGATTGAACCGCCTGGGTGCTCTGCGCTGCCCGCTGAACGTTGCCGGAAATCTCGTTTGTCGCCGCCCCCTGCTGGGTGACCGCGGCCGATATTCCCTGCGTGTAGCCGTTGACCTCTTCCATGGTTGAGGAAATTGCGCCGATGGCTTCAACTGCCTCGCTGGTGGAGTTCTGAATGGTCTGGATCTGGGAGGATATTTCTTCTGTTGCCCTGGAGGTCTGCGTCGCCAGTTCCTTCACTTCGGCGGCAACAACGGCAAAGCCCTTGCCGGCCTCCCCTGCCCGTGCGGCCTCGATCGTGGCATTGAGGGCCAGAAGATTGGTCTGTTCGGCAATCGCCTGGATCAGGCTGACCACTTCGCCGATCTTCGAGGCAGCTTCTGCCAGTCCCTGCACCTTGCCGTTGGTGTCGTGAACCGCGTTCGTTGCAGAGGTGACGATGTCGGACGACCGGCGCACCTGCTCGCCGATTTCGGCAATGGATGCCGACAGTTCCTCTGCCGCACCGGCCACGTTTTCAACGCTCATGCTGGCATCTTCACTGACGCGCGAAGTGTCGCCGGCCTGTTCCGCACTGCTCTCGGCGATGCCGCCGAGTGCCGAGGCGGTGTTGAACATTCCAGCCGCTGTTTCGTCGAGGGCACTCAGGAGACCCTGGATTTCTCCCCGGAAGCTCTGGATCAGATCCTCGACTTCCTGCTGACGCGCATTCTGGGCCTGGCGATGGGCATCGGCCTCGCTCTCCAGGCGCAGGCGTTCGCGGGCGTTTTCCTGGAACACCTGAACCGTGCGGCTCATGTCGCCAATCTCGTCTCGCTGATCGGTTGACGGAATGACGGCGTCGATATCCCCTTCGGCAAGACGGCCCATGGCTTGCGTCAGTGCCCGCGTCGGACGGGTGATTACAAGCGAAAGCACAAAGGCGAGCAGGCCTCCGGCAGCAACCGCCGCCACGAGCGCAATCGCGATCAGCCCGAGTGCGGTATCTGCCCGTGCATAAGCGCTTGCAGACTGGGCCTCGGCCAGCGCCGTGATGACACTGCGAACCTTGCCGGATATCGCTACGAGCTCTTCCCGCTTGGCGTCGAACGCATCCTTGGTGGCCACCATGGCCGCAAACTCGGCCTCATAGGTGGCAACCTCTGTCTCGATGGCGGCAATCGCGTCTGCGATTTCCGGGAAAGCGGCACTATCCGCCTTCAACAGGTTGGCTATGTAGCGCAGCGTCTCGATCCGGTTGAGCACTTCATCAGCTCCGATCGTGTCGAAACCGGCGAAATACTCCATGGTCGCAGAGCGGATCTCCAGGGACGCGTTCTGGTACTTGTTCACATTCACATTGACGAGGTCGACAATACCGAGCTGGGAGGTTGCCTTGCCGGCAATCGACTTGGCTTCATCCGTTGCCGCGTAGACGACCTTGCGCAAGGCCGAGGCCTGTTCGTGAAGGTGTTCGAGGCCCACGGCAAGGTCTGCGGCAACTGCGGCCGGCACCGGTGCCGGTCGAGCCCCTTCCCCTTCCAGCTTCGGCAGTTTTTCTCCAAGTGCAGCCGCCATATCCGCGAGCGCCTTGACCCGTGCCGGGTCGACGCCATCCACCTTCAGCTTGCCTGCCTTCGCAGCCGTCTTGGCCAGGCTTTGCGTACCCTCCAGAATGGCCGCCGCGGTTTCAGAAGACAGCTCGCCGCCGGCCTCCGCTTCGGCAATCCTTGCTTCCAGACCAGCCACGAGGTCTTCCATATCCGACAGCATGCGACCGACCTTGTCGGCCCGGTTTCGGGTTCCGGATGCCGTCTTGGCGGCGCTGCCGGCGTCCCGCTGGATCTTGCTCATCTTGTCGTTGATCTGGGAAGCGATGGTTGCCAGATTGACGGCGGAGCGCAGCAGCTTGTCGACCTGGGCCTGCCGGTTCTCGACAGCCTGGACAACACCGTCGAACTCGCCGCTGAGCTGGCCGACCAGCGCAATGGCTTCCGCGGTGGCCGTTTCCCCGTCTCCAGCCCGCGAAACCCCGTCGAGGGTGACAAGCGCCCATTCCAGGTGATCGATCTGCTGCCTTGCCGCGTCGGCCAGATCCGTCGTTCGATCCGAGAGATAGGCTTCCTGCGCCTGAGCAACCTGTTGAAGGTTCGCCATTGCGGTCGTAGCCTTTGCGCTGACGTCAGACTGGGTCCTGAGACCAAGAATTGCCATCGTACCGACGGCGCCCACGGCAGCCGCCACAAGGATCATGGCCGCAAAGCCACCACCTACTTTCGCCGAAAGGCGCACATTCTTTAAAGGTGTAAGTAACCTGGACATTGTTTCCCCCGCACTTTCCAAGATTGAAAGTGTGAGCGGCTAAACAATTGGTGAAGAATCTCGGGTCTGACTATCGCTCGTCATCACAAAATAAATCAGGCGGTTTTTACTCTTTTGCGACAAGGCGATACTGCCTGTTTATTTAAAAATAATTTTTGCCTAAATTAAATCCAATTGCCTTCGATCGCTTCCAAAACGATGAAGCAGAGCTGTAATTCTGCCAATGGTGTGAAAGCCCGCGGCTTTCACACCACCTGTCAAAAGCCGCAATACGCAGGATACAGCCCCCCTCGCGGCACTGGTTTCAGCCTATCGTTTGGCCGCATCGAGAAGTCTTGAAAGCACTTCACGGTCGCCAATCTGGTTTGCCATCAGCAGGATCAGCCTGGCATTGTACGCATCGCTTTCGGCCTTGGTGAGACCTTCATGGGAGGTCAGCAGTTCGGCATAAAATCCGTCCGGATTTTGCAGGTTCGGTGTGGTGACAATCTCCGCCATCAGGCTTCTCCGCCTTTCCCAAGTGCAATTGCGAGTGCATTTTCGACCGCAGTGCGGTCATAGGCCGTCCAGCGTGCGGCCACATGCTGATCCGGCCGGATCAGATAAACTGCCGAAGCGGCATCGCCGAGATATCTGGCTTTGAGCTCCTGACCGGCAGCGGCAGCTGGAATGCTGACACCGGTGATGTCGATGCCGTCTATCTGGAGGGTCTCCGGCACCTCGGTGCCGATCCCCAACAGATGGAAACCGCTGCGGAGCCAATCCAGCAACCAACCGTCTGCCAGGGGCGCATCCGTCGCCGGGCTTCCTGGCCGCGTGCGCGCAGGCAAGCCTTCCGCGTCCGGGCCGTTGAGCGTCGAGCCGTCATAAACGCAAGGGACAGACAACCGTCCGGAATTGACCAGCGGCCGGGCAAAGGCATGGTGTTCGGACAGGTCCAGCACGGCATCGCGGAAAATGCGGCTGATTTCGGATTTCGGCGTGATGAAATCGGTCGAACGCGAGCTTTGCAGAATGTTCTCGTCGGCCGCCATTTCCCGTTCGAAGGCATAACTGTCCAGGAGGCTTTCCGGTGCCTTGCCGTCGAGAACCAGTTTCAGCTTCCAGCCGAGATTATCAGCGTCCTGGAAACCGGAGTTGGCGCCGCGCGCACCGAAGGGCGAGACCTGATGTGCGCTGTCACCAGCGAAGATCACACGGCCGTGGCGGAATTTCTCCATACGCCGGCACTGGAAGGTATAGATCGACACCCACTCCAGATCGAACTCCACGTCCTGCCCGAGCATCTGCTTGAGCCGGGGAATGACGTTCTCCGGTTTCTTTTCTTCTTCCTTGTCGATGTCCCAACCTAGCTGGAGATCGATGCGCCAGACACCGTCCGGCTGCTTGTGCAGAAGAGCGGACTGGTCCTTGTTGAAGGGCGGATCGAACCAGAACCAGCGTTCGGTCGGGAAATCCGCCTTCATGATGACGTCGGCGATCAGGAAGTTGTCTTCGAACACCCGGCCGACGAAGTCGAGGTCGAGCATCCGGCGCGAGGGCGAGCCGGCACCATCGCAGGCAATCAGCCAGTCCGCTTCCAGATTGTAAGCGCCATCTGCAGTTTCCACGGTCACCAGCGTGTGGTCATCCCGCTGATTGAGGTTTGCGACGCGGCTACCACCACGGATTTCCACCGGCTTGCCTTCCACCTGCAGCGCGCGGATGCGCTCGACCAGGTTGAGTTCGCAATAATACTGCTGCAGATTGATAAAGGCCGGACGCTTGTGGCCCTGTTCCGGCAGCAGGTTGAAATCATAGACCTGCCGGTCCCCGAAAAACACCTTGCCGACGTTCCAGACAACGCCCTTGTCGACCATCTCGTCACCGCATCCCAGACGGTCGAAGATTTCCAGAGACCGCTTGGAAAAGCAGATGGCCCGCGAGCCGACACTGACCTTGTCGTTGTCGTCCAGAATGACGACAGGCACACCGGCCTGAGCCAGATCGATGGCTGTGGCAAGGCCCACCGGCCCGGCGCCGATGATCACCACCGGGTGGCGAACGGGTGCTGCGGCGTCCTGATCTTGAGACCGCGTGTAGGGATAAAGCGGCGCTTCAAACAATTTGGTCACAGGCGTTTCTCCCAATTGACGAGGCCTTCCGGCCTCCTGTGCCGGTCTGCCTTTGCACGTTTTGCGGAACCCTTGGCGGGTTTGCGCGTTCTAGTTATTCATCCCCCCCCCCGAAGGAGGTGTGATATGCCGATGGTGACACGTCAGAATAGTTTATCGTCCGGGCGTCTATGGGCACTCCGGCTTATCGCCGGGCTTATGTCCGTGGTCGCCGTTTCACTTCTCATTGCAGCGCCTGCAACCGTGCTGGCCGATAACTGGAGCATGGCAGGCATCAGCATTGTGCTGTGCGAGATCATTGTTCTTGCCGCAGGCCTTGCCTGGCTCGCCCATCTGATCTTCGTGCCAGAGCGCTAATCCGTCTCCCAGTACCGTTGCGCGGCCGGATGTCGGTCGAACTTCAAGAAGAATTCGTCGAGCTGAGGCGGCGCAACGCTTGTTCCTGACAGCATGGCATGGACCTGGCCACGGTGATGGATCTGGTGCTGGAAGAGATGCAGCAACGTGTTGGCGACACTTTCCTGAAAGACGCCGCTCTTGCCCCGGTCCTGCGCAATGTCGCGCTCAAGATCGGCTTCCGTGATCCGGTCGCAAAACTCTATCAGATCCCGATCTGCGCTCTGCTGCGCCTCTTTCAGGCCAGCTGCCGAAGGCAGATGCGGTGTGTCGAACACTGACAGACCCTGCCCCTCCTCCTTCAAGGCATCAAGGTAGTAGCGGTCCACTTCCCAATTGTGATTGAGCGTTTCCCGGATCGACGGAAAGAACCCGGTTCTTTCCGCCTCGAACTCCGCCTGAGACAGCCGGCAGCAAGCTTCATATAACCGCTCATTGGCATATGCGTTGTTACGGGCCATCAGGCGCAGGTGATCCAGGACTGCACTCATGGGTCAGCCCTGCAGGTCTGCCCACATCTGGGCGTCGCGCTCCGCGGTCCAGATGCGCGGCGTGTCGATGTCCAGGGCCTCGTCGTAAGCGCGGGCGACGTTGAACGGCAGGCAATGCTCGTAGATCGCGTAATCCTTGAACTTCGGATCGCAGGCCGCGCGGCAGGCGTCCCAGGCTTCCTTCAGCGAGCCGCCGCGCTTTGCCACGCGGGCAACCGGCTCATAGGTCGAGCGGACAAAGTCAGCTGTGGCATCCAGCGCCGCATTGACCATGTCCTTTCCCACCAGAGCATCGCCCCGACCCGGCGCAATGGCGTCGAGATCGAACGAGCGGATGCGCTCAAGTGTCGTCGGCCAATCGTTGAAATGGCCGTCGCCGCAATAGCAGGCCGAGTGATATTCGACGATGTCGCCGGTGAACATGACGTTCTCGTCCGGCACGTGAATGACGATGTCGCCAGCGGTGTGGGCACGCCCAACGAAGCTGAGGTCCACCCGGCGCTTGCCCAGATAAACGGTCATGCGGTCATTGAAGGTTGTCGTCGGCCAGGTCAGCGGCGGAATGTCGTTGACGTTGTCATAGCCCATGAACAGACGCGGGAAGCGCATGAATTCGGATTCCCGGTCTTGCGCGCCGCGTTCCACCACCATGGACCGGGCCTTCTCGCTCATGATCACGGTCGGCGCCTTGTAGGCGGCAGCCCCCAGTACGCGCACGGCGTGATAATGGGTCAGCACGAGATGGCTGATCGGCTTGTCCGTGACGGACCGGACTTTTTCGATCACCTTGTTGGCGAGTTCAGGGGTCGCCTGCGCCTCGACGATCATGACGCTGTCATCGCCGATGATGACGCCGGTGTTCGGGTCGCCCTCGGCGGTAAAGGCCCAGAGGTCCTTGCCGATTTCGCTGAAGGAGATCTTCTTCTCGGTCATGTCTCCAACAGATGCGAATTGTTTGCTCATTTCGAAGCTCCGTGTTTGCCTTCATCCCATGCAGGCATCGCCTTTTTGGCGACAGCGGCCGGATGGGCTTCCATTGTGGTTGCCATGGTGTCGTTCCACCGGTTGAGGTAGCCGAAGAGGGAGATCGAGGCGACGATCTCCACAATCTCGGCATCATTGAAATGGGCCTTGAGCGCTTCAAAGTGCGCGTCCGTAACGCCGTTGGGAACACCGGCAGCCTCGCGCGCCAGCACCAGCGCGGCCTTCTCGGCCTCCGTGAAGAGCGGCGATGTCTCGCAGTCCCAGACAGCCGCAATCTTTTCGTCCGGCACATCGTAGACGTGACTGAGATTGGCCATATGCCCCTGACAATAGCGGCAGCCGGTCGCCATGGAGGTCATCAGCGCCACCATTATCTTCAGGTCTTCCGGCACAGTACCTTCGTAAAGAACCGCCTGGTTCAACTCCATGAACGCCTTGGCGATATTCGGCCGGCGCGCCATGGTCAGGATCGAGTTTGGCAGAAAGCCGCGAATTGCATCGTAGCGCGCAAACTTTTCCTCGAATTGAGGCAGATCCTTGCGGTCCAGCGGCTCGACGTAAGGCATGGCCTTCTCCCTGAAATATCCCCGGCGGCGCAAAGGCTTGGCCCAACGCAGCGCTTTTGTCTTTCTACGGGATGGAAACCCCATCCCCGCTCCTCCCACAGGGAGGGAACTGGTCCGATTTTCATTCGCCCCGGCCCTAGCGAGGGTCCGAGCTGAAGTTTTCTTTTCGTTTGCGCATCGCAAAGCCCACTTCCCCTCCCCTTGCGGGGAGGGGGTGGGGTGGGTTTACATCCCGTCGATGGGAGCGAAGGTCCGCAGGGACCGATTAAGGCCCTTCGTATTTCTCCACCGTCTGCTCGATGGCGCCGAAGATCGAATGGCCTTCCGAATCGAGCATCTCGATGCGAACCGTGTCACCGAATTTCAGGAAGGGTGTCTTGGCCTCGCCCGTATTGATCGTTTCGATCATTCGGATTTCGGCAACGCAGGAATAACCGACACCGCCATCAGAAACCGGCTTGCCCGGACCGCCATCCAGCTTGTTGGAGACCGTGCCGGATCCGATGATCGTACCGGCACTGAGCGGCCGGGTCTTGGCTGCATGGGCGATCAGCTGGCCGAAATCGAAGGTCATGTCGATGCCCGCGTTCGCGCGGCCAAACGGCTGACCATTGAGGTCGACATGAAGCGGCAGATGCAGCTTGCCACCCTTCCAGGCATCGCCAAGCGCATCCGGCGTGACAGCCACCGGCGAAAAGGCCGAAGACGGCTTGGACTGGAAGAAGCCGAAGCCCTTGCCAAGCTCGGCAGGGATCAGACCGCGCAAGGAAACATCGTTGACCAGCAGCACCAGAAGAATGTGATCGCGCGCAGCTTCGGCGCTCACCCCCATCGGCACATCGTCGGTGACGACGGCGATCTCGCCTTCCATATCGATGCCCCAGGCTTCTTCGCGCATGGAAATCGGGTCGCGTGGAGCCAGGAACGCATCCGAGCCGCCCTGATACATCAGCGGATCCGTCCAGAAGCTTTCCGGCATCTTCGCGCCGCGGGCCTTGCGCACCAGTTCGACGTGGTTGACGTAGGCCGAGCCGTCGGCCCACTGATAGGCACGCGGAAGCGGCGACAGAGCCTCGTGCTCGTGAAAGCGGAGCGTCGGTACGGCTTCGTGGGACAGGCTTTCAGCCAACAGCTTCAGCTTCGGCTCCACATGCTCCCAATCGTCAAGCGCGGCCTGCAATGTCGGCGCGATGTGGCTTGCGTCGGTGCAGAAGGTCAGGCGGTCGTTGACCACCACCAGCTTGCCGTCGCGGCTGCCATCCTTGAGCGTTGCCAGTTTCATCGGGTTTTGTGCTCCTAATGCTCGCCAGGTTCGTCGTGCCCGGCGATGGTTTCTCCCGGAAAGCCTCCTGGGGCTTCCAGCCGTTATTCTTGTGCGGGCTCCGGCAGATGTGCCGGAACACGGTCGTTGCATGCAACCGTTACCTGAGGCGCAGGTCACCATACCGGCAAGGCTTGATCTACGGTTTGCGACCGGTCAAATGCCGAATGGTCTGCCTACTTGTTCCAGGTTCCTTCAGGCGTGCCATCAAATTTTTTGCCCAGCGAGTCCCAGCAGTCAATGTAATCGTCCTGCAGGGGCGCTTCCTTGGCGGCAAACTCCGTCAGGTGCTGCGGGAAACGGGTCTCGAACATGAAGGACATTGTGTTGTCGAGCTTTTCCGGCTTCAGGTCGGCATTGGACGCGCCTTCAAACGCATTGTTGTCCGGTCCGTGCGGCAGCATCATGTTGTGCAGGCTCATGCCGCCCGGGACGAAACCCTGCGGTTTGGCATCGTACTGGCCGTAGATGTTGCCCATCAGCTCCGACATGATGTTCTTGTGATACCAGGGCGGGCGGAAGGTGTTTTCCATCACCATCCAGCGCTCGCGGAAAAGCACGAAATCAATGTTGGCGGTGCCCGGCACGCCGGACGGCGCCGTCAGCACCGTAAAGATTGACGGATCGGGATGGTCGAACAGGATCGAGCCGATCGGGCAATAGTTTCTGAGATCATATTTGCAGGGCGCGTAGTTGCCGTGCCAGGCGACGACATCGAGCGGCGAATGGTCGATCCTGGTTTCGTGAAACTGTCCGCACCATTTTACGGTCACCGTGGACGGGGCGTCGCGGTCTTCATAGTGCGCCACAGGCGTCTTGAAATCGCGGCGGTTGGCCATGCAGTTGGCACCGATCGGCCCCCTGCCCGGCAGTTCGAATTTCTGGCCATAGTTTTCGCAAACAAAACCACGCGCAGGACCGTCCACGAGCTCGACACGGTAGACAAGACCACGCGGCAGGATGGCGATCTCCTTCGGCTCCAGTTCGATCACGCCCAATTCCGTGCAGAAGCGCAAGATGCCTTCCTGCGGCACCACCAGCAGCTCGCTGTCGGCGGAGTAGAAATATTCATCCTCCATCGACTTGGTGATCAGGTAGATGTGACTGGCCATTCCGACCTGGGTGTTGACGTCGCCGGCGGTCGTCATGGTGCGCATGCCGGTCAGCCAGTTGAGGTCTTCGCCGGAATGCGGCACCGGATCCCAGCGGTACTGACCGAGCGAAACGACGTCATTGCAGACATTCGGCGCAGATTTCCAGTACGGAAGGTCGATCTTTCTGAACCGGCTCGTGTGCTTGACAGACGGACGGATGCGGTAACACCAGGTGCGTTCGTTCTGGTGGCTGGGAGCGGTAAAGGCAGTGCCCGAAAGCTGCTCGCCGTAAAGCCCGTAGGCACATTTCTGCGGGCTGTTCATGCCCTGCGGAAGGGAGCCCGGCAGAGCCTCGGTTTCAAAATCATTGCCGAAGCCCGGCATATATTCCAGACCCGCCGAGTTACGGCCGTTTCCGGCAAGATTTTGACTGCTCTCGGTTCTCTGATCCATGACGTCCTCCCGGTTCGGAGATGAATTTAGTTGCATATGTAACCATTCTGATCTCACGGATCAAGCGGCATGTCGATACTTTTGCGACAAGCGCAGGTTTTCTGGCGTGAACCCGCGAAAAAACCAGAGACGTAATGTTTGCTTTACGGGCTTTTCGTAGAGTTCCGACAGTCAAACCGTTGGAGCTCTCCATGTCACTCAGAAATCGGATCTTTTTCGCCTCAAGCGGCGTGTTCCTGGTTGGATTCCTGGCACTTATTCTTGCTGTCACCTTCATGACCCAGGCAACCTCGCAAAAGTCCGGCGAGGATCTCATCCGTAAAACTGCCGAAGCACTTGCGCTGGATGCCGGCAAGACCATGGCGCAGGCGCAACTGGCGGCCCGCGCGGCGGCCGATGCGCTGGAAGGATTGCAACAGGCCGGTATCAGCGACCGCAATGCCTATGCAGCCGTGATGCAGCAGCAGATCAGCCAGAACAAGCACTTCGTCGGCGGCGGTGCTATCCTGGAGCCGGACATGGCCGGCAAGGATGCGGACAATGCAGGTGCCAACTTCTCCGACGACAAGGGCCGCTTTATTCCCTATTTCTTCAACAAGGATGAGACAGTCGCCTGGGAACCATTGATGTTCGGCGGCGATAGCGGCTCTGAAGAATGGTACGACAAGCCGAAAGACCTCGGCCATGACACCGTCACCGAACCCTATATTTATCCGGTCAATAATGTCGACGTGCTGATGGCGACGGCCTCTTCGCCGATCAAGGATGCTTCCGGACGCGGCATCGGCGGCGCCACCATCGACGTGTCGCTGGAAGGCCTGCAGAAGGCGGTGAGTGCCGGGCAGACTTACGAAAGCGGTTACGTCGGCCTTCTCAGCGAGGCGGGCGTCTGGGTGTCTCATCCGGACGCGGCTCTGCTGGGCAAGAAGGCTGATGCAGCGATGGTCAGCAAAATCCAGTCGGTCAAGAATGAAGCCGTGTTCACGACTGAAAACGGCGTTGCGGAAGCCATCAAGGGTTTCGAACTGGATGGCACCGGACAGCACTGGTTCATCGTCGTTGCGGTTGACGAGAGCGAGCTTCTGGCAAGTGCCAATTCCACCATGCAGATGAGCCTCCTGCTCGCCTTTGGCCTGCTGGTTGGCGGCACCTTCCTGATGTGGATGCTTGGCTCAACCATTGCCGGGCCCGTCCAGATGCTGACCGCCCGCATGCGCAAGCTCGCCGAAGGGGACGTCGATACGCCGGTCGCCTATCTCGACCGCAAGGACGAAATCGGCCAGATGGCCGGTGCACTGGAAATCTTCGTTGAAAACGAGACCGAGCGCCGGTCGCTGCAGAGCGACACGGAGCAGGCCCAGCAAAGCCAGCTTCAACGTCAGAAGACGATCGAAACCCTGATCGAAGCCTTCGAGAGCGACGTTCACGCCGTGCTCAACCAGGTCAGCGACAATAGCAAGCGCATGGAACAGACCGCCGCGTCTCTCGATGCCATTGCCCGGGACACTTCCTCGAAGGTTTCCTCGGTCGCAGGATCTTCCGACGTCGCCCAGAGCAGCGTCCAGACGGTGGCATCCGCTGCCGAAGAGCTGTCCGCCTCGATCTCCGAAATCGGCCGCCAGATCGACCAGACCAAGGAAGTCGTCACCAGCGCCACCCGTGCGGCCAACGACTCCAACGACAAGGTCGGCAGTCTCGATATCGCCGCACAGAAGATCGGTGAAGTTGTCAGCCTTATTCAGGCGATTGCCGAGCAGACCAACCTTCTGGCCCTCAATGCCACAATCGAGGCCGCACGGGCCGGGGAAGCCGGCAAGGGGTTTGCCGTTGTGGCTGCCGAGGTGAAGGAACTTGCCACACAGACCGCAAAGGCGACGGAAGAAATCTCCGCGCAGGTCACCGGCATCCAGTCTTCCACGCGCAACGCCGTCGGCTCGATCCAGGAAATCGCAAGCACGATGGAAGAGGTCAACCAGTTCACGGCAGCGATTGCCGCGGCGATCTCGCAGCAGGGCGATGCCACCAACGAAATCAGCCACAATGTCCAGCAGGCCGCGAGCTGCACCAGCGACATGAGCAACAGCGTTGGCGACGTGATGCAGGCCGCCGAAGAGACCAGCAGTTCGGCAGCCGATGTCCTGTCGGTCTCCCAGTCGGTTTCCGAGCATGCCCAGGGCCTGCAGGCAACGATTGCTGACTTCCTGAGCCGCGTTCGCGCGGCGTAAGCCGGTTATATCGCCTCAAAGACGGGCCCGCACAAATCCTTGTGCGGGCCCATTTTTTTGGGATGGTGACCATAAATTGCGTTGGCCTGTCGAACTTGACCGCGGCGTTGCCTCTCGAGCTCTGTACCTGCCCCGGACCCTACGACGGACCTTGACCGCCCCTTCGCGGCGCGGTGCACGAATGACCGGCCCTGGCAGACAACGAAGCGCAGGAAATCGCGCGGTTCAGGCGTCAGCCAACTGCTTCATCTGACCCACGTAGCTCTCCACGAATTTTTCCATCGTGGTCTCCCCCATGTCGACAGACTTGGCGCTTTCGCCGTGGATAAGGGACACGTCCGTAATCCCGATAACCTTCAGGATCAGTTTCATGTATTGCGGCGCGATGTTGCGATCCGCGATTGGGGAACCTTCGCCATAGACGCCACCTGAAGCGACGATAAGTGTCGCCTTCTTGCCGGTCACCAGCCCTGCGCCGTCAAACCCGAGCGTGAGACCCTTGCGCACGATGTGATCCACCCAGGCCTTCAGGCTGGCAGGAATGTTGTAATTGTAGACAGGCGTCGAGATCACGATCTCGTCTGCGCCCAGAAGTTCCTGCACCAGTTCATCGGACAGTGCCAGTTGTGCCTTCATCTCGGGAGTCTGCGCCGGTGGCGGCGTGAAATAGGCCGCTAGCCAGTCCATTGTGACATGGGGCAGCGCGTCCTTGACCAGGTCCCGGATGACAATCTCGCCTTCGGGATGCGCGGCCTGCCAACCGGCTATAAATCTGGCGGTGAGGTTGCGGGAGACAGATGCAGCGCCCCGCGGGCTGGCCTCGATTAGTAGAAGTTTCGTCATGATCTTGCCTTTCAGGAGGGAGGAGTTGGAGAGAGTGGAGAGTGGGGACGGGGTCAGGCGCCGAAGCGGAAACCTGAAATGGGTTTGCCAAGGGCCTGTCCGTGAAAGGCGATCTGGCCGGGTTCGCCAGACGCGGCCCCTGCCACCACCATCAAGGGCAGCAGGTGATCCTCTTCAGGCTGGGCGTGGCGTGCTCCGGGGGCCGAGGCCCAGCAGATCAGTGCTTCGTCTCTGGTTTCGGGACAAACCATCTCGGTGCGCAACCACGTATCGAAGGCCAGGGCCCTGGGGTCTGGCGCGCCGAACCCGGCCGACAGATTGTGGTAGGTCTGACCGCTTCCAAGGATCAGCACGCCCTCGTCGCGCAGCGGACGCAGGGCGCGACCAATGGCAAGGTGCCGTGCCGGGTCCCGATCGCGGCACAACGACAACTGAACCGTCGGGATATCCGCGTCGGGCCACATGACCTTGAGCGGTACAAAGACCCCATGATCCCAGCCGCGCGTATCCTCGCGTGCATTGTCTATCCCAGCATCGGTCAGCAGGTCCTGGACATGCGCCGCAATCTCGGGTGCGCCTGGCGCTGGCCAGGTCAGGCGATACGTGTAGTCAGGAAACCCCCAGTAGTCATAGAGAAGCGGCGGGCGCGACGCACCGTTCACAGTCGGTCTCTGCTCTTCCCAATGGCCCGAAACGACGAGGATTGCCCGTGGTGGTGCTGCCAATAGTGCAGCGAACCCGTCTAGGTAGGCTTCCAGCTCCCGGAAGCCGTCACGCATCGGTCCACCCCGCAGGAAGAAACAAGGGCCGCCGCCGTGATTGATGAAGAATGTCGGTTGCATGAGGCGAAGATAGGCGCTGAAAAATATCATAAGAAGTGATATAATTATGATCAAAACCATCTTGAATGGAGATAGATTTGCTCGGTACCCTCACCTTTGACCAACTACGTATCCTCGTGACCATTGCCGATACAGGAAGTTTTTCAGCTGCTGGCCGGGATCTGTCGCGGGCTCAGTCGGCCATCAGTCAGTCTGTGGCCAACCTTGAAGCAAATCAGGGCGTGCAGCTGTTTGACAGGCCCGGTCATCGCCCTGAGCTGACGGAGGCCGGTCGTGTGCTGGTGGAACAGGCCCGCCTCGTGCTTGCCAGCGCAGCCCGGTTCGAGGCTGTTGCGGCCGGAACCCGGACGGGCCTGGAACCGGTTCTGACCCTCGCAATTGATCCGATGGTACCGTCAGAGCCTCTCATCCAAAGCCTGCGGACACTGCATGACGAGTGGCCTCAACTGCCGATCAGCTTTTCCACCGAAGAACTTGGTGGTGCTCTGAGACGCCTGCGCAGCAACGAGGCCGCACTGGCTATCGGCCTGCTTTTGCCCCAGGTGCCGGAGGACGTGGTCGCCTTGCCGCTGAGCACGATCGAGCTGGTTCCGGTCGCGGCCTCACAGCACCCGCTTGCGCAGATTCCAGGTCTGCTCACGCGCGCCGACCTCGAACCTCACGTCCAGCTCGTCCTGAGTTCAGGCGCGACGGCGCAAGGGCCTGACTATGGCGTGTTGAGCTCCGCTCGGTGGCGGTTCCTCGACCTCGGCCGTCGCCTGGACTTTCTGCGTGCCGGGTTTGGCTGGTGCAGGATGCCGCGCCATCTTGTGAAGACGGATCTCGAGGAGGGGCGCCTGGTGGAGCTCAAGTTGCATGATGAAGCTACCGGACAGCAAGGGGCGCTCACAATTTATGCCGCCTACCTCGCGAGCCGTCCTCCGGGACCGGCGGGAAGAAGACTTCTGGCCAAGATGATGGAAGGGTGAGGTGATATTGGGCGGCCTGCAGATGGCCTGATGAACCTGTCTTGGCGGGCGTGGAGCGAATTCAATTTATGGACGTGATGGCAGCCTGCAGCGACGTTGTGTCTGACATGCTACTGACCATAAAGTGTTCGATGCCATTTGCCACTTCGAGAGGACCCGCATCGTCTTCAGCCCCTGTATCGTGACGTTTCATGAGTATCCTTCGCTGAAAAAGCTCAATATTATCAGCGTTCTCGCGGTGAACCCAAGCAAACTCACAGAGTATTCCGCCCCCCCTTTTTTGTTCTACCCCGCACTGCTCCCTTCCTCAAAAAGCCGCTGTTTTTCGATTCCGCGCTTGAACGAAAAAGAGAGCTGACGTAAAAAGAACAAAATAGGAACATTGGAGAAGATCGATGCGGCTCGCCGACACTGCTGTTGCGCATTCCTGCGCTGTTTCCTCCGCGTCTGCGTCGGCATCGGGCGCGGATCAGCTCACGTCCGTCACACGCGGAGAGGTCCGCACCATGATGTTGTACCTGCGCAAGGCGCGTGAACGGGCCATCGCGATCCGCGACAGATCTCCCGGTGGCAGTTATCTGGAAAGCGTGCTTACCCGCACGATCGACGGCATTTCGCTGGAGCTGTCGCAGCTCGACTATCTTCTGGCATCCCAGCCAGTTGATCCGTCGCGCAACTCTTCCACAAGACGGATGCGCCCTGCAATCTGACCGGGTGGCCTTTGAAGGTGCAAGTTGCTATGCAGCAGCAGATCCCCACCTTGCAGGATGCTGTCAAATGTCGGTTCACAAAGGACGTTGCCTGTGCGGCAGCGCCACTTTCACCATCGAAGGCGACTTCGAGACCTTCTTTCTGTGCCACTGCGGACATTGCCGGAAAGACACCGGATCCGCACATGCGGCCAATCTATTTTCCTCAACGGCAAGCCTTGCCTGGACATCCGGTGAGGACAAGGTCAGGTCCTTCACGCTGGCAGGTACGCGCCACACGAAGGCCTTCTGCACCGACTGTGGATCAGCCCTTCCCAATCTTCAGATGGACGGCAAGCTGCTGGTTGTGCCGGCAGGAAGTCTGGACACGCCCGTCACCCTGAAACCGGCAGGTCATATCTTCACCGCCAGCCGTGCCGACTGGGACGACGGCCTGGAAACTGTCCCGAAATTCGAAGCCTTGCCTTCCTGATACCCGGAACGCCGGATCGGCTTGCCTATTCCCGTCGCAAGGCGCCGAAGAACCCGAGAACCGTCCTGAGTTTTCCGGTTTCTTCGTCGATCCAGACGACATCGAGCCCTTCGGGAAGCGCCGTTCCGTCCGCCTTGACCATCTGCCAGGCAAACCGTGCGGACCCGTGATGGGTATCGATGCCGCTGGTCCGAATGATCTTTGCACCAACGTTCCTGGCCAGAACGCCCGATATGTGGTCGACAAGCGCTGCAATGCCCGTCACATCGGTTTCAGGATCCATGTATCTGACGCTGTCTGTCACCGATCTGACCAGCAAGTCATGGCGATAGGATGGGTTCCGTTCGGACCAGGCCGCGCAATAGATGTCGATGGTGTCTTCCAGCGTCATTCCGGCCTCCGCTTCCGTCTTCAAAAGAAGCATGCGCGAAAGTTTGCGACGGCGCTAGTCAGCGCAAAGGAACGGAACCGTCAGACAAAGACTTCATCAGGCTGCGGCTTCGTCACCCGGAGCCGTCTGCCAACCGAGGTCGGTCAACGTCACGATGCGATTGCCGCGCAGATCGGTGGCGCAGACAAGAAATCCGCGTTCTTCCATGTGGCTCAACAGCCAGCGCGCCCTGCCCGGGGACCGCGTGCCATAGGCAGTGGCAATTTCGATGTTGCCGGGGCATGGGGCTTTCGCGATCGCCGCCTTTGCCAAAAGCAGATAGACGCCGCGCATGTCTTCCGGCAGCTCCGAGGCGATCAGTTCCGCCTGGGCCCAGGCGCCATCGTCCATTTCGCCCTTTTCGACACCCGCACGGGCAACGGAAAGCTTTTCACGGAAAGTCTGCAGGTCGGGTGCGCCTCCGGCCAGTTTGGAAATGCGGCAACGGACCTGAAAGTCCTGATAGAGCGTTGCGATGGGCTGGAACGCAGCTTCCTCGTCTTCCAGGATACCTGCGATAATTTCGGCGATTTTCTGTTCGCGCTCGCCAAAGTCGAGCAGGCTTTCGGCCTGCGGCACGTCCTCGGCGCTGGCCCGCTCCGCACTGCTCAACTGGTCAAGCACGTCACCCGTGGACACCACGGGTTCGACGAAACGCTGGCGGATCGGCTGAACCTCGTCGGCGCCCGGCGTGAAGATCAGATCCTTGGCGTCTTCCTTGGGCTGCTCCGGCAGTGGCAGCAGTTTGTGAGTTCCGCCCCGCCCCATGGTCTCCACCGGGCCGATCTTGACCGGAACCGGACGGCGCGACATGGCCGGTCCGAGCGCGATGAAATGCCCTCTGTCGAGGTTTCTGAAGCTTTCGGCCTGACGCCGCTCCATGCCGAGAAGATCAGCGGCACGGGCCATGTCGATATCCAGAAAGGTCCGCCCCATCAGGAAGTTCGACGCTTCCGCGGCAACGTTCTTGGCCAGCTTTGCCAGACGCTGGGTAGCAATGATGCCGGCCAGTCCGCGCTTGCGGCCACGGCACATCAGGTTGGTCATGGCCCCGAGCGACCGGCGCCGGGCTTCTTCGGTTACCTCACCGGCAGCGGCAGGCGCAAAAAGCTGGGCTTCATCGACGATAACCAGCATCGGATACCAGAGATCGCGGTCGGCATCGAAGAGGCCGTCGAGAAAGGTAGCTGCGGCCTTCATCTGCCGGTCCGCATCCAGGCCTTCCAGGTTGAGAACCACCGAAACGCGGTGCTGGCGCACCCGGGCGGCAATCATCTGGAGGTCCTTTTCGGTCCCGACGGCATCGACCACGACATGGCCGAACTTGTCTGCCAGGGATACGAAGTCGCCTTCAGGATCGATAATGGCCTGCTGAACCCAGGTTGCGGACTGTTCGAGAAGCCGGCGCAAAAGATGCGACTTTCCTGAGCCGGAATTGCCCTGCACCAAAAGGCGCGTCGCCAGCAGTTCTTCCAGATCCAGCCCGGCGCGCGCGCCGCCTGTCATTTCACCGATATCGATTTGTACCGTCATGCGACCACTTTTCTTGCAGCCTCGGCAGCGCTGCGGCTTCTCCGTATCCTGAATTTCGTGCAGTGCGGTAGTCAGCACGATTCCGTGCCACTTGCAAAGCCGGCCTGCCGGGAAAGCCGGGTTTTCCCAGAATTCCACCGAATAGCAGCCTTCACGTACCACAGACCTGACGGGAGAAACGGACGTCAGGTCCGGAACCGCATTAACTTATTTAGGCTTCGCCGACGCCACGCGGGTTTCTGTGGTAAGGTAGGGGGAACGGGAGCTTTTTCAGGGAAATCGCTGTGACAGTCAAGGGATTGGCTGGTTCTTCGTGCCGGCAGATTTTTAAACAGTTCAAAACGCTGCTTTCCGGCGCCGTTTTGCTGATCCTTTCTATTGCCCCAAGTTCTGCAACAACCGACACCGTGAAGATCGCTGTTGGCGAATGGCCCCCCTATTTTTCCGAAAATGCCGAAGGCTACGGCACCTACGCACAGGTGGTCACAAGAGCCTTCGAACTTGAAGGCATTACGGTGGAGTATGGTTTCTTTCCCTGGAAGCGGGCATTGCTGCAAACGCAGTCCGGCCTCTGGGACGCTTCAGCCGGTTGGGGAAAGACATCGGAACGGGAACCGTTCTTCCATTTCTGTGACGCCGTTCTGGCCGAACGCGAACTGTTCTTCTACGCAATGGACCGCCCCGTCGAGGCGCAAAGCTTGCAGGATCTTTCCGGGTTGAGCCTCGGCATCATCGACGGTGCTGCTATGGGCGAGGAGCTGGAGGAACTGGTGTCGTCCGGGCAGATCACCGTCTTCCATCAAAGCACATTGGCAGACCTCTTCAAGATGCTCGACGTCGGGCGGGTCGATGTCGTCATGGGGAATGAGAAGGTTGCCGCAGATGCCTTGGCGTCCGCTTTTTCCGGTGAGGAAACAACGCGTTTCAAGCCGCTGGAAAACGTAACGGTGCTTTGGGACTATCGCGTGATCGTCTCGAAGAAAATTGAAAACGGAAAGGAACTCTGCACCCGGTTCAATCGCGGCTTGAGAAAGCTGCAGGACAGCGGTGAATACGACCGCCTGTTGTGGCCCGACACGAAGGAAGACGGCCAGTCAAACGCCAGCCCGTCCTGACCTCAAGACAACACGCAAGCCTTCGCCGCCACGGCTGTCGATTTTCCGTTTCCGCACGGGTTGCCAGGGTTTCACAACGAGTTCACCTCCCTCCCCTTCCAAATGGGGATAGCCTGCCCCATGTGAGAATAATAATATTCGTATTGGGATGGACCGGATGAAAATTCACGCAGATCTGACGCAGCCTGCAATCGTCGACAGCGCCACGCTCGACTGGGTGCCCTCACCCATGGCGGGTGTCGAACGGCGGATGCTGGAGCGCGATGGTGCGGAAGTCGCACGGGCCACCAGCCTCGTCAGATACGCCCCCGGCTCCGCATTTTCCGCCCACAAGCACGACATGGGGGAAGAATTTCTGGTCCTTGACGGGGTGTTTTCGGACGAAAGCGGAGATTTTCCAAAAGGCATGTATGTCCGCAATCCACCGGGCTCAAGCCACGTCCCCTCAAGTGAGCCGGGTGCCGTCATTCTGGTGAAGTTGCGCCAGATGCAGCCGGACGACGATGCCTATGTCCGGGTAAACACGCTCGACCCAGGCGGCTGGCAGGCCGGCAGGCCAGGCGAAAGCATCCTGCCGCTGTTCGTTCGGCCGGATGAGGAAGTGGTGATGCTGGACTGGGAAAAAGGCGCTCGGCTGGCCCCGCAAACCTTTCCCGGCGGGGCGGAGTATTTTGTGGTCGAAGGCAGCTTCGAGGATCAGACCGGCCGACACGACCAAGGCACGTGGATACGCCTGCCTGCGGGAACGCGTCAGGAGATCACCACGTCACAGGGTGCCCGCGTCTGGCGCAAGACAGGTCACCTTGCGCTCTGACATGCCCGGCCAATCATGCTGTTCCCCTGGCCAGCATGGTTTTGACGATCATCTTGTGAAACGGCAGGATCAGAGCAAGATAGGCATGGCCTGCAAGGTTGTGCGGCTTGCAGCAGGTGGAGGCGTAGATCCGGGGCCCGTTTTGCCTTTGCCGGTATAAAGACAGCCGGAAATCCTGGTGCCAGTCGTTCTCGCCCAGGATGATCTCATTTTCCGAGACCGAATAGATCTTGAAGAAACCGATCCGGTCGCCGACACCTTTCTCGGCCGCCGCTTCGGCTGTTCTCTCCTGGGCCAGGGCCTGCGTCGTCTTCATGCCGACGAGTGCTGCCAGCTTGTCGCGGAACGACATCAGAGCTGTTATCCAACCGATATCCGCTGTCAGAATGCGCTCTGCGAGCAACCGCATGTCGGCAGTCAGCAGATCCTCACGCCCGCGGATGGGTATTGAATAGGTGTCGAGGAAGTCATCGGCCGCGCGATAGGCATTCAGGAGACTATCTTCCGGCAGTTTGTCGCTTATGGCCATCTGCGCCCTCTCCCCAAAAGGTTTGACATGGACACCCTATAACGACAGGCATCGGGAGACGCCTTGCAGATTGACGCAGCAAAAGAGGCAGCGGAACCATTCCGCTGCCTTTCGAGATGATCTGGTCTTCAGCAGGTCCGGGCGTCAGGCCCAGGCACCTTCAAAGGCGATTTCCTCAAGCGGTTTGCGGTTGCTCGGCGCTTCGCGTTCGCGCAGGCTTTCCGGCAGGTCGGAGACCTCTCCCCGGCGGCCGATCGCGATGGCAATCTGGGGCTGATAACGCTCGGGAACACCGAGTTTCTCGTGTATCTCGTCTTTCAGGATACCGGCCATTCCATGGGCATGATAACCGAGCGCGGTTGCCTGCAAGGCAGCATGTGCCCAGGCAGCCCCGGCATCGAAAGCGTGCGTGCCGTTGGCACGGCCCGGTTTGCCATCCTTGCCATCCACTTCAGTGTCGGAGAACAGATAGACCAGCGCCGAGGCGTGTTGCGCCCAGTCGCGGTTAAACGGGTTGAGCAGGTCGACCAGAGCCTGCCAGTTCGCATCGCCTCTGCGGGCGTAAACGAAACGCCAGGGCTGGATGTTGAAGGCGGACGGCGACCAGCGCGCTGCTTCAAGAATGGTTTTCAGATCCGCTTCCTCGATCGACGACCGGTCGAAGGCGCGCGGTGACCAGCGGTCGATGAACAGGTTTTCAATCGGATGAGCGGGTGTACGGGCAGTCATGATAATTATCTCCTGTCTGGGATCTGAGCCAAAAGGGTATCGATCCGTCAGTTGACGCGGAGATAGGCAATTTTTATCTTGATATCAAGATATATATCTTCAAAGTTTTAAGGTGCCGGCGCGACATCACGGTTTTCCCTGGCTCTTGCCCCGATTGAAGGGGCAATCAGGATCGCCGACAGCACCAGCGCTGCCGAAATCATTTCCCGGACACCGATCGCTTCCCCAAAGACCAGCCAACCGACCAGAAACATGGCTGGAAGTTCGAAACTGCCTGCAGCCGCTGCGCGCACCGCTCCAACCTTCTGGCAGGCCACGGTGTAAAGGATCTGCGGAATGAGCGCGGTTCCAAGCCCCATGGCGACAACAAGCCCCCATTGCCCAGCCGTTGACGGCAGAACAGAGCCATGCCCCTCCTGAAGTGCGAGCGGCAACAAGCCTGCGACAGAGCCCAACAGACCGCAGGCCGTGCGCTCCAGCGAATTCAATTCTTCAGCCAACCCGCTGAGGACAACGATCAGAAAACCGAATGCGATAGGTGCCGGAATGGCCCACAACAGGGCCCTCAATGCTTCGGGGGACAATAACGACGGATCGAGCAACAGCCCGGCAGCCAGGATCACAAGCCCGGCGGAGGCAAAGGACCGCCAGGTCAGCGCCTGTCGCAGCAAAACCCAGGCAAACAGCGCCGCGAAGACCGGATAGGACATATAGACCACACCGGCAGCGGCGACCGGCGCAACGCGGATCGCCTCCAAATGACCGATGAGACTGAGCCCAAGCACAAGGCCCGCCCCCATCAGCAAAAGGGCCCCGCCTCTTTTGCGCTTCTCGAATGGCAGAAAGGGGATCAGGAACAGGACGGAAAAGCCATATCGATAGAGCGCAATCGTGGCCGGGCCAGCCCCCGTTTCCTGAAGCCCCCGCACGAAGATCGGCACAAGGCCGAAGCAGGCTGCGGACGCTGCAATGACAAGCGTAGCGCCAGTGGGGCCTAGGCCGATTTTTGAAGAGATCATGTTGCTCATGAGATTTCGATAGCGCGGCCCGGTAAATAAACAAAATTCCTAGTTTTCATTCAGTTCATGAAATGCTTTCATAAACCCATGATCCCGCGCCTCGCCCTCCATCACCTGACCCTTCTTTCCGCTCTTGGCGAAACCGGCAGCATGACCGCGTCCGCCACGCGTCTCGGCGTCACCCAGTCGGCTGCATCGCACCGGTTGCGGGAGGCTGAGCGGCGGCTGGGTGTGGTTCTGGCGCGGCGCGCGGAACACCGAATCGAACTGACGCCCGAAGGCGAACGCCTGCGCCACCTTGGCGAGACCTTTCTGGGAGAGCTATTCCGCCTGGAGCAGGATCTCGAAGCTTCAGCGCGCGATGCCAAGACCCTTGTGCGTCTCGGGCAGGCCACCTACAGCCGCTATCACTGGTTTCCCGCGTTCCTGAAGTATCTGGATCAGGCCGACCCGAAACTGTCGGTCGACCTCTCGTCGCGCGCGACCGCGCACCCGCTGGCTTCGCTCATCGAAGGGTCCGTGGACGTTTCGCTGGTCTTCGGCCGCGAGCCGGCGCTTGCGTCGCTGCGCGCAGTCAAGCTTGGAACCGATCCGATTGTCGCGGTACTGGCGAGTAACCATCCGCTGGCGGCCGAGCCGGTGGTCAACAGCGAGAATATGGGCGACGAACGTTTCTTTGTTTATCCGCTGACGGCCGAACCCGGCTTCGACTGGACGACCCTGCTCGGCACCCCAACCCAGCCCTTCCGGCGGCTGACGCCAATGCCGACACCGGAAGCGGTGATCGATCTGGTGCGCGCCAAGTTCGGCGTTGCCATTTTCAGCAAGTGGGCGATCGAACCTGAGCTTGCAGATGGAACGCTGGTTTCCCGTCCGATTGCCGAAGGGGGTGTATCAGTGGACTGGTGGTGCGTTCGACGTGTCTCCGACCCGCCGGACAGTCCGGCTGGACGCCTCTCCACGGCGCTGACCACCTGGAGCCACCAGACAGACCGAGCCTTGTCGACGCTTGCCTTCGGCGGCAACGGCCCCGTAGCAGATCTGAAAGACTGAACCAAACCGGAGCGAAACCGGGTTCTGTACCCAGAAAGCCACGCCCTCACCCGATTTGGCGCCGGCCTCAGCCGAAATCGCCGCTGAACTGGTCCCGCAACACGTTCTTCTGGATCTTGCCCATGGTGTTCCGCGGCAAGGCCTCCAGAACGTGGACCTTCTTGGGCTGCTTGAACTTTGCAAGACGGTCGTTCAGGGAGGCCTGGACAGTATCCTGCTGCAGCTTCGCACCAGGCTTCGGGGCGAGTACGGCAACCACCGCTTCCCCGAAATCGGGATGCGGCACGCCGATGACCGCGCTTTCGGCCACGCCCGGCAGTTCGTCCAGCAGCGCTTCGACCTCCGCCGGATAAACGTTGAAACCGCCGCTGATGATCAGATCCTTGGACCGGCCGACGATGGAGACATATCCATCCTCGTCGATCCGCCCCATGTCGCCAGTGATGAAATAGCCGTCCGCCCGAAATTCCTGAGCCGTCTTTTCCGGCATTCGCCAATATCCGGCAAAAACATTGGGACCCTTGATTTCGATGATGCCAACCTCGCCGTTGGGCAAGGCCCGGCCGGTTGTGACATCAACCACACGCAGGCCGACACCGGGCAATGGAAACCCGACCGTGCCTGGCCTTCGGTCGCCGTCATAGGGGTTGGACGTGTTCATGTTGGTTTCGGTCATGCCGTAGCGTTCCAGGATCGCGTGTCCCGTGCGCTCGTAAAACTCCTTGTGTACTTCCGCCGACAGTGGGGCCGAACCGGAAATGAACAGGCGCATGTGGGCTGTTAGCGTGCGGGTGAACCTGTCGGATGCAAGCAGCCGCGTGTAGAACGTCGGAACGCCCATCATGGAGGTTGCCTTGGGCAGGGCTGCAAGTACCTGATCCAGATCGAACTTCGGCAGGAACAGCATCGATCCGCCCGCCATCATCAGGCAGTTTGTGGCGACGAAAAGCCCGTGGGTGTGGAAAATCGGCAAGGCGTGCAACAGCACGTCGTCTGCCGTGAACCGCCAGTATGTCACCATGGTCTGCGAATTCGACGCCAGATTTCCGTGCGTGAGCATCGCGCCCTTGGAGCGGCCCGTGGTGCCGGATGTATAGAGAATGGCGGCCAGATCATCGTCTTCGCGCGGACGGTTTTCGTAGTCTTTCGGCATACCGTCTGCCAGATCCGGGAGGCTGCCCTGCCCGTTCTGGTCGATCGTGTGAAGTCTTGCCCCAGCCTTTTGTGCGGTTCCGGCCAGCACATCCGCCTTTGCCGGGTCGCATACGAAGACTGCGGGTTCCGCGTCACCGACAAAAT
Source organism: Roseibium sp. FZY0029 (assembly GCF_036350355.1). Classification (NCBI taxonomy): domain Bacteria; kingdom Pseudomonadati; phylum Pseudomonadota; class Alphaproteobacteria; order Hyphomicrobiales; family Stappiaceae; genus Roseibium; species Roseibium sp. FZY0029. Next base: position 39,701 of record NZ_JAZDVZ010000001.1, read on the forward strand.
ACCCGATTTCAGCAGGCGTATAGGCGGTGTTCAATGGCAGGAATACGCCGCCGGCCCGGATCGTCCCCAGATAGAGCATCAGGGCTTCCGGTGTCTTTTCCACCTGAACGGCAACACGGTCGCCTGGCTTCACGCCAAGCTTTTGCAACGCGCCGGCATATTGCGCGGAACGCGCCAGCATGTCCGCATAGGAGACCTTGCCACCGTCGACCGTTTCGAGAAAAACCTTGGACCGGTCCGGTATGTAGGCGGTCAGGGCGTCAAAGAGATGGTTCATCATCGCAGCGTTCCGAAATGGCGGACAATCAGGAGTGAGGTATTTGATACCAAAGGTGCCCAAATTTAAAGCAAGTCTGCGAATATTGGGCAAGTCCGGGGAAATGCGGCAATCGACATCATGCATTCACAAAAGTTTTGCGGCATGCTTCACGGATCTGCACCGCAGTGTGCAAATCTGCTTCGTCAAATTATCAGCACCTTCAGCTGCGATGATCTGGACAACAAGGCCGCACTGCAAACTACAGGGAAACTTGATGCCGACGACGAGACCACAGACATTTGCCGAATTCGTCGCCGACGGCGCTGTTCATGTCATCGGCATCGGCCTCGGCCTGACGGCAACCGTAGTTCTGGCAGTCGCGCTCTGGAACGCAGGCGATCCGGCGCGGCAAATCACGGTTATGATATACGCCGCCTGTCTGATGGCGATGTTGATCTGCTCCGCGCTCTACAACATGCTGGCAAAGGATCAGAAAACGGGCATTTTGAGGCGCCTGGACCATGCGGCAATCTTCCTCCTGATCGCGGGCACCTACACGCCCCTTGCGGCCATGATCATTGGCGGCTGGACCGGCGGCGTGCTGCTGGCGGTGGTGTGGACCGGCGCACTTGCGGGAGCCATCGTCAAGCTGGCCCATCTGACCGGCCTTGATCGCCTCACCGTTCCCATCTACCTCGCGCTCGGCTGGGTGGTCGTTTTTGCTATCAATCCGCTGATCGAAAAAGCGTCGGCATTCGGGTTCTACATGATCCTGGCCGGCGGGCTTCTCTACACGATCGGGACAGCGTTTTACGCCTGGAAGCGGCTGCCGTTCCAGAACGCGATCTGGCACGCCTTCGTGCTGGCCGCAGCCGTTTGCCATTTTTCCGCGGTCTTTCACGACGTCGCTCTGGCCGGGGCGGCCTGACGCCCGGCAACAAAAAAGGCGGCTCCGACCGGAACCGCCTTTTCCATTCAAGATACGACAGCACTTAAGCGTCCGCGTTGGGATCCTTGCTGAGCACGATCACCTTCGTCTGAAGCGGCACCCGGCTGAAGAGGTCGATGACGTCCTGCTGCCACATGCGGATACAGCCCGAAGAAACGCTTTTGCCGATGGAGTTCGGCTGGTTGGTTCCGTGAATACGGTACAGCGTGTCCGTGGAGCCTTGCCACAAATCCATGGCGCGCGCGCCGAGCGGGTTCTTCAGTCCGGGCGGATAGCCCTTCTCCCAATAGCGCTCAAGCGACGGCTTGCGAGCGATCATTTCCCGTGGAGGGCGCCAGATCGGGTGCGGGCGCTTGACGCGGATCTTTGCTTCGCCCGACCAGGCGAAACCGGCCTTGCCCACACCAATGCCGTAGCGCAGCGCCTTGCCGTTGCCGAGCGTCCAGTAAAGGAAGTTGTTGTAGGGATCGACAATGATCGTCCCCGGCCGCTCGCGGGTCTTGTACTCCACGATCTGCCGCCAGTATTTCTGGTCGAAATTCTTGTAATTGATGGCCGGCCAGGTGAAATCGCCATCAGGCAACGCTGCATAGGCTGCCGCATAGTCGAATTCCTCGTCCGGCAGATCTGCCTGGTCCGGCAGGCCGACCAGCCCGGCAGACTGACACCCTGCAAGGCCGGTTGCCGTCAACAGCAACCCGGCAGCAAGAAAGCCGCGCCGGTTGATCGCGCCGGCTTCTGGCACGCGGTCAACGTTGAGCGGCGAATTGGAACGCTTCATGAGACCTCCACAAATTCTGGCTCCTTCTTGAGACAGGTTTTCAACAGTTGCAAGTCACATTCGGCGAACTGCCTTACATTCTTCAGATGAATCCTTAGATTATTCCCTGCCGACCTTCCTCGGCCCACCCCACACCCAAGGTCCTTCCGTGCAGACAAACGTTTCAAAGTCGCCCTTTCCCGTGTTCGATGGTCACAACGACACGCTCCTGAAACTCGAAATCGAAGCCATAAAAGGCAACGAGCGCAGCTTTTTCGACCGGTCCACAACCGGCCATCTCGACATGGTGCGCGCGCAGGAGGCCGGATTTGCCGGCGGGCTTTTTGCCATGTTCGTCCCTTCCAACCCAGAACAGGACTTCACACGGCCCTTCAACCCCAAGGATGCCGCCAACTATCAGCCCGTGCCGCAGAAGAGCGCCTATGATTTCACCAGGCGAATGCTGGAACGGGCAGAAGAGATCGAAGCCCAGTCGGAAGGCAATGTCGTCATTTGCCGGACGCCGGACGAGAATCGTACCGCGGTCGAATCCGGCCAGATTGCCATCAGCCTTCACATCGAAGGTGCCGAAGCCATTGACACCAATCTCTATGCACTCGAAGAGCTGTATGGCCGGGGCCTGCGGTCGCTCGGCCTTGTGTGGAGCCGCGAGAACGACTTCGGATACGGCGTGCCGATGGCGTATCCGGCTTCGCCCGATATCGGACCCGGCCTGACCGGAGCGGGGCGTGACCTCGTGCGCGCCTGCAACCAGCTCGGCGTCCTGCTCGATGTGTCCCACCTCAATGAAAAAGGCTTCTGGGACCTTGCGCGCATCACCGACCGGCCGATCGTTGCCAGCCACTCCAATGTCCATGCGCTCTGTGAAAGCAGCCGCAACCTGACGGACAAGCAGCTAGATGCCATCAAGGAAAGCGGTGGCCTCGTCGGCATAAATTTCCACGTCGCCTTCCTGCGCAAGGACGGCGGTCATTCGCGCGATACGCCGCTCTCGGTCCTTGCCGATCATGCAGCCTACCTGGTGGACCGCCTCGGCGAGGACAGCGTCGCGCTCGGCTCGGATTTCGACGGCTGTGTCCTGCCGCGCGATATCGGCGACGTCACCGGCCTGTCGCGCTTGATGGAAGAGTTTGACGCCCGCGGCTTCAACTCGCAGCTTCTGGAAAAGGTTGCCTGGAAGAACTGGATTTCGGCTCTGGAAAAAGCCTCCGCCTGAGCGGTTCCGCCTCCGCTCGATCCTTGCTCCAGCGGTCCTCGCAAACTTGTTACCGCGCGTAAAGAGTTAGAGATTGCATTTGCAGGCAGGCAGAGAAACAATGCATTTATTGTTATTTTTGGCAGTCGTCTGAATGCCAGATCCGGAATAGCATCCGAACTGCACGCCCACACACCACTTTTGCAGGTGGGACAAGATGCAGAAAGGTGCCGGTGTTCTGGCGATTGCGCGTGATTGGCACGTCCCATTGACCGTTCCTTCGCCCTGCGAATGACCGGATGGAGAGAAAACACGAGATTGCGGCTGGTAACGTATACCCGCTGCAGTCTTTCTTTGTGTTGCCATTTAGACGCGATGCCAGCGGGGGGCACCGACGTGAATGTATTACTTACCGCGGACCGACGTTCGGCAGTTCGCGGAGATAACCTGGGAAAGCGGGCACGCAAGTCCGACGCTGTCTATCAGGACCTCAAGCGCAAGATCCTCACCGGAGAAATGACCTCCGAAAGCCCGATTACCGAACAGTCCCTTGCCCAGGACTATGGCTGTTCGCAGAGCACGATCCGGGAAGCGCTCATGCTGCTTCAGGAATGCGGTCTCGTCGTTCGCCGCGGCTATCAGGGAACGTTCGTCACCGATCCAAGCCCGCTTGAGGCTCGGCTCATGCTGAAGCTTCGAATCGACATCGAGACGACAGGCATCGTGGAGGCGGTGAAATATGTCTGCGAAGAGCAGATAAGCGACCTTCTGGTGCTTGAAGAGCAGTTCGAGGCCTGCCACGAAAAACGGGACGTGTTTGGTTGCGCCGAGATCGACCGCTCCTTGCATCTGACCCTTTTCAGAATTGGCCAGATGCCCGTTCTGGAGCCGATGCTGGTCAGGACCTTCATGATCCTGCAACGGGTCATGCTATCAGAAGCGCGGTCAGAAGAATCGTGGGCCGCACCTAGTGTGACCCGGCACCGGACAATCATCGACGCACTGGCCGCGCATGATGTCGACGCTACGCTGAAGGCGTTGAAGTGTCATATCCTGTCGAGTGCCGTCAATCTGGCGCCGCACATCTACGGTGCGGATATCATGCAATTGCACAACCAGGTCGAAGCGTTGCCCGTACAGGCCATCGGTCTCCAGAAGATCTGAAAAGGTGGTGGCACGGTTTTGGACGTTCAACCGTTTCCGATTGAACGTCCAATTGTCTTGTCGTGCGTTTCCTGATGTGCAGAAAACCGCCGGTCAGGCGGTTTCCATCATCTGCTGCTGCGTCAGCATCGCGGCGCCAATCAGCTCTTTCGTATAGTCGCATTTCGGCGCTTCGAAGATCGCATCGGCCGTTCCCGCCTCGACCACCTTGCCCCGCTGCATGACCATCACCGTGTCGGAAATCGCACGCACCACCGCCAGGTCATGGCTGATGAACAGATAGGTCAAGCCGTGGGCTTTCTGCAAATCGCGAAGAAGCTCCACCACCTGCTTCTGGATCGTCCGGTCGAGAGCCGATGTCGGCTCATCGAGAACGACAAGCTCAGGCTTCAGAACCATGGTGCGGGCAATCGCGATACGCTGACGCTGTCCGCCCGAGAATTCATGCGGATACCGATTGCGCATTGCCGGGTCGAGAGACACCTCCTCAAGCGCCTGGCAGGCGCGCTCGTCGCGCTGGCGCCCATTGAGCGATGGCTCATGCACCATCAGCCCTTCCGAAATGATCTGGCCGACGGTCATGCGCGGCGACAGGGAGCCGAACGGATCCTGGAAAATAAGCTGCATATCCTTGCGCAGCGCACGCATCTCCGCGCGGCTCTTGCCGGTGATCTGCTGGCCATGGAAGACCACCCGGCCACCGGCCGGCAGCAGGTTCAGGACGGCGCGGCCCAGGGTGGATTTGCCCGAGCCGCTTTCGCCAACAATCCCCAGTGTCTGCCCCTTGCGCAGCGAGAAACTGATGTTGTCGACGGCACGCAGAACATGCCTGGGCTTCAGGAAGCCGGAATCGAGTTCAAATTCCACCGCGACCTTCTGCGCTTCCAGAAGAACGGGCGCGCTGTCCGGCACCGGCAGCTTGTGTCCCGTCGGTTCGGCATCCAGCAGCATCCTGGTATAGGGGTGTGCAGGCCGGTTGAAGATCTGGCCGGTTTCGCCGTTTTCCACCACCTCACCTGTTTTCATCACATAGACCCGGTCCGCGATGCGCCGGACGATGCCCAGATCGTGGGTGATGAAGATGACCGCCATGCCGAGCCGCTTTTGCAGATCCGCCAGAAGGTCCAGGATCTGTGCCTGTGTGGTGACGTCGAGCGCGGTCGTCGGCTCGTCGGCAATCAGGACGTCGGGATCGTTGGCAAGCGACATGGCGATCATCACGCGCTGGCGCTGGCCGCCCGACATCTCGTACGGATAGGCATTGATCTTGCGTTCCGGCTCGGGAATGTTGACGAGCTTCAGCAGGTCGAGTGCCTTTGCCTTTGCCGCCTTCCAGGACAATCCACCGTGAACCACCATGGGTTCGGCCAGTTGCCGGCCGATGGTGTAAAGCGGGTCGAGGGATGTCATCGGCTCCTGGAAGATCATGGTGATCTTGGCACCGCGGATCTTGTTGAGCTTGCCCACCGGCAGGCCGAGGATGTTTCGCCCCTCGTAGATCACCTCGCCGCGCGTGCGCCCGTTGGAGGCCAGAAGGCCCATGGCGGCCATCATGGTCTGGCTCTTGCCGGAGCCGCTTTCTCCCACGATCGCGACGGTTTCACCCGCCTGCACATGAATATCGACACCCTGCACCGCATTGACGGTGCCCGTCGCGGTTTCGAAGTCGACCTTCAGATCCTTTATGGAGAGCACCGTTTTCTTGGTTTCGCTGGTCATGGTCTTCACCTCACCGGTCCTTCGGGTCCAGGGCATCGCGCAGGCCGTCGCCGATGAAATTCAGCGCGAACAGGGTCGATGTCAGGAAGATGGAGGGGAAAATCAGCATCCAGGGTGCCCCTTGAAGGTTGCGGGCCCCTTCGGAAATCAGCACGCCCCAGCTTGTCATCGGCTCCTGAATGCCGAGACCCAGGAAGGACAGGAAGCTTTCCAGCAGGATGACCTTCGGAACCAGGAGGGTCATGTAGACCACGACGGGACCCAGCGTGTTCGGAATGATGTGCCGGCGCACGATACCGCCGTCGGCAACGCCGAGCGCTTCGGCCGCCTGCACATATTCCTGTCGCTTGATGGTCAGTGTCTGACCGCGCACGATACGGGCCATATCCAGCCATTCCACCGCCCCGACGGCGATGAACATCAAGATGAAATTCCGGCCGAAGAACACGACCAGCATGATCACGAAGAAGATGAAGGGCAGAGAATAGAGGATATCGACAACGCGCATCATCATCTGATCGATACGGCCGCCGAGATATCCGGACGTCGCTCCGTAAAGAACGCCGATGGAGATCGCGACGAAGGTTGCCAGAAGACCGATGGTCAACGACACGCGGCCTGCAATGAAGGTCCGTGTCATCATATCACGGCCATTGGCGTCGGTGCCGAAGTAGAAATGCATGAAGTTGATATCGGCCCTGACCGTTGCCGATTTGTTGTCGGCAGACATGTCGGTCAGCTCGGTGTTCTTGAACAGGTCGCTGCGGTCGAAATAAAGCACCGACCGGGGGTCGATGTCCCGGCTGGAAGTCACTTTCGCGACGATCGTGTCGCCTTCGCGCTCGAAGGTCTCCACCTTTAGCCGCGCCCGCTTGGCGGAAGACATGAAACCGGGTTCGACCTGTTCGGCCTTCGGATAGGCCTCGAGGCTGGCCGGCACCTTCACGTAGTCACGATAGACGGTGTCGTAGTGATGAGCGGACAGGATCGGGCCGAAGACGGAGATCAGGCCAATCGTCAGGAGCACGATGATGGAGGCGACCGCCGCGCGGTTGGCGAGCAAACGGTCGCGAGCGTCGTCCCACAGGGAACGCCCCTTTGCGGGCGCTCCGGTGGATGATGTTGCAGTGAGGGTCACAGACGTCTCCTCCTCAGTCGTAGCGCACACGCGGATCGAGCAGCGCATAGAGCAGATCCACGAGGAGATTGAACAGGATGACAAAGCAGGCAACGACGACAACCGTGCCCATGACGAGCGTGTAGTCACGGTTGAGAGCGCCCTGCACGAAGTAGCGGCCAATGCCCGGGATGCCGAAGATGGTTTCGATCACCACCGATCCGGTGAGCAGCGCAGCCGCGGCCGGGCCAAGATAGGAAACGACCGGCAGGATCGCACCTCTGAGCGCGTGCACCACGACAATCATGTACGACGTCAGCCCATAGGCCCGCGCCGTGCGCACATGGTTGGACCTGAGGGCCTCGATCATCGAACCGCGCGTCAGACGCGCCACGACGGCGATCTGCGGCAAGGCCAGGGTCACGACAGGCAGCACCCGGTTGACGAAGGCGCCACCGTTCCAGCCGCCGACCGGCAGCCATCCCAGCCACACGCCGAGGATCAGCGTCAGGATCGGCGCCACCACGAAGTTGGGGATGGTCACGCCCAGTGTTGCCGCCGCCATGATCGAATAGTCCGCCGGCTTGTTCTGGCGCAGCGCAGCCGCCACGCCGAGGACACCCCCGACAATCAGCGCAAGGCAAAGCGCGGACAAGCCCAGCTGGATGGAGATGGGTAGACTTTCCGCGAACAGCTCATTGATCGAGAAGTCGCGGAAATAGAAGCTTGGACCGAAATCCAGACGGGCGACGCTCTGCAGGTACAACAGGTACTGGTTCCACAGCGGCTCGTTGAGATGATAGATCTTGTTGAGGTTCTCCATCACCTTTGCTTCCAGCGGACGTTCCAGATCGAACGGTCCACCCGGCGCGATGCGGATCAGGAAAAAGGAAATCGTGACAATCAGAAACAGCGTCGGGATTGCGCCGAGCAATCGTCCGAAGACATAGCGGAGCATAGGCCTTGCCTTTGTCGTTAAACGGCGGTCTTTCGGTCAATCTTGATTGATTGATGCCGCCTTGCAAGAACCGGCAGGGAATCCCTGCCGGTCTCGATGTTGTCAGGTTATTCGGAGATGCTCATCCAGCGGGACGGATGGATGTTGAGAAGGTTGTCCTCAAATCCCGCCACCTTGTCGGAGACCAGGTTCATGGAACCGTAGTACATCATCGGAATGAACGGCAGGTCCCGCATGAAGATCTCTTCGGCCTTCTTCAGGATGTCCGCACGCTTCTCCAGATCCACCGTGACGGCCGCTTCATCCATGAGTGCATCGTACTCAGGATTGTTGTAGCGGGCGTAGTTGAAGCCGTCGTTGTCGCTCTCGACCATGAACAGGAAGTTCTGCGGGTCGGAGTAGTCGCCGATCCAGCCGGCGCGGGCAACGTCGAAGTCCTGACGGTCACGCAGCATGGCGTAATGCGTCTTGGTGTCGGTGTTGATCAGCTTCACGTTGACACCAAGAGGCTTCCACATGTCGGCAATCGCGACTGCCGTGTTCTTGTGGTTTTCCGACGTATTGTAGTTGATCGTCAGCTCGACAGGATTGTCCGGGCCGTAGCCGGCGTTTGTCAGAAGTTCGATCGCTTTTTCTTCGCGGTCGATCTGGGACATGTCCTTGTAGTCGGCATAGGCCGGCTCGCCATAGTTGCCGATGCCCGGCGGCACGAAGGAATAGCCGGCGACCATGGTGGAGCCCCAGATTTCATCGGCCAGGAACTCACGGTCGATTGCCATGGACAGGGCCTGGCGGACGTCCGGGTTCTTCAGGACTTCATCTTCATGGTTGAGGGCATAGTAGTAGGTGCCCAGATACGGAGCCACGTGGAACTGGTCGCCCAGGTTCTCACGCATGAAGGCAACCTGCTCGGTCGGTGCATCGTTGTTGGTATGCAGCTCACCAGCCTGGAACCGGCGCAGAGCCGCGCCGCGATCTTCCGTCGGATAGAAGAAGACGGTGTCGATCTTCACCTGATCGGCATCATGGAAGTACTCGTTCTTGACTGCCTTCACATGGGCGTTCGGCACGAACTCGGCCAGGGTGAAGGGCCCGTTGGTGACAATGTTTTCGGCCTTCACGAAATCGGAGCCGAATTTTTCAACGGAGGCCGGATGAACCGGAAGGCCGGTCTGGTGGCCCAGAAGGTCAATAAAATACGGTGTCGGGGCTTCCAGAGCGATCTCGAGCGTATGATCGTCAAGCGCTTTCACGCCGAGGTCTTCCGGCTTGGCTTCACCCTTGTTGACCTTTTCCGCGTTCAGGATCGGATACAGCACGTTGGCGTATTTGGCGCCCGTTTCCGGGTTCATGATACGCTGGAGCGAATAGACGAAATCGCCGGCAACGACCGGATCGCCATTGGACCACTTGGCATCGTCGCGCAGCATGAAGGTGTAGGTCTTGCCGTCGTCGGAAACCTTCCACTCGGACGCCACGCCCGGAATGATCTGGCCATCGGCGCCATAAGCAACCAGGCCTTCGTAAAGATCGCGCAGGATGTGAGCTTCGTAGGTTGTGGAGGTCTTGTGCTGATCCAGGGTTTCCGGGTCAGCAGTGTTGCCGCGGTGGTAGACCACCTCTGCAACCGCAGTGATAGATGTAGCAGCCATCAAGGCAGCCGCAAGCGCTGTTACACGCATGGACTTGAACATATCGCTCTCCCCTCTTGGGTTATAGTTGAAGCAAATGGAACGATGGGTCACAAGATTCCACGCTCTTTGCGAGCAATCAAGCATCCCCCAACGGCACGTTCCAATCTTTGACACAAAAAGGCGATGTTTTTGCTCTTTTTTTGATTCAGGCGGAAAATTTTTTCGCAAATTTACTGCGCGGTCAAATATTTTGACCTCGTCGTGCGAAATTTTGTTTCAAACCTAGCGGCAAAATCGATATTTTCCGCTATGGGCCAGATACATCCCCGTGTTCGGGTTAAAAGACTTGAATTTCCGCGCACAATAAGCGGTCCACTGAGGAGTGAACGGAGCCAGGCCGGTCTTGGTATAAGGCACACGCTGCGGTTGTCCACGGTAGCGCGGCGGGTTCACATAAACACGTGACCTGTAAGGATAGGCCCTCATGTCATAGGGGTGATAATAATAAGGAGCCCCATAGGGACGATAGGGCGGCCCGTAGAGACCATAGGGTGCATAGAAAGCGCCACCGCGATATCCGCGATTGCCAAAACCGAAGCCAATGCCGACGCCGTTGAAATAAATACCGTCGGCACGTGCCGGCGCCGCATCGGTCAAGCCGGCAAACGCTCCTGCCAGACAGAGTGCGGCTGCGGTGAAAAAGGTCCGGATCCGCAAGCGGGCGATGCCGCGGCGTTCACGTTTCGCCAGTTTCAGGTCAGACATGATGCTCTCTCCTGTCGGCGCACGTCATGCGCCTGTTGGTCGCCCCTGTCCACGTGCCGGCAAGAATATCCCATTTGACAGGCAAAATCTCTCTGATCCCGATCAAAAATACAGGACGTTCTTTCCAGCGCCGCTTGCGCGGCAAACGCGCGGCCAGTAAACCGAGCGCCGATCCGACATTCCGACCGGGAAAACAAGACCCTCATGGCTCCACCGCTGCTGACACTCCGCGACGTTCATCTGACCTTTGGCGGCACACCGCTGCTGACCGGCGCAGAGCTTTCCGTTTCCGAAGGGGAACGCATGTGCCTGGTCGGCCGCAACGGCTCGGGCAAATCGACCCTGTTGAAGATCGCAGCCGGCATGGTGGAGATGGACAAGGGCGAACGGTTCTTCCAGCCGGGCCGTACCGTGCGCTATCTGCCGCAAGATCCGGACCTTTCGGCCTATGCGTCCACTCTGGAGTATGTCAACGAGGGGCTGACGGAGGGCGACGATCCCTATCGCGGCGCCTATCTTCTGGAAGTTCTCGGTCTCACCGGCTCGGAAGATCCGAAGTCGCTTTCAGGCGGCGAGGCCCGCAGAGCCGCCCTCGCCCGGACGCTTGCGCCCGAACCGGATATCCTGCTGCTTGACGAGCCGACCAACCACCTGGACCTTCCCGCGATCGAATGGCTGGAACAGGAGCTCAAGAGCCTGAAGTCGGCCCTCGTGCTGATTTCCCACGACCGCCGCTTCCTGGAAAACCTGTCGCGCACCACGGTCTGGATCGACCGCGGCATCGCCCGGAGGCTCGACAAGGGCTTTGCCCACTTCGAGGCCTGGCGCGACGAGGTGTTCGAGCAGGAAGAGATCGACCAGCAGAAACTGGCGCAGAAGATCAAGCGCGAAGAACACTGGATGACCTATGGCGTCACCGCCCGGCGCAAACGCAACATGCGCCGGGTGCGCGAGTTGGCGGACCTGCGCAAGCAGAAGCGCGAACATCGCGGGCCGCAGGGCACCGCCAAGCTTGCCGCCACGGATGCCGAAGTTTCGGGCAAGCTGGTGATCGAAGCCAAAAACATCTCCAAGACCTATGGCGATCGCGCCATCGTCAAGGACTTCTCCACCCGCATCCAGCGCGGCGACCGGGTCGGCTTCGTCGGCCCGAATGGTGCCGGCAAGACGACGCTCCTGAAGATGCTGACCGGCGAGCTGGCACCGGACACGGGCACAAGGCGGCTCGGCACCAACCTGGAAATGGTGACGCTCGACCAGAAGCGCGAGAACCTCAATCTCAACGACACGCTGTCGTCCGTCCTGACCGGCGGGCGCGGCGATACGGTGGTGATCGGCGACGAGACCAAACACGTGATGTCCTATATGAAGGACTTCCTGTTTTCGCCGGAACAGGCCCGCACGCCTGTGGGCGTGCTTTCAGGCGGTGAACGGGCACGCGCCATGCTCGCCCGGGCACTGGCCAACAAGTCGAACCTGATGGTGCTCGACGAACCGACCAACGACCTCGATCTGGAAACGCTCGACCTGCTGCAGGAACTGCTGGCCGACTATCCGGGCACGGCGCTGATCGTTTCCCACGACCGCGACTTCCTCGACCGGGTGGCGACCTCCGTCATCGTTTCGGAAGGTGATGGCCTGTGGCGTGAATATGCCGGGGGCTACTCCGATATGCTGGCCCAGCGGGGCGAAGGTGTGACCGCCCGCAAGGTGGACAAGTCTGCACCGGCGAAAAAGGAAAAAGCTTCTGTCCCGGAGGCATCGCCGCAAAAGCCTCAGGCGAAATCGAAACTGAGCTTCACCCAGCAGCATCTCCTGAAAACCCTGCCGGAGACGATCGAGAAGCTGGAAGCGCGTCTGGAAACTCTTCAGGCGGAAATGAACGACCCGCAGCTTTACGTGAAGAACCCTGACAAGTTTGCCAAGATCTCCCAGCAAATTACTGATCTCACAGCTGAAAAAGATGCTGCAGAAGAGCAGTGGCTGGAGCTGGAAATGCTGAACGAGGCAAGCTAGCGGAGCGGGCCAGCCAGTCGTCTTCACAAATTGATTCAAGTTCGCGCCGTGGCCTGAAGCGGAACCAGAGCACCGCTTCAGGACAGCTCGTGCAAACGATGGCCCGCCTGCCGAGTGCCCCCTCCCCAACCGGAATGCGGATGATGAGGCATTTGATCCTGGGGGGAACTCTCCGCCCCCTTTCCGCGTTTCCTCCACGAACAAGAAGGAGACGCACAGATGCATAAGGCGACCATTCTCAAGATCGAACAGGTCACGCACGACGTGAAACGCTTCCGTCTTGTCGAGCCGGACGGATTTGATTTCAAAGTCGGCGACGCCACCGAAATTGCGGTCGACGAGGACGGTTGGCGGGAGGAAACTCGCCCCTTCACGATGACCTCGCTGCCGGAAGAGCGCACGCTTGAGTTCACGATCAAGGGCTACCCCGATCATGACGGCGTGACGGAACGCCTTCACAAGCTGAAGGAAGGCGACACCGTTCTGATCGATCAGCCGTTCAAAACCTTCCGCTACGATGAGCCCGGCGTGTTTATTGCCGGCGGTGCCGGCATCACGCCGTTCCTTGCGATCTTCCGGGATCTTGAAAAGAAGGGCAAGCTGGACGGTAACCAGCTTATCTTTGCCAACAAGACCTCTGACGACATCATCTACCGTCAGGAGCTTGAAGCGATGGACGGTCTGAAGGTGGACCACGTGCTGTCGGACGAAGATACCGCAGGCAGCCACCATGGCATGGTCGATGCGAGCATGATCAAGGACCTTGTGCCTGATCTCGACCGTCACTTCTATCTGTGCGGACCGCCGCCGATGATGGACGCTGTTCAAGAGGTGCTTGAGAACCTGGGCGTCAAAGCCAAATCGGTCGAGTTCAGCGACTAAGCGAAATAGGCGTCTCAGTTCGACTGATCCGCGCTGAGCGCCTTGGTTGAGAATGAAATACAAAGAAGACCCGGGCCGTACACGGCCCGGGTCTTTTTTCATCTTAAGGCCGCCCGTGAACATTCCTCCCCTCCGCATTGACGGGGAAGACATCAATTCAGGGCATTTATCCGGTCGGTGTTTGTGCCGCTGAAGGAAACGCCCAGCCTTAGCGCAGGTCCTTGTAGAAGACGGTCGTCGCGTCCAAATGGCCATGGCTGTTGTAGGCATAATCCGGAATGATGCCAGCCTTCTGGTATCCGCAGGTCGGGTAAAGCTTTTCCGCCCTGTCTCCGGTAACAGTATCCAACACCAGCATCCAGCGGTTCACAGACATCGCGAGCCCGTCGATAGCTGTCATCAGCTTTCTGGCAAGTCCCTTTCGGCGGTGGTCCGGATGGACCATCAACTTGGCGACATCCGCCCGATGAGGCTGGTTGTCCGCGCCTGCCTTCACCAGCATCACGACACCGGCAATCTCCGGGCCATGACGGGCAGCGAGCAGAAAGGCTTCGCCACTCTCAATAGCCGGCAGTTTACCGTCCCAGAATGCTTCCGCCTTTTTCTGGGGCATTGGTAGAATAAAGCCAATCCCAGCGCCATCTTCAACACATGCTTTCAGCAGCTGCCCCAACTCAGAAAGGGAGCTGCGAACCTCGTCCGCGGACATCAGATAGACAGGGGCATCAGGCACGAACGGCTGAGGTTGACCAGAAGCGGTTGCGGCAGCGGTTTCGGAAAGGGTCATGGCGTGATCACCGTCAGGAAATAGCGTGCCGGCACCGTGCCGGACGCATGAAAGCTGTTGGGAGCATTGAGGCGAAACCGGAGCGCATCCCCGGGGCCCAGATCGTAGATGTCCGGACCGATGACGAGCTGCAGGTTGCCTTCCAAAAGCACAAGCTGATGTTCGAGATCCGGCACAGGTGGCGCGGCATAGGCAACGGTCGCACCGGCAGGAATGCAGCCTTCGATCATTGCCCCGCGGTAACCGCTGGCAGCAGGTGTCAGGGTACGCCGTGTGTAACCGGTCTCCGGGTCCGTCCAGACGGCCTGGGCTTCCCGGGGGACAAGGCGTTCAACTGTTGAGGAAGCAGATCCAAAGAGTTCGGCCATGGGAAGCCCGAATGCAGCGGCAAGTTTGCCCAGCACGTTTGCTGTCGGGCTGGTGTCACCCCGCTCGATCCGCGAGAGGGTTGCCCGGCTGATACCGGTACGTTCGGCCAGCTCTTCCAGCGGCCAGTTTCTGGCCCGGCGAAGGTCGGTCAGCCGCCGGGCAAGATCTTGATCAAGGTTCGACATCAGAGAATCCCATAAATGAGATTTTTCTCATATATGGGATATTCCGTTTCGCCAAGCTCAAAGAATAAGCAAGGTCTGTCAGCCCTTGAGAATTACACCTTCGAGAACACCGCACTGGCATTCACGCCACCAAAGCCAAAGCCGTTGGTTAGGATGTGATTGACGTCGCGGGCAATGGCCTTGCCGGGGATCATTTCGAACCGGCTCATGGCCTCGTCTGCGGCTTCCAGGTTGCGAGACGGCGGCAGCAGGCCGCTCATCAGCGCCTTGACGCAGGCAATCGCCTCAACGGCGCCGGCCGCTCCCAGCAGGTGGCCGAACATCGACTTGGACGACGACACCGCCAGGTCCTTGCCACGGTTTTCGAACAGTGTTGTCAGCGCCGCGATCTCGGCGGCATCGCCCACAGGCGTCGACGTGGAGTGCGCATTGACGTAGCCGATTTCACCGGCAGAGAGATTGGCTGTCGCCAGGGCCTGGCGCATGGCCCGCAGGCCGCCCTCACCGTCCGGCGAGGACGCGGTTACATGATAGGCGTCAGCGCTGGTGCCGTAACCGGCCAGTTCGGCCAGGATAGTAGCACCACGGGCGGTCGCATGGTCCAGGTCCTCCAGGATGAGGATGCCGGCGCCCTCGCCCATGATGAAGCCATCTCGGTCCTGGTCAAATGGCCGGGATGCATGGGCCGGATCGTCGTTTCGTTTGGACGACATGGCCTTTGCGGCACAGAAACCGGCATAGGAGACCTTGTCGATACAGGCTTCCGACCCGCCGGCAACCATCACGTCGGCTTCTCCGGACCGGATGATGCGGGCGGCGTCGCCAAGGGCCTGAAGGCTGGCGGCACAGGCTGTCACCGGCGCGCCGATCGGCCCCTTGAGCCCGTGACGGATAGAGACCTGCCCGGCGGCGAGATTGGCCAGGAACGACGGCACCAGAAAAGGCGATGCGCGGCGCGGGCCTTTTTCGTCGACCAGCCGGGTTCCGGCGGTCATGGCCGGAAACCCGCCAACGCCGGTCGCAATGATCGTACCGGTTCGTTCCTTGTCCTTGTCGGACTTCGGCTCCCAGCCGGCATGGGCAAGCGCTTCCTGAACCGCGCCCATGGCGAAGTGAATGAACCGGTCGGAACGGCGCTGTTCACGCGGATCCATCACCGCATCGACATCAAAGCCGTGCGCGTCTTCCGCCTTGGAGGGAACCTCACCCGCGATCTGGCAGGCCAGATCGCTCGCGTCGAAGTGGGAGATCCTGCGGATGCCGTTGTCCCCATTCGTTACCCGATTCCAGAAAGCGTCTACCCCGGTGCCCAGCGGGGAAACGATCCCCAGTCCTGTTACGACCACACGCCGCATGTCTTACCTCGCATTGGTTTGCCAGCGCCCCCGCCCCGGCAGTTAAGATGTGTCGAGGCGGTTTGCCAGTCCGCCCGAAGTTGAAATGAGCAACGCCCGGCTAAAGCTCCGAAAGACGTTTCAAGGTGTCGATGGCGCGCAGAAACTCATCGCTGCCCAGATGGTTCTTCACGTCCGCCTGAGCCCGCCGCCATAACGGCAGTGCCTTGTTCAACAGCTCTTCGCCTTTTGGCGACAACCGGTATTGTTTGCTGCGACCGTCCTGGACGAGCTGCGAAGCCACCAGACCCTTGCGCTCCACAAGCGCAACGTTCCGAACCAGCGTCGTCCGGTCCATCGACAGCCGCTCCGCCAGCTCCGCCGTCGTTGCATCAGCGTATTTGTGGATCGTGACAAGCACGGAAAACTGTCCTGGCGTCATGCCAATCCGCCGTGCCAGCTTGTCATAATGCCGGCTGACAGCGCGTGCGGCCTTGCGGGCGTTGTCGAGAACGCAGAGCGAGAAGTCGTCTTCTTCCATGCGAGCTTTGTGTGCATATACACACTAAAAGTCAAGTCACAGTCTGGCGGGCTTACTCTCTGGCAATTTGTCATCAGGATATTGCGTTTATTTGCAAAGGGGTTACGGTCAACCGAAGCAACCACAGCGTGAGGAGGTCAAAATGACAGATACGGTTCAGGCTGTTGAAAACATGAAAAGAAAAATCCAGGACAACTGGGGCTGGTTTCTGGCGCTTGGCATTGCGCTGGTCATAGGCGGCATCATCCTGATCGCCGCCCCATTGGCAACCTCGATTGCCGTGACGATCCTGATTGCGGCCGTGCTTTTCATCGGCGGCCTGGTTCAGATCTACCATGCCTTCAAGACTCACGGCACGGCCAGTTTCCTCTGGAACCTGATCACCGGCATCATCGCTGTGGTCGGTGGTATCGTGATTTACGTGAACCCGCTGGCAGGAACACTCGCGCTGACAGTGGTCATCGCAGCGATCTTCGTGGCACAGGGCATCAGCCAGATTCTGCTGGCATTCAAACTGAAGCCGCATGAAGGCTGGGTCTGGGTGCTGATCGCCGGTCTGGTGTCCCTTGCAGCGGGCGTCATGATCTGGCTGGAGCTACCGAGTTCCGCAGCCTGGGCGCTTGGGCTGCTGGCAGGCATTTCGGTGATGCTCAACGGCTGGAGCTACATCGCCATCGCCCTTGCGGCCAAGGCATCCAAGAACTGAAACCGCAAATTTGGCAAACAACCGACACCCGGCAAAAACCCATTTGCCGGGTGTTTTTTTGAAGTCTCTTGAACGCCCTCGGACGAAAGCTCTTGAGCTGAAGATCACCTGGGCTCTTTGGCGAGGCCCTTGCCGAGGATCGGTCCCGTGGGCAAGCCGGTTGGAGACCCGCCGGGCTGTTCGAAGGTGATTTCATAAAGCTGATCAGGCTTTGGCACCGGCAGACCGGCAGCTTGCAGGATCGTTTGTTTCGGCTCATCGAAGATGCCAATGGAAACAGGTGGTCCATCCGGATCGGGCTTGGTCCAGAGCTGCAGGATCGTGCCTGCCGGAACATCGGTCTCGCCGAGCAGTGTGACCTGGGTCGCATTGTTGTCGGCCCCCTCGATCATCGCAACCGGCTGACCGGCATCGTTGACAAGAACGGCGATCACCTGGGGCTCAACGCCCGTCATCACGTTCCAGACCAGCGCAATGGCCAAGAACAGGCTCGCCGCGAGGCTGGCCGCTGCGGTCCAGAGCAGGGGTCTGCTGCGTTTGTCTCTCTCGGATTTGAGATCCACCGGCGCCTCAGCGCGGCTGGCTGTAGCCTTGGTTGCGACAAGGCCGTCTTCCACGGCGTCCAGACGTTTCTCAACGCGGTGCCAGAGGCTGTCGGGCACGGCTTCACGGGGCGTCGCGGCGTCCAGCGCGGCGAACCGCTGACGGGCAAGTTCCACGAGAACGGCCAATTCCGGCTCCTTCATCAAGCGCTCTTCCACTTCGCGCTGTTCCTCCGGGTCACACAGGCCAATGACGAATTCGTCGGCAAGCTCGGCAAGGTCGCGGCGGGCTGTTCTCATGACATGCACTCCCGCAGGGACGAGAGGCCACGGCGCACCCATGCCTTTACCGTTCCAAGGGGGGCCGACAGCCGGCCGGCAATCTCGCCGTGGGTGTAGCCCCAGATATAGGACATCAGCACCGCACTACGCTTTTCGGTTTCCAGCCGCCCCAGACACCGGCGCAGTTCGCTGTCGTGACCCAGCATTTCCCAGGCATCGTTCAGGTCGCTGCCATCGATCTGGCGTTCCAGCTTGTCGTCATCGGTTGCCGTTTCCCGGGCCCCATCGCGCAACATGTTCAGGGTTCTGTTCCGCAGCACCGCATAGATCCAGGCCCGTCCGGATCCCTTGGCCGGATCGAACTGGGAAGCCTTGCGCCAGATCAGGACCAGCGCATCCTGCATTGCGTCTTCAGCAAGGTCCTGCCGGCGCAACATGCGCTTGGCAATGCCCAGCATCTTGGGGCCTTCCAGCTCCAGTATCTGCCGCAGGGCCTGCCGGTCCTTGCGTGCGCAGGCAGCCAGAAGGGCCGCGTGGTTCACTTCGCTTACGCTTTCCGGCATATCCAGCACGTTGGTCTCACTTCTTCATTCTCACCGGTCTCCTGACTGCTACGCATCAACAGCGTTGGCGGACCATATGCCTTGAAAAGGACCGGAGCAGCCCGGGGTGGATGGTCCAGGCTGCTCCGGCAATCGGCTTTGCGGTCCAGGTGGGAAAGGTCCGCAAAGCCCAGAGCATCTTTCTTTATGATTGGGCTGAAGATGCTCCTTTAGCTCGATGTGTGGATGGTCGTTACATTGCGGTCATGAAGGTGATGTCGCGCAGCGGCCATTCCAGACCACCCAGTTCCCAGCTACCCGTCACCTTGCCGTTTTCCAACGAAACGGTGTGCAGCCACGTGCCTGTTGCGAGCCAGGCCTTGTTGTTGCCTTCCGCATCTGTCGCGACATCGAAAGCGTAGGTTTCGGCAGCGTCCACACCCAGCTTGCCAACGGCCGCTAGCGTGCCGTCGTTCGGCGATGTCTGCCGGATAACCGCACCGATGGTCGCATCGATGTCATACATCGCCGTAGTGTCCGGCTGGCCGTAGGAATTGATGTAGGCGGCAGCCACGATGTTGGGCGTCTCCCCCGCATGCATGTCCTTTTCCTCAAAGGCCAGGCTGCCATCGACGGTCACCTTGCCGCTTTCGATATCGACCCGGTGGTTGGTCAGGCCGGTCATGAAGCGCAACTTGTTGGCCTTGGGGTTGAAGTCGACGATAACCGGCTGCCCGTCCTTCAGCGGCAGCATCTTGTCCATTTTTGAGATCACGGTTGCCGCACCGGTCTTCGGATCTATCTCGACGATTTCATGGGCGGCACTGACGCCGATGAGCTGCCCCGTCGCCGGCCGCAGGTCAATGCCGAGCAGGCTGTCGACACCGGAGACTTCCATCGTGTCGGTGACCTTTCCGGAATTGCTGTCGATAACCACCAGGGTCTTTTCACCGGCAAGACCGATCGCAGGGGTCGCGTGCGCAGCGCCAGCGGCAAGAACGAGGGCGGATGCAGTCAGAAGCGTACGTGCAAGAAGGGGCATTTCAGATCTCCGTCTTTCAAAGGCAGGAGGCATCGGATTGGCCTCACATCCCGGGAACACGGCAGATCGAAATTTGGATGCAACAGGAAAAAACTTTTTTGAAAATTCGTCGGTAGCGAGCGATGAATAACCCGCTAAATCTTTGATTTCATGTAACTAAAAGCAGAAACGTATTTTTGAGGAAATTGCGTATCAGGCAGCACAAAGTCCAAATGTGACCTCACCCGCCTTCAAAGATGCGCGTCTTTTCCTGTTCGGACAGCACTTTCCACTGACCCTCTTCAAGGCCTTCCAGACCGAGACCGCCGATATGGCTGCGGCTCAGATCGGTGACATGGTTGCCCGTTGCCGCAAACATGCGGCGGACCTGATGATACCGGCCTTCATGCAGGGTAAGGCGGGCATGGGTCTCGTCAATCACCTCAAGTTCCGCCGGCTTCAGCGGCTTGTCTTCGCTTTCCAGCATCATGTCGCCGGAAGCGAATAACGCCCCTTCGTCGCCCTTCATCGGACGGTCGAGTGCCACTTCGTAGATCTTGGGAACTTCGGACTTCGGCGAGATCACACGATGCAGGAACGTGCCGTCGTCGGTAAACAGCAGGGCACCGGATGTCTCCTTATCGAGACGGCCGATGGAGGACAGCACGGGTTTGCGCATGCGGAACCGGTCCGGCAGCAGGTCGTATACCAGCCGGCCCTGATCCTTGATGGAGCAGGTGTAGCCAAGCGGCTTGTTCATCAGGATAACGACGCCATGTGCGGGGTCGAGCGGCTCATCGTCGAAGAGAATGTCCTCGTGAGCAGTCTTGGCATCCGCTTTCAGCCGGTTGCCCTCGCGGTCGGTGACCCAACCGTTGCGGATGGCGACCTGCATTTCCTTCCGGCTTCCATAGCCGAGATTGGCAAGGAGTTTTACAAGGCGCATATTATCGACCTCCCTTGCCTTTGACCGCACGAATGACCTTGTAGCCGCCTTCATCGGCGAGCTGTTTCACGTCGGCGAAGACCTCGCCCAGCGTATACTCATAGGGAAGATGCCGGTTGGCGACCATGAAGAATTCACCGCCAGGGCGCAGCCCACGGGCCGCAGACCGAATGAAACCCTGACCGACGTCAGCGCGATCAGCTTTGCCGGCCTGGTGAAACGGCGGGTTGGAAACGATGAAGTCGTATGGTCCTTCGATCCCCTGGGTCACGTCCGACCAGATGCCGTTCATCGTTCTGAGGCCCTTGAAGGCGGCCAGGTTCTGTTCGGCCAAATCCAGTGCCCGTTTTTCCGCCTCGTATAGATCCATCGATGTGACCTTGGTGGCCTTCTCGAAGACCGCACGGGTCAGATACCCGAAGCCTGCGCCCAGATCAGCGCCCCTGCCCTTGAGCGTTGCCGGCACATGGTCCGCCAAGAGCTTGGAGGCCGGGTCGATCCTGTCCCAGGCGAAGATGCCAGGACGGCTGACGAATGCTCCGTCAAGCACAGGCCGCGGCACATCAAGCGTCAGCCATTCGGCAAGAAGAGCAGCGTTCAGGCTGTTATCGGACAACTCGCTCCAGACGACACGGCACTTGTTCTTGGTCATTTTCTCGGCGCTGCCCAGAAGATCCTGAACGTCGCTTTCCAGCGTCTTCGCACCTTCGGTGTTCGGCGCACAGGCGATGACGATGCCACCGGGCCGCGCCTTGGAAACCGCGCGGGCAAGCTGTGCTCTTGCTTCCTGCCGCTGGCGCCCCGGCAGAACGAGAACAGCGTCAAATCCGTCGGCTTCCGTTTCCGCATCAACCTTCAGTCCCGCCTTTTGCAGCGCATCCCTGTCTGGCGCGAAGCTCTGCTCGCAAACAAGGTCTGCGTCCGCAAGCGCTGCAAGCGCACGCCCTGCCCTTGCGCGCAGGAACAGGACGCGGCTCTTTTCAGTAAGCTCGACAGCCCCAGTTTCAAGAGGCAAGAGAAGAGTATCGAGCGCGGGATCGGACATGATGGTCTTTCAGACGGGTTTCGGTTGACGCGCTCTTACCGCCAGAATGGCCGGACGTCAAAAGATCGCGTCGGACCGGAAGGCCTTTCCATCGACCAGCAGGTTCACCGGCAAAGACCGGCCATCTTCGGTAACGACAACTTCCAGAAGAATGCGCGACCGATCCATGCTCTCGATCTCAAGCCCTTCGCCTTCCGGCAGGAAAAAGGCGTCAATGCCGTAGTCGACCCTTATCTCGTCCTCAAAAACGGCGCGAACGGTGCCTGCAATGGCCAGATCTCCGGCTTCGGCTCGTTCCTTCGCGATCAGCACCGGCACGGCAGCGCCCGCTTCTTCTGACTTCAGGCCGACGAAGATGCTGTCCCCCGACTTGACCTTGTCGGCGCCGGGCACCGTCCTGGAAAGGGCGCCGATCGCAAGGTTGATCACCACATAGTCGCCCCGCAGCAGGTCCCTGGGATCCACCGGCACCACGGCAAGCGGCACAGCGGTTCCGCTGTGCTGAACGGTTAACCTGTCGACGAGAGGGATTGATATGAGGCCAAGCTGGATCAGGGCCAGGAGAACCCAGAGCAGCCAGTTGCTGCGCGGCCGCTGTTGTGCGGAAGATGATGCGGTTGCCGTACTCATTGCTGCACCTCCCCTGGCACGTCAGGCTGACCAGGCGTTCGACCGCCGCGTCTCATCAGGCGCGCCAGCCAGAGTGCCATCCCAAGCAGCACAACACCGGCAACGAGGAAAAACAGGGACTGCCCCAAGAGGCTGCCGATGGTGACCTGTAGCAGCCAGAGAGCGACCGCTGTCAGGCCCAGGTAGGCACAAAGCATCCAGAACCTGTTGTTGTACCATGTCCCCAATGCACAAAAACCGATCAGCGCTGCCAGAACGAACGCGGCGAGTACGAGGATGTTGGCTGTCAGCACCGGCATTAGCACGGCCACCAGCGCCAGGCCTGTCGCCCCGAAAAGCGCCCCCGATTTGACGGTCTTGTAGGACAGCAACATTCCGGCGACCAGCAGAGCCAGGGCAACGGCGAGCGGCACCAGAGCCGGCAGTGCCGCAAGCCCCTTCAAGGCAGGTTCGTCTGAAACCTCGGGAACGAGAACCAGCGCCAGAACGATCAAGACGGAGAGAACAAGAATACCGACATCCTGAAGCGATCTTGCCATCAGCCAATGCCCATGACCGCGCATCGGCCGGTCGCTGGACCACTTCACAAAGAGATCGGCAACAGGATCGATCAACATCATCGCCGCTGCCATTCCGCCCGTCCCAGCCAGGAGCATGGCGATGATGACGTCGTCACCTGAATTCATGAGATCCGCCGTTTCACCGAACCAGCGGCCATAAGTCACCCAGAGCAGCGAAATCGCGGCCCAGCGCGAAATCCGCGCCGGATGAACGACCGGATGCGCAAAGATTGCCACCAGAAGGAGTAGCCCGATCAGATCTTCCAGGAGTGGCGTCGCTCCGAAATCGGAGCGCATGACCTGCCAGGTAATGGCAGCACCTGCTGCCACGATCAGCGATGTTTTCGAACCTGTCAGCCAGGCTGCGGCCAGCGCCCCCAGACAGACGAGGAAGGCGCCGCCGGGCCAGTCCGTGGGCAGGTGAAAGATCTGCCCGACCAGCGCCATACCTCCAAGGAAGACCAGTGTTGCAAAGCCTGTTGCAAGATCGGCAATGCCCTTGCGCCCTCTTGAGGCGGCTATGGCAGCCAGACCGTTGCTTGCCACGACAAGCAGCGCAATGCCGACAAGCTTCACGGACTTGGGGATCGCGCCCCAGTTTGCGGCAATGAATGCGAGCAGTGCCAGGGCCACGCAGACCATGCCTATTCCGGCAAGAGCCATAGGCAGGCGCGAACGACCGTCGTCCTGGTCCTGCTCCTTCAATATGGCCATTGCGTCGGCGGAACTCACCCAGCCCTTCTCGACCCAAAGTTCGAGGTCGTCCTTCAAGCGTTTCTTATAGGCCCAGTCGAACATGCGGCTCCGCCAATTGTCTTTTTGTTGTCCGGTCGCAGCAGGGTCACCTCTCTCCGGTCCCTTGAAGAAAAGGTCCGGAAGGCGCAGTCATCGGCCGGAATCCGGCACTTCAAACTGCGAACGGCTCTGCTTCTGACAAGAAGTAGGCATCCAGGTGGCGAACAGGAAGTTTCTGTTTCGCCGTCACATCCTGGAGCGTAGCGAAAAATCCAATGAAAACAGAGTTCGAAATTTTATCGCCGAATTTCCAGGCGCAAGCAGCGTTCCGGTACTTGAGAGCTGCCCCGATCTTGCTATGCTCAACGGACGAATTCGGCCGGTTGGAACTCGACTGACAACTGTGACGGATCGCCAGGATCAAGCCTTAGCCTGCTAAGCGAACGATCGCTTCAGATCAGAGCCAAACTCCAAAAAAAATTCCAGGGGGGCTCTGTGGGGGCGTCCGAGAGGCCCGGACGCCCCCTCTTATTATTCAGCCGATTCTTGCAGTTTCTTTGCGGTGCTGCGCGGTTTGCGCGAAACGGCTGTCTTGCGAGCCGGCGCCTTGCGTGTAGCAGGCTTGCGAGGAGACGACTTGCTTGGTGCTGCCGCTGCCGAGGCAGCTTTTGCGGCGGCTGGCCGCTTTGCGGGTGTGTTCGTCGCGGGAGCCTTGCTCGCCGCCTCTTCCTGGGCAGCTCTGGTAACTTCCTTGCCAGGCTCGACAGAGACGTCCGTCACCGCCAGCGGATCATCCAGAATATCTTCTGAAACCGGAGGCAGGCCCAGAACCTCGTGGAACTGCTGCAGGGTTTCCAGCGTATGCGGCGTCATTTCCTCTATGGCGCCGGGGACAAAGCGCACAACCTTGGCGGCAAGCTCCCGTTCTTCTTGCGTTTTCAGCAGCTTGGACAAGGTTTCGATAGCCAGTTCCGGCGCGAATTCGACGATCATCGTCTGTTCCTGGAGAATGAAACTGCGTTCGTCCGCTGTCAGCGATTTGAACGGCTCGTCCTGTGTCAGAACACGCGCAGACCGTTCCAGACGGTCGCGGCGGACATTGCCCCGGCTGTCGGCAAGCAGGATCAGCATGCGGATGACCGCTTCGCAGAAACCACCTTCCTCGATATGCATCAGTGCAGCCTGAACCGGCGGCAGGCTGCGCAGCTCGTCCTTGCGCTTCAATGTCCGGCCCGGTTGCTTGCTGCGGCCGAACCAGCGCATGTAAGGAGTTCCCCAGATCGAATAGAACAGGTTTTCATACGCGGTATCGCGCAGATCCCTGAAGAGATCCATGGATTGCTCGATCAACGCCGCATTGACCTTTTCCAGTTCCACAAACGGGTTGCCGGCACTGGCCGGAGACCTCTCGTTTCTGGCTCGCTCGGCAATGCCCGGCAACCAACCCAGCGCCGGATTGAGGCTGGAGAACAGGGCCCGCTGCATTCTGAGCGGATGGCTCTTGCGGCGCAGGTCCGCGCTCTGCTCCGTCACGAAAGCCTGGACGAAGGGACGCACGCAGACATCGTAGAATTCGGCTTGCTGTTCGGAGGCACGGGCAACGGCCGCGAAGGGAATTTCATCGTCCCGGCCGTCATCGATCTTTGCCAGGTCTTCCATCTTGCGCTCGTGGAAGCTGACCGTGAATTCCCGTTCAAGCAGAGGGCCTTCATAGTCATCGATGGTCATCTCATAAAGACCCGGCGCCAGCGCCTCGATCGTCTTCAGCGTCGAGGTGACCTCCGTGTGTTCCTTCTTGGCGATCTTGGACGACACGAAAATGCCGAGGTGCCCGACCTGTTCGTGGATCATATAGATGATCCGTTGTCCGCGAATGGCGATTTCCCGCTCGTCCGTGTAGGTGTCGATGATCCAGTTGAGGGCCTGTTGCGGCGGGGTGATGTTATCGCCGTAGCTGGCAAAAACGATGATCGGCGCACGAATGTGCTTGATGTCGACGTTTCGGCCGGTTTCAAGCTGCGCTTCGTTCTTGGAAAGACGGTTGCCGACGAAGAGCTGCTCGACGATCCACTTCATCTCCGCTTCGTTGAGAAGGAAATACCCGCCCCACCAGCGTTCGAACTCCAGAAAGCGTTTCGGCTCGGTGTCGACCTTGGCATAAAGATCGTAGTATTTGCCGAAGTAGTTCCGGGCCGGATTGAGCATCTCGAAATTCTGCACAATGTCGGCACCGTCAAAGATGCCGTGGCCAAGGTCGGAAAAATACATGGCGTTCCATGTGCCACCCAGAACACCGGCGTTATAGCGCATCGGATTTTCGCCGACCCGGCCGGACCATGTAGAAACGGGCGCGCCGTTGAGAATGATCGGCCCGGTCAGGTCCGGGTTCATGGCAGCCAGCAGCAGCGTCGCCCAGCCGCCCTGACAGTTGCCGGTCACCACCGGATTTGGCGCCTCCGGGTGCAGTTCCATCACTTTGCGAACGAAAGCCGCTTCGGCGTGGGTCACATCCGCCAGCGTCTGGTCCTTTTCAGGCATGCGTTTGAAGGCCACGAAATAGACCGGGTGGCCGTCATGCAGGGCGACGCCTACCTGACTGTCCGGTTTGAAGCCGCCGATCCCTGCGCCATGCCCCGCGCGCGGATCAATGATGATGTAGGGCCGTTTGAATGGCTTGGGGTCGCGGCAGGGCAGATCAGCCGGCGGGATGATTTTCAGCAGCATGTAGCAGCTTGGGCGTGGCAGGTCGGCGCCATCCAGCACAACTTCGTAGTCATAGATCAGGACCGGCGGACAGCCGGCCTCTTCGTGATCCATGAAATTGTCGCCGCGCTGGCGAAGCACATCCATGGTGAGAACCGTGCGCTGGGCAGCGTCCTGCCAGTATTCCTCCCATGCCTTATAGAGAGAGCCGGCCTCCTGAGCGCCGCCCATGGCTTTCATGGCCTTTCCGAACTCGGCGACGGTCGCCTGCCAACGGCTCTTGTGGTCGTCTGAAATCCTGGTCAGGTGCTTGCTCAGCCCCCTGCCGATCAGTTCTCCCAGGTTGGACAGTTCCGTCGCCTGCGCCTGCAGGGCCGTGAACCGTTCCGATGGCCCCCAGGCGGTGGCGTCGTGCAGCGACTCCAGAAATTCGTTCTGGCCTTTTTCGAGCGCGTCAAAAATGTCCCTCATCAGGACCTCCTATCCAAGAATACTGTAGCCACCGTCGATCGGATGTACGGCGCCGGTGACGTTGAAGGCCTCCCGGCTGGCAAGAAAAGCGGCATAGGCCCCGACATCATCGATCGTGGCCAGGTGATGTGTGGGCGCGCGTTCGGCCGCGTCGTTCAGAAGTGAGTCGAATTCGGCAATCCCGGAAGCGGCCCGTGTCTTGAGAGGGCCAGGGGACAGTGCATGAACCGAGATCCCTTTCGGGCCGAGTTCGGCAGCCGCATAACGGGTTGCCGCTTCCAGAGCGGCCTTGACCGGCCCCATGACGCCGTAGTTTTCAACCACCCTCTGCGCCCCCATGAAGGAGACCGTCATGCAGGTTCCGCCTTGAGGCATCAGAGGTTCGGACCTTTTGATAAGCCGCAAGAAGGAATGAACAGACACATCCATCGCCAGCGCAAAACCGTCGGACGAACAGTCGATCACGCGGCCATGCAGGTCTTCCTTTTTGGAAAAGGCAATGGAATGGAGCAGCGTGTCGAGGCGACCCCACCTGGCCTCAATTTCGGCAAACAGTGCCTCCATCTGGGCCGCGTCGCACACGTCAAGCGGGGCGATAATTTCGGCATCGAGCTCTTCGGCGAGCGGCCGCACATAGGGCTCGGCGCGCTCATTCAGATAAGTGATCGCCAGATCGGCGCCCTGCGCACGGAACGCCTTTGCGCAGCCATAGGCGATGGACTGATCGTTGGCGACGCCGACAACAAGGGCCTTGTGACCCGTCAAATCAAACATATGCGCACTAATCCCGAACCTCAGTTCCGGACGGTCGGAAGAGAACCGGCCGGCCGCCACACGTCGCCGTTTCAAGCACAACCTGAACCGCTTTGCAGTGCAACATAAACCTTGTGACGGAACAATGACCTTTTCAAGGAGATAGGGGTTATTGCTGATGAGATTCTTCTGCTGCGTCGCAACAGAGGCCCTCGAACGAAGGTCCGGAAAAGAAAACGGCACCCCGGATTTCCCGGAGCGCCGCCATCTGTCTTCAAGGGCCGTGACCGGTCTTAGAGCAGGTCGAAACGGTCCGCGTTCATGACCTTGGTCCAGGCTTCAACGAAGTCCTTCACGAACTTCTCGTTGTTGTCGTCCTGAGCGTAGACTTCCGCGTAGGCCCGCAGAATGGAGTTCGAGCCGAAGACGAGGTCTGCGCTGGTTGCGGTCCACTTCAACGTGCCCAACTGCCGGTCGCGCACTTCGTAGGTGCCGTCGGCGGCCGGATGCCAGCTATTGCCCATGTCGGTCAGGTTGACGAAGAAGTCCGTGGTCAGAGCACCTTCCCGGTCGGTGAAGACACCATGCCTGGAGCCGCCATAGTTGGCACCCAGCACGCGCAGGCCACCCACCAGGACAGTCATTTCACGCGCGGTCAGGCCCAGAAGCTGCGCACGGTCGAGCATCATTTCTTCCGGGCTGACAACATATTTTTTCTTCTGCCAGTTGCGGAAGCCGTCTGCGACCGGTTCCAGAACCTCAAAGGATTCCGCATCGGTCTGCTCGTCGGTCGCGTCCCCACGACCCGGAGCAAACGGAACCGAGACGTTGAAGCCACCGGCCTTGATGGCCTGTTCCAGACCGACATTGCCGGCCAGAACGATGACATCGGCAACAGATGCACCGGTCTCTGCGGCAATCGGCTCGAGCTTGGCCAGAACCTTTGCCAGACGGTCCGGCTCATTGCCTTCCCAGTCCTTCTGCGGAGCAAGACGGATGCGCGCACCATTGGCTCCACCACGCTTGTCGGAGCCACGGAAGGTCCGGGCGCTGTCCCAAGCGGTCGCGATCATCTCCGCTGCAGACAGCCCGCATGCGGCAATCTTGGCTTTCACGGCATCCACATCGTAGGAGGTGGAACCTGCCGGGATCGGATCCTGCCAGATCAGATCTTCAGCCGGAACATCCGGACCGAGATAATTGACCTTCGGGCCCATGTCGCGGTGGGTCAGCTTGAACCAGGCGCGGGCAAAGCAATCGCGGAAATAGGCTTCATCAGCCATGAACTTCCGGCAGATCTCGTTGTAGACCGGGTCCATCTTCATGCCCATGTCGGCATCGGTCATCATCGGATTGCGACGGACCGACGGGTCGGATGCATCAACCGGCTTCTTGTCTTCCGGCATGTTGACCGGTTCCCACTGCCATGCACCGGCCGGTGACTTGCGCAGTTCCCAATCGTAATTGAACAGGTAGTCGAAGTAGCCCATGTCAAACTGGATCGGGAATTGCGTCCAGGCACCCTCGATACCGGAGGTGAAGGCATTGGAGGCCTTGCCACCTTGGTCCGGATTTGACCAGCCGAAGCCCTGCGACTCGACGCCGGCAGCTTCCGGCTCGACACCGATACCTTCGGCTGAGTGATTGCCGTGAGCCTTGCCGACGGTGTGACCGCCACAGGTCAGCGCCGCGGTTTCCTCGTCGTTCATCGCCATGCGCTTGAAGGTTTCACGAACATGGGCAGCGGTTCTGACCGGGTCCGGCTGGCCGTTGACGCCTTCCGGGTTGACGTAGATCAGGCCCATGTGGATCGCCGCCAGCGGGTTCTCCAGGGAACTTGCATCGTCGGCGTTCTCAAAACGGTTCTCGACAGGTGCGAGCCATTCCTTTTCCGAACCCCAGTAGACGTCGGTTTCCGGACCCCAGATGTCCTCGCGACCGAAACCGAAGCCGAAGGTTTTGAAGCCCATGGATTCGTAAGCCATGTTGCCGGCCAGAATGATCAGGTCGGCCCAGGACAGCGCGTTGCCGTATTTCTTCTTCACCGGCCACAGCAGGCGGCGGGCCTTGTCGAGGCTGGCATTGTCCGGCCAGGAGTTGAGCGGCGCAAAGCGGATGTTGCCCGAGCCCGCGCCACCGCGGCCGTCCTGCATGCGGTAGGAGCCGGCGGAGTGCCACGCCAGACGGATCATCAGGCCGCCGTAGTGACCCCAGTCGGCCGGCCACCAATCCTGGCTGTCGGTCATCAGTGCGCGGACATCTGCCTTGACCGCTTCGTGGTCCAGGCCCTTGACCGCTTCGCGGTAGTTGAAGTCGGGGTCCATCGGGTTGGTGCGTGCACCGCGCTGGTGCAGGATGTCGAGGTTCAACGCATTCGGCCACCATTTCGTCACCGGCTTGTCCATCGACGTGTTGCCACCGTGCATTACAGGACAACCGCCTGTCTTTTCCACTTTAGCGTCCATAACTCTCTCCACTTAAATCTGAAACGTTCGATTATTCGGGCCGCGTGAGACGCCCGTGATGTCCACAGACCCGCCTGAGCCCGGAACAGATCGGTTTCCTCAAATCTCCCAAAACTTTCGAGCCCAGCAGAAGCCCGGCAATGCAAGGGGGTGTTTGCTCGCCGCCCGCTTCTGTTTGAGCCCCCCTGACGCTAGCAAAGGCAATCCATCAGAGGAAGTTGAATTTTCTGATAAGTTCGATAAGCTTACCTTATGATCAATATCACCCTCAAACAGTTGCGCTATTTCGAGGCTCTCGCCCGTCACGGGCATTTCGGCAAGGCAGCCGAGGCCTGCGCCATTTCGCAGCCGGCGCTGTCCATGCAGATCAAGGAAATGGAGGAAGTGCTCGGCGCTACCTTGTTCGAACGCGGGGCCCGCCAGATTCGGCTGACACATTTTGGTGAGGTCGCCGCCGAACGTGCCCGCGATATCCTGCGGTCGACCGAGGAGTTGGGAGACCTTGCAAGGGCATCACGCGAAAGGCTTGTGGGGCGACTGCGGATCGGCGTCATACCGACGGTCGCACCCTATCTCCTGCCGAGCGTCGTTGGCGCCTTGACCAAAAGCTATCCGGAGCTGGACATTCATGTGCGCGAGACCGTCACGCCAAAGCTGATCGACGAACTGGACGAAGGCCGCCTTGACACGGCAATCGTGGCCTTGCCGGTTTCCGAAGGCACCCTCGCCGAAACTGCTTTGTTCAGCGAGCGCTTCGTCCTTGTGCGTTCGGCGCGCGAGGCCAATGCACCGCTGCCGAATGCCGAAAGCCTGCGCGAGATGCGACTTCTGTTGCTGGAGGAAGGCCATTGCTTCCGCGATCAGGCCCTCTCCTTCTGCAATCTGCAATCCGGTCCGCCGCGCGAAGTTCTGGACGCAAGCTCCCTTTCGACGCTTGTTCAGATGGTGAGCGCGGGAATGGGCGTGACACTGATCCCCGAGATGGCCGTTCCCGTGGAAACCCGGTCCGCATCGGTGGCAATTGCCCGTTTTGAAGCCCCTGAACCGACCCGGACCATCGGTATGGTCTGGCGGCGGAGAAGTCCGTTGGCGGGCCAGCTCACCGAAATAGCCGACATCGTCAGGCGATCAGCCGAAGGGCTGACGGCCCTGCGGGACCAACCTGCGATCAGCTGAACCGCTGCCCGTCTACGTTACGCCTGCGCTGATGCGCGCCGGAACGTCATCACACCCAGCAGTGCCATGGCGACGGCAAGGGCAAGCAGCACGGCCCTGGCATCGTCACCGGCAGCAAACAGGGCAACGATCAGCCCGGCCAGCGGTTGAGATAAGTTGTTGAGGCAGATGATCACGCCGGTTGTCTTGCCGAATTCCTCCGGCGGTATGATTTCCTTGCGCAGGGTGCGCACATAGATGTTGAACATCTTGTCGAACCCGGCAATCAGCAGGAAACCTGCCGTATAGATCAAGGGATGGGCCCCAAGGCCCGTCAGCACCGCCCCTGCGCAAATCAACCCGTAAGCCGTGACGCCAAGTGTCTTGAGGCCGAGCGCCACATGCGCCGTCAACGTCAGAACGGCGAGCGTCGCAAGCGCTCCGCCGACCTGGAGCCAGGCGTAGACCTGTTCGCTCTGACTGAAGAAACCGGTCATCATGGCGGCAGCCGTTGCCAGCGTCGCCCCGATGATCAGGTTGACCCCGGCAGCCTGAAGAATAGCCCGCGACAGCCCCGGCAAAGTCCAGACCAGCGTGAGCGCATGCCTCAGATCCGCGACCGGATGACGGGCTACGCGCGAAACGGGAGCCGCCTCCATGCGCGCCTGGCCGGGCCAGAAGTGGAAGGCAAGGTCGGCCAGCACGAACAGGACCGTTGCCAGCACGACCACCGCCTGCCAGGGCCAGAACGCCATCAGGTAGGCGGCCACCAGTGGCCCCATCACCACGCCCATTTGCGAGGCGAGCTGGCCATAGCTTGCAACTTTCTCGAAGCGCTGATCGGAAAAGGCGCGCACCAGCACCATTTCCAGCGCCAGCATGCCCTGCGTCGTGAAAATGCCGACGAGGGCGGAAAGCCCGATCAGCCACCAGACCCCACCGAAGGCAAGCTGACCGGCAATGCCGGCGATGCAGGCCGCAGCCCGCAGAATGCGGCTGATACGCAGCAGCAGGATCGGCGGGAACCGGTCGCTCAATATGCCCGCGACCGGAAAGGTCAGATAGCGCGGCAAGGTTTCGAAAAAGAAGGCAAGACCGGACCAGCCAACATCACCGGTGATCTGGAAAATCACCAGCGGCACCAGAAACAGAAGAATCTGATCGGCCAGAACCGTCAGGAACATGGACGCGAAAAAGGCGCGGTCGCGGACGAGCATTTTCAACTTTCAAGGGAGCAGTCGTGACGAGGCAGATCACACCTAGCACCCGAAAACCCTCTCCGCAAGTTGCTCTGGCGCTTCATTTCAATCGATTTAATTCCGTGTCTGACGTCCTTTTCGACCGTTGCACCGCACTAGGGTGTGAACCCTTAAAGGAAGACGAAATGGCATGACAAATGGCAAAATCGCGTTAGGAAGTGTGCGCTGGACGGGCTTTCTGCCCGGTCAGGCACGCTGGCGACACGCGGTGAAGCCATTTTCATGTCCTTCGGATTTGACTGGACTGGTCCTCCTCAGCGTTGCGAAAGCTTGAAAATGAGCCACATTTGCTGCGCTTCCGCGCCTTGAGGAAGACCAATCCACCTCAAACCATTTCATCTTCACTTATGGGTCCACACCCTAGAGTTTCCGCGCCACGACAAACCGGCTGTAGGGAGCCGGATAGGTTCCTGTCTCGATGATTTCGAAACCGGCGGACCGGATCTTGTCTTCCAGCATATCAAAGGAAAGGAAACGGACGAACGGTGCCTTGCCGACGAGTTGCATCGCCTTGACAAGGGGCGCGAACAGCCAGGCCCTGCGTTTCAGGCAAACGGTCTTCGAGATGTAGAGACCACCTGGTTTCAGAAGCTGGTGGATACGCGACAGGGTTTCATCGGCGTTTTCCACCAGATGCAGGAAATTGAAAGCAACAACGGCATCATAACCGGTCTCGCCCGGCTCGACCTTGTCACTTAAGACATCGGCGACTGCAAACCTCAAGCCCTGTGGGGCCTCCT
The DNA here is from genome assembly GCF_036350355.1 of Roseibium sp. FZY0029. NCBI lineage: Bacteria > Pseudomonadati > Pseudomonadota > Alphaproteobacteria > Hyphomicrobiales > Stappiaceae > Roseibium > Roseibium sp. FZY0029. The sequence goes on from NZ_JAZDVZ010000001.1 coordinate 72,911, forward strand.
TCGCCTCTGCCCCGTCCTTCAGTTTCGCCTCGGCGATTTCGATCATGCCGCTGGCAAAATCCGTGGCGAGGTAGGACCTCACGTTGCCGGCCAGCAGCAGCGCCGTGGTCCCCGTGCCGCAGCCGAGTTCCAGGACGCTGTCCTGAGACCCCAGATGCGCCCTGGTCCGCTCCAGCGTCTTTTCATAGGCGTCCTGGTTGCGGATGGGGGCCGCGGCATATTTGCGTGCAACCTTGCTCCAGAAGCCGGCGGAAGACGGCATGTCCTTGGTCCATGTTGTCGCCATGGTCAATGTTCCATTTCTAACAGATAAGCGGAGACGCAAACGGCCGGCAGAAACCGGAACCGGCGGTGAAGATGACAGCCGGCACACAGGTGCCCGAGCCTCGAAGAAGCTTCGAAACACCGGCTGCTCGAAGCTTCTGGAACCCTCTATTTCTTCTTCTTGCGGCCACCGCGCAGGCCGAGATCTTGAAGAATGTCACGGCCGATATCGCGGCCGCCAGTGGGTGAAGCCAGAAACTCCAGAACCGAAAGAACGATATTTGCCAATTGGATCATCAAAGATGACGGGCTCATTGGCGTCTCCTTTCGACAAGAAATGTACGCCCTTCAGAAATGAATGAGAATTGCCGAAATCTGGCTAGTTGATATACATATTTGCATGAATTGGCAGACCATCACATTTGACTGGAACCAGGCCCGCGCCTTTCTCGTGACGGCGGAGGAAGGGTCCCTCTCCGCTGCGGCCCGCGCGCTCGGGCTGACCCAGCCCACGCTCAGCCGGCAGGTGGCTGCACTTGAGGAGACGCTCGGCGTGACGCTTTTCCAGCGTGTCTCCAAAAGCCTCATCCTCACCGAAGCGGGTATCGAACTGGCCGATCATGTCCGCGCCATGGGGGACGCGGCCAGCAGGGTGTCGCTTGCGGCATCCGGCAAATCACAACAGGTCGAAGGGCTGGTGACCGTTTCAACGACCGATCTCATGGCAGCCCACGTTCTGCCCGGCATTCTGCGTGACTTGCGCGAGAACGCACCGGGCGTGGAAGTGAAGGTCCTGTGCACGAACAGCCTGAGTGACCTGCGCCGACGCGAGGCCGATATCGCCATTCGTCACGTGGAGCCGGATCATCCCGATCTCTATGCCCGCAAGCTGCGGTCCTCCCCGGCGCGCATCTTCGGAGCCAGATCGCTGGTCGAGCAATTCGGCCGTCCGCTGACGAGCGAAGACGCACCTGATCTCGATTTTATCGGTTTCGACAACAACGAGGAACTCGTCGGATACCTGCGCGCCTTCGGACTGAAGGTGACCGAAGCCAATATTCGTCTGGGCTCACCCAGCGGTGTGGTCGCGTGGGAATTTGTCCGCCAGGGCCTCGGTCTTGCTATCATGGCCGACGAAATCGCCGCGCGTTTCCCGGAAATCGTTCCGGCCTTTGCCGACATCGAACCGATTTCCTTCCCGATCTGGCTGGTAACCCACCGCGAGCTCCACACCAGCCGAAGGATCCGCGTCGTGTTCGACCATCTGGCGGAAGGTTTGCTGAAAATGAAGCCTTCACCGGCAACGGCACGCGAGCTCTGACATCGGCTCACCCGCCTGCGGCTGGCCAAGGCAGACGCTCATGACACTTAGTGTTTAGGGAGGCTTTGGACGATCAGCCCAGCATCCAGTTGAGCACGAGGCGCCAGTCGGTCATGCGGATGGGGGTGCCGTGGGTGCCGGTGTCGAACAACGTGAACTTGATCGGGTAATTCGGTGCCTTGGTCTTGATCTGCTTGAAGAAGTTCGCCTGGTCTTCCCAGTTGTAAACCTGGTCGAGTGTCCCCTGGCCCATATAGATCGGCACGTTGCGCCCGAGCGCTCCGGAAGACAAGAAATTGGGATCTTTCGGCGAGCCGAGAAGGAGAATGCCGGACAGCATGCTGGCGTAATTGGCGTCCTTCAGCAGGTTCCAGCAGATGATGCCGCCCATGGAGCCACAGGCAACCACGACCTTGGCGCGGGGGGACAGCTGCTTTTGATACTGGATCAAGGCAGCCACATCCGCGGTGCCGCGGTTGTCGAAGTTCTTTATGTCGACGGTCAGATAAGCGCCGCCGTTTCTGACCATCAGGTTCTGCACACGGTTGAAGTTGCCGCCGAAGGAAACGTCGTTCATGCCCTGAAAGCGGTTGCCGCCCTGCCCGTGTATGTAGATCACGATGGCGTTGGCGCCGCCTTTCCAGTTCCCGGTGCCCATGAACTCGACCACCCGGCCATTGGCTTTCAGTTCGCCACTGCCCCGGCCACGCTTGGGTTTATAGGAAACATAATTTCCGTAGACCCTGCGCTCATCGACTTCGTCGCGGTCGCGCAGGTCCCGCTGCTTGGAGTATTCGACGACGATGAAATCGCCGTTATAAAGCGTTTCGCTGACCTTCTTGTAGCGGAACAGTCCATCCTTGTAGGGCTTCAGGGCCTCTGCCTGGGCGAAACCCGCCATGCCCGCATAGGCCAACACCCCACAAAGCATAAGGTTCCGGATCAAACAGGCCGGGCGGGTGTTGAAAAATCGGTGCAGCATGTGGCGTCCTTCAAGGCGCGGATCGAAGATAGAAGTCTGATCCCAATGCATCTGGCGTGCAATTCATCACTGGCAAGTGCCGATAAGACCATGGGACCTGTCAATCGGCGGCAGGCAGCCGATTCAGCCCCCTTTCCGCATCGACAACCTACGCGGCACCCGGAGCGCATGCAATCGGTGGCCGGTCAAAAACCAGCAAGCTTTCTTGCCGGTCCAGACTGCAAACGCCCAAGTTGGTGTGGAACGATGAATGCCACTTCGAGAGCGTCGCTCGGGGCTGACGGCACGGCCTGACCGAGAACCCTTGCAAATTGTGCCAAGGCATTTTGCGCGTCTTTATCCACAAATCCTAACGCGCGTTGAATAAGTGTGGTGCAAATTGCGAATTTAAGGATTTGGTAACCATAAAAATCCAAGACTGCCAGACAGATAGGCCTGCAAAAGGTCTTCGGCGACACAAGCGGATTCGCATTGGACCAGACGAAAACCCGCTGACGGATCGCCATCAAGGTGTTGGGGCAGCTTTGTGCACGCGCTCGCAAACGCAAGTTGCTCCAGACAATGCTCGGCCAGGTCAGGAGAACCCAGATGCCAGTCATTTCCTTCGCAAACGCAAAGGGCGGCGCCGGAAAAACCACGGCGGCCCTGCTGCTGGCGACAGAAGTCGCGGCACGGGGAAAACGCGTCACCATCTTCGATGCGGACCCGCAGAAATGGATCTCGAAGTGGTACGAGCTGCCGCGCAAGAGCCCAGGCATCAACGTCATCAGCGAAATCTCGCCGGCCTCCATCACAGAGCAGATCATGCTTGCGGCCGAGACCTCCGACTACGTTATCGTTGATCTTGAGGGGACCGAGAACCTGATCGTCGCCAATGCGCTGTCGGTCTCCGACCTGGTGGTGGTTCCGATCCAGGGCTCTTCCATGGACGCACGTGGTGGCGCAAAGATCCTGACGCTGATCAAGAAGCTTGAAAAAATCGTCCGTCACGACATCAAGCATTGTGTGGTTCTGACCCGGACCAACGCTGCCGTGACTACGCGCGCGATGAAAGCGGTGCAGGATTTCCTGTCGGCCCAGAACATCGACGTTCTGATGACCCCGATCGTGGAACGTGCCGCGTTCCGCGATCTCTTCGAATTCGGCGGCGGTCTTTCCGGCCTCGACACATCCCTGGTGTCCGGCGTCCGCAAGGCGCGGGAGAACGCTTCGCTCTATGCAGCTGAAGTTCTGGAACGGGCAATCTGTGTGCCGAAGAAGCGCTGGTACAACGTGTTCAAACGGGCGAGCTGACAGCCCTGATCATGTCCATTTTCTGAAAGGCTGCGTGTCAAACCGCAGCCTTTTTGGGTTCGGTTTGACGACGGTTCCCCCGCCTTTCTGGGGCGTGCAAACCGGCACGTAATGCCGACCCCTGCCTTGAAGACGCCGCCTCTCACCTCTGCCTCAACCAGCCATGGCACAAGCTCACGAAGCAGGTTATGGTTATGGCAAGGCAATGCTCCTCTTGCTGCATGCCGTTGATCCATTGAGAGGAATTCATGTCTACAGCCCGTCCTCAAGCCCTCCTTGCAGCCAGCCTGTCTCTGTTTGTTGCCGGCTGTTACGGCGAAGAGGGGAACGTTGCCCTTGGAAATCTAGAGCGTGATCGGGTTGCCCTGACGGCGACAGCCAACGAGGTTCTGGTAGAGCTGCCCGTACCGCAGGGAACCTTCGTCAAGAAGGGAACCGTGCTGGCTCAATTGGACCCGGCAGAACAGCAGGCTATCGTGGCACAGGCAAAAGCGGAGGTTCAGAAAGCCAAGGCCAATCTGGTGAAGCTTGAAAACGGAGCGCGCCAGGAAGAAATCGCCAAGGCCCGTGCGAGCGTCGCCGGGGCAAAGGCGGAACTTGAGGACGCGCAGGCCACGTTCGAACGCTACAACGACCTGACCGGACGCGGCACCACAAGCCAGGCGCAGCTCGACAGCGCCAAGGCCGCGCGCGATGCCGCCGACGCAACCTTGCAAAGTGCCCAGGAACAGTTGAAAGAGCTTGTCGCTGGAACAAGACCGGAAGACCTCGACATAGCCAAGGCCGAGCTTGAGGCTGCCCAGGCCAGCCTTGCCACACAGGAAAAGATCCTGTCGGATCTCACCATCACCGCTTCACGAGACGGAACTCTCGACAGTCTTCCCTGGAACCTTGGAGAACGGGTGACGGCGGGCAGCCCCGTTGTGGTGATGCTGGCGGGCGATGCCCCCTATGCCCGGGTTTACGTGCCCGAACCGCACCGGGTGAAGGTCAAGCAGGGCGACAAGCTTGAGGTGCGGATCGACGGCCTCGACAAGCCGATCGAAGGCACGGTGCGCTGGATCAGCTCCGAAGCATCCTTCACGCCCTATTACGCGCTCAATCAGTCTGAACGGGCCAGGTTGATGTATGTCGCCGAGGTCCAATTGCCCGACAGTGCCAACGACCTGCCAAACGGCGTTCCCGCCCAGGTCGTCCTGCCGTGAGTTCAACGGGGGGCGACATCGTAATCCGGGCCGAGGGCCTGGTGAAAAGCTTCAAGGGGTTCCGGGCGGTCGACGGACTGGACCTGACCATTGAACGCGGCATGATCTACGGCTTTCTCGGCCCCAATGGCAGTGGCAAGACCACCGCCATGCGCATGCTCACCGGGCTTCTGACACCAACGGAAGGAACCGTCGAAGTGCTGGGGCTCTCCGTGCCCAAGGATGCGGAAACCCTGAAATATAAGATCGGCTACATGACCCAGGCCTTCTCGCTCTATGGCGACCTGACGGTGCTGGAAAACCTCACCTTCATGGCGACGATCTACGGCCTGCCGCCGAAACGAAAGAAACAGCGCATCGCCGAGGTCATGGAGCGCTACGAACTGAGCGACCTCGGGGACCGCTTCGCAGGCAAGATGTCCGGCGGCCAGCGCCAGCGCCTTGCCCTTGCGACCGCGGTTCTGCACGAGCCGCAGCTTCTGTTTCTGGACGAACCGACCTCGGCTGTCGACCCGGAGTCGCGCCGTCATTTCTGGGAACAGCTTTTCGACCTGGTCGATGGAGGCACTTCCATCGTCGTGACCACCCATTTCATGGATGAAGCGGAACGCTGCCACAAGATTGCGATCATGGAAGCAGGCCAGAAGCGTGCTGACGGAGCGCCCAAAGACCTGATGGCGGCAATGGGCGCTAATGTGGTGGAAATCGAAGGGCCGAACCTGCGCGAGATCCGCCGAAAACTGCTGGGAACGGAGGGCATCATTACCGCCGCGCAGCTTGGAGCCCGCCTTCGGGTGCTGGTGCGGGAAGACATTGCCGACCCGGAAGCCTTTCTGAAGAACAAGGACGAAACCAACGGTGCCACGCTGATCGAAAAGGTGCGCCCCAACCTGGAAGACGTCTTCGTGACCGCAACGGGAGAAGGCCGCCAATGATCAGACCGCTCTCCCGCATATCCGCGATTTTCTTCAAGGAACTCGCCCAGTTGCGCCGTGACCGGATGACTTTCGGAATGGTCATCATGATTCCCTTGATCCAGCTCATCCTGTTCGGCTACGCCATCAACACCAACATCCGGGACATTCCCGTTGCGGTCGTCGATCACAGCCAGAGCGGGATCAGCCGCGTCCTGATCCAGATGGTGGAAGCCACGCGGGTGGTGAAGGTGACCGAACGCCTGACGAGCATTGAGGAAGCGGAAACGGCCATCAAGGCAGCGCGTGTGCGCGCCGTCTTCATCCTGCCGGACGATCTGTCCCAGCGGGTTGCCCGCTCTCCTGCCGCCAATCTAGGAACCCCGCCTTCCACGGATGAGGAAACCAGCCGGCCCGTCGCCCAGTGGATCGTCGACGGCTCAGATACAATGATCGCAGGTGCCATCAAGTCACTGCGCAACATGCCGCTGGCCGAATTGAACCGGCAGGCCCCGAACCGGTCGACGCCGACCTTCGAGGTGGCCTTGTTTTTCAACCCGGAACAGCGTACCGCCATCAACATCGTACCCGGCCTGGTCGGCATCATCCTGACCATGACCATGATCATGTTCACCTCCGCGGCAATCGTGCGCGAACGCGAGCGCGGCAACATGGAGATGCTGATAAACACGCCGGTGCGGCCGATCGAGCTGATGATCGGCAAGATCATCCCCTACATTTTCATCGGTCTGGTACAGACAGCGATCATCCTGGGGCTCGGTCACCTGCTGTTCAACGTTCCCTTTGGCGACAAGATACTCGATCTCTTCATCGGAACACTGCTCTTTATCGGCGCCAGCCTGTCACTGGGCCTTGTGCTGTCGACCATTGCCCAGAGCCAGTTGCAGGCAACGCAGTTGACCGTCTTCGTGCTGCTGCCCTCCATCCTGCTGTCGGGCTTCATGTTTCCATATGAAGGCATGCCGTTGATCGCGCAGTATATTGCCGAGGCGTTTCCGGCGACGCATTTCATGCGCATGATCCGCGGTTTCGTCCTGCGTGACGCCGGGCTTATGGAGCTGCACCGTGATGTCCTGTGGATGTGCGGCTTCTTCGTTCTGGGCATGATCGTCGCCGCGTTCAGGTTCAAGAAACGGCTGGACTGAGGACTGGCTGGCGCGGGCACCAGTGCCTGGCTCACCCCTTCGGTCCCAGGCTTCCTTCGCGCTACCTCCCCACGGCCTCATCCTGAAGAGCGCATTTCTGCGCGTCTCGAAGGATGGGCGGCATACTCAGGAGCAAGTGGCCCATCCTTCGAGACAGCGCTGACGCGCTTCCTCAGGATGAGGCTTTCGTGTTGTGGGAAGTCCGGTTAGCGGCCAGTTGGAAGCCAGCCCCCCTCGCCCCCCCCCCCCTACTTCGGCTGCGGGCCCGTATCGAACCGCGGGTTGGCGGTTTTCAGGACCGGGGTCTGCATGGAGACATTCTCGCGGCTCTCGCGCCAGACGACGAAGATGCCCGAGGCGATGATGACGGCGGAGCCGAGGCCGACGTAGAAGTCCGGTGTCTCGGAGAAGAACAGCATGCCGAACAGGCTTGCCCAGAGAATCTGGCTGTATTGCAACGGTGCCACCACTGCGGCCGGCGCGGCCTTGTAGGCGGAAATCGTCAGGAACTGGGCAACGACCGACAGAAAGCCGATGGCCGCCATCAGGCCCAGATCGATAAGCTGCACCGGCACGTAGAAGACCGGCAGCGTCATGGACATGGCGGTCATGGAAAGGATCATCGGGTAGAGGATCAGCACCGCCGGGCGTTCCTTGCCGCCGAGTTTACGCACCAGAATGGTGGAGAGCGAATTGGCGAAGGCCGCCGTCAGAGCCGCGGCATGGCCGAGGGTCAGTTCGGTCACGCCGGGACGTAAAACGATTAAAACGCCGACCAGACCGACGATCACCGCTGCCCAGCGCTGTGCCCGCACGGTTTCGCCAAGCAACGGCACCGACAAAGCGGTGATCAGCAGCGGCATGGCAAAGAGCAGCGCATAGACCTCTGCCAGTGGCAGTGCCGTGAAGGCGTAGAAGCCGCAGGACATGGCGATGATGGCAAGGCCTGCCCGCGTCAGCACCAGCCAGGGATGCCTTGGACGGAAATTGTCGACCGCCTTGTCCGCCAGCATCATCATAGACATCGGCACAAACGCGAAGAGCATCGTGAAAAAGATGATCTGAAAGACCGGATAGCTGGCACCGAGTTCCTTGATGATGGCGTCATGCGTGGAAAACAGGGCAAATGCGAGAAGCGCGGCGGCAAGTCCCTTGAGCGATTCAGTCATAGGCCGGGCCTTAATGGTGTGGTGGCCGCCCGCGGAAACCAGTCAGATGCGGGGCGAGGTTTCAGGCATGACGCATGTTTTCGTCAGCCGAGCGGTGGCGGCAAATCAGCGGTTGGTGGCAGTCTCTTGCTTCGATCATCGCTGAAACGAAGAAAAGTTCAAGAAAGGCGCCTTCGTTTCGGCTGGATTTCGGACAGAATGACCAGGAGTTTCCACAAAGCAAATGGAGCGACAGAGATTTCTCCCTGCCGCTCCATCGTTTTCAGTCTGTCAGACAGGCTTTCAATCCGGTCAACCGGTTCTGGCGCGTTTCAGAGGATCTTGCGCCGCAGGTAGGATGATACGACCTCGCCCATCACCACCAGGGCAATGATGGCCAGGAGCACGGTGGAGACTTCCTGCCAGTTGAAGGTGTCGATGGCCCCTTGCAGGATCACACCAATGCCGCCCGCACCGACCAGGCCGAGAACCGTGGATTCCCGCAGGTTGATGTCCCAGCGCAGGATCGCCACCGCAAAGAAGGTCGGCATGACCTGTGGCACGATGGCATAGAGCACCACCTTGAAATGGCTCGCGCCGCATGCCTTCAGCGCTTCGACGGGTTTCGGATCGATTTCCTCGATGGCCTCGCCCAGCAGCTTGCCCAGGAAGCCGATGGAGCGGAACATGATGGCGACGATACCGGCAACAACACCGGGGCCGAAGATTGCCACGAACAGCAGGGCCCAGATGATCGTGTTGACCGACCGCGAGGAGACCAGGATGAACCGGCCGAGCCAGAGCGTCAGCGCGTTCGGCGTGGTGTTCTGCGCGGCGATATAGGCCACCGGCAGAGCCAGCACGACGGCCATTGCCGTGGCGATGGTGGCCAGGTTCACCGTTTCCCACAACGCGCTCAGGATCTGATCGAGATGGGTCGGATCGGGCGGCACCATTCGGCTGAAGAGATCGCCCATCTGGGTTGGTGCATCCCACACCCAGGCCCAGATGATGTTGACGCTGCCCAGTGCCCAGGCGACGACGAAAGCGGTCAGGGCAAAGTAGCCGTAGCGCTGAAACCGCTGGGCCGGCGTGTAGCGTGCCCAGTCTTGAAGCTGTACCTGTTCCATTATGCGATCCGCTTTCTGATGGCACCGCTGACGGCTTCGGAAATCAGGATGACACCGACGATGACCATCGTGATGGCCAGGGCGAAGTCGTAATCGTAGCGTCCGAAGGCATTGGCCAGGGTGGCACCGATCCCGCCCGCGCCGACGATACCGACGACCGCCGAGGCTCTCAGGTTACTGTCGAGCTGGTAGATGCCGAGGCCGATCTGGCGCTGCATGATCTGCGGAAAAACCGCATAGACCAGTGTCGACAGGAACGGGGCACCGGCTGCCTTCATGGCTTCGACGGGGCCCGGATCGATTTCCTCGATCTTTTCGGCCAGCAGCTTGGCAACAAAGCCGATGGAATAGACTATCAGCGTCAGGATGCCCGCAAACGGACCGAATCCGACGGCCTTCACGAAGATGATGGCAACGATCACCGGATGGAAGCTGCGTGCGATGATGATGACCGCCCGGCCGAAGTAATAGATCGGCAGCGGAGCGATGTTCCTGGCCGCCATGAAGGCGATCGGGATGGACAGCAGAACGCCGCCGACGGTTGCGAGAATTGCGATCTTCAGGCTTTCCATAAACCCGTCGATGAGCAATTCACTGCGCTGGAAGCTGGGTGGAAAAGCCCCGCCGAAGATCCGCCCTGCCCGGCTCAGACCTTGCGCGATGCGGTCCCAGTCGATCGGCAGCGTCGCAACGGTGGTCACGACATAGACCGCGATCGCGGCATAAAGGCCATAGCGCAAAACCGGGTTGGCGATGAAGGGCTGCTTGCGCCAGGTGTCCCTCGCCGTACTCATGCCGCAGCGCCTTCCATCTGCCGGTCCTCATGCGGAACACCGGCATAGATCTCGTGCATCGCATCCTTTGTCAGAGCATCCGGCAGATCATCGAAGATGATGCGTCCATAGCGCATGCCGACGATACGGTCGCTGAATTCCTTGGCTTCATTGACGTTGTGGATGTTGATGATCACCGGAAGCTTCAGTTCGCGCGCAAGGTCCCGAAGCAGGGTCATGATCTGTTCGGAGGTTTTCGGGTCGAGAGAGGCTGTCGGTTCGTCGGCAAGAAGGATTTCCGGCTGCTGCATCAGGGCCCGGATCACACCGACGCGCTGGCGTTCGCCGCCGGACAGTTCATCCGCGCGCTTGTTGGCGTAATGGGCAATCCCGACCCGCTCCATCAGCTCGTAGGCCCGGCGGATGTCTTCCTTCGGGTAACGCCGTGACAGTGCGGCCCAGGTCGAGATGTAGCCGAGACGCCCGCTCTGTACGTTTTCCATGACGGTCAGGCGGTCGACCAGATTGAAACTCTGGAACACCATGCCGATGCGGCGGCGGCCGACGCGCAGCTCGCGCTTGCCCAGGCTGGTGAAGTCGGTACCGTTCAGGAAGATCTTGCCCGAGGTCGGTTCGACCAGGCGGTTGATGCAGCGAAGCAGCGTGCTTTTGCCCGCACCCGAAGAGCCGATCACGGAGACGACCTCTTCACCGGGCACTTCAAGATCCAGGTCTTTGAGCACAGGATCCCCGGCCCCGTAACGCTTCACAAGGCTTGTTATCTTTAGCATATTTTACCCCGATTGAAGCGGCCCGCCGGAGCTGTCTCACGGCGGGCCGTCAAAGCCAGTTGTCTTACTTGGCAAGACCTTGCGGCGTGTATTCAACACCGTTGCTGGACTGGATCTGCCGGATGACGGCCCACTGATCCTTGTAGGTGATTGGGACGAACTTGCTTACGCCCTCGAATTCCTCACCCAGCTTGTTGCCCTTGAAGTCGAAGCTGAAGAACGCTTCCTTGATTTTTTCAACCAGGGCCGGATCCAGGTCGTGTGCGTAGTTGAAAGAGGTTGTCGGGAACGGATCGCTTTCCCAGACGACGCGCACTTCCGCAGGATCGTAGAGGCCGCGTTCCGCCATGCGGTCAACAACTTCGGAGGCGACTGGTGCAGCGTCATAGTCGCCGGCTACCACGCCCAGCATCGACTGGTCGTGAGATCCGGAATAGATGACTTCATAGTCCTGGTCCGGAACCACGCCGAGGGCCGGGAACAGGGCGCGCGGTGCCTGGTTGCCGGAGTTGGATGTCGGCGACGTGTGCGCGATGCGCTTGCCCTTCATGTCGGCAGGCGTTTTGATGTCGCTGTCGGCCTGGGTATAGATCTGAAGGCGATAGCCGAACTGACCGTCTTCGCCGCCCATGATGGCAAACGGAACGGCACCGGCGAGATTGACAGCAAAAGGCGTCGGACCGGTCGAGAAGCCTGCGATATGCAGACGGCCAGACCGCATGGCTTCCACTTCAGCCGAATTCGACTGCACGGCGAAAAACTGCACGTCCTTGCCGGTGACGGTTTCCAGATGCTCGATGAAAGGTGCCCAGATGTCGGCGTAAACAGCCGGATCTTCAACCGGCGTATAGGCAAAGACCAGCGTGTCCGGGTTGCTCAGTTTGGCCGGATCGGACGGCGCGTCGGCGACGAGATCGCCATCGGCATCGCAATAGATGCTGTCGAGCGCACCCTGGTTCGCGCATTCAGCTGCATAAGCGGACGAAACGGCAAAACCGGTCACAAAAGCCACGGAACCGAGCCGGGCCAGCAAATTTCTCATATTTTCCTCCCATTACAGATCGTTCCTGCCTCGCAGCGCATCGCACTGCAAGACCCTTGAAAGATCCACCTGAGCCTAGCGGGAGAAGACGCAGGAAAACGAGCTGTGAAGTGTTAACAGAAGCTGTAGGGCAGGCCTGTTTTGTTAACAGTGTTACAACCGCGCGTAGGCGGGTGAAACATTTGTAACGAGATTCTGGCCTTGCCACCCGGTGCTTGTGTTAGACAGCTCATGAAGGTGCAAGAGAGCGACAGCATGGATGCAAGCGCGACAAGACCGGTGATTGCCATCATTGATGACGACGCGGACGTGCGCGATACTCTGTCTGCACTGATGGAGGCAAGCGGGTTCGAACCGATTGCGTTTCAGGACAGTAACGGCTTCAAGGCCGCCGGCAGCCTCCAGGACTTCGACCTCGCCCTGATAGACCTGCGCCTCAAGGGAGAATCGGGTCTTTCCCTTGCCATTCACATCCGCGAGACCAGCGAGCTTCCCATCGTCATGCTGACCGGTGTCGGCGACGAGATCGACAAGATCATCGGCCTTGAGACAGGCGCCGACGACTATCTGATGAAGCCGTTCAATCCGCGCGAACTCGTCGCCCGCATCCGCGCAGTTCTGCGACGCTACGGGCATGGCGTTTCGGCCGCAAAAGCCGGCAAGGATCAGGAAATCATCTTCGGCGACAAGAGGGTGAACCTGAAACGCCGGGAACTGCTTGACGAAAATGGCGACGAGATCCCGCTGACCAACGCGGAATATGTCCTGCTGGAATATTTCGTGAAGAACCCGGATCGGATCATTCCCCGCACGGACCTGATGCGCGAGATCGGCAGCGACATGCAGCGCTATGTCGACCGGACAATCGATGTCCTGATCCTGAGGCTGCGCCGCAAGATCGAGAATGTCCCCTCCAAACCCGTTCATCTGCAAACCCGCCGGGCGCAGGGATACATCTTCGTCCTTCAGGCGGACGGACCATGAGCACGTCCCGGCTCCGCCAGCCCAGCATCCGCTCGCTGCTGCTTGCGTCCATCGGTCTGCTTCTTGTCGTGGTCATGGTGGTCGGGGCCATTGCTCTCATCACGCTCAACAGCGCCGAAGAGCGGCTCGGTACCTTTCACGACCAGACCTTGAGCGACGTTTCCGACGCTCTGGAGCTTTCCGGCAACGCATCGAAACTGGCCGCCTCTGCGCCTTTTCTGATGACGCTCAGCCCGAGCTTCCAGCTTGAAAGCGAAGCTGAACGCATTCTCGCAACGCTCGATCACATCGAATCTTTGGGTGGCGGCGATCCTGATCTCGTAAGGCCTCTTGCCCGTATCCGGGTGGCGATCAACGATCTTGCCCGCGCAATGGTTCCGCAAAGCAGAACCGCAGCAGAACTCGCACTGATCGACCAGGATCTGGAACGCCTGCAAAAACGCTTCCGCAGGCTGGCGCAGTCGCGGGGCCAGTCGCCGGAGGACCGCCAGAACTGGTCTGCCTTGCAGCAACTGGTCATGGCCGCCATTGGCGCGCTGCGCAGTCAGGAGCTGATCAAGGTGGGGGAGCAGCAAAGCAGTTTCCGGCGCATCCGTCAGGACATTGCAGCCTCTGCCACCGCCCCTGTCCGCGCGGCCCTGGCAGAGGTCGACGAGGCAGTGATGCGGCGCGGTGACCTGTTCTCGCTGCGCTATTCCAGCCTCGCAGCCAAGCTTGATGCCGAAAACGCACTCTTCCGCATTCGCACCGAGCTTGCGCAGGTCAACGCCTACGCCCTGCAGAAGGTCACGGACACAAAGCTGAGGCTTCGCGATTCACGCGACAAGACAACAACCAGCATTACCTTTGCAAAGGCCGTCATTCTGGTCCTGACCGTCATCAGTCTGGTTGTCGCCATCGGCTCCACCCTGTTTGTCTCCCGCTATGTGGTGCGCAACCTGCACCAGATCACCGCTGTCATGCGGCGGCTGGCGGCGGGAGACCTGAAGGCACGGCTGCCCAAGAAGGCAAGCGCGTCGGACGAGATCGGGCAGTTGTCCGAGGCGTTCCGCAAGTTCCGGTCCAATGCCCTGCGGCTGGAACGGAAAACCCGGGAAGTCTGGCGCCGCAACGAGCTTTTCATCACCGTTTTCCAGAATATCAGTGACGGCGTTGCGGTGCTTTCGCCGACCGGGCAGATCCTCGCCGAAAACGACCGCGTGCGGGAATTGCTGCGTCTGGAAAAAGCAGGACGCGGCAAGCGCATGACGCTGCCGGAGCTTCTGGAAAGGTCACCGTTCGAACGCCGGGCCAACGAAAACGACAGGGCCGGGTTTGGCGAATACGCCGACCCCACCGGCCGAGTCCTGGAAGTGCGCCAGTCGGCATTGCCCGACGGCGGATCCGTATGGCTGTTTTCCGAAACGACGGAGCGCAAGCGGATCGACGAGCGGCTGGAGGAAATCCGGCGGGTGGAAAGTCTCGGCAAGGTGACGGGCGAAGTCGCCCACGACTTCGGCAACATCCTGTCCACGATCTCCGGCAATCTTCACATGCTGGAGGGCGAGCTTACGCCCAAGGCCTCGGTGATGAAGGCAAGGATCAATGATGCGGTCGAACTGGGTGTTTCCCTGATCGAACGGCTTCTGGCCTTCGCCCGCAAACAGCACCTTGCCCCTATCGAAACCGATATCGCCGTGATCGCGGAAGGCATGGAAGACCTGTTGTCGATGGCCCTGCCCGAAACCGTAACACTGTCGATCAGGTGCGACGAAGGCCCGATGTATGCACGGATCGACCCCGGCCAATTGGAAAGCGCCATCTTGAACCTGTGCGTCAACGCCGGACAGGCCATTGAAGAGGAAGGATACATCGAAATCGCCGTTACGCAACAGGCAGACGGGACGATATCGCTGTCGGTGAAGGACGATGGCTGCGGGATGGATGCGGACACGTTGCGCCAGGCTGCAGAGCCGTTCTTCAGTGCGCGCGCAAACGGCGAAGGCACTGGTCTGGGCCTGTCCATGGTGCACGGGTTCGTGCATCAGTCAGGCGGCACCATCCACATTGCGTCGCAGCCCGGCCACGGAACCTGCGTGACGTTGACCTTTCCCCGGCAATCCGGCGAGAAAATCCCTCGTTCTTCCGAAACCGTTGCCAGCAATGGTATCCGGCAAGCGCTGGTGGTCGATGACGACCGGCGGTCGGCGGCGGCGATTTCGGACCTGATGGCAAGGTTCGGATACAGTGTGACGACGGAGCATTGCTTCGAGAGTGCAAGTGCCAGGATCAGCACAGACATGCCCTATTCGGTCGTGGTGACGGATCTGCAGCTCGACAATGGGCATTCGGGCTGGGATCTTGCAGGGCAGGCTCTTGAAGCGCACGCAGATTGCCGGGTCGTTGCCGTTTCGGGGCATCTGCCAAGCGACGATCCGTTTTCAGACCGATATGCCGAGCGTTTTTCGAAACTGCCCAAGCCGGTGGATGCCGAAGCGCTGGCCGGCAAGATCGGCGTGAAGCTGACCGAGCCTGCCTGAGCAAGGCCCCAGCGGTCCCCGATTACCGCTTCACGTCAGACGAAGACCCGGGCCAATGTCGCCACGGCGAGCGCGGTTGCCGCACGTTTCGGGCCCGCCAGATCCGACGTGGTGCCGCCGGGCACCATCAGATTGATGCGATTGAGATCCGTTGCATCCAGATGGTCGAGATCAGCTGATTTGGCGGCTTCTTCGGCAGACAGCCGGATTTCATCGAGCATGCGCACGAGGCCCTGCCAGATGTGGATAGGCGGTGCTTCGCTCGTATTGCACCAGCGAAGAATTTCATCTTCAGATACATTGAGCACCATCGCAGCCTCACTCGTATCGAGACCGAGATATGTCATCATATCACTGAAGTTACTCATTCTTTTCCCCAAGACGCTCTGCGCCCCAAACACCAGATCCTCTATTTTGCACTGCAATATGGCAAAAATCCAGTTTTTTACGGGAATTGAGTTAACCAATGCGCCGGCAAAGCAGGCGCCTCCGGCCGCAATGTTGCGATTCTTGGCGGTTCTCTTGGCATTTTTGGCAGGTAGGGCCTCCGGCGTCTGTGCCAGAGACTTGGTGGAAGAGCCAATTATCTGAAATATCTGATGAAAATTGATATCGGTGGAAAACGGCTGCCTGCCCGATTGTCCGGTTCGGTTAATGATAGGTTTACCGAACCAAATCAACCTGACCAATTGTGCCGCCGGACTCTTTGATGAAGTTCAAGGGAAAATCCTTCATTGCCATCGTTCTGAGCCCGGAGCCGCCCTTTGCGGACTGGTTCCGTGAAATCGACAGGATCATCGAACGCTCGCCGGGTTTCTTTATCGACCGGCCCATCATTCTGGATGTTCGGGGCACCAAGATACCGATCGAGGAGCTTGAGCAGCTTCTTGCGCAGCTTGGCGACCGCTCGATCCGCGTCATGGGCATCGACGGTGTCGCCGGTACACGGCTGAAGCCTGGCATGCCGCCAAGCTTTTCCGGTGGCCGCCTGGCGTCCGATGTGGACGTGCCGACACCTGCGAACGCTCCGGCTGAGGCCAGCGATGGCCCTGAAGCAAAACAGGCGGACGCCAGCGACGCTGACAGTGCCACGAAAGGTGCTTCCGGCAAGGCCAAGAAGGCATCCAGCACTGCAAAGGCCAAGACCAGCAAGGCCAATGGCGACAGCGCGCCTGAAACAGATGCATGGGAAGCCTCGCCCGCAAGCATTGCGAGCGGGTCCTCCATCGTGATTACCGAACCGGTGCGCTCGGGTCAGAGCATTCTGCATCCGGAAGGCGACGTGACGGTGATCGGCTCGGTCAGTTCCGGCGCTGAAATCATCGCCGGCGGTTCGATACACGTCTATGGCGCTCTGCGCGGGCGTGCATTGGCCGGTGTCTCTGGGAAAGACAGTGCCCGCATCTTCTGCTCCAAGCTGGATGCGGAGCTGGTTTCCATCAACGGGCTCTACAAGGTAGCGGACGATTTCGATACCGCCCTGCGCAACGCACCTGCGCAGATACGCTTCGAAAACGAAACCCTCGTCTTTGAAGAGCTGAACTAACCACAGAACCGGCAGCCGAGCGCGGCCGGTCTGACAACAAAAACAGGACGAACACCATGAGCAACGCTACTGTCGTTGTGGTCACGTCAGGCAAGGGCGGCGTGGGCAAAACCACCACCACCGCAGCCATCGCCTCGGCGCTTGCCAAAGAAGGCTACCAGGTCTGCGCCATCGACTTCGACGTCGGGCTGCGCAACCTCGACCTGATCATGGGTGCGGAACGGCGGGTCGTGTTCGACCTCGTCAACGTGGTGCGCGGCGAAGCTTCGATCAAACAGGCGCTGGTACGCGACAAGAAGCTGAACAACCTCTACCTGCTGCCGGCCTCCCAGACCCGGGACAAGGATGCACTGACCGAAGAGGGCGTTGCCAGCGTCATTAGCGAATTGCGGATGTATTTCGACTGGGTGATCTGCGACAGCCCGGCAGGCATCGAGCGCGGCGCGACGCTGGCCATGCGCCATGCGGATGAGGCGATCATCGTATCCAACCCGGAAGTGTCGTCCGTGCGCGACTGCGACCGGATCATCGGCCTGCTTGACGCAAAGACCAAGATTGCCGAAGACGGCGGCCGCATGCCGAAGCACCTGATGATCACGCGCTACGACACCGAGCGCGCCAAGACCGGCGACATGCTGGCGACCGACGACGTCGTCGACATTCTGTCCGTTCCGCTCATCGGCGTCGTTCCGGAAAGCAAGGACGTCCTGAAGGCCTCCAACGTCGGCCTACCGATCACGCTGTCGGACGAGAACTCACCGGCTGCGAAGGCTTATACCGAGGCTGTCCGCCGCCTCCTGGGCGAAAACATCCCTGTCACGATCCCGGAAGAGAAGAAGGGCCTGTTCGGCAAATTCTTCAAAGGGAGGGCCGCATGAACATCCTGAGCCTCTTCGGCAAAAGAGGTGAAAGTGCCTCGGTTGCGAAGAACCGGCTGCAAATTCTGCTGGCGCACGAACGGGCCGACGACGGTTCCGACGCGGTGCTGATTTCAAGTCTGCGGGAAGACATTCTGGCCGTCGTTGCGAAGCGTGTGAACATTGATCCGGATTCGGTACGTCTCGAGATGGACAGAACCGGCGATGTCACAACCCTTGGCATCGACATAGAGTTGCCTTCCGCCAAGGCATCCTGACCTGAGAGACCGGCCTTAGGGCCGGTCTTTTTTTGTCAGCTTGGCTGTGCCGCCGATTGAATGGGAAGGTTCCGGAAATCCAGGAGGTCGGCGGAGTAGACTGCCACCTGCGCCCTGCCCCGCCGTTTTGCCGAATACAGCGCAACGTCGGCTTTGCGCAGCAGCTCCGATGGCTTGTCGGAAAAAGCGACGCCAACACTGGCCCCGAACGTGTAGGTGGCTCCATCCAGGTTGACCGGACGGCTGAGCTGTTCCACGATCGCACGGCTTGTTGAAAGCACCCTCTCCCGCCGCGCCCTGCCGAACACAATGACGAATTCGTCTCCGCCCAGACGGACAACCGTATCGTCCACGTTGGCGAGACCCGTCAAAGCTTCCGCAACATAGAGCAGCACGACATCTCCGGTTTCGTGTCCGTAAGTGTCGTTAATGTCCTTGAACCGGTCGAGGTCGACGTAGAGCAAGGCGTGACCGTCCGCCAACGGCTTGACGTCCTGTAAAAGCGCAAGCTTCTCATCAAGCAGCCGCCTGTTGCCAAGACCCGTCAGAGGGTCGCTTCTGACCTGGTTGGCCAGCAGGTCCTTGACCTTTTCCGCCTGGTGCTTGGCTTGAGCAAGAGCCCGGACCGTTTCCGATGCGCGGTGGAAGAACGCGCGCGCCGAAAAGAACATGCCGAGATAGACCGCCAGCACACCGATGGCGAGCAGAGGCAATATCCGGAAGCCCGCGAGTTCGGGGTTCCACACGAAAAACCCGAGATGCCGCCTGTCGACGGTCTCAATGTCGAAGCCGGCCTGCCAGAAGGCCGGCGGGAAACTTGAAAGACCTAGCCCAGGCAAGTGATATTTCTCAGCCATTTCGGCCAGGATCAAGGCGTTGACCGGCCGCGCGAAAACCAGGACGTGATCGGTGTTGGTGTCATTGTTGTCCTTGTAGGATGTCATCAGGACTGCGCTGGCGAGATATATTTTCTCGATGGTTCCAACCAGACCCGTTGCCGGTACCGGCGGCTTGTCCTTCGGCGTGCTGCGGGCATCGGCAATCAGTACACTCATTGAGGGGCCGTAGCGGGCATGCAGATCCGCATCGGCAACCTTGCCTTCAACGACATGAACCTTGGGCTGGTTCCTGCCATCGAACAGATGAACCCCCTCGATCTGCAGTTCGTCCTGCATGTAGTCGACAAAGGTCTCGCGGACCCACTCTAGATCCAGTGTTTCGACAAGGTTGTCGACCGCCTCGTTCCAGTAGCCATACTCAAGAGTGATCTCTGCCAGATGATCGGCTCGGTCGCCAAGCATGGCCGTGAAAATACTTTCCGACGATCGGATGGAGTGGCGATCGAGCATCCAGGAGAGAAACGACACAAAAGCCAACAGGCTCACCGCGCTGATGATCACGGTTATCCAGAAAGGTTTGGACAGACGGCGGATCTCTACCGCTTGCGCTTCACCCTTGGCTTTCTGAAGCGGCGGCGAACGATGCCCGAGTGGAGGCTTGTATCGCACTTGCTTGTTCGCTCTCTAAGCTGCATTGCCTAAGGAAATACCAGTATTCCGACAGCCTAAAATATCCTAGACAAGCCTTCACGCGCGATCAACTGAAGAAAAATTATTTAGAATCAACACTTAGCAGACTATTGGACAATTCCGTAATGGCAAAAGCGCTCATCCTAAAAATTTACAATGTTTTTAAATGAAAAAAGCTTTGCTGTATGCGCAATTGTCCTGAGAGCCTCTACGTAATCCAAATTCGTTTCTTTTGTGAATAAACGGCCCGGCGTCCTCCGAAACGACTAGATGGGTGGCCCATGCCCTTTTTTTTGCACGTCCCTTTCCTTGCCCCGCGGACCGCAGGAGCCAGGAAACGTTCGAAGACCAAGCACACGTCCGGGCCGGATATTCCGGGTTACGCCTCGTAGACGATCTCTCGCGTTTCCCGGAATTTCACGTCCGGGAATTTTTCGGTGACGTGACCGATCTCCCAGGCGTTCTTGAACAGGAACACCGGCTTGTCATCCCGATCGTTGGCAATCGACATTCGGTGGCCTTCCAGCATCTTCTGCAAGGTCTGGCTGTCGGTTTCGATCCAGCGGGCTGTGGTATAGGGCACGGCTTCAAAGCCGATTTCCGTTCCGTATTCCGCCTTGAGCCGGTCCACCACAACATCGAGCTGTAGTGCGCCGACCACGCCAACAATCCAGTTTGAGCCGAGATCCGGCTTGAAGATCTGCACAAGACCCTCTTCCGCCAGATCCTGAAGGCCCTGGCGCATCTGCTTGACGCGCATGGTGTCGGACAGGCGCACGCGGCGCAGGATTTCCGGCGCAAAGGCCGGCAGGCCGGTGACGTGAATGTTTTCGCCTTCGGTGAGGGTATCGCCGACGCGCAACTGGCCATGGTTGGGCACACCGATGACGTCGCCCGGATAGGCAAGATCGGCGATTTCGCGTTCCTCGGCAAAGAAGAAGATCGGCGCGGAGACGGCAATCTGCTTGTCGGCGCGCACGTGCTTCAGCTTCATGCCGCGCTTGAAGGTGCCGGAACACAGGCGCACGAAGGCAATGCGGTCGCGGTGCTTGGGGTCCATGTTGGCCTGCACCTTGAAGACGAAGCCGGTGACCTTGTCTTCCTGCGGCATGATGGTGCGTCCACCGGTGGCCGGCTGGGAGTGCGGCGGCGGAGCGAAGTCGGCGATGAAATCGAGCACTTCCTCGATGCCGTAGTCACGCAACGCCGAGCCGAAGAACACCGGCGTCAGGTGCCCTTCCAGGAAGCTTTCCTTGTCGAATTCGGCGTAGCCTTCCGCGCCGAGTTCGACGTTCTCGGTCAGTTCATCCATGATCCGGTCAAACACCGTGCCGGTCAGGATCTCGTCGTCTAGACCGGAAACGTCCTTCGTCTGGGTATAGGCACCGCCGCGCTCGCCGGCGGAGGTGTGAAACTTCTTCTTCTGCCAGTCATAAACGCCGAAGAAGTCCGAGCCCATGCCGACCGGCCAGGTCTGCGGAGACACGTCGAGAGCAAGGGCTTCCTGCACCTCGTCCAGGATTTCAAGCGCATGACGGCCTTCACGGTCGATCTTGTTGACGAACGTGATGATCGGAATGTCGCGCAACCGGCAGACTTCGAACAGTTTGCGGGTCTGGGTTTCGATACCTTTGGCGGCGTCGATCACCATGATGGCCGCATCGACGGCAGTCAGTGTGCGGTAGGTATCCTCGGAGAAGTCCTCGTGGCCTGGCGTGTCGAGCAGATTGTAGACGATGCCCTTGCGCTCGAACGTCATGACGGAAGACGAGACGGAAATGCCGCGTTCCTGCTCGATCTTCATCCAGTCGGACCTTGCGCGGCGGCGCTCGCCGCGAGCACGCACCTGACCGGCTGCCCGGATCGCGCCGCCCGAAAGCAGCAGCTTTTCGGTCAAGGTCGTCTTACCGGCATCCGGGTGAGAAATGATCGCAAAGGTGCGCCGGGACTGATAGGGCGCCGTGCCGTTGAGGCCAGTCATGAAGATCTCCTGATCCCAAATCCGGCGGGGCCGCGCGAACACGCCGGAAAAACCGGGGCGCAACCTTCCACTCAGAGCCGGACGGATTGATGTTTCGTTGGCGGAAGGTCATAGAGAGAATTCTTGAAGATTTCCAGTAGAGAATCGCCAATCTGCCCCGACAGTCCGAGGAGACCCCGTGAGCAAACGCAAATGCCTGATCGTCGGTGTGGTGATGATCGCAGCCACAGCGGCCATTCTCCTGGCCATGGGACGGATCCCGATCTGTGATTGCGGCTATGTTCTGTTGTGGACACCGGCCAGCGACACCGCCGGTTCCTCGCAACATATTGCCGACTGGTACACGCCCTCGCATATCATCCACGGCTTCCTGTTCTATCTGTTCCTGTGGCTGATCTTCAGGCGCAGTTCCGTCGGGGAGCGTGCGCTCGGCGCAATCTTCATCGAGGCGGCCTGGGAAATCATCGAGAACAGCCCCTGGATCATCGACCGGTACCGCGAAGCCACTATCGCGGCCGGCTACACCGGCGACAGCGTCCTGAATTCCGTCTTCGATATTCTCTGGATGCTCGCCGGCTTCTTCTTCGCCTGGCGCATGCCCGTCTGGGTCGCGGTACTGGTCGGGATAGGCTTTGAACTGCTGGCGCTCTGGGTGATCAAGGACAACCTGACGCTGAACGTGCTGATGCTGGTTTACCCGGTCGAGGCCATAAAGACCTGGCAAGGCGGGTAGGCACTGACGCGGCTGAACATGCCCTCAACGCCAAAGTTGGCAATGTTCTGCAGCGTCTGGCGTTCGGAACAACTGGTTTGAACGTGCCCGCGTGGTGGATCGTCACCCCTTCCCCTTCTCAAACAGGGCAGCGCTGAACGAGCGCACCAAATTCATCAGTTGCAGGTCGTCACTTCAGCTTGCGGGAAATACCACCGCAGCTCTCGCGCACGATCAGGTCGCCGTGGAGCAGATGGGTCTGTGTTTCCAGCGACCGGTTCGCCAGGCGGTCCAGAAGGATCGTCATGGCTTTTTCGCCGATATGCTGGCGGGGCTGGCGGATTGTCGTCAGACCGGGCGTAAAATTGTTAGCAAAGGGAATGTCGTCAAAGCCGAGGACGGAGAAGTCCTCCGGCACGCGGTAGCCGCGCAGTTGCAGCGCGGAGATCACGCCGATGGCGGTGTTGTCGTTGAAACAGAAAAAGGCGGTCGGCAGATCGTCCTTGATGAACAGCCGCTCAACGGCGGCCCGCCCGCTCTCGCTGGAGCCGTCGCCCTCCACCCGCCAGTCCCGCAATGCCTCGGGCGATTCCTTCAAACCTTGCAAGTAACCGGAATGGCGCAGATCGCTGCGTATGTCAGCCGGCCCGCCAGAGATGTAAGTGATCCTGCGGTGCCCGAGCGAGATCAGGTATTCGGTCGCGACTTTGGAGGCCGCAACATCATCCACTCCGACATAGCTGATTTCCGGGTTGGAGACCGGACGCTCCGTCGCAACGATCGGCGGCAGATTGGTTAGCGGCGTCTGCGGCTGCCCGGCAACCGGGATATGCCCCGTCAGCAGCACAACTCCGTCGGCCATGCCCGTCGACAGGAACCGCAGGTAATTCTGCTCCAGCCCGGTTGTGCCTTCCGTGTTGCCGATCAGAACACCGTAACCCCGGTCATTTGCCGCCTTTTCCAGCCCTGTCAAAATGCCGGCGAAATTGGGATCAGCAATGGAGGATGCCAGAACCAGCACCATCTGGGAGCGCTGCATGCGCAGGTTCTGCGCCATGGCATTGGCGGTGTAGCCGGTCCGGGCAATGGCAGCCGTAACCTTCTTGCGCGTGCTCTCGGCAACCTTCTCCGGCGAACGCAAGGCCCTGCTGACGGTCGCGATGGATACGCCCGCCAGTTTCGCTACGTCTTCAATGGTCGCCGGCCGCTCGCCCGGTTCGCTCATTTCCCGTTTCCAGACATGTTGCGGTGCGGCCTTCGGATAAGTCCATGAATCGCAACGCCATCTACGCTGTATAGAACGCAATGCACACGATGAAAAGGTTTACAGCGGCCAATGTAAAGGTTTACACGCCCCATGAAAACGTTTACATGAGGCAAATGGCGCTCGAGAGGCAGAATGCTCTGGCGCCTTGGGAGGAAAAAGAATGAGCGTGGACACCACTGCTCCGGCAGCGGTCATCGAGGCCGTGAACATCAGTAAATCCTTCGGGCCGGTTCCCGTGCTGTTCAGTGTCAGCATGGACGTCCGCCCGGGTGAGGTTCACGCGCTCATCGGCGAAAACGGCGCCGGCAAGTCGACGCTGATGAAAATCCTCTCCGGCTTCCATGATCCCACCTCCGGTCAGATCCGTCTCGACGGCAAGCAGACCGACCTGCCCCCGAATGGCGGTGCGGAAAGGCTGGGCGTCGTCCTGATCCACCAAGAGCTCAACCTCGCCGAACAGATGACGGTGGAGGAAAACGTCTTCCTCGGCCGCGAACTCAAATCCAACGGCTTCCTGGACAAGGCGGCCATGCAGGCAACCGTCCGCAAGTATCTGGACGAAATCGGCCTCGATATTTCCCCGACCGACCGAATTTCCGACCTCACCATTGCCCAGAAGCAGATGGTCGAGATCGTCAAGGCCGTCAGCCGGAATGCCCGCATCCTGATCATGGACGAGCCGACCGCCGTTTTGACCGAGGAGGAAACGCAAGTCTTCTTCCGTCAGGTGGAAAAGCTGAAAGAAAGCGGTGTCGGCATCGTGTTCGTGTCGCACAAGCTGAATGAGGTCAAGGAGATTGCCGACCGGGTGACCATCCTGCGTGATGGCCAGTGGATCGATACGCGTGCCTCCAGCGACCTGACACCGGACATGATGGCCCAGATGATGGTGGGCCGGGAGCTTTCTGACCTTTACCCGCCCATGCATGAGGCGGATGTCGATGCGGAACTTGTGCTGGAGGTCCAGAACCTGCGAGCACCGTCCGTGAACAACGTCAGCTTCAGCCTGCGTAAGGGTGAAATCCTGGGTTTTTCAGGCCTGATCGGCTCCGGCAGAACCGCCGTGTTCGAGGCCATTTGCGGCCTTACGCCGATCGAGGCAGGAACCATCAGGCTTTTTGGACGCGACATCGGCCCCATGACCGTCGCGCAAGCGCGGGACCTCGGTCTCGCCTATCTCACCAAGGACAGGAAGGAAAAGGGATTGCTTCTCGACAAGAAGATGCGACCCAACCTCACCCTGTTCGCCCTGCCGAAGTTCGTTCGCAATTTCAGGCTCGACAGCAAGGCGGAAGAAGATGCGCTCAACCGTGCCATCCGCCGCTTCGACGTTCGATCCCGCGACAAGGAGATCACGGTCGGCAAACTGTCGGGCGGCAACCAGCAGAAACTGCTTCTGGCGAAGATCATGGAATGCGATCCGAAGATCGTCATCATCGATGAACCCACAAGGGGCATCGATGTCGGCACCAAGCAGCAGATATACCATTTCATCGCCGCCCTTGCCGCAGAAGGCGTCTCCGTCGTGGTCATCTCGTCGGAAATGCCTGAAATCATCGGCATCTGCCACCGGGTGGTGGTGATGCGCGAAGGTCATATCACCGGCGTTCTGACCGGCGATCACATCAACGAAAACGAAATCATGCGCTACGCCGCCGGGCTGAAACGGGAGGAACTCCATTGACCATGATGACCGCGTCCGACGATACAGCGGCCAAGCCGGCCAAACGGTCTTCCATAGACTTCAAGACAATCGGCCCCGCAGTTGCGCTTTTGATCCTGTGCATCATCGGCTTTCTGCTGAACCCTGCCTTCGTCAGCGAAGGCAACCTGACCAACCTGCTGACGCGTTCGGCCTTCATCGGCATCATCGCGGTCGGGGCGACCTTCGTCATCACCGCAGGCGGCATCGATCTCTCGGTCGGCTCCATGGCCGCCGCCATCTCCGGTGTCATGATCATCATCATGAACAATGCGGTGGAGACCATGGGCAGCGGGGTTCCGACGGTCCTGCTCGGCTGCGGCCTTGCCATCGTGCTCGGCATCGGTGCCGGCTGGGTGAACGGCGCCCTGACGACCAAGGGCAAGATCGAAGCCTTCATCGTGACGCTTGGCACCATGGGCATTTACCGCTCTCTGGTGACCTATTTCGCCGATGGCGGCACCCTGTCGCTCAACTTCGATATCCGTGGGACCTACCGACCCGTCTATTACGACACGTTTCTAGGTCTGCCTTTCCCTGTCTGGGTGTTCATCGCCGTTGCCATCTGCGGCTGGCTGCTGTTGAACCGCACCGCATTTGGTCGCTACTGCACCGCGATCGGCTCGAATGAAGCCGTCGCCAGATACTCGGCCATCAACGTGGACCGGGTGAAGACGCTTACCTATGTCATCCAGGGCCTGTGCGTTTCCTTTGCCACCATCATCTACGTGCCCCGCCTCGGCTCAGCATCCGCCTCCACCGGCGTCTTGTGGGAACTTGAGGCGATTGCCGCGGTGATCATCGGCGGCACGGTTCTGAAAGGTGGCTATGGCCGGATCGGCGGCACCATCCTGGGCGCGCTGATCCTCACCACCATCGGCAACATTCTGAACTTCACCGATGTGATCTCGAACTACCTGAATGGAACCATGCAGGGCCTGATCATCATCGTCGCAGTGTTTCTTCAGCGCAGTGACTGGAAGCTCGGCAAGAGCAAGTAAGCCCCTGATCTGATTTCAACCGAACCGGGACCCGTCCCCAAATTTAATGACCGGATCGCACCGGACGGGAGAGGTGCGTCCAGATGGCAGCATTGAAGGAGGAAGCAATGCTCATGAAGAAAGCTTTGGGAGTGATCGCGGTAACCGGTGCACTGGCTTTTGCAGGCGCTGCGGTTGCGCAGGAAAAGATCAAGATCGGCGTCAGCTATCCGACCCCGACCCATGCCTGGGCCGCCGGCATGAACTGGCATGCGGAACAGGCGGAAAAGCGTCTTGAGGCACTTTATCCGGATGTCGATCTGATCCTGGTGAACTCGCCGGATCCGGAAGCCCAGGCAAGCGCCCTGGAAGATCTCGTCTCCGTTCACCAGATCGACGCTCTGGTGGTTCTGCCGTTCGAATCCGAACCGCTGACGGACCCGGTGCTGAACGTCAAGAAGTCCGGCGCATGGATCACGGTTGTTGACCGCGGTCTCAGCCAGCCAGGCATCGAAGATCTTTATGTGGCCGGCAACAACCCGGAACTGGGCCGTGTTTCCGCCCAGTACATGAAGACCCGTCTGAAGGAAGGCGACAACATCGTCATCCTGCGCGGCATTCCGACGGTGATCGACAATGAGCGCTTCGACGCGTTCATGGCCGAGATCGAAGGCTCCGGCATCAACGTGCTCGACCACAAGCACGCCAACTGGAACCGCGACGACGGCTTTGAAGTGATGCAGGACTTCCTGTCCCGCTTCCCGGACATCGACGCAGTCTGGGCCCAGGACGACGACATTGCCATTGGCGTGGTCGCTGCCCTGAAACAGGCCGGCCGTGACGGCGACGGCATGTTCGTCGTTGGAGGTGCCGGCATGAAGGAAACCATCAAGGCCATCATGGACGGCGAAACGCTGATCCCGGTCGATGTTCTCTATCCGCCGGCGATGATCGCCACCGCCATGGATCAGACGGTTGCGGCCTTCAAGTCCAACGGTCCGGTTGCCGGCCGCTACATTCTGGGTGCGACGCTGATCACGCCGGAGAATGCTGAAAACTACTACTTCCCGGATTCGCCGTTCTAAGGCATCGGGACGTAGCGGGCCGGGGTCTTTCGCGATGGGACCCCGGCCCTTCCCGCCTCAACTCACCTTCCCCGATTTCTGGAGATTGTCATGAAAACCATCAAGGGACCGGCGTTGTTTCTCGCCCAGTTTGCCGGGGACGAAGCGCCGTTCAACTCCTGGGCCTCGATCACCAAATGGGCTGCGGACTGCGGCTACCTCGGTGTTCAGGTGCCCAGTTGGGACAACCGGCTGATCGACCTTGAAAAGGCGGCCAGCTCCAAAACCTATTGCGACGAATTCATTGGAACGGCGCGCGAGAACGGCGTCGAGATCACCGAGCTTTCCACCCACCTTCAGGGCCAGCTCGTTGCCGTGCATCCGGCCTATGACACGGCCTTCGACGGCTTTGCCGCGCCGCACGTCCATGGCAATCCGGCCGCCCGGCAGGCCTGGGCCGTCGACCAGGTGAAACTGGCGCTCGCCGCCAGCCGCAATCTCGGCATTACGGCCCACGCGACCTTTTCGGGCGCGCTTGCCTGGCCGTATGTCTATCCGTGGCCGCAGCGGCCCGCCGGCCTGATCGAAACCGCTTTTGACGAACTTGCCAGACGCTGGCGCCCGATCCTCGACTATGCCGAGGAAATGGGGGTCGATGTCTGCTATGAAATCCACCCCGGCGAAGACCTGCACGACGGCATCACCTTCGAGATGTTCCTGGAGCGCGTCAACGATCACGAGCGCTGCAAGATGCTCTACGATCCGTCCCACTACGTGCTGCAATGCCTGGACTATCTCGACAACATCGACATCTACAAGGACCGGATCGGCATGTTCCACGTCAAGGATGCCGAGTTCAATCCGACCGGACGCCAGGGCGTCTATGGCGGCTACCAGTCCTGGGTCGACCGCGCCGGCCGCTTCCGCTCTCTGGGCGACGGCCAGGTCGATTTCGGCGCCGTCTTTTCCAAGATGGCGGCGAATGACTTCGACGGCTGGGCCGTGGTCGAGTGGGAATGCTGCCTGAAACACCCCGAAGATGGCGCCCGGGAAGGCGCGGACTTCGTCAAGGCGCACATCATTCGCGTGACCGAAAAGGCCTTTGATGATTTTGCCGATGGCGGTAGTGATGAAGCAGCCAACCGGAAGATGTTGGGGATCGGGTAACGGGACCACTCAGGAGCCGGCTCGTGCCCTCGGCCCCTGCCCCACTCGATCTCGCCCGAGCAGAACCGTCAGGGCCGTCTCAAAGGATGGGCGGCCTCCGCACCTGCACGCGGCCCATGCTTCGAGACAGCGCATTCGCGCTTTCTCGGAAGATGGATTCCAAATATGTAAACAGGGCGTGTAATCGATTACAGTACCCGGCACGATAGAGCAGAAACAGTTTCAGGAGGAGCGACATGGCAATCGAAGGAAAAGACACGGCGCAGACACGCCCGATCAGGCTCGGCATGGTCGGCGGCGGCAAGGATGCCTTTATCGGAGCCGTTCACCGGATTGCCGCGCGCATCGACGGGGCTTACGAGCTGGTGGCGGGCGCCCTGTCTTCCACCCCGGAGAAGGCTCTCGAATCGGGCCGGGCGCTGGGGCTCAAGGAAGACCGCATCTACGGCTCCTTTGAGGACATGGCCAAGCGGGAAGCCAGGCTGAAGGACGGCATCGAGGCCGTCGCCATCGTCACGCCGAACCACATGCACTTTCCGGCGGCGAAGGAGTTCCTGAAGCGCGGAATCCATGTCATCTGCGACAAGCCGCTGACCTCGACCCTGGCCGATGCCAAGAAATTCGTGAAGGCAGCGGAAAGCTCCGATGCGCTGTTCTTCCTGACCCACAATTACACCGGCTATCCGATGGTTCGCCAGGCTCGTGAGATGGTGGCAAATGGCGATCTCGGCACCGTCCGCGTCGTGCAGGTGGAATACCCCCAGGACTGGCTGACCGTGGAACAGCATAACAAGCAGGCCGAATGGCGCACCGACCCGGCGCGTACGGGGCTTGGCGGCTCCACAGGCGATATCGGCACCCATGCCTATAACCTTGCCTGCTTCATCACCGGCGAGCCTGCGGAAAGCCTTGCTGCCGACCTGCAGTCCTTCGTTCCCGGCCGACAGGTGGATGACAACGGCCATGTGATGCTGCGCTACGCCAGCGGAGCGCGCGGCATGTTGTGGTGTTCGCAGGTGGCCCCGGGAAACGAAAACAACCTCAAGATTCGTGTCTATGGCGACAAGGGCGGGCTCGAGTGGCATCAGGAAGACCCGAACTATCTTCACTTCACAGCGTTCGGTAAGCCGAAGCAACTTCTGACCCGTGGTGGCGCCGGCATGCTCGACAGCGTTGCCTCCGCCACCCGCATTCCTCCCGGTCACCCGGAAGGTTATCTGGAAGGCTTTGCCAACCTCTACAAGGACGCCGCCGAGGCAATCCGGGCCCATCAGGCCGGCAAAGATGCAGCCTCACTGGTGCCGGGCATCTCCGACGGACTTGCCGGCGTGCGTTTTGTCGATGCCTGCGTTCGCTCCTCGGCGAGAAACGCTGCCTGGGTGAAGCTGGACGGCTAACCGTGCTCCTGGCCGCACTCCCTGAAGCCCGGGTCCTTGCACCCGGGCTTTTGCCGTTTCTCAAGGGGGCCTCTCCGCTGTGGCGGCGCTTCCTGATGCTTCGTCTTTGTCCGAGGTGTCAAATGGTGAGCTTCAATCCGTCCTCGCCATGTCATGTTCACCCGTGACATCGATGCTGTTTCCCGACATATGGCGAGGACTCGGGAAATACAACCGGAACGGTAGGAAACGCCGTTTCAAGCCCGGGAACAACGACGGAACGAGGCCATGCAGATTTCATTTTTCTGCATATTTACAAACACTTAAATCTTCTATTTGCACCGCACAACGTTCCTCGCTTTACAAAAGTAATAAAGTATTACTTAATGCCGAATGTGAGGATAATACACCTTGTGGAGGAGACCCTATGAAACTCAAGGCAATGCTAATTGCCGGGGCACTGTCGTTTGTCCCGATGACCGTCATGGCTGCCGATCTGACCATCGGTTTTTCGCAGATCGGATCGGAATCCGGTTGGCGTGCTGCTGAGACAACCGTCACCAAACAGGAAGCTGAAAAGCGCGGCATCGATTTGAAATTTGCCGATGCCCAGCAAAAACAGGAAAACCAGATCAAGGCGATCCGGTCCTTCATCGCGCAAGGCGTCGATGCGATCCTGCTCGCTCCTGTGGTCGCGACCGGCTGGGACGAAGTTCTGGAAGAAGCCAAGGACGCGGAAATCCCGGTCGTTCTGCTTGACCGGACTGTCGACGCACCGGACGATCTCTACATGACCGCCGTTACGTCTGACCTCGTTCACGAAGGCAGTGTTGCCGGCCAGTGGCTGGTTGACGAAACCGCGGGCGAGAAGTGCGACATCGTCGAACTTCAGGGCACGACCGGTTCCAGCCCGGCCATCGACCGCAAGAAAGGCTTCGAGCAGGCGATTTCCGGCCATGACAACCTGAACATCGTCCGCAGCCAGACCGGCGACTTCACGCGCAGCCAGGGCAAGGTCGTGATGGAAAGCTTCCTGAAAGCCGTCGGCGGCGAGAACATCTGCGCTCTCTACGCCCATAACGACGATATGGCCGTCGGCGCGATCCAGGCGATCAAGGAAGCGGGCCTGAAGCCGGGTGAAGACATCAAGATCGTTTCGATCGACAGTGTTCCGGACATCCATCTGGCGATGGCAAACGGCGAAGCCAATGCCACCATCGAACTGACCCCGAACATGGCAGGGCCGGCGCTGGACGCCCTTGAAGCCTACCTTGCCGACGGCACCATGCCGCCGAAATGGATCCAGACCGAGTCCAAACTCTATACGCTCAAAGATGATAACATGGCCATCTACGAGATGAAGAAAGACCTGGGATACTAAGAATGATCCCGATGCCGGGCGGTTCGCTGCCCGGCATCTCAAGGTTCAGGTAGACTGACTTCGGGGGAAGCCGATACATGGCGAGCGTAACCGACCCTGTGCTCGAATGCCGGGGCATATCCAAATTCTTTCCGGGGGCCATAGCGCTGGATGCGGTGGACCTGACCCTGTATCCGGGTGAGGTGCATGCACTGCTCGGTGAAAACGGGGCCGGAAAATCCACCCTCATCAAGTGCCTGACCGGAGCCTACCGGCGCGACGCCGGCACCATCGTCCTGAACAATCAGGAAATCTCGCCCAACAGCACCCAGGACAGCCAGAAACTGGGGATCGGCACCGTCTATCAGGAAGTGAACCTGCTGCCGAACCTGACTGTTGCGGAGAACCTCTTTCTCGGCCGCCAGCCGATGTGGCACGGCTTCATTTCCCAGCGCAAGATGATGACCATGGCGCGGGACCTGCTTGCCGAATTCGGCCTGTCCGTCAATCCGGCAGAACCGCTGTCGGCCTATTCCGTTGCCGTGCAGCAGGTGGTTGCGATTGCGCGCGCCGTCGAGCTTTCGGGCAAGGTTCTGATCCTGGACGAACCGACCGCCAGTCTTGACCGGGACGAGGTCGACCTTGTTTTCTCCGTCATCGAAAAGCTGAAGGCACGCGGCCTTGCCATCGTCTTCATCACCCACTTTCTCGATCAGGTCTTCGAGATATCCGACCGGGCGACCGTGCTGCGAAATGGCCGTGTCGTGGGCACACGGCGCCTTGCAGACGCGAGCCAGACCGACATCGTGACGCTGATGCTCGGCCGGCAACTGGAAGACCGCATCCACGACCGCGCTCCGCCGGCAACCGGCGACACATTGATAGAACTCACCAATTTCGGCAAACGCGGCATGATCACGCCATTTGACCTGACCGTTCGCAAGGGCGAAGTCGTCGGTCTTGCCGGTCTATTGGGGTCCGGACGCACGGAAACTGCCGAAATCATCTTCGGTGCCGTACAGGCTGACCAGGGCGACGCGCGTCTGGAAGGCAAGAAGATCAGCATCCGGAACCCGCGCGAGGCTGTCACGCACCGGTTTGCCCTTTGCCCGGAGGACCGCAAGAGCGACGGTATCGTCGGCGACCTTTCGGTGCGGGAGAATATCATTCTGGCCCTGCAGGCCCGCCAGGGCTGGTTCCGCCCCCTGCCGAAGGCCAAGGTCAACGAACTGGCGGAAGCCTATGTAAAGGCGCTCGACATTCGCCTTGCCAGCCTGGACATGCCGATCCGCCTGCTCTCGGGTGGCAATCAGCAGAAGGCACTGCTTGCCAGATGGCTGGCGACCAATCCGGCGTTTCTGATCCTGGACGAGCCGACACGCGGCATCGATGTGGGCGCCCACGCGGAAATCATCGCGCTTATCGAAAAACTCCGAGAGGACGGCATGGCCCTTCTTGTGGCCTCGTCCGAGCTGGAAGAGCTCGTGGCCTATTCCACCCGGGTGATCGTGCTGCGCGACCGGCGCCAGGTCAGCGAACTCACCGGTGACGACATCACCACCTCCAACATTGTCGCGGCCATTGCCGACGAACCCATGGCGGAGGCCGTGTGATGACCGCACATGTTCACAACACCCTCCGGCGGATCACGCCGCAGCTGATCATTCTGGCTGCCGTGCTGATGCTGAATTTCATGGTCTTTCCGGATTTCTTCCGGATCGAGTTCCAGAACGGCCGTCTTTTCGGCAACCTGATCGACGTGCTCAATCGTGGCGCGCCGACAGCCCTCCTGTGCATCGGCATGACCCTGGTCATCGCGACCAGAGGCATCGATCTGTCAGTGGGGGCCGTCATGGCTATTGCCGGCGCGGTCGCCGCCTCCCTCGCCGTCGATGGTCACGGCTGGCAGGTCGCCCTGACCGGCGCACTCGCCGTCGGCGCGATCTGCGGCCTGTGGAACGGCGTGCTGGTTGCCGTCCTGCGCATTCAGCCGATCGTCGCGACGCTGGTGCTGATGGTGGCCGGACGAGGCATTGCCCAGCTGGTGACGGAAGGAACGATCCTGACCTTCCTGGATCCGGGGCTTATTCACCTGGGAGCCGGAACAATCCTCGGCATTCCGACGCCGATCCTGATCTGGATTGCGCTCGGCCTGGCGGTTACGGCCGCGGTTCGCAAGACGGCGCTCGGCATGCTGATCGAGGCCATCGGCATCAACGAGAGTTCTTCTCGTCTTGCCGGCATCAACAGCCGCGTGCTGATCATCTCGGTC
This sequence comes from Roseibium sp. FZY0029, assembly GCF_036350355.1. Classification (NCBI taxonomy): domain Bacteria; kingdom Pseudomonadati; phylum Pseudomonadota; class Alphaproteobacteria; order Hyphomicrobiales; family Stappiaceae; genus Roseibium; species Roseibium sp. FZY0029. The sequence goes on from NZ_JAZDVZ010000001.1 coordinate 106,534, forward strand.
TATCTGATTTCCGGTGTCTGTGCGGCGCTGGCCGGCGTCATCGTCGCAGCCGACATCAAAGGGGCGGACGCCAACAATGCCGGTCTCTGGCTGGAGCTTGATGCCATCCTGGCCGTCGTTATCGGCGGCAACTCCCTCCTTGGCGGACGCTTTTCCATCATCGCGTCGCTGTTGGGCGCGTTGATCATCCAGTCGGTCAATTCGGTGATCCTGCTGTCCGGCATGCCGCCCGAATTCAACCTGGTCATCAAGGCGCTGATCATCATCGCGATCCTGGTCATTCAGTCTCCGACCGTGAAACACGCGCTTTACATCTTGCGGGCTTCTGCGGAGCCCCAGCCTGCCGAGCCCATCAAGGAAGCGAAAGAAAGCCCGCAATGATCCGCTCCACCCATCTTCCGCTTCTCATAACCATCGCCACCTTCCTGCTGGCCTTCACGCTGTGCGCTTCGCAATACCCGGCGATGCTGTCGACACGGGTCGTGGCAAACCTTCTGACGGACAATGCCTTTCTCGGAATTGCCGCCGTCGGCATGACCTTCGTGATCCTTTCCGGGGGCATCGACCTGTCGGTCGGCTCGGTGATCGCCTTTACCGGCGTCTTTCTGGCTGTGATCCTGAGGGACACCTCGATCCATCCGCTGGTCGCCTTTGTCCTGGTCCTGGCGATCACCATTTCCTTCGGCGCGGCGATGGGGGCGATGATCCATTATCTGGAGATGCCGCCCTTCATCGTGACGCTGGCAGGCATGTTTCTGGCGCGTGGCGCGGCCTATGTGCTGTCGACCGACAGCGTGCCGATCACACACGAGTTCTACGACACGCTGCAGTCGCTTTACTGGAAAGCCCCTGGCGGCGGGCGGTTCCGGCTCACCGGCATCATCATGCTGCTGACGTTCCTTGCCGGCATCATCGTCGCCCACCGCACCCGCTTCGGCCAGAATGTCTATGCTCTTGGCGGCGGGCTGTCGACGGCACGGCTGATGGGCGTTCCCCTCGCCCGGACCACCATCGGCATCTACGCCACATCCGGCGGCCTTGCCGGCCTCGCCGGAATCATCTTCTCGCTCTATACCTCTGCAGGCTATTCGCTGGCGACGGTCGGGGTCGAACTTGACGCAATCGCCGCAGTGGTGATCGGTGGCACTCTGCTCACCGGAGGCACGGGTTTTGTCGCAGGCACATTTTTTGGCATTTTGATCATGGGGTTGATACAAACCTTTATCGTGTTCGACGGAACGCTCTCGAGCTGGTGGACAAAGATCGTGATCGGCGGCTTGCTCTTCGGCTTCATCTTGCTTCAGAAGGGACTCACTTGGGCAACGACACTGCGCAGAAAACCAGCGACAGAGTTCGCCGCGCAATCATGACCTTCGTCGCCACCGGCGGGTTGGGAAGCCAGATCGGAAACCACACCGATCAGGTTGTCGAGCAACTGGGCAGGGCCATCGTTGCAGGTGAGTATCCACCGGAAACGATGATTCCTCTGGATCCGGACATTTCGGAAATGTTCGACGTCTCGCGCACGGTGGTGCGGGAAGCAAAGAAGACGCTGATTGCCAAGGGGCTGATCCAGTCAAAGGCCAAGGTTGGAACACACGTCCGGCCGGCATCCGAGTGGAACATGTTCGATCCGGACGTCCTGCGCTGGCATGCCGCCCTCAACAACCAGCGTCCGTTCCTGGAAGACCTCTTCGAGATCCGCCTGATTTTCGAACCGGCGGCCGCAGGCAGCGCCGCCAAGCGCGCCACCGATGCGGAATGCGTGACCCTGGCCAAGCTTTGCGACAACCTTGCCACCGGCAAGGACAGAGCGGCCGTTGCGGTGGCCGATCTGGAATTTCACAAGATGATCCTGAAGCTCTCCGGAAACCGCTTCCTGCAATCGCTCGGAGATCTCGTTCAGGCCGCGCTCTATTCCCTGTTCATTGCCGAAGCCAACGAACGCAACGACCAGGAAACCTACGAATTCGTCGAGCGCCACCGGGCCATCGTCACGGCCATCAAGGCCGGAGACGCAAAGGCCGCCCATGACGCCATGGTCGCCGTCATTCTGGCCGGCCGGAAGATCGAACTGAATATCTGAGACTCATCGCCGAATTCGCGCGCTGCCAGCCTAGCTCCCTGGACTCACAAACAAAAAAACCTCGTCCTGAGCAAGGCCGCAGGCCTGTCTCGAAGGATGGGCACCTTGCTCGGAGCAAGTGGCCCATCCTTCGAGACGCACACAGGTGCGCTCCTCAGGATGAGGTCTTTATCTAATTACTCGCCGGTTCAGTTGGCCGGCAGCAGGTCGTCCGGCAGGTTCTGGTAGCAGACCGGACGCAGGAAGCGACGGATGGCCAGGGTGCCGACGGAAGTGGCGCCGAAGTTGGTCGATGCCGGGTAAGGACCGCCGTGAACCATGCTGTCGGCAACTTCCACACCGGTCGGGAAACCATTGGCAAGCACGCGGCCAGCCTTGCGTTCCAGCACCGGCATCAGCTTACGGGCAAGGTCCATGTCGCCCGCGTCCATCTGCAGCGTGCAGGTGAGCTGGCCTTCCAGGCTCTTGGCAATATCCAGAAGCTGCGCTTCATCCTTGACGCGCACCACGATGCCGAGCGGGCCGAAGACTTCCTCGCCCAGTTCCTCGTTGGCGAGCCAGTTGTCACCGGTGGTTTCAAAGACGTAAGGCGCGGCTTCACGGGTTTCGCACGAGGTGCCGATCAGTTCACGGACACCGCTGGACGCGGCGACCCGTTTGGAACCGGCTCGGAAGGCTTCCGCAATGCCGTCTGTCAGCATGGTCTGCTTGCCCATGCCGCTGAGAGCTTCGGTGGCAGCTTTGACGAAAGCGTCGGCGTCCGCACCGTCGAGCATCAGAAGGACGCCCGGGTTGGTGCAGAACTGACCGGCGCCCATGGTCAGCGACCCGGCCCAGCCCTTGGCGATATCCGCACCGCGCGCGGAAAGGGCCTTGGGAAGCACGAACATCGGATTGACCGATCCGAGTTCACCGAAGAAGGGGATCGGCACAGGGCGCTGTGCGCAAAGGTCGAACAGGGCACGGCCGCCGCGCAGTGAACCGGTGAAGCCGACAGCGCTGATCAGCGGGTGCTGCACGAGGGCCTGCCCCACTTCGTGGCCATTGCCCTGGATGAAGGAAAAGACGCCCGGATGCAGGCCGCAGGACTTTATGGCCGCGGCAATTGCCTCAGCGACGATCTCGCCCGTGCCCGGGTGAGCCGGATGGCCGCGCACAACCACGGGACAGCCCGCAGCCAGTGCCGATGCCGTGTCGCCACCGGCCGTCGAGAATGCCAGCGGGAAGTTGGAAGCGCCGAAAACCGCGACCGGCCCAATCGGGCGCTGCACCATTTTCAGGTCCGGGCGCGGCAGAGGCTGGCGGTCCGGCAGGGCTTCGTCATGACGCTTGTCGAGATAGTCGCCTTTCAGAATATGCGAGGCAAAAAGACGAAGCTGGCCGGTTGTGCGGCCGCGTTCGCCCTGAAGGCGTGCTTCCGGCAGGCCGGTTTCGGACGTGCCGATTTCAGTGATAGCGTCCGCCCGTGCCTCGATCTCGTCGGCAATGGCGTTCAGAAACTTCGCCCGGTCCTCGCTGCTGGAATAGCCAAAACTCCAGAAAGCTTCTTCCGCGGCCCGGCAGGCAGCGTCGACCTGATCGACGGTTCCCACGGAAAAGGAGTGAGACGCGCCATGCGCCGGTTCGGAGGTGAATGTTGCATCGCTGGCAACCCATTGCCCTGCAACAAGCTGCTTACCGTGAGGCATAAATGTCATGTCAAACCTTCTGGTTTTGAAGATGGATTAAAATTCGAACGGATCGGTGATGACGCGCCGCCCGAGTGAGAAGGCGTCGCAAACATGGATCATGGGCGAGAGATCAACGTCACTCGCACCTGATTTCACCAGATCCGCCATGCGGACGTAGAGGTTGGCATATTCATGGTTCGCCCCCTGTATAACGGGCTCGCCGTCGATTTCCAGCCTCTCACCGCCAAGTGACAGCTTTGCGGCGCCCCGGTCGGTTTCCACGTCGATGTCCCACGTCTGGGGTCCTTCCTGACGCCAATCGAAATCGGCGGACATCTGTGCACCTGCCGGGTCGGCAAAGGTCAGCGCGGCGGCGATCGGTGTTGCCCGGTTCTGCGGAAACTCCAACGTCGCCGCGGTAATGTGAACCGGGTAAGGCAGAATTTCCGTCAGTATCGACAGTGCATTGATACCCGGATCGAAGACACCCATGCCGCCCGGTTCCCAGATCCATTCCTGGCCGGGATGCCAGCGGCGGACATCTTCCTTCCAGGTGATCTTGAGCCGTTTCAACGTGCGTTCGGCCAGAAAGGCTTTCAACGCCGGCACGCTATCGGCGTAGCGCGAATGCCAGGTCGCGAACAGCGTCACCCCGTTTTCCTTTGCCAGGGCCTCCAGGGCGTAGCATTCGGCCAGGCTTTGGCCCGGGGGCTTTTCCAGCATCACGTGCTTGCCGGCTTTCAAAGCCTTGGCCGCATATTCGAACCGCGGTTGCGGCGGAATGGCCAGCGACACCGTCGTAATGTCCGGCCGGTTTTCCAACAGTGCATCGATCGTTTCGAAATGATCGATGCCATCGACCCCGGCGTGCCGGCTAACCGCTGCTTCCAGTTGCCAGTCGGAATTGCCGGCAATTGCCGGAATATGCTGATCGCGGGCGATCTTGCCGATACCCACCAGCGCCAGTTTTTCTGCCATCAATGTGAATCCTTCGGCACGGCCGAGCCGCGGCAGCCTTTCAGAAAGTCAAAGTCGGCGCCTGTGTCGGCCCCCTGGACGTGGTCATGGAACAACCGCGCGTAGCCACTGTCCGGAACATGGTGGGACGGTTTCCAGTCTGCAAGCCGCGCGGACAGTTCCTCTTCGGAGATATCCAGATGAATTTTCCGGTTCGGGACATCCAGTTCGATCATGTCGCCGTTTTGCACGACCGCCAGCGGGCCGCCGGCGGCGGCTTCCGGAGACGTGTGCAGAACAACAGTGCCATAGGCCGTGCCGGACATGCGTGCATCCGAGATGCGGACCATGTCGGTGATGCCTTTCTTCAGCACCTTCGGCGGCAGGCCCATGTTGCCGACTTCCGACATGCCGGGATACCCCTTGGGGCCGCAGTTCTTCAGCACCATGACGCAGGTCTCGTCTATATCGAGGGCGTCGTCGTTGATCTTGGCCTTGTAGTCGTCGATATCCTCAAAGACCACTGCCCTGCCCTTGTGCTGCATCAGATGCGGCGACGCGGCGGACGGTTTCAGAACAGCGCCATTGGGTGCAAGGTTGCCCCTCAAAACCGCGATGCCGCCCTGGCTGGTCAGCGCCTTGTCCGCCGGCAGAATGACATCCTCGTTCCAGTTCTTCACGTCCTTGACCTGATCCCACATGGTCTCGCCGGAAACGGTAATAACATCCTTGTTGAGCATGCCCGCCTCGCCGAGGCGCTTGATCACCACCGGCAGGCCGCCCGCGTAGAAGAACTCTTCCATGAGGTATTTGCCTGACGGCATCAGGTTGACGATGGTCGGAATGTCCCGGCCGGCCTTGTCCCAGTCATCGAGCGAGAGGTCGATGCCGACACGGCCGGCGATGGCCAGAAGATGGATGACCGCATTGGTCGACCCGCCGATGGCGCCATTGGTGCGGATCGCGTTCTCGAAGGCTTCCCGGGTCAGGATGTCGGACGGTTTCAGATCGTCCTTGACCATCTGAACGATCCGCCGGCCGGAGAGATGCGCGATCACCCGGCGGCGGCTGTCGACGGCCGGGATGGCGGCATTGCCGGACAAGGCCATGCCCAGCGCTTCGGCCATTGAGGCCATGGTGGACGCGGTGCCCATGGTGTTGCAGCTTCCCGGAGACCGGCTCATGGCGGCCTCGGCCTCCAGAAACTCCTCCTGGGTCATCTCACCCGCCTTCACGGCCTCGGAGAATTTCCAAAGATGCGTGCCGGACCCAACGCGCTCGCCCTGGAACCAGCCGTTCAGCATCGGCCCGCCGGTGACGACAATTGCCGGAATATCAACGGAAGCGGCGCCCATCAGCAACGAGGGTGTGGTCTTGTCACAGCCGACAAGCAAGACGACGCCATCCAGCGGCGTGCCCCGGATCGCCTCTTCCACATCCATGCTGGCAAGGTTGCGGAACATCATCGCTGTTGGACGCAGCGTGCTTTCACCCGTCGAGAACACGGGGAACTCGACCGGGAAACCACCGGCCTCATAAATCCCGTGTTTGACCCGCTCCGCCAGATCGCGCAGATGCGCGTTGCAGGGTGTCAGCTGCGACCAGGTGTTGCAGATGCCGATGACCGGGCGGCCGTCGAAGAGATCGTCCGGCAGTCCCTGGTTCTTCATCCAGCTACGGTGATAGATATGGTCGCGGCTGGTGCCGCCGAACCATTCGGCCGACCGCAGCTTGCGCGGCCATTTTGCCGGTTTGAATGCCATGATCTAAAGAACCTTCACTTGAGCTGCCCCAGCCTCCGCGGCCTTGAAGGCAAGACGGTTTTTCAGGGGAACGCCGAAGCCCGGCGCGGAAATCTCCACCTCGTCCCCTTCCCGGCAGGCAATGCCATCGGCAAAGGAAAGCGTTGCCGTGCCGAACATGTGCACATGCAGATCGCCCGGCTGACGGAAAACGTCATATTTGAAATGATGGTGTTCCAGGTTCGCCAGCGTGTGGGACATGTTGGCTTCACCCGACAGGAACGGCTTTTCCCACAGCACGGCACCGTCGCGGTAAATCCGGCTGGTGCCCTCGACCTTCTCCGGAAGCGGACCGACCAGGAGTTCCGGACCGAAGGAAGCCGGACGCAGCTTGGAATGCGCCAGATAGAGATAGTTCTGGCGTTCCATCACGTGATCGGAGAACTCGTTGGCGAGCGCGAAGCCGACACGGAACGGCGTTCCGTCATCCGCGATCACATAGATGCCGGCAACTTCCGGCTCTTCGCCGCCATCCTCACAGAAACCGGGGCTGACAAGATCGCCGCCCGGCGCCACGGCGCAAGACCCGTTGCCCTTGTAGAACCACTCCGGCTGAACGCCGACCTGCCCGGCTTCCGGACGTCCCCCTTCCAGACCCAGCTGAAACATCTTCATGCTGTCGGTCATGCTGGCTTCGTCGTTCTTGGCCTTGGCATGCATGGCATCGCGGGTCGCGGCCGACCCGAGATGGGTCAGCCCCGTGCCGGTCAGATGCATATGGGCCGCATCCGGATGATCGATCGGCAGCAGCAGGCGGCCCTTTGAAGCAAGCTGCTCCAGATCGACAGCCGCACCAAGTTCATGACCACGGATGCATTCGGTCAGGCTCTGGCCTTTTCCAATGGCCTCCTGAACCAGGTCATAGGTGGAGGCAACGCCCTTCAGGACAGAGGCTTCGCTGCCATTGCGAACGACCACGGCCCGATTGCCGGCATCGTCCAGGATCTGGGAAATCAGCATAGAGTTACCCCTGCTTGTTCTTGTTGTAGACATCGAAAATAACGGCGGCGAGCAGCACGAGGCCCTTGATCATCTGCTGGTAGTCGATACCGATCCCCATGATCGACATGCCGTTGTTGAGCACGCCCATGAGGAATGCGCCGACGACCGCGCCAATGATGGTGCCGACCCCGCCGGACATGGACGCTCCGCCGATGAAGACGGCCGCGATCACATCCAGTTCCAGCGCAAAGCCCGCCTTTGGCGTTGCTGTGTTGAGCCGTGCCGCGAAGACAAGACCCGCTGCGGCAGCCAGCACACCCATGTTCGTGAAGGCCAGGAAGGTCAGCCGTTCGGTCTTGATCCCGGACAGTTTGGCAGCCTTCTGGTTGCCGCCGAGGGCGTAGATCCGGCGGCCGACCGTGGTGGTTTCGGTGATGAAGGCATAGATGATCGTCAGAATGCCCATGGTGATCAAGACGTTCGGCAGGCCCCGGAAGAGGGACAGCTTGAACATCACGAAAATCAGTGCGGCGGCGATGATCACGTTGCGGACGACGAAGAAGCTGGTGGGCTCATCCTCAATGCCATAGGCCTTGTTCTGGGCCCGCTGACGCAGCCCGATCCACACCACCAGGGCAGCAGCGGCGATACCTGTCGCAAGCGCCAGGACGTTGACCTTGCGGGCCCCGAAGAGATCCGCCAGCGCGGCCCCTATGCCTGCCGGAAACAGATCCGGTACGAAACCGGTGGCGATGATCTGGAATTCCTTCGGAAACGGGCCGACCGACTGGCCTTCCAGCAGCCAGAGCGACAAGCCGCGGAAGACGAGCATGCCGGCCAGCGTCACGATGAAGGACGGGATCTTCCAGTAGGCGACCCAATAGCCCTGGGCGGCACCGATCAGCCCGCCGATGGCAAGACACACGATCATTGTCAGATAGGGCGACTGGTCGTAGTTGACGATCATGACGGCGGCAAGTGCGCCGATGAAGCCCATTACCGAGCCGACCGACAGGTCGATGTTGCCCGAAACGATGACGATCAACATGCCGAGCGCCATGATGATGATGTAGGAGTTCTGCAGCAGCAGGTTGGTGATGTTCACCGCGCGCAGCAGCGTGCCATCGGTGACGACCTCGAAGAAGGCCATGACCGCGATCAGCGCGAACAACAGACCGTATTGCCGCATATGCGAGGAGATATACTCGCCGATGCCCTTGGTCTTCACGACCGGCGTTGCATTGGTGTCGCTATCAGCCAGTTCCATGGGTTTTTCTCTCATTCGTTGACAATGAGCGACATGATGCGCTCCTGGCTCGCATCGCCGGCGGCAAGTTCGCCAACGAGAGCCCCTTCGTTCATGACGTAGATCCGGTCGCACATGCCGAGCAGTTCCGGCATCTCGGACGAGATCATGACCACGCCTTTGCCCTGCGCGGCGAGGTCGTTGATGATGGTGTAGATTTCATATTTGGCGCCGACATCGATACCGCGGGTCGGCTCATCCAGGATCAGCACTTCCGGTGCGGTGAACAGCCATTTGGCCAGCACCACCTTCTGCTGATTGCCTCCGGACAGGTTGACCGTTTTCTGGAACACCGACGGGGTGCGGATCGCCAGGGCTTCCCGGTATCGCTCGGCAACGCGGGTTTCCTCGTTGCGCTTGAGGATAGGACCGGAGGAAACGCCGTCCAGGTTGGCGAGCGTCGTGTTGAACCGGATCGTCTCGTCCAGCACCAGCCCCAGAGCCTTGCGGTCTTCGGTGACGTAGGAAATGCCCGCTGAAATCGCCCGGTCCACCGTACTGACGTCAATCGGCTGCCCCTTGAGCTTCACCGATCCGGTGATGTTGCGACCGTAAGAACGGCCGAAGATCGACATGGCCAGTTCGGTCCGCCCGGATCCCATCAGCCCGGCAATGCCGACGACTTCTCCAGCACGGACATTGAACGAGGCGTTCTTGATCACCCGCCGTTCGGAATGTTCGGGATGCCAGACGCTCCAGTCGGCAACTTCCATCAGGACATCGCCCGGCGTGCGGCTGTGTTCCGGGAACCGGTGGGTCATGTCCCTGCCAACCATGTCGCGGACGATATCGTCTTCGCTCAGGCCGGCCTTGGCGTCGAGGTTCGACACGGTCATGCCGTCCCGGATCACGGTGACGCTGTCAGCGACATAGCGGACTTCGTTGAGCTTGTGTGAAATGATGATGCTGGTGACGCCTTGCGCCTTGAGCTCCAGCATCAGGTCCAGCAGCTTCCGGCTGTCGTTTTCCTGCAGCGCCGCGGTCGGCTCGTCCAGGATCAGCAGCTTCACGTCCTTGGAGAGCGCCTTGGCGATCTCGACAAGCTGCTGCTTGCCGACACCGATGGAATCGACCTTGGTCGTGGGCGGCTCCGAAAGACCGACCTTGGCGAGCAGTTCTTCGGTCCGCTGGTTGGTTTTCCGCCAGTCGATCACGCCCTTGCGGGCACACTCGTTGCCCAGGAAGATATTTTCCGCGATCGACAGCTGCGGTACCAGGGCAAGTTCCTGGTGAATGATGATGATGCCCTGCTTCTCACTGTCCGAGATGCCGGAAAAGCGGGCCGGTTCGCCTTCGAAAATGATCTCGCCGTCATATTGTCCATGCGGATAGACGCCGGACAGAACCTTCATCAGCGTGGATTTGCCTGCGCCATTCTCGCCGACGACTGCGTGAATTTCGCCTTTCTGGACATCCAGGTTGACCCGGTCCAGCGCTTTCACGCCGGGAAAGGTCTTGCTGATGTTCTGCATGGAAAGGAGTGCCATCGACCCCGTTCTCCGAATTCCGAGGAAAGAGCCGCCCATCGCGCCGAACAATCAGGGTCCGGGTCCGTTCCGCGCTTCCCAGACTGCCGGGAAGAACGGAATGTCCATGTCGATGGGCGGTAAGTGCTACCGGATCAGTGGAGGCTCAATCTCTCTGGATTAAGCCTCCGGAAGCTGACCCTTTTTGAAGGGCTGGAGCATCTTCCTTGCATTCACTTGAATGCGGGATGCTCCAGGCCGTTATGGGTGTTACTTGATCTGGTCTTCGGTGTAGTAACCGCTGCCGATCAGCACTTCTTCCCAGTTGCTGGCGTCGACGGACACCGGCTCCAGCAGGTAGGACGGAACGACCTTCACACCGTTGTCGTAGGTGGTGGTGTCGTTGATTTCCGGCTCGCCGCCGCCCAGAAGGGCATCAACCATGCCGACGGTGACGCGGGCCAGTTCGCGGGTGTCCTTGAAAACGGTCGAGTACTGCTCGCCAGCCAGGATCGACTTCACGGACGGAACTTCGGCGTCCTGACCGGTGACAATCGGCATCTTCAGATCGCCGGAGCCGTAGCCGACACCTTTGAGAGAAGACAGGATGCCGATGGACAGGCCGTCATAGGGGCTCAGCGCGCCATGGAGCTGCTTGTCGGTGTAGTGAGCGGACAGGAGGTTATCCATGCGGGACTGTGCGACAGCGCCATCCCAACGCAGGGTGCCGACCGTGTCCATGCCCATCTGGCCGGACTGGATGACGATGGTGCCATCGTCGATCAGCGGCTGCAGAACGGACATTGCGCCATTGTAGAAGAAGTAGGCGTTGTTATCGTCCGGAGATCCGCCGAAAAGTTCGACGTTGTAAGGGCCATCACCGAAACGCTCCTTCAGACCATTCACAAGCGACGTTGCCTGCTGCACGCCGACCTTGAAGTTGTCGAAAGTGGCGTAATAGTCGACGTCGCCGCTGTCACGGATCAGGCGGTCATACGCGATGACCTTGATGCCGGAAGCTGCGGCATTTTCAAGAGCGTTGGAAAGCGTGGTGCCGTCGATGGCGGCGATGACCAGAACGTCCACACCCTTGGTGATCATGTTCTCGATCTGGGCGAGCTGGTTCGGAATATCGTCTTCGGCATATTGCAGATCTGCGTCATAGCCGGCTGCAGTGAACTGCTCGACCATGGAATTGCCGTCGGAGATCCAGCGGGCCGAGGATTTCGTCGGCATTGCGATGCCGATGGAGCCTTTGTCCTGGGCCATTGCCGCGCCGGACAGCGCGACGCCGGACATAAGGGTTGCTGCCGCCGCTACCGCGACGAGCGCCTTTGAAACAAATTTCATATCGTCCTCCCGGACCGGATCCCAGCCGGCCCTATTCAGTCACAGGCATTCACGGGTTGATGCCGGGGAGTACAAAATGGAAAACCAACATGACGGTCAAATTATTATTCATTATCATTACATATCGCAATTGATATGAAATGATGGGAATCGGCCATGAGCCTCGACTTGCTGCGACGGGGAATGAAAATCTCCCACCTGCGTTTGCTCGCAGAGCTTGCAAAGCACTCACGCCTCACCGATGCAGCCAACGCTCTGGGCATGTCGCAACCGGCCGCGTCGCGTCTCATTTCGGAAATCGAACGGGTTGCGGAGGCCGAGATCTACGTGCGGTCGGGCCGTGGAATCGAATTGACCGACATCGGCTACAAGCTGGCCGAACGCTGTGTGCGCATCCTTCAGGAATTCGCCGATGCGGGGCGAGACATCGAACAGCACAAGTCCGGCCAGAGCGGACACGTCAGCATCGGCTCGGTCACCGGCCCGGCAATCGAATATGTCCTGCCCGCGATTCGGCATGTCCGCCTCAGCTACCCGGATATTTCCATATCCGTGGAAGTCGGGCCCAGTCTCGACCTTGCGCCGATGCTGGAAGATGGCCGCCTCGACTTTTCCCTCAGCCGCGTGCCGGTGGACGAGGATCCCGAGCTGTTCGAGGAACGCCCTCTCCTGCGCGAACCTGCCTGCCTTGTCGCCCGGACGGATCATCCGCTGACGCGCGTTCCGGCCCCCATTCCTGCGGACGCCCTGCTCGGATTCGACTGGGTGCTGCCACCGGTTGGCGCCCCAATTCGCACGACGACCGAACAGGCGCTGAGGGACAAGGGACTGGGCCTACCCACCAAGGTTCTGACAACCTCTTCGTTCCTGTTTACGATTGCCACCGTACAGCGCACCAACTCGATCGCGGCCGTTGCCCAGTCTGTCGCTTCCAGCTTTGCCGAAAATGCAGACGGAAGCCCGGGCACCATCACCGCCCTGGAGAGCGAGCTAACGCTGTCGGTTGAAACCTATTCCTTCCTGACCCGGAAAGGACAGGTTCTGACGCCCGTCGCCCGGATTGTGGCACGGGAAGTTCTGCGCGCGATCACCGGTGAAACGGTACTGGCATGACGGCACACGGAGTGTCACCGCGAAGCAACGTCTTGATATTTTTAGCAAAATTCGTAGGGAGAGTGGTGCCCAGAGCCGGAATCGAACCAGCGACACGCGGATTTTCAATCCGCTGCTCTACCAACTGAGCTATCTGGGCGTGCCTTGCAAGTGGTCCGGGGCGAGCCCCGTTCGCTGAAAGCCCGGTCCTTATAGAGGCTCCCTGAAACCTTGTCCAGCACCCCGGCAAAGTTTTTTGCCCGAGGGCCTCACCTCACCTGTTGAAAACTTTGAAACGAAATAACCGACTGAAATAAAAGTGTTTTCCCGACAGCCCATACGGCTGAACACCCAATGTGCACCGGGCATGCCGGCAATTGCGGCACCAAGGCATGAGGGCAACAGCCCTGCGGCCTCGGTGGTTTGACGGTCCCACATCGGGGGCGGCCTTTGAACGGGGGCCGTCTCGGGAACCGGAAACGAAAGAAGCGCGCCAAGGTTGGCGCGCTTCCAATGACTTTCCAGGGGCTGGAACAGCTTATTTTGCGGTGATCCGATCGTCCGTGTAAGCGGAGTAACCGTTCTTGCTGGCAAGATAGTCTGAAACCACATCTGCCAGGTCCGGACCGAAGTCGTAGGCGTTCATGCCGTTGGTCGCGAAGATCTTGTAGCCGTCGCCGCCACCGCGCATGTAGTTGTTGGACACAACGCCGTAGACCTTTTCCGGATCCAGCGGGACGTAGCTGTCGCCTTCCATGACCATGACGTCGGAGATCCGTTCACCGGCGGGTTTGGTCTTGTCGAAGGAATACTTCAGACCGGCCACCTGCGGGAAACGGCCTGCCCCCTCTTCCACCTGGCTGACGCCGTTCTCAAGAGCTGCGATCACGTCGGAACCCTTGAGTTCGAAAGTGGACAGCGTGTTCTGGAACGGCAGAACCGTCAGAACTTCGCCCTTGGTGATTTCGCCGGCATCAATGGAGGCCCGCAGACCGCCGCCGTTCTGAATGGCAATCTGGACACCCTGGCTCTTCACGCGATCCAGCATGGCGTCTGCAACAAGAACACCCATTTCACAGACCTGAGCCCGGCAGACTTCCCGGTCCGCTCCGATGGGGGCATCCGCCTGGGCAACGACTTCCTTGCGGATTTCGTCGAGCGGTTCGGCAAGTTCCTTGATCCGCGAGACCAGTTCCGGGTTTTCCACGATGGTGTTGTCGATGATGATCGGCTCACCGGACGCTTCGGTGATGACGCCATTGTCGTCAAAGGTCACGTTAAGTTCGCCCAGGAACTTGCCGTAGGCATAGGCCTGCACGACAGCGGTCGGCGTTCCGTCCGGGCCGTCGATCATGGTCGGATACGGGCCTTCGGCCTTGTCCGACGTGTTCGACAGATAGGTGTTGGTGTGGCCGCCGACGATCACGTCGATCCCCGGTGCCTTGGCAGCGACTTCCTTGTCGACCTTGTAGCCGGAATGGCTGAGGACGATGATCTTGTTGACGCCTTCAGCAGCGAGCTTCTCCGCTTCGCGGGTGACGGCTTCGACCGGGTCGGTGAAGGAAACATTCGGGCCGGGGCTGGCCAGCTCGTCAGTGTCTTCCGGCGTCAGACCGATCAGGCCGATTTTTTCGCCGCCACGTTCGATCACGATCGAAGGTTTCAGCACATCTGCGAGCTGAGGCTCCTTGGAAACATCGGCGTTCGACATCAGGACCGGAAATTCGACCGCATCCATGAAACCGCGCAGGACTTCAGGTCCGTCATCAAATTCATGGTTGCCGACGGTCATGCCGTCGTAGCCGAGCTTGTTCATGAACTCGGCTGCAGCCTTGCCTTTGTAATAGGTATAGAAAAGCGTGCCCTGGAACTGGTCACCGCCATCGACGAGGATCGAGTTGTTGCTGGCTGCACGGCGATCCTTGATGATCGTGTCGAGGCGCGCGGTACCGCCAAAACACTTGCCTTCTGCATTGTCTTCCGCACTGCAGGTCGAGTCGTATTTGTTGATCGGCTCGATGCGGCTGTGAAAGTCGTTGGTGTGCAAGATCGTCAGCGAATAATCGGCATAGGCTGCCGTCGACAGTGCCGTGGTCACGGACAGCACTGCGGCGCTCAGAAAACGTTTTGTCATCGGACCCTCGCCCTTGGATAGGTTGGTTATGCCGTATCAGGAACGAGACGCCTGACGCCGGCTTCCCGGTGTTCTTAAAGACCCACACACGCCCGCAACACAGGGTATGACCCCGCCCGGAAACAACCGGAATTGAGGACGTCAGGATCGCCGGTATAAAAAGATCTTGGTGCAGTTTTATGACAGCTGCAAGTGCCAGACGGGGCGAAACTGAAAAAAATTTTGCCGGATAAATATTTTTGCAGCACTGCCTAAAAATCGCACATTCCGGCCATCTCTTTCCCGTCACGCCCAGGCATCAGCCGTCTCGCAGGGCAAATGGTCAGACCTCGTCAAACCGACAGCGGCGTGCCGATCCCTGGTCTTTGCGTAAAGGCGTCTGGAAGTGAGGTTCGGGTGTGCCTGGACCTGCCTGCAACGCAGGCATGGCCCGGCATGCATTTCGCCGCTTAACAGTCTTGCAGGCCCACATGGCCTGCAAGGTCTTCAGGAGCGGTCTTCGTCTGGAAAATTGCTCTCATCGATATCGTCGGTTTCCACCACCGGAATGGTGTAGCCTTCGGAGAACCAGCGGTTCAGATCGATCTTGGCGCAGCGATCGGAGCAGAAGGGATAATTGTCCGGCGTCGACAATTTCGAGCAGATCGGACAGGGACGCATGCGCCGTTCGGGTTTCTGGCTTTCGGCCATTTCAGTCTCCGGATTTCGGCCTGTAGCCAACTGCTGAGAAGCAGCCGGCAATGAGGCGTCGGCTTGCCGAACGCGGTGCCGGCAGCGTCAGGCTGCCGCGGTCGCCCAGCCCTGATGGACAGGGTAACCGGCCGAGCTCAGCAAGTTCGCGGTTTCCACCAGGGGCAGCCCCACGACCGCCGGGTAGGAACCGACCAGCTTGACGACAAAACTTCCGGCAAGGCCCTGAATGGCGTATCCACCAGCCTTGCCCCGCCACTCGCCCGAGGAAATATAGTCGTCCATGTCCTTGCGCGTCAGACGCTTGAATCGCACGCGCGTTTCGACAAGCTTGGAGCGGACCTTGCCGTTTGCCTCCGCAACGGCCACCCCGGTGAACACCCGGTGGCCACGGCCGGACAACAGAGACAGGCACATCAGCGCCTGATCGGTCAATTCCGCCTTGGGCAGGGCTCGCCGGCCGACCGCAACCACGGTGTCGGCAGCCAGCACCACACTGTCCTGCATGGCTTCGGACGCATCGGCCATCTGGCGAACGGCCTCGGCCTTCGCCCGCGCCAGGCGCAGCGCAAGGCTGCGAGGCGTCTCATGCTTTTTCGGCGTTTCGTCGATATCGGCCGGCAAAAGGTGATCCGGCTCCAGTCCGATCTGCTGCAGCAGCGCAAGGCGGCGCGGCGAGGCGGAGGCCAGGATCAACTGAGGGGCATTGGTCATTTAAGAGCGAGCCTTGCAGCCGGGGTCACCTTGAAAGATCCGCTTACTTGAAGCGGTAGGTGATCCGCCCCTTGGTGAGATCATACGGGGTCATTTCGACAAGAACCTTGTCGCCCGCCAGAACGCGGATACGGTTCTTGCGCATACGCCCTGCCGTGTGGGCAATAATTTCGTGATCATTTTCCAGTTTTACGCGGAACGTCGCATTCGGCAACAGTTCTGTTACGACGCCCGGAAACTCCAGAGCTTCTTCTTTGGCCATTTGATATCCTGAATAAAGCGGGCCCTGCCCGCGGGTGCCGGGGAAACTAACGGATTAGGGAACGAAAGTGAACCTTTCTTTCCACCGCCATGCAAAGAAACTGCCAATTTTCCAAGCTCATCGCGCGGAAGCCGTCTCCTGCAGCCGGCCGCGGCCGCCAAACCCGTCTCCATGAACCTGGTTTCGCCATTCGTCTTCCAGAATGGCGTAGTAAAACTCTTCGTCCCAGCCGCCCTTGAAGCGCGCATGTTCGCGGAAATGGGCCTCGCGGCGCATGCCCAGGCGTTCCATCACTTTCCAGGAACCCATGTTGCGGGCATCGCAGCACGCAAAAATGCGGTGAAGGTTCAGGTCGTCAAAGCCAATCTTCAAAAGCGCTGCGGCAGCCTCTGTTGCAAAGCCCCTGCCCTTGTAATCCGGGTTGAGGGAAAAGCCGATGGTGCCCTGCAACGCCTCCACACTGGTGACCCTCAGTGAGGCATCGCCAATCAGCCCGGGTGCTTCCCTTCGTTCGATTGCGAATGCCAGCGTGCCCTCGCCGTCGAGGCGGCACATTTCCACCCACTCGGTCAGCTTCGTGCGGATTTCTTCCAGGCTGCGCGGTTCCCAGAAATGATACCGCGCGGTCTCCGGTAATGACTGATAGGCGTGTAGGGCTTGCGCATCGCCAGCCGCAAAAGGCCGCAACATCAGGCGCTCGGTTTTCACCGGCGCCGTGATTTCAAACTTCATTCCTGTCCTCCGGCATCAGCCGCTCGGTGGCGGCGTCCAGTCGAGCCGCTTCTTGATACGCATCATCAACTGGTCGCGCACGGCGCGGTATTCGTCAAGGATCTGCTCGCGGCTGCCGGTGGCGAGCGTCGGGTCGAGGGTCGGCCAGTATTCGACGTCGACTGCTTCCGTCCGGGTCATGTCGAGCGCCTTGTGGTGAGCTTCAGGCGCCAGCGTCACGACAAGGTCGAAGCCGGACTCGTCCAGATCTTCGAACGTCTTGGGAACGTGCTTGCCCATGTCCACACCGATTTCGGCCATGACCGCATCCACAAAGGGGTCAACCTTGCCGGATCGCACGCCGGCAGAGCGCACGTAGACCTGCCCCGGGAAAAGTTTGGCTGTCAGCGCTTCGGCCATGGGCGAGCGTACGGAATTCATTCCGCAGGCAAACAGGACCGCACTCGGACGCATGCCCGGCCCGGACATATCCGTCAGCCCTTCCAGTGCAGGGCGTAGACAAGGGTAAACAGGCGGCGCGCCGTCTGCATGTCGACCTGGATCTTCCCTTCCAGCCGTTCCATCAAAATGGCTGAGCCTTCGTTGTGGACACCGCGTCGGCCCATGTCGATCGCCTCGATCTGGCTCGGCGTTGCATGACGGATCGCCTCGTAATAGCTGTCGCAGATCAGGTCGTAATCCTTGACGATCTTGCGCAGCGGAGACAGCGACAGAACATGCGTGACGACTTCCTTGTCATCATCCGTCCTGATGCGGAAAACCAGCTTCTTTTCGATCACCGACAGGTTGAGCACGTAGTTGGTGGGTGGATACCCGACCGGCTGGAACGTGTTTTCCTCAATCAGGTCGTAAATCGCGACGGCGCGGTCGTGTTCCACTTCCGGTGTCGAGCGGGCGATGGAGGCTTCATCCAAAACCACGTCGACCAGCTTGCCGCCGGTTTTCTGCGGTTCGGGATCCGGGTGCGGTTCGCTCATCTGGTCGAAGCCTCTTGTTCAAGTCGGGAGCTATAAATTCAGCCTGATGGAAACAGAGCGCGCGTGCGCCGACAACCCCTCCGATTCACCAAGGGCAATTGCGGCCGGCCCGAGCACACGCAGGTTATCCGCATTGCATTTCAGGATCGAGGTGCGTTTGACGAATTCCAGCACGCTCAACCCGGATGAGAACCGGGCGGACCGCGCCGTCGGCAACACGTGATTGGACCCGCCGACATAATCGCCGATGGCCTCCGGCGTATAGTGCCCCAGGAACACGGCGCCAGCATTGCGCACCTTTTTCAGCAGGGCTTCCGGATCGGCGACGGCCAGCTCCAGGTGCTCCGGGGCGATCCGGTTGGCGAGCGGCATTGCCGCCTCCAGATCATCGACCAGAATGATAGCGCCATAGTCCTGCCAGCTCGCGCGGGCGACCTCCTCGCGCGGCAGGGTTTTCAACTGGGCTTCGACGGCAGCTTCCACCTGGCTTGCAAGGTCTTCGCTGTCGGTGATCAGGATAGACTGGGCGGCGGTATCGTGCTCGGCCTGGGCCAGCAGGTCGGCTGCAAGCCAGTCGGCATTGTTGCCGCTGTCGGCCAGGATCAGCACTTCCGACGGTCCGGCGATCATGTCGATGCCGACCGTGCCGAAGACACGGCGCTTGGCAGCTGCCACAAAGGCGTTGCCCGGCCCAACAATCTTGGCGACCGGCGCAATGGTCTGCGTCCCATAGGCAAGGGCAGCAACGGCCTGTGCGCCGCCAATGCGATAGATTTCCGTGACACCGGCAATTCTGGCGGCGGCCAGCACCAGCGGGTTCAACACCCCGTCCGGGCTCGGCACCACCATGACGATACGTTCCACGCCCGCAACCTTTGCCGGCACCGCATTCATCAGAACGGAACTCGGGTAGCTGGCGGTGCCGCCAGGCACATAGATGCCGACGGCTTCGACAGCGGTCCAGAGCGACCCAAGTTCCACGCCGATGGGATCCGTGTAGCGGTCGTCCTTCGGCATCTGGCGAGCATGGTGGGCATGAATACGGTCGTGGGCGAGTTGCAAGGCGTCCAGCGTCTCCTGCGGAACCTTCGCAAGCGCGGCATCAATTTCAGCGGCGGAAACCGTCAGTTCGGCCATGCTCTCAGCCTGCAGCCGGTCAAACCTGGCCGTATAGTCGAGGACTGCCTTGTCACCTTCCGTGCGCACTCGCTCCAGAATATCGCGAACGATCTGGTCGACATCCTCCGACACTTCCCGTTTTCCGGAAAGCAGGGCCTTGAACTGGTCTTCAAAACGGGCGTCGTTGATGTTAAGGCGTAGAACCACGCAATTCTCCATCGTGTGCGGTGCCGGGCACCGTCTGTCATTCCGTGCGGGCGGTCAGCTGAGGTCGTGCTGCGGCAGGTTCGGCGTGGACCAGGCAGCTCCCAGGTCCGACAGTTGCGCCTCGATACAGTCCACCTCAAGCGCGAGGCTGCCTCCGCCTGCAAAGGCAAGCTGGATGGTGCCGGCGGGCTCTTCTCCCGGCTCGAAGGTGACGGCGAGCAGTTCCAGAACGGCGCCCTTGGCCTTCTGGTTGATGTTCTGCGCCTTCATGGCCTTTACCTGCGCAAAGGCCAGCGCCGTGCGGCGGCGCTCGTGTTCCTTCGATCGCTTGTCGGCTTCCTTGTCCCACACGAACCGGTTCATCACGAACACGGCCTTCTGCTCCTTCGGCAGGTAGCGGATATCCGCGACGGTAATCACGGCGTCCTGCAGATGGGCGGAAAGAACCTGAAGGTCTTCCTGGTCAAGGGCGGCAAGTTTCAGCTGATCCATTTGCTCTTGTTCTGATCCGGTCATGCGTTGTCTGGCAGGACGCATATAAGCGATTTTCTGCCCGGTCCCAAGGTTGTTGCCTAATGGGGAATGATGGTTTTGGCAATCTCCAATGCCGCGAAACGTGCCTTGCGGCAACAAGGCGCCTTCAGGGCCCTTCATCCACCCGCTGGCGCAAGTCCGCCTTGATCTCGTCCAGCGTTGCAATCCGCTTGAAGATCCGCCGGCCAAACCAGAGCCCGAAGACAAGCAAGAAAAATCCGAGCGACGGCCCATAGGGCGCCGGAACAAAGACCACGGCAAACAAGGCCGCAAAGGCGAAGGCAAGCTGGATCAGGAAACGGATTGTCTGTGCATTCATGCAGTCGCTCCAACATCGTCCTACTGGCCGTTCCGGCGCTGACCAATGACAACCAGCCCCCTTCCGTCTTGCAATCATGGCACGCATTCAGGAAAGTGGCGCCAGAAGATCAGGGCCATACCCTAACACCACTCAAACGCATGGGCACGTGATGCTGAAACGATTGACCTGCCTCGGTCTGCTGGCAGGCAGCCTGGTTCTTTTCCAGGTGCCTACACAGGTTCAGGCACAAGATTTCACCGAAAAGGTGCTCGGTGAGACCATCTACGTGCCAGCCTATTCGAGAGTGTTTTCTCATCCGAACAGGTCCGATCTGCTGGCGGCAACGCTTGCCGTCCACAATGTCGACCCGGAAACCACCATAACGCTTCAGCGCGTCGATTATCACAATGAAGACGGCACCTTGCTGCGCGAGCTGCTTTTGTCGCCTGTGAAGCTTGCGCCACTGCAGTCGAAAACCGTGCTGATCCCCATCAACGACACCTCCGGGGGCGTCGGAGCCAATTTCCTGCTCGTGTGGTCGTCTAAAAGCCCTGCCCTCAGCCCCATCGCCGAGGCCATCATGACCAGCGGCAGCGGTGGCCCGGGGCCTTCCTTCACCTCGCGCGGCCGGGTGATCGCGCGGCAAGCAGCGGATTAAATTTCGCGAAAAATGCACTACATGGGCTGCGCGCGGTTCACGCCGCCCA
This sequence comes from Roseibium sp. FZY0029, assembly GCF_036350355.1. Classification (NCBI taxonomy): domain Bacteria; kingdom Pseudomonadati; phylum Pseudomonadota; class Alphaproteobacteria; order Hyphomicrobiales; family Stappiaceae; genus Roseibium; species Roseibium sp. FZY0029. The sequence goes on from NZ_JAZDVZ010000001.1 coordinate 127,582, forward strand.
TGCTTTCACACCGTAAATCGATGCTTTGATCAGGCCGAGATGCGCTCGATCTTCGCGCCGCAGCGGGTCAACTTGTCTTCCAGGCGTTCAAAACCGCGATCGAGGTGATAAACGCGGCTGACCGTCGTTTCACCTTCCGCTGCCAGACCGGCAATGACCAGCGAGACGGACGCCCGCAGATCCGTTGCCATGACCGGGGCACCACGCAGCGTCGCAACGCCGTCGATCGTTGCCGTGCGGCCATCCACGTGGATCTGAGCGCCGAGGCGGGCCAGTTCCTGCACGTGCATGAAACGGTTCTCGAAGATGGTTTCGGTGATCCGGCTGGTGCCGCCGGCCTTTGTCATCAGGGCCATGAACTGAGCCTGGAGGTCGGTCGGGAAGCCCGGGAACGGTTCGGTGGTGATATCCACCGGCTGAATTCCGTTGCCGTTACGGTAAACCTTGATGCCGTCAGCGGTCTGCGTGATGTCTGCACCGGTCTGGCGAAGCGTCTCGAGCGCCGTTTCCAGAAGGTCCGAACGAGCGCCTTGCAACAGAACGTCACCGCCGGTCATGGCAACAGCCATGGCGTAGGTCCCGGTTTCGATCCGGTCCGGAACAACCGCATGGTGCGCGCCATGAAGACGCGGCACACCCTGGATGCGGATGGTAGATGTCCCCTCGCCTTCGATCTTCGCACCCATGGCCTTAAGGCATTTGGCAAGGTCGACCACTTCCGGCTCACGCGCGGCATTGACGATTTCCGTCTCGCCGCTGGCCAACGTCGCCGCCATCATGATGGTGTGTGTTGCGCCGACAGAAACCTTCGGAAACTCGACGCGTGCGCCCTTCAGCCCACCGGGCGCCTTGACGATCACATAGCCGCCGTCGATCTCGATTTCAGCACCGAGCGCCGCCAGGCCGTCGATGAAGAAGTCCACCGGCCGCGTACCGATGGCGCAGCCGCCGGGCAGCGAGACGCGCGCCTCGTGACTGCGGGCAACCAGCGGGCCGATCACCCAGAAGCTGGCACGCATCTTCGAAACAAGCTCATAAGGAGCGGTGGTGTCGACGATTTCACGGGCCGTCAGGTTCAGCGTCTGCCCGGCAAGGTCGTCCTGACCGCTGCGCTTGCCGTTGACCGAATAATCAACCCCGTGGTTGGACAGGATCTGCATCAACTGGGCAACGTCACGCAGGCGCGGCACATTGGACAGCGTCAGGGTCTCGTCTGTCAGGAGCGATGCGATCATCAGCGGCAGTGCCGCATTCTTCGCGCCGGAAATCGGAATGACACCATTCAGTTCCGAACCGCCAATGACCTTGATACTGTCCATGTTTTTCCCCGAACAGGTCCGCGCGCTCCGCACGGCCATCTCTTTGCAAACGTCAACAAACTCACATCAAACGTGCGGTCTACACGTAACTTATGGCCCATGCAAGGCAGGCGACAGGCCGCGTTTGGGCAATTTTCAGATCAGGGTGCGGCTCACCGAATGAAGGCGGCATGGCATGGAAAATGCCGAAACCGCATTAAAAGGCATCGCGGAGCAGGCTCTATTCCCGATCAAACTCGTCGACGCCATGCAAGGACCCCATTTTCATGTCCTTCGGCTTTGGACGGACTTTTCCTCCGCCGGCGTTGCGAAAGCTTTCAAACGGGCCACATTGCCCGCACTTCCGCAGCTTGAGGAAGACAAACCCGTTTCAAACCACATTGTCTTTAAATGCAGGTCCCACAACGGAAAAGCCCCCCCCCTTCAGCCAGGCTTGGCGTGCGTCAGTCGGCATCCCGGCTCTTGGACGCAGACTTGCGTCGTCGCAGATTGGCCCTCAGGGCTTCCGCCAGCCGGTCTTCGCGGGACTTGGCCTCCACCTTATCCGCGGGCTTTTCACCGCGCTGTTTGCCGGTTTTTTCGCCTGTGTTTACCGCTGACTTTTTCTGCTGATCTTTGTCGCCCATGGCGTGCTCATCTGGTGATGTCTCGGTCCACCTGTCTAGCAAGCAGCCCGCAACTTGCCTAGGTGTGCTTTCCAATGAGATTGTTCAGTACTTTAAGGTCAGCCGAGTGATCGGTGTCTTGAAGTTAATGCCGCCGTGCGGGCGTTGGCAATTGTAGATGCCGAGCCATCGCGGCAGTGCAGCCTTTCGTTGTTCAGAGGTCTTGTACGGAACTCCGCAAGCCCACTCCTCGTGAAGGGTTTTGATGAAGCGCTCCGCCTTTCCGTTGGTTTGAGGCGGATTGGTCTGACTCAATGCGCGGAAGCGCAGGAAATCTTGCTCACTTTCAAACTTTCGCACGCTGAGGAAGACCAATCCGGTCAAATCCGAAGGACGTGGAAATGGCTTCATTTGTTGGGCCGCACCCTAAATGCGGCGCTATACAGGAGGAAGACCAGGCAAGCGCGAGGTGCTTTACCTCAAATTCCAGAAAGGCCGAAAACGCGGTTCAACGTATCGCTTCCGCATTCTCCAAACAGACCGATCCCTCCAAATCCGACCAACATGAAAACGACCTCACGCGCTTCGGGAGGGAGCTTGACGGAGCATAGGGCTCCTCCGTCCCCGGCGCTCCCACTCCCTCTCGAGCCTTCGCCGTATCTTATGGCACTTAGGTCTTCACCTTTATGTTCATGCTCAGGTTTCCATACGGACTTCATCAAGGGATCTCGCAGTTCCTCAATGGCAGACAGGTTGCTTTGTTGACTTAAAAACCAAGCAATCACGCCTCTCCGTTTCCAACAGGCGTTTGCCCTCTGCCCGGCATAGTCTGGCGTACATTTGTCTGCGGTCAGCCGACACGTATCGTGTCGAACGCGGCGTCTCACTTCACCCAACTTAACGCCAGGCCACAATTTCCAAAACGCTGCCTCTGCTTCCCTGCCCTCGCACCGGCTAGCTCCTCTCACATTGGCACCCTGCTCCACTCCTCAACATCACCGACCGGATTGCCTAATATCCACAGGCGAAAAACTCCTGAACCCAACAACTTGGCGGCATGATCCGGTCAATCCCCGACGCTTTCTCCGAAGGCCTCAAAAGACACCGGAAAAAAATCCCAAAACACCGCTTGCGTCCCAGAGGCTCTTATGGCAAAAGCCCCCTCATTCCGGTCGGCACCGCTGATCGGCACCAGCACTTGCGTCTTGCAACTCAAGCTTTTTCAAGCACCCAGCCAGACGCCGAGCCTGTCCCAAAGACAAGCCAGATGCTGCCGTAGCTCAGGGGTAGAGCACTCCCTTGGTAAGGGAGAGGTCGAGAGTTCAAATCTCTCCGGCAGCACCATCAAGACCTCAATGAAATCAATAACCTGTTGAAACAACAGGGCTTATCTATCCGCCTGTTCCATTGGACTGTTACAGTGGAGCTATGGAAAAGATGGCTGGCGATCCGAGCCCAAGCACCGAAGCTGGATGCAAATTATATGGACCTAAAGCCGTTCTTAGATTATTGAAAGACCGAAAAAATGGCGACGAGTGCCGACGACCCAACCAAGAAATAGAGAAACAAAAAAGAGGTAGCATGACAGAAAGTCGCGATGTTAACGACGTTCAACTATTAAAAATGGTTGAAAATCTATCTTCTAAAATTGACCAGGTCTGCAATCACTTGGAATTCCTCCAAGGATCTATTTTCGCTATCGAAAAATTCCATTCTCAAAAAGACAAAGTATTTTCATTTAATTTTGGAAATCAATCGATCAAAATGTACCTACCGGAAGGTAATTACGACTTTCTGCAACGGGAAATTATTAGAAGACGAAATTTTTATCAAATTAAGATTCTTAGTTACTTGATAAACATTGGCATCGATCTTAAAAATATTAACGTTATAGACGTAGGAGCCAATATCGGTAACCACTCAATATTTTTTAGCTTAATATGCGGAGCGAGTAAAGTCTTTGCCTTTGACCCAAACGATCATGTTCTTACTATTTTCAAAGAAAACATCACATTAAACAATCTTGAAAACATTTATCTACATAACATTGCACTCGGTTCCGGCGCTGGACGCGGGACGCTACATGAAAATAATTTTTTCAATATTGGTGGAAACGAAGTGCAGGAGAGCAACGATGGGGAAATCCAAATAGATAGCATAGATAACCTGTTTAAAAACGAAAAAGTAGGCTTCGTGAAAATTGACGTGGAAGGTATGCTAGATAAGGTAGTAAGTGGCGCAATAGAAACAATCAAGAGAGACAAGCCAATTTTACTATTAGAGGCATTTGGCAACGAAATTAACACGATAAAATTTCTATGTAATAACCACAATTACTATGTAAAAAAATCTTTTGGCTCCGACTTCTTGCTACTTCCTGTCGACGAGGCTAGCAGTCCAGATGAATAAGTTTAAACTATCTTCTTTTATCGAAAAGAAAAGTCCCAATTGGCTAAAAAAACAACCTTGGGCTGTAGATTTGTATCATTTCCTCTTTAGCCTGAGGGAAGTTGAGCCGAAACGCGCCCCTATCAGAAACACACATCCCAACATTACTCCGTTTACCCGACCCGGTGGCAGCGATGAAGTAGCTATCCTTGTAATTTCGCATAAAAATCTAAGAATAAAAACACAAAATGACAACCTAAAACCTATTTTACTCAAAATAGACAAACTTTCCGATGAATCAATACTATCAATACTAAAGACCAGACTGATCTCATCAGTACTTAAATGCGAAAAAGATTACAAATTAGGTATTCTCTCCACGATACTCCTCGACGATACATTACCTCATAAAGAGGTGATTGCTCAAGCCGTTGCGGAAATTGGTTTTAATAGCCGTAATATTTCAGAATACACTGTACAATATGAGCCAGAGGACATAGACAACTCTCTGGAAATGAAGCTTCGGAACGTAATATTCCATTGTGGCCTTCACTATAATAGAAAACCGACCTTCCTATTCGCCGACAACCTAGATGATAACAACATCATCTGGGACGTGGCCCGATACGCAGAAAACACAGGAAACCCAATCGTAATTGTCGACGAACGTGACGCACTAGAGAAGAACTATGACAAGTATTTGTCTTTTTCTAATGTGGGTGTCCTGCCCGGGAAAATATTTTCAGACGACGAAGTCAGCAATATACTTCAATCGGGTTTTGCCGGTTTCTTTTCTGAAGTTGATAAAAACGCTCTGTTGAATGACATCTTGTATTTAGGAACCAATAGACTTCTTCTTCCTAGTGCAAGTGTTGAGGCACTGCGTGACATATCGACACCAATTTTCCTCTCAAACCTTCTCAGATATCGAGATCAATCATTTGTACAGTACAAGCAATTTATGAATGTTGGAGTTAACAGCGTTTCATTAGCTAATAAACTCGACAACTTAGAAGTCATCAACGGTGTACAAAAATACATACTGGAAGCCACTAAATCTAAAGAGAGAACTTTCGGTGGAAATAGTTACTCACTTTCTGACGAAAGTGCTCGCAGCGAAGTTTTTTTAAGGTGGGGTACTTCCATGAGTCGCACCAGGAAAAAATTTGATACCAACTCTAAGAAGCTTGGCAGGCCATACGTTCAAATTGAAGATGGTTTTATTCGGTCAATTGAAATAGGCGCGAAGGGTAGTCCAGGACTGTCTTTTTTGTGTGATGATTTAGGCGCATACTACGATGCTCGGTCTGATAATAGATTCCAGCAAACACTCAATAGCGATTGGTCGCCATCAGCCGACCTCGCTCAAATAGCGTCAGATTTTATTATATCTTATAGAAGAGAACGTCTATCAAAATATAATCATGCTCCTGACCTTGAACTTGACCAGTATAAAGATGGACGTAAAAAGATCCTCTTGATAGATCAACGTTTTGGTGATGCTTCAATAAAATCAGGCCTAGCTGACGAGCACTCATTTAACAGGATGCTACAGACGGCAATATTGGAGCACACAGACCATGAGATTATTTTAAAGCGACATCCCGATGCCACAGTAGGCGGCATGAATAGCTATTTTTCAAATACTCGAATAGCTTCATTTAAGTCGCTCAACAGGGTACATCTGATAGACACTGAAGTTAACCCTCACTCGCTATTTGACGTAGTGGATAAAGTTTTTGTGGTAACTTCAGGCATGGGATTTGAGGCATTGATAGCAGAAAAGCCCGTCAGGTGTTTTGGAGCGCCATATTACAGCAATTGGGGCTTAACGCATGATGAAGTCACTATCAGCTCTCGAACTCGTTCGCGCTCCATAATTGATATTGTTTGCGCCTTGTGGATTGAAAGCTCACTATACGTGGACCCTAAATTCGGAAATTCAATTCCCGCGAAACAGTTTATAGATCGTTTCTCAAAAACTGTCGAGATGTATAGAAAAAGGTAAAATGAGCACACTAGTTTTATGTACCTGCAGCACTGAGCTAAACCTACTCCTAAAAAATAGTAGGATTTCTAACGACGGCGTCTTTGCCATCTATGGTCTCGAACGCGACAATGTGAATATTGGCCAAACGTCTATCCTGTTGAACGAAATGCACCAAATTGCAACGTTGCCGTTCGAGGTTAAGCGTATTATTTTTGTAGGCTCCCCCAGCGTCGATCAGTTTCGCGAAACGATATTTCAAACGCTTAATCACGCTGTTTCAAGCATATACGTTTTTTACCAAAATAGACTAACCCTCATTTCGGATCATTTCTCAAATCAGAGAAGAAAACGAAAAACTGTTTTTCTTATTTATCCTGGAAAACTATTTCCAATTAGAAATGGGTCTGCAATGAGGTGCTTTGATATAGCAGTATCTCTGTGCGCAAAAACTGATCTTACTATTCTTATTCCTTCTAGTGTAAACATACCTAAGAAATTTCGTACGCTATTGTACGCTATGGGGATCTCCTTTCAAAGTTACCAGACGAATCTGATAGCGAGAATACAAAATAAAGTACTTACTTTTCTCCTAAGATCAATTCGTCGCAAAAACGACTATTTACCAACTTTTATTCGCCTCTTAGCGTGCAAAATGTCTAACAAAGATATCCATTCAATAAATAAGATGAATCCTGATGTACTGATTTGTTCTTACATATGGACTTATGACAAGAGATTTCAGATCGAAAAGCTTTTTGTTGACACTCATGACGTTATGCAAGATCGCGCTGCAAGTATACTAACCAATAGCGCATTTGATAGATGGCTTCTCAATAAAGAAAAAGAGACAGAAAATGCGATTTTAGAAAGTGGGAAGAGCTTTGTTGCTATATCAAAGAAAGATTATAATAGATTTAGAGAATTATCTAGAACTAGCAAATTGAAGTATGCGCCACCTAGCTTCAAATGGATCTCACCAATTGCTAAAACTGAGAATTCAAACCTGAGAGTTGGTTTTTTTGGCGGCAGAATGCAAGCAAATGTCGAAGCGTTAAACGTGAGCCTTCAGCAACTTAAAGAAATCGGTTTTTTCCTGGCTGGCGGCACTTTTGTTGTAGCTGGTGATGTTGCAAGATTTATTGACTCAAGTGAACCTAACATAATTAAACTAGGTTATGTGAAAAGTCCGGAAATGTTTTACAAATTTGTTGACGTTGTGTTTGCTCCAATAACAGTAAAAGGTGGGTTAAATTTCAAGATTTTTGAAGCGCTTGCAGCCCAAAGGCCCGTGATTACAAATAATATCGGGGCAGAAGAATTTAAGTTTCATTCAACTTCGAAAAATCTTTATATCTCCGAAACTACTACCGAATTGAAGGATGCCATTGAGACAATATTCCGTATCCAATTGAAACCAAGTCAATCGCTTTAATAGAGCATTGATTTTGATAATTTTTTTTTACCTCAATAAATTACGAGGCGGAACAATGGTAATCATCCCATTTTTAATGGGTTTGAAAACTGGAATTCAGGCGGCTATTTTCAGTTTCATAGCGGGCGTAATACCGCCAATAGCCATGTTGGGCCGCTCGTTGTTGTATGGCGATAGCCAACGCGTTGTGTGGTCCTGCGCCTCCTCAATCGTTTCGAATATGTATTGTCCGAGCCATTCATGGCCCACGGTACGGTTGTAACGTTTGACATAGGCGTTCTGCTGCGGTTTGCTGGGCTGGATGTATTCCAGCCGATCCCACGTCTTGAAGCCCAGCACTGACGTTTTCCGGATCATTGTCTACTCGGATGTTCAACGGCTGGCCGCGCCATTCAATGATCCGCTCCAGCGTGCGCATGACGCGAAGGACTGAGATGGAAATAGCCACTTCAATGCCCAGGCCCCTCACAGATGAAGTCGTCCAGAACGTTCAAGGTCCTGAGGTGCTCCTGATGATGGATCGAACCAACTAGCACATGACAGGAAAGCTTCAGGCGCCGGACAACATCACGGTCCTGCGTTTGCCGCCCAAGCCCCGAAGCTCAATCCGGTCGAAACCATCTGGCAGTTCATGCGCGAAAGCTGAGTCTCAAACAGGATCTTCAATTCCTACTAACAGAACTGGGCGCTATTCCACCAAGCTTGGAACAGACTTCTCGATCAACCGCGGACCATCATGTCCATCGGGAACCGGAATTGGAAACATGTGTTCTGATCAATTGAGCTTGGTATTAACGAACGATAAATATGAACGTACGGCAATAGCGTAACAAACCTGCAGTTTTCTTATGTTGTTGTGCTCAGCTTTTACTAGCTCTTCTTTGCAGCTTTACGTTCTATCTCTGACATTATAATACATCAAAACAACAACAGACCAACCTCCTGCCAGGAGCAAAAACGCTGCCAGAGAATACAGCAAACGATGCGGATATTGCGCGTCTTCTGATAGGGTCGGCTGGATGAATGTCGCCAGATAGAGATGTTTGCTGTCAGCTTCCTGACGCGCTGTTTCCAGGCTGGCGAGCGACGTTACATAGAGCTGTTGAGCAAATTCTTCTTCCAACGCGAGTTCTGAATAATCTGCAAGTCGGAAGGAAAGTGCTGTTCTGCTGGTCCCAGAAGAACCGGAAGGCGATACGCCGGAGCCAAGGCGTTCCCGCGCACTTGAAATCTGACCTTCCAGGGCCTCAATTTGCTGGTTCAGCAGCCTAATGCGCGGAGAATCCTCGTCCAGGTAACTCATCAGAGTCTTTTTTTCCGCTTCCCGGCTCGCCCTCTGCTGGTCAAGCCCGGCAATCATTTCCGCAGCAAGCTTGGCGTTTTCCTCCGGGCTGACTTCCTGTGTCTCATTTCTGTAGGCGAGCATTTGCTTGCGAATTGCTTTGAGGCGCGCCTCGGCGCGCGCGACACTTTCTTCCGCGAAGCGCACCGTCTCTCGCCGGTTTGCTTCTGAAAGCTGATTGACCAGTATTTCGCTGCGCTTAAGGATTGCCTTGGCGATCTCGACCGAATCCTCCGGGCGGAAGCTGCGCACTTCAACCTGAATGACCCCAGAGGTCGCATCAAAGCTGATGTCAACCATGTCGTTCCAGTAGCTCAAGCGGTCTTCGACCGGCAGATCGCTGCCCATGCTGAACAGAAAATCCGAGGGTTCGCGATTGAAGATGGTCTGCAAATCCAGGTCGTCCGGAAGGTCCTCCAGCACGGATTGGCTTTGGAGATAGTCCGTGACGATATAACTATTGGAGGTAACAGACTCTCCTCCTGCATTTCCCATGACCATGCCAAGCACTTCCGTCGCTGCAACAGGCTGGGAACTGCGGACGGCAAATGCTGTCATGCTGTGATATTGGTCGCTGGCCCAGAAGAACATATAGGCAGAAAACGCTGAGGCTGGCATGGCAACAAACAGCATGAAGCCTAACAGGATCATCCTGTGCCGCATTTTTGTAACGGACTTCGCTGTCGCTGTCGGCAGTGCCAAATCAAGCAGTTTCTGCGGATCGAGGCCGGACTTTTTCAGCCTATTAATCAGCTTACCGTCCTTAGAATTTGCCTTGGCAACGGCAGCACCCTTTTTCGACGGAAGATTGAACACCGTTCCCTGACTATTCTCGTCAGTCTTTTCGCCAGGGATTTTTTCGACAGCAGACATGTTCAATCAAACCTTCAAGTAATCAGAGACCGCACTATCGGCGTGCCATGTTGTCATTGTGCATGTTAATTGCATCGTCAATATTGTTAAAATAAGTTAAGTTTCCATCTTCTAACACAATTCCAGTCGTGCAGTACTCTTTAAGCGACGCGTTTGAATGGGACACCATGATGATGTCGGAGTTCTGGAGCTTTTCTTCAAAAACCAATTTGCATTTTTTCTTGAAGTTCGAATCGCCAACTGCGGTGATTTCGTCGACCAGATAATAATCAAAATCAATCCCCATGCTGACGCCAAAGGCCAGCCGCGCCTTCATCCCGGAGGAATAGCTTTTCACAGGCATGTAGTAGGATTTTCCAAGTTCTGCAAAATCCTGCACATAATCGACCAGTTGTTCCGTGTCGTGACCATAAATGCGGGCAACGAAGCGCACATTCTGCTCTCCTGTTAGAGAACCATTGAAACTGCCTTGAAAACCAAGCGGAAATGACACGTTGGCGAGACGGATAATCCTGCCAGAGGTCGGCTTGATCGTACCGGCAATGAGCCTAAGGAGTGTGGATTTGCCAGCGCCGTTGCGCCCCAGCAAACCAATGCTGTTGCCCCTGGGCACCGTGAACGACACATCCCTGGCGATGTAGCGCATCTCGCCCTTGAGCTTGAAGCGTTTGGTCAAGCGATCCAATCTGATCATTTCGGCTCCCTTAGTTGCGCATCATAAAGCCAAACCAGAAAGAAGCCGAAAACAATCGAAAAGGCAGTTAACCCGACTACATAGGGCATATCGACATAAGCAGCCCGATAAGTGGGATAGAACCCGGTTCGGAAGAGGCCGACAATGTGCACAAGTGGATTCCACATGAGCCATTCTCTGAACGGATGGGGAACGGTGTCCGGTAGGAAGAAAACACCGGAAACGATGAAAGCCGGTCGATTGATAATGCCCCAGATCTGTTGATAGGTACTGCTCAGGTGGAACCAGACGATATTAGAGGCTCCTACACCTGCACCTAACAGGATCGCAATCAAAGAAGCCAAGAAAATAGGCGCTAAATCTATACGTTCAAAGGGTACTACGAGATAGAGAACTCCAAAAAGAAGAGCATTCACGACGAAAAGCGTCGCTACCTGCAAGAATATCCTTCCCAAAATTGTATCGTATGGTCGCACGACAGGGTAATTCAACAGAGCTCTATTTGCCTCCACCGCAGACCCTACTTGCTCTGACGTCGAACGATACATGTAGAATGCGATGTAGCCCGTCGCAAAAAACAAGGTAAAACTTCTTCCAAGTGGCGGGATATGTGCGACTGCTGAAAACACTGTTGTCAGAATTGCAATCGTCAAAACCGGATCAAGCACCGCCCACATGTAGCCGCCAAACTTGTTGCCGTAGCGGGTCGTCATTTCGCGGACGATCAAGGCGAAAGTGATCGCGAATTGGCGCTTTAGGCCTTGGCGTAAAGTTTCTGAGTGCATGTTGCCAATCTGCAGTTAATGGTCTCTGATGACGCGCAATCAGGACGTCAACCGGCTGACTTGGTTAAACCTTTAGTCAGTTCATGTCCATCTTCTGACAGAAATTACCATAATCGAATTTCGCGCAGCAACAAAGTGTCAGAATGTCACGATGATGGAAGCTGCACATTGGACGTGAATAGCGGGCGGAGAATCGGTTTGATGCTTCCACCAAAAGTAACCAGGTTTGCAGTGACCGGATTTTGTGTACACACCGTCATCTTTTCGCCCCCACACACCGCCCCCCTTTGGCTCTCCGATTATCAAAGCTGGCGCCTCGGGACCTGCGAATAGGCCCGCCATTAGTTTCCTGTTGTTGTCCTGACCAATCTTTTTTGCCAAACGAAACCATTCACTTGATGATTGAAACGTTCACCCTCACCCGATCGAACGCATGCTAATCGTCCCGTTTTGCTTGCATTTCGTGCTGTTCCCGCATATTCCGCACGACCATTCCAATATCAGAGAGTTCCGCGCGGCCCGGTTGCTTGAATTGCCCTGCCTTCAAGTACGATCGGAGAAAGATCCGTCCGGCGACGAACTGGCCGTGGCCCCTTGCCTATCGTTTTAACAGGATTCCCCCATGAAACAGACCATCGGCCTCGATTTTGGCACCTCCAATACGGTCGCGGTGCTCGCGAACGGGCCAGCGGCGACGACGCCCGTCACTTTCGCGGATGGCAATGACAGTTTCACCTCGCTTCCGACCGTTCTCAGTTTTCTCGACCGGGGGCCTGCCAGGGCTTTGAATGCGGAGGTTGGGCCCTGGGCGATCCGGCAGTTTCTGGAGAGTTTTGGGGATGTGCGGTTTATCCAGTCGCTGAAGACGTTTGCGGCGAGTCGGGTTTTCAAGGGTACGGGCGTGTTCGGCGTCCGGTTTGAGTTTGAAGATCTGATGGCGACGTTTCTGCAGCGGGCGTTTGAGCGGGCGGGAGCTGCGTTTGATCCGGCGGCGACGCGGCTTGTTGTCGGTCGGCCGGTGGAGTTTGCAGGCCATAACCCGGATGAAGAGCTGGCGATGGAGCGATACCGGAAGGCGTTTCGGAAGGTCGGTTTTGAGGACATTCTTTTCGTGATGGAGCCCGTCGGCGCGGCCTTTTCCTATGCACAATCGCTAGAAGAGGACACGACCATCCTGGTTGCCGACCTTGGCGGCGGCACGACCGACTATTCGATCATGCGCTTCGAGACGGAAGCCGGGCATCTGAAGGCCACGCCGCTCGGCCGTGGTGGTGTCGGCATTGCCGGCGATACGTTCGATTACCGCATCATCGACAATGTGGTGCTGCCGAAGCTTGGCAAAGGCACCACCTATCAAAGCATGGGCAAGATACTGGAGATCCCGCCCAACCTCTTTTCCAATTTTGCACGCTGGCACATGCTGTCGATCTTCAAGACGTCCGACGATTTCAAGGAAATGAAGAAGCTGCTGCGCTACTGCATCGAGCCTGAGAAGATCGAACTTTTCATCGATCTGGTGGAAGAGGACCAGGGCTACCCGCTTTACAAGTCCGTCTCGGAGACCAAGGCGCTGCTTTCCTCCGAAGACGAGGCAGAGCTGACGTTTGCCCCGCTGGGGCCGGACTTCCGGGCAACCGTGAAGCGCGCGGATTTCGATGGTTGGATCGCGCCGGACCTGAAGAAGATGGACCTGGCCCTTGATGTCACGCTGGAAAAGGCCGGTTTGCGCGAAGCCGATATCGACCGGGTGTTCATGACCGGCGGGACCTCCTTCGTGCCTGCGGTGCGCCGCCAGTTCGCCGAGCGTTTTGGCCAGGAACGGATTTCCGGTGGCAACGAGCTGACGTCCGTTGCCAACGGCCTTGCGCTGATCGGCGCGCGGACGGATGCAGCCGACTGGGCGCTTGCAGCTTAAAGTCGCCCGCCTGGATCCGGCTGGCCGAGACTGGCTGACAGAGAACAGCGGTTCAAACCGCCCTCGCCTTTCAAAAGCCCGGCGGCACCTGTAGCCACAGGCTTACGTCAACATTGTCCCCGGCTGCGATCTTCTCTTTCTTGCGCACGGCAGCCTTCACCGGCAGCAGGAACGAGCCGGACGCCTTGTCCGGCCAGATGGTTGTGCTCCATTCAGCCGCGCCGATCCGCGCCTTTACCTTGATCATGCCCCAGGCGCGGCCCATGCGGCTGCCGATGAAAAACCGGATCTGATCGGCGCACGCAGGCGGCAAAGTGACGAAGGTCCAGCCACCTGGACCTGCGGACAGCCAGAGTTCACCGGTAAAATCCAGCCGGTCGAGCATTGCGTGAAGCCCCTCTCCTGCCTAGCCTTTAACGTGCAGCCAGCGTTTGGCAGGGCAGTGCAGCATCAGTCAATCAGATTGATATCCGCCATCAAGTCTCCTGCCGTCTCCTGAAGCGCTTCGCTCAGGGTCGCAGGGTCCAGCCCGCTTGGCAGACGCAGATCTGCTGAGGCCTTGAACAGGGCCTCGCCCTGCATCGAGCCTGTGACGACCTCGGTCTCCAGATGCTCGATGCTGACGCCCCTTTCGGAAAGGACGCGGGTAATATCGCGCAGGATGCCAGGGTGGTCCTGAGAAACCAGATCCAGATGGGCGGATGCGCCCTGCGGCAATTCAGCGCCCGTCTGGTCGGAGCGCAGCGTGATGTCGATCCCATCGGCGGAAAGTGCCTGCAGCTTCTCCACCAGTTCGTCGGCACGAAGCCCCTCGATCGCGATTCGCACGATGCCCGCAAATTCACCGCCCAGACGCGCCATGGAACTTTCGATCCAGTTGCCGCCGGTGCCGGCGATGATTTCCGCCATCCGCTCGACCAGGCCTGGCCGGTCCTTTGCAATGACCGTGAAAACAAGATGAGTGTGCATGATGCCCCGCTTGCGCATTGGATCTCGACAGTCCTACTAGACAGCCTCAACGTGCTGAAAACAAGACGGCAATATCTTCGCCCCGGCTGTGGCCCTCTTTCGAGCGAACGTCAGAATGGCGATGTTCATAGTCAGCTCTCGCGATGGATCGGACAGAACGCCGCCGCCGGGACGATGTCTGGCGCACGCTTATCCAAGGTACGGCGATTTTCCGGTTCTTTTGCCGGATGGCACGGCGGGTTGGCGGTTGCCGAGGCCTGTATACACGTGCTTTCTCAGACGCCGCGCTTGCCCCAGAAAAAAGACCGGTGCTCACTCAACCAAAGGGATGACAGCAACAAACCGGTTCTTGCCAAGCCAGACAAGCAAACTGTGCTTCTGCGGGTTCGCGGCCATGGCTGCCTCGTGCCAAAGGATGTCGCTTTCATGCTTGATCCGCTATGGCCACTCCCCTAAGGTGCCGCCACCTGACGGCGTCCCGTGGAGGGACTGAAAGCGATTCCGGATGAGGTTGACCCAAACAGGGGACCAAGGTCGGAGCTGTCCAAGGCATCAGCAGATCACCCGGCCCGGCCGGCTTTTGCGCGTGTTTGCTTTCATTCTTCCCGACGCCTATTGCCACGCTGCCGATCCGGCATAAGCCACTGGGGAGAGACATGATCAGTCGGACCATCCTTGCAGGCCTCGCGGCCATGCTGCCAACCTCCGCCTTTGCCCACGGCGGCCATCTTGGCGAACTCGCCGGTCATTCCCATTGGGTCGGGGTCGCAGCCCTTGCCGGTGCCGCGCTCGTCGCCGGCATCATCGCCCTCAAAGACAAGAAGCAGAAAAAAGCCGAAGACGCGCAAGAAGCCCGTCCGGAAGACGACGAGACTGCCGGAGAAGCGGCTCAATGAGCGAAAAACTCGGACTGATGATCTGCGGCCATGGCAGCCGCAACAAGGGTGCTGTGAAACAATTTGCCCAGCTGGCGGAAGGCCTGACGGCCCGTTTTCCGGACTGGCCGGTGGAATACGGATATCTGGAATTCGCCAACCCGGTGATTCATGATGGCCTCAACAAGCTGCGCGAAGCCGGCTGCACTCGTGTTCTGGCCGTACCGGGCATGCTGTTTGCCGCAGGTCACGCCAAGAACGACATTCCCTCGGTCCTGAACACCTATCAGGCCATGCATCCTGAGATGACGATCTCCTATGGCCGCGAACTGGCCGTCGACACACGCATGGTGAAAGCCGCCGCCGCCCGTGTGCAGGAGGCAATCGACGCCGCCGACAGCGACGTGCCGCTGCACGAAACGTTGCTGATGGTGGTCGGACGGGGCGCTTCCGATCCGGACGCAAACTCCAACGTCTCCAAAATCACCCGCTTGCTGTGGGAAGGCTTCGGTTTCGGCTGGGCGGAAACCTGCTATTCCGGCGTCACCTTCCCGCTGGTCGGTCCCGGTCTCGAACATGCGGCGAAGCTCGGCTACAAGCGCGTCATCGTGTTCCCCTATTTCCTGTTCACCGGCGTTCTGGTGCAGCGGATCTATTCGACCACGGACGAAGTCGCCGCCAAACATCCCGAGATCGAGTTCCTGAAAGCCGGTTATCTGAACGACCACCCGCAGGTGATCGACACGATGGCCGATCGGGTGCAGGAGATCCTGCAGGGCGCCAACCTGATGAATTGCCAGATGTGCAAGTACCGCGAACAGGTGCTCGGCTTCGAGGCAGAAGTAGGTCTGGCGCAAGAAAGCCATCACCACCACGTGGAAGGCCTCGGCTCGGAAGCGGAATGCCAGTTGTGCGACGAGATCTGCACCGGAGCCTGCGAAAAAAAGGTCCAGGCGGGCGGTCATCATCATCACCATGACCATGTCCACCATCATCATGATCATTCCCATGACAATGGTCACGATCATGCGCATCACCATGGCCACTCTCATGATCATTCGCACGAGCATGCACATGGGCACAGCCACGGCCATGGGAACGGGCATGAGCATGGTCACGATCACCACCACCATCCCTACCCCCACGCAGACCATCCGCACGGCCCCCGGTCGTTGAACCGCGGAGACTGAGGCTGCCGTGAGCACCGAAACCATGCCGTCCTACGACTATGAAAAGGACCCGGCGGCGATCTATCGCCAGTCCTTTTCCATCGTACGGTCGGAAGCAGAGCTGTCTCATCTTCCCGACGGGCTGAAACCGGTGACGGTGCGGCTGATCCACGCCTGCGGCATGACGGACCTGCCGCAGGATCTGGCCTGGTCGGAAGATATTCTGTCGGCTGCGCAAGACGCCTTCGCGCGGTCCGCCACTGTGTTCTGCGATGTGGAAATGGTGGTGCATGGTCTCATTCGCTCCCGTCTTCCCGCTGGCTGCGACGTGGTTTGCACCTTGAACGATCCCGCGGTTCCGGAACTTGCCAAAAACCTTGGCACGACGCGTTCTGCCGCTGCGGTGGAGCTGTGGCGCGACAGGCTGGAAGGCGCCGTTGTTGCCGTTGGCAATGCGCCGACTGCCCTCTTCCACCTGCTTGAAATGATCGCCGCCGGCGGGCCAAAACCGTCGCTGGTTCTGGGCTTTCCTGTCGGCTTCGTGGGTGCGGCCGAATCCAAGGAAGCCCTGATCTCCAATCCCTTCAAGCTGCCTTTCCTGGCCGTGCGGGGCCGCAGGGGCGGATCCGCCATGGCTGCGGCCGCGGTCAACGCGCTTGCCGCCGGTCTGCCGGAGGAAGCGTAAGATGGCGGCGGATTTCCCGAAAGACGATCAGAAGTCACCCGGATTGAAATCCGTGGGTGGTAAAAAGCCTCTGCGCTCGCGCGGGTTCCTGTCCCAGCCGAGTGGCTCCGCGAAGGCCCCAGCTGAAGGCAGTGGCGACCAGCCAGTCCATCATCGCTCGCGCGGTGCCCGGCAAGTGTCGCAAAGCATTGACGGCAAACCGCAGGATCTTTCGGTAAAACCGGTGATCAAACCGTATCGTCTGGAGGACAAATGACCTCCGGGGCAGACAAGCATCCCTGGCTGACTCTGGTCGGCCTGGGCGAGGATGGTGTTCTGGCGGAAGGCGGTGCAGATGCCCTGGCAGGTGCTGACATCGTTTATGGCGGCGCCCGCCACCTGGACCTGACCGGCGAGATTACCGCCGAGAAGCGAACCTGGCCCAGCCCCTTTGCGACCGTCTTTGATGATCTGGCCGCACTCAGGCAGAAGCGCGTCGCGGTGTTGGCGACGGGCGATCCCATGTGGTTCGGCATCGGCTCGTCCCTGCTGAAACATTTTTCCGCGCACGAACTGATCGTGCTGCCCTCGCCGTCTGCCTTTCAACTGGCAGCGGCGCGCATGGGGTGGGCGCTGCAGGACACCGACTGCCTGTCGGTTCACGGCCGGCCTGTCGATCTGCTGCGGGCCTCACTTTATCCGGGAGCGCGGATCCTGTGCCTTACCAGCAATGCGGATACGCCCCGTCAGGTGGCGGATCTTCTGGCTGATGAAGGGTATGGACGCAGCCGGATGACCGTTCTGGAACATCTGGGCGGCACCAAGGAACGGCGCGTCGAGGGCACTGCTGAAAACTGGTCTGCCGAGGTTGCCGATTTTCACACGCTTGCGCTGGAGTTGGTTGCTAACCCGGGGCTGCGGTTCCGCGCCCGGACACCAGGCCTGGCGGATGACGCCTTTCGCCACGATGGCAAGATGACCAAGCAGGACATCCGCGCCATTACGCTGGCGGAGCTGAAACCTCATCCCGGCGCGCTTCTCTGGGATGTGGGTGCGGGTTGCGGTTCGATTGCCATCGAATGGCTGCGGGCCGCCGACCGGACCCGGGCCATCGGCCTGGAACCCCATCTTGAACGCCGGCAGATGGCGACTGAAAACGCCGCTGCCCTCGGTGTTCCACACCTGAAGCTGCTGGACGCCAACGCGCCTGAAGGTCTTGAGGATCTGCCGCAGCCGGATGCGATCTTCATTGGCGGCGGCCTGACAGCGCCAGGTGTCATCGATGCGTGCCTTGCCGCGCTCGACCGAGGCGGACGTCTTGTCGCCAATGCAGTGACTTTGGAGAGCGAAGCCATACTCCTCTCCGCCTATCAGTCTCATGGAGGCACCTTGAAGAAAGTTTCCGTTCACCGGGCAAGCGCCATCGGCGGCTTGACCGGATGGCGCCCGTTGATGCCCGTGACGCAGTGGAGCCTGACCAAATCATGAGTGGCACCCTCTATGGCATCGGCCTTGGCCCGGGCGATCCGGAACTGATGACCCTGAAGGCGCACCGGTTGATCGCCAGCGCCCAGGTGATCGCCTACCCCGCGCCCGATTCCGGCGAAAGCTTTGCCCGTTCGATTGCCGCTGACGCGATCCCGGACGGCGTTCGGGAAATTCCGATTGTCGTGCCGATGCGGGTCGACCGGTTTCCGGCGCAGGAGATCTACGACAAGGCGGCCGAAGAGATCGCCGCCGTTCTGGAAAGCGGTGAGGATGTCGTGACCCTGTGCGAGGGAGACCCCTTCTTTTACGGCTCCTTCATGTATCTGTTCGAGCGGCTTTCCGACCGTTTCACGATCGAGATCGTTCCCGGGGTCACCTCGCTGACAGCCTGCGCCGCCCGACTCAGGCGGCCGCTGACGGCACGCAACGATGTGCTGACCGTCATTCCCGGCCCACTTCCGGATGCCGACATCCGCCGCAAGATCGAAGAAGCCCAGGCGGTTGCCATCATGAAGGTCGGCCGTCACCTGACACGGCTGAAGACCCTGCTTTCCGACATGGGGCTGCTGGAAAAGGCCGGTTACGTGGAACGTGCTAGCCTGCCGGAACAGAAGGTTCATCGGCTCATCGACCTTGAGACCGACACCGCCCCCTATTTTTCCATGATCCTCATCTACAAGGGAGAAGAAGCGTGGACGCTTCCCCCATCCTACTCGTCCTGAACCAGGCCGGCCTTGCCGCTGCCGAAGTGATCGCCAGACGGTTTTCAACCGCCCGCATCCATGGGCTTGCCGGGCGTGTGCCGACGGCGGACACGCAGTTCAACGAAACGATCGACCATATCCGCCTGCTGTTTCAGGCAGGCCACCCGATTGTCGGTTTCTGCGCCAGCGGCATTCTGATCCGGGCGCTTGCGCCGGTCCTGTCCGACAAGACAACCGAACCGCCGGTGATCGCGGTTTCGGAGGACGGCAAGAGTGTCGTGCCGCTTCTCGGCGGGCATCGCGGAGCCAACGAACTGGCCAAGCTTCTGGCCAGCGCTCTCGGTGGGCATGCGGCGATCACGACGGCAGGTGACACCAAGCTTGGTGTCGCGCTCGACGCCCCTCCCCGCGGCTGGCGTCTTGCAAATCCGGAAGATGCCAAGCCGATAATGGCCGAGCTGCTCTCCGGCGCTCCCGTCCGCCTGGAAGGCCGCGCCGATTGGCTGAAAGAGGCCAAGCTGCAGCAGGCAGACGATGCCGCCATCACGCTGTCGGCAACCGAACATCCGGAAGAAGCAGGCCCGACGCGTCTGGTCTACCACCCGCAGCGCTATGCAGTCGGCGTCGGTTGCGCGCGCGGCTGCGATGCGGCCGAACTGATAGAACTGGTGGAGACGGAGCTGGCGGGAGCCAACATTGCCAAGGGCTCTGTCGCCTGTGTCGCGACCATCGACCTCAAGGCGGATGAAGCCGCCGTCAATGCTCTCGCCGAGCATCTGGATGTGCCGCTGCGGGTCTTTTCCGCAGAAGACCTGCAGCGCGAGACACCGCGGCTGAAGAACCCCTCTCCTGTCGTTTTCAAGGAAGTCGGCTGTTACGGCGTCTCGGAAGGGGCTGCCCTTGCCGCCGCCGGCGCGTTCGGCACCCTGAAGGTCGAAAAGCAGAAAACCGACAACGCGACCTGTGCCATTGCCCGATCTCCGAAATGGATCGACAGCGACGCGGTCGGCCGGGCTCGCGGGCATCTGTCGGTCATCGGCATTGGCCCGGGCAAGGACGACTGGCGCACACCGGAGGCCACCAAACTTCTGGCCGAGGCAACCGACGTTGTCGGCTACTCACTTTATCTCGACATCGTAGACCAGCACATCACCGGCAAGACCCACCACAACTTCCCGCTTGGTGCGGAAGAGGACCGGGTCCGCTTTGCCCTGGAAGAAGCCGGAAAGGGCAAGAATGTCGCGCTGATTTCCTCAGGCGATGCCGGCATCTATGCCATGGGGTCACTGGTTTATGAGCTGTTACACCGGAATGAGGAATATGGCGGCGTATCGGATGCCGCCAAACGTGTCAGCGTTACCAACGCGCCGGGCATTTCCGCCCTTCAGGCCTGCTCGGCCCGCATCGGCGCGCCGCTTGGCCATGATTTCTGCGCGATCTCGCTGTCCGATCTTCTCACCCCGTGGGAGATGATCGAAAGGCGTCTGAGGGCAGCCGCCGAGGGCGACTTCGTGATTGCCTTCTACAACCCGGTGTCCAAGCGCCGCCGCACACAGCTTGCCGCCGCAAAGGATATCCTGCTGGAACACCGTTCGGCAGCGACACCGGTCATTCTCGGCGTCAATCTCGGACGGCCGGAAGAAACCATTCGGGTCACCAGCCTGCATGCACTCAGCGTCGACGATGTCGATATGCTGACCACCGTTCTGGTCGGGTCAACCAACACACGCACGGTCATGCGTGGTGACGGCAAGCCCTTTGTCTATACGCCGCGCGGTTATGCCAAGCGGATCGACGCCCCGAAAGCGGCAGAACCGGTTGCACCGCCAGCCCCGCCACCGGCTATGGCCCAGGCAGAAGACACAACGACCGACATTTCCGACATTCTCGAAACGGATGACAAATCATGACCGTTCATTTCATTGGCGCCGGACCGGGTGATCCCGATCTCATCACCGTGCGCGGCCTGAAACTCATCCAGTCCTGTCCGGTCTGCCTCTATGCGGGTTCGCTGGTGCCGGAACAGATTGTCGCCGCGACTCCCGAAGATGCACGGGTGATCGACACGGCCCCGATGACGCTAGACGACATCATCGACGAGATCAAAGCCGCCCATGAAAAGGGTCAGGACGTCGCCCGGGTTCATTCCGGTGACCCTTCCATTTATGGCGCAACCGCGGAACAGATGCGCCGGCTGGATGCACTCGGCATCGACTATGACGTCACGCCAGGGGTCCCGGCCTTTGCCGCGGCGGCGGCCGCACTCAAGACAGAGCTGACCATTCCGGAAGTTGCCCAGACCATCATCGTCACCCGCACGGCGATGAAATCCTCGGCCATGCCGAACAACGAGGATCTGGACACGCTCGGCAAGAGCGGTGCGACGCTGGCAATCCACCTGTCGATCCGGAACCTGCGGGAAGTCGAGCGCCAGTTGACGCCGCATTACGGTGCCGATTGCCCGGTGATCGTCGCCTACCGTGTCGGCTGGCCGGACGAAGCCTTTATCCACGGCACCCTGTCGACGATTGCCTCAGAGGTGCGCGCGGCCAAAATCACCCGCACGGCGCTTATTTTCGTCGGCCATGCCCTGAAACCTGCAGCCGATTTCCGCGACAGTGCCTTGTACGATGCCGACCACGTGCATGTTTTGCGCCCGAAAAAGAAGGCAAAGGCCTGAGGAACCGACGGAAAAGTGTAGCTTCGCGACCTTCCACGGCCTGCTGCCATCGGCGTGTAGGAGGTCACTGAATGCTTTGCAGGTTTCTCGAGCGATGGTTTGCCTGACCGTGAGCGGTCATTTGCATCGCGCTCCTGCCCTCGCCTAGGGTGAGGACTCAATTCACACAGGAGCGCGCCATGCACGACGAAAATCCACTTCTGAAACAGGCGATTTCTCTGACCGGCGATCCCGACGCCATTCGCGACTTTTACGCGGATTGGGCAGACACCTACGACGACGATCTGCTTCAGGCCATCGGCTATGTCGGTCCCAGGATTGCAGCGGAAGCCCTGGTCAAGCGCGTGCCGGAAACTGCCCTCGTGCTGGACGCCGGCTGCGGCACCGGCCTTGTCGGGAGCGAGCTGAACAGTCGCAATTCCGCCCTGACGATTGACGGCATCGATCTGACACCGGCGATGCTGGAGCATTCGCGCAGCCGTGGGATTTACCGCAATCTGTCCCAGGCCGACATGATGGCCCCGCTCTCAGGCATTGATGACAACGTTTATGATGGCATCGTCAGCGCAGGCGTCTTCACGAATGGCCATGTGGGTCCGAAAGGGATCGACGAACTGCTGCGCATTGCCAAGCCGGGCGCTCCCATCGTCCTGACAGTGCGCGATAGCGCCTGGGAAGCCGACGGCTTCAAGGCCAAAGTCGAAAAGCTGGAAAAGGACGGCAAGACAAGGACGCTGGAAATCACCCACAGTCCCTATCACACCAAGGAAGATGTCTCTTGCGAGCTGGTCGTGCTTGAGGTGATTTAGGCGAGCGCGATGACATGGGCAAAGGAGCCCATGACCGATCCGGAGCGCAGCCCCATCTGCGCCAGTTCGGTTCCTTCGGCATCTTCCGCTGAAAACAGCCGCTCCGCCCCGCCTTCCGACACTATGGACGCATAGTGGAATTCGTGGGCCGACAGCGGCCCTTGCCACGGCAAGCCACCGAGCGCTGTGGCCTTCCGGTAGCCGAGATGGCGCTTGCGGATCTGGAACGAAGTCTCCACAGGCAACAGTCCCAGCATTTCATGACGGGTGCCTTCGGCATCAACCATGCCTCCGCCGAGGGTCATGTAGCCGCCGCACTCGCCATAGATCAGCGAATCTGTGCTGGCGGCGTTCAAGATACCGGCTCTGAACGTATCGGCTGCGGCAAGCATTCCGGCGTGAAGCTCCGGATAACCACCGGGCAGAAAGACTGCATCGGCATCCGGAGCCGGTGCTTCATTGGCCAGCGGCGAGAAAAAGTGGAGCTCTGCCCCCTGCCTTCGCCAGAACTCCAGCATATGCGGATAGGAAAAGGCGAAAGCGACGTCCCGCGCGATGGATATGCGCTGACCGAGCGGTGCGGGCAGCTTGTCCTCAGCATGCGCGGTGGTCGCAAGAGGTGCAGCCAAGGCGTTCAGGCGGTTCAGGTCGATGTGCCGGGCGCAAATCTCTCCCGCCTTTTCCAGAAAGGCTTCCAGCTCCGGGTGTTCGCCTGCCTGGACGAGACCGAGGTGGCGTTCCGGCAGGACAAGATCCTGCGCGCGCGGCAAGGCCCCCAGAACATCGATCTCAAGGGGCGCCAGAGCCGTACGCAGCATGGCTTCGTGACGCGGACTGCCAACCCGGTTGAGGATGACGCCTGCAAGGGTGATGTCCGCTCGGAAGCTTTGAAAGCCGTGAACAAGCGCTGCGACAGACTGAGCCTGCTTGCCGCAATCCACGACAAGAACCACCGGCAGTTTCAGGGTTGCCGCCAGATCGGCTGCCGAGCCCTTGCCGCTGGTCGCCCCGTCAAACAGCCCCATGGCGCCTTCGACCACGAGAATATCACACCCTTCAGCCTGGCGGCCTGCCAGCGACTGCAACGTTGTCTGATCCATCGCCCAGGCATCGAGATTGATACAGGGCGTTCCGCTCGCCGCTTCGTGGAATTTCGGATCGATATAATCCGGGCCCGATTTGGCCGAGGTCACCGTGCTCCCAGAGGACTTCAGTGCGCGCAGCAGTGCAAGTGTCAGCGTGGTTTTGCCGGCCCCTGAGGACGGTGCCGCGATCAGTACGCCCCTGGCATTTGCCTTGGCAGTGTCAGCCGGCATCGGCAGTACGGTGCGCTACACGGATGCCTAGCGGATCACTGTCGAGCACCTTGCCGGACAGGGCGCCGAGCCAGTCGAGCCCCTTGCGCAACCGGACGACTTCCCCGACACAGACGACTGCCGGAGGTTCGATGCCGGCGGCCTTCGCCTCGATAGCGCAGCGGCCAAGCGTGGTTTCCAGAACGTCCTGGCCCGAAAGGGAGGCATTGCACACGATTCCCACAGGCTCATCCACAGATCGTCCACCGGCAATCAGTTTGCCGGCTATGACGTCGAGATGCTTCATCGCCATATACATGACAATGACTGGAGAGCCCTTGGCGATCCCGTCCCAGTTGATCGCATCGGGCGTGAGGCCCGTCTGATCATGGCCGGTCAGGAAGGTAACCGCCTGATTGCAATCGCGGTGTGTTGCGGGAATGCCCGCGTAAGCGAGACCGCCGATACCGGCGGTGATGCCCGGAATAATGCGGAATGGTACACCGGCCTCGACCAGGCCGAGCGCTTCCTCACCTCCCCGGCCGAAGACGAAGGGATCGCCCCCCTTCAGGCGCAGCACGCGCTTGCCCTGGCGGGCGTAATCGATCAGCTTCAGCGTAATGTCGCGCTGCTTCGGGCTCGGCTTGCCGCCGCGTTTGCCCGCATAGTCCGTCACGGCTCCCGGTTTGACCCAGGCGAGAATGCTCTGGTCGACAAGAGCATCAAAGACCACGACATCGGCCTGACGCAGACCATTGAGCGCATGCAGTGTCAGAAGGCCCGGATCGCCCGGCCCGGCGCCCGCAAGCCAAACCCAGCCGGGCTCGAACACCGGAAGGCCTCCCGGCACACCCTCTGGCAATCTGTTGTGGTCGTCGTTACCAATCATGGTTCCTGTTTACCCGTGTGGCCCGGCAACGCCAAGCGCTTCGGCGATCAAAAACGATGCGAAAACGACATTTCATCGCGCACATAAACTAATATGCACAAAGCGGAAATTGATCGTCTATAGAAAGAGCATGTCGAAGGAAGAGCCAAAAGAGCTGCGGCGGGGCTGGACGACAGGAGCCTGTGCGACAGCGGCTGCCAAGGCGGCGTATCAAGCCCTTTTGACCGGCGGTTTCCCGGATCCGGTCGAAATCACCCTGCCCAAGGGTGGAACGACTGCCTTTGCCCTCACCCGACACGCCCTTTCAGGAACAACAGCGTCAGCAGCCATCATCAAGGATGCGGGCGACGATCCCGACGTGACCCATGGCGCCTTGGTCAGCGCGACTGTCAGCCTGTTGCCGAAGGGCACCGGGGTGGTCTTCAAGGCCGGAGATGGCGTCGGCACCGTCACAAGACCCGGTCTGCCGATCCCGCCAGGAGAACCTGCCATCAATCCGGTTCCACGCCTGATGATGCGAACGGCAATCGAAGAGGTTGCCAAGCAGCATGGCGGTGCCGGCGATGTCGAGATAACCGTCTCGATCGAAGGCGGAGCAGAGCTCGCTCTCAAGACGATGAACCCCCGGCTCGGCATCCTGGGTGGACTGTCCGTCCTGGGCACGACCGGCATTGTTCGTCCGTTCTCCTGTGCGGCCTGGATCGCGTCCATTCACCGGGGGGTCGATGTTGCCCGCGCGGTCGGGCTTGGCCATGTGGTCGGCGCAACCGGCGCCAGTTCCGAAGATGCGGTGAAGGCCCGTTACGAGCTCGATGAAACCGCTTATCTCGATATGGGCGACTTCGCCGGTGGTTTGCTCAAATACCTGCGCAGTCATCCGGTCGACCGGCTGACACTGGCCGGCGGCTTTGCGAAATTCACCAAGCTGGCCCAGGGAGCGCTCGACCTGCATTCGGCTCGCAGTTCCGTCGATTTTTCCTTCCTGCAGGATCTTCTGCGGCAGGAAAACGCGCCCACAAACCTTATCGAAAAGGCAGCTTCGGCCAATACGGCCAAGGAAGTGCTGGACGCCTCCCTGGCGGCCGGCATCGATCTGAGTGGCCCGCTTGCCCGCCGAACGAAGACGGCTGTCCGCCAGATCCTGCGCGATGCCCCGGTGGATGTGGAAGTGCTGATCACCGATCGGCAAGGCAAGGTGCTGGGGGAAACCGGCTTTGACCGCTGAGGCCAATCATGTCCTGCTCCTTGCCGGGACAAGTGAAGCCCGGCAGCTTGGCAAAACCCTGGCGGAGACATTTCCGGAATGGCGCTTGACCGCGTCCTTTGCCGGGGTGGTTCGTGACTTGCCAGACCTTGGCGTGACCACCCGGGTCGGCGGCTTTGGCGGCGTCGAAGGTCTGCAGGCTTACCTGAGGCAGGAAAAAATTACGGCTGTTGTCGACGCGACCCATCCGTTCGCCGCCCAGATGAGCCGAAATGCTGCCGAAGCTGCCAAAAGGCTCAACATACCGTTGCTACGGCTGGAACGGCCCTGCTGGCACCCAGTCGAAAGCGACCGCTGGACACATGTCGCCTCCATGGACGAGGCGGCCGTTTCTCTGCCAGCCGGTGCGCGTGCTTTCCTGGCGATCGGCCGCAAGGAGATCGAGCGCTTTACCCATCGCTCCGATATTTTCGGCCTCGCAAGGATGATCGAGCCTCCGCCAGCCCCGTTACCGAGTTCCTGGGAACTGCTCCTGTCTCGTCCACCGGCATCCACCAAGGAGGAAATCTCGCTTTTTCAGGACAGGGACATCACGCATGTGGTCACGAAGAACAGTGGCGGCAGTCGGTCCTTTGCCAAGATCGAGGCGGCTCGGCAGTTGAAGCTTCCCGTCATCATGATCGCCCGGCCCCAGCTTCCTGACGCCGAAACCGCTCCGACGGTTGCAGCCCTCGTCGACCGGTTGAGGCTGATCCTTGAAAGCAGGGATTAACGCGAGCTTCCGGATCTTGAGAATCTGATTTTCATCAGCGCAAACAGAAAGCGCGGAATGCCGATTACATACCGGCGGAAAAGACGTCGTGGTTCCTGCAGCAGACGGAAAAGCCATTCCAGACCTGCGGCCTGGACAATCTTCGGGGCGCGGACAACAGCGCCCGACATGAAGTCGAACAGTGCCCCCACCCCGATCGCGACCGGAACGGACAAGGCAGCCCGGTTCTCCACGATGAAATTCTCCTGCCGGGGGTTGCCCATGGCGACCAGCAGCAGGTCCGGATTTGCGGCGTTGATACCCTCGCACAGGCCATCGATCTCATCCTGCGAGAAATAACCGTCCCGATACCCGACCACATGGTGTTTCGGATAGGCGATCTCGATGTGCTCCTTGGCACACCTGACCTGCTCTTCCTTGGCTCCGAGCAGATAGATCCGCAGGGGAATGCCGATGTTGGCGAGCATTTGCGGGATCAGATCCGTACCGTTCAGGTTCTCCGGAAACGGCTCTTCCTTCAGCAGCTTGCTGGCGAGGCTGATCCCGATGCCATCGTTCAGGAGCGTCATCTTCTGAAGCGTTGCGGCGTACCGCGGGTCGTCCAGAGCAGACAGAAGCGTATGGGCGTTGCAGATGGCAATATCGAGTTTCCGGCGCTTCAGCACGGCCGACTCGACAAGTTGAATCGCATCCCGGGAGCGCAGGCGCCCGATGGCAAACGGACCGATGGCGGTTGCTTCGATCCGGCTCCCCAGCAATTCACTTTCGAAATCTCTTGCCAGCATTCCGATCCCAGTCTCACCAATGCTTTTGCCCTGTTCACATCAGCGGCGCGCGCATTCGAGCAATAGCCGATTTGTCTCTAAGCAGTTGTAAATATAGCCGTTAGAAAGTGCGTAGTTACCGATATTTAATTCTCCCGGGCGATCCAGATTGGGCGAGAAAATCAGTCAACGGTCTCCAGCGGCTCTCGCCATCCCCGCTTCGGCACGTCGTTGCGTTCAAAGCGCAGCCTCTCCTTGAGCGCCTTGGCGGGATTACCGGCATAAACGGTCCAGGGTGCCAGGTCCTTTACCGTGACCGCTCGCGCTCCCAGAACGGCCCCCTCACCGACGCGAACCCCGGGACCGACAAAGGCTTCCGCGGCAACCCAACTATAGGCTTCCAGAACGATGGGTTTTGCGATCAGCAGGAACTTGTCGTCGTTGATGTCATGCGTACCGGCGCAGATGTGCGCGCGCTTGGAGACGACACCGTATCGGCCGATGGTGACAGGCCCCATGTTGTAGATGTCCGCGCCGTCAGCGATGGCGGCGAAGTCTTCCAGAATGAGATTTCCCGGATGCCAGATCCGGGCGGAAGGAGCGACATAAACCCCCTGCCCGACGGTAGCGCCGAACCGGCGCAGCAGCCACCGGCGCCAACCATGCAGAGGTTGCGTCCAGGACGCCAGAAGAAACCAGACGATCCCCCAGAGAATGCGGAACAGCCTGTTCTTCAAGCCGAAGCTTTGCGCACCGAGCGCTCTGGCATCCTTGTCTTCGTCGTTCCTGTCCGGCATTCATCTTTCTCCCCTGCAGTTTCCCTCTGCCATTTGCTGGCAAGACGCGTTCCTGACATCAAAGGAACGGGACATTGCCTGAAGGTCTGCACGCCGGCACTGTGCCGATCCGATGTTTAAAGTTAGTTATTTTTGTCGATTGTTCGATATTGATTTTCTCACACGCTGCGGAACGGTGGCCTCAGGTCCGTTGCGTGGTGCCATTCACTCTTTATTGAAACGTGATGATGGAAGTTTGCCCCGGAATTGACGATTTGACACGCTGGCGGGCCTTCTTTCGTCTCGTTGAATTCAAAATCCGATGTGCGCGGCGCAATCGTTCTGCCGCTGACTTTCGTTGCGGGGGAAATTATGGACACACGGACTGAATTCAGTGAAGCGGACACCGCAGCCCCCCTCATCCTGCATCTGAGCGCCGACTACCCTAATCCGCAGCAATTTCACCGCAGAACCACGGCGATCCAGCGTCTGGTCACCGGCACGGATTACGGCAGGCACGTAGTCGTGACCATGGACAGAACCAGTCTGCCCTGGAAGGCCAGCTTCATGGATTGCGGTGAAGACAAGGGCGTACGGCTTTACTCCTACCGTTACTTCGGCATGCCAATGGGTTTCGGTCTCGCCATGGCGATGCGCCGCGTCGCGCGGCACGTCCTGAAGACAATGCAGGCGGAGCATGGCACGCCAGCCCTCGTCCATGCGCACAAGCTCTCGTTCGAGGGCATTGCCGGATTATGGTTGGTGGAACGGTTCGGACCGGATACGCGGCTCTTCGTTTCCGTTCGTGGCGAATCCGAGCGCAAGGTTCTGTTGTTCAAGCCGACCTACCGCAACCTGATGCGCCGCATCGCGGCGCGTGCTGACAAGATCTATCATATCTCCGCCTGGTTCCGGGATACCTACCACCGGTATGTTCCAGAACAGCCGGAGAAGGAAAGACTGCTTCCCAACATCGTCGGCAACTCGACGAGCAAGGTACCGGTGAAGGATCCAATTCCCAGGTTCGTCAGCGTCTTCGATCTGGATATGCGAAAGCGGAAGGGGATGTCAGACCTGTTGCAGGGCTTTGCCACCTTCAGCAAAGCACATCCCGGCATCGGTCTGGATCTGATCGGTCCCGGCAGTCCGGAGGCGGTCGAGGCTGCCCAAAAAGAAATTGCCGACCTGGGTCTCGGCGGCAGCGTTGAGATCCTCGGTCCCATGGACAGCAAGACCCTGTTCGAGGTTCTGCCGAACTATCTGGCCATGGCATTGGTCAGCTACAACGAGACCTTCGGGATGGTCTATCTGGAAGCATTGTTTGCCGGACTGCCGATAATCTATGGCAAGGACACGGGCATCGATGGCTATCTGGACGACATTGACGTCGGTATCGGCGTGAAGCCCGGCGATGTTGCCGGCATAGCTGCAGCTTTCACGGATCTGGCCGAAAAGTCTGATCACTATCGCAACCAGATTGTGGCCAGTGAGCAAATCTTGCACGACCGGTTCAACCCTGCGATGATCCTCGAGAGTTACCGTCAGGATCTGGAAGCCATCCTGAATCCCGCTCAGCAACGGAGCCGCATGTGACTGCAAGAAAGCCGAGCCTCTGGTCCTGGCTGACCGCGATTGCCTTTGGCGTGGCTTTGCTCGTTTTTGCGGCCGGTTTTCTCTATCTGGATGAACGTCAGAACGCCATTGCCGCCGGTGTCCAGGCAGCGCCGGAAGCCACCGTTTCGATCCCCAAGTTCAAGCGTGGCGTCAACGTCTCCCGTCTGCAAAGCTTCGCCTACCGCGACCCGAAACGACCGGGAAAATATCTTTGGCCGCCGTTTCAGGGCGAACTTTCAAAAGTTTCCGATGCCGAGCTTGAGAGACTTCGTGCCCTCGGGTTCGACTTCATTCGCCTTCCGATTGATGCCGGCGTCTTTCTGGCGGCGACGGACAGCGAACGCCGCATTTTGCTGGACGATATGAAGTCCATCACCGTTCGCCTGCTGGACAGCGGTTTTGCCGTGATGGTCGACATACATCCGGCGACTTACCTAACGGAGTGGGCCCCTGTCGACATCTTGAAGGACGCTCCCGGCCCCCGCTTTCAGGCCTACGCCGATCTCTTGGAAGATGTGGCCAAACGGATCCGCGATCTGCCGACGGACAAGGTCGCGCTGGAACTGATGAACGAGCCGCAGGGCGTTTGCTTCCGGGAGGACGGACAGGACTGGTCGGTGTCTCAGAAACAGCTCTACGACAGGGTGCGCAGTGTTGCCCCCGATCTGCCGATTGTGCTGACACCGGGTTGCTGGCGTTCTCTGGAAGGCCTCGAATACATGAGCATGGATGGTTACGACGACAAGATCATCATCGACTTCCATTTCTACGAGCCCTTCCTTTTCACCCACCAGTCTCTGCCCTGGGTGCTGGACCCGCTGCGCTATATCGCCGGACTCAGCTATCCGTGGACAGCGGGCAACGTGGAGATTGCAGCAGAGAGGACCCGGCAGCATATCGCGGCCCTGAAGGCGGCTGATGTCGACGTTCCCGATTATGCCTTCGACAAGGCGATGGACGTCGTCCGGGACTACTACAAACGCCAGAAACCCGACCGGGCCTTCATCGAAAGCCGGTTCGACACGATCTCGCAATGGGCGGACAAACACGGCATCGCCCCCGACCAGATCGTACTTGGCGAGTTCAGCGCCATCCGTCCGCCGCAGGGCTTGCCGGACGACGGCAGCCGGCTCGCGTGGATCAAGGACGTGCGAACCGTCGTGGAAGACCGCGGCTTCGGCTGGGCCCTCTGGGACTATTACGAAGGCTTCGGCCTGATGACCGACAACGTCAAGAGAACCGTCGAGCCGGGAATGGTCGACGCCTTGGGATTGAACGCCGACGCGTTGTGAGTCCCAACCGTCACACAGGTGCGGCCAGTGCCGGATTTTAAGTCGACTGTGCGAAAAGGCGGCTGGTAGATTGAGCCGGTGGCTGCGAATCATGCCTAGTGACTGACTTGAAGGCTGAGGTCCTTCCGGACCGGAGCGCAGGTTCCGCAGTCGTAATCGATCTGGAGACTGGGATTTGACAGTTCACCCCGTTGAACAGTCCGGGCCACAGGCCGTGTTGCACAGGCAGACATTGCTGGACAGGATTTTCAACTGGATTCCGGTCCTGCTGCTCGCCTATCCGATGCTCATCAGCCCGTTTGTCCTGGTGTCCTCCGGCGGGGAAGATACTGCTGCCAACATCAGTGCGTCGAAATCCAACGCGCTGAACCAGCTCTTCTGGATCTGCCTGTTTCTGCTCGTGCTTGTGTCTGCGGGACGGCGCCTGCTCAACACGTTCACGGTGCTGCGAAGCCCGCTTATCTGGCTCCTCCTCCTCTATCTGCTGCTCGCGGTTACGAGCGTGCTTTGGTCTCATGCGCCCGGCATTGCGTTTCGCCGTGTGGTTCTGCAAATCATCATCGTGTTGAGCCTGGTGATTTCGGTCTCTTTTACGGATGATGCGCGCACGCTGCTCAGACGTCTGATGCTGCTGATGAATACGGTCGTTCTGCTCAACGCGGTTGCTGTCGTCGTTCTTCCACCTACACCGATCGGCCATGCGGGCATCTATACCCAGAAGAACAATCTCGGTGCCGTGATGGCTCTGGCGCTGATGTTCAACCTCTACGGCTTCCTGATGTCTCGCGGACTGCTGAGGCGGTTCGGCATGCTCATCATTTCGGCCTTCGCCTTTGGCCTGCTGGTTCTCAGCCAGTCGAAAACGTCCCTCGGGCTGGCGGTTCTCATGCCGGCCATCGCCTATGTTGCAGTCGGGATGGCCTTTCTCTTGCGGATAAATGCGGCCGTGCTGCTGATCTTCGGGGCCGTGACCGGGGCCGTTCTGTTGACGTTCCTGTCGCTTCTCACAAGGTATGGCTTTTCGGATCTGTCGCTGTTCCTGTTCAACGACGAGACTTACACAGGCCGGACGTTCATCTGGGCTTTCGTCACTGACGTGATTTCGAGATCCCCTTTCCTGGGCCAGGGCTATGCCTCGTTCTGGGCGACAGGCTCCGATTCAATTGCCTTCCGCGAAGCCCCGGGTTTCGTCATCTTGCTGATCCAGGCGCACAACGGTTATCTCGACGTCATGCTGGAACTGGGCATTGCCGGCATTTCGCTGTTGTTCCTGATTGTCCTGACGGCTCTTTTTTCCGCAGCCCGGGTCGTTGCCCTGGACACCAGGATCGCCTTTCTCTGCTATTCCCTCATGCTCTTCGTGATCTGTCACAACATGCTGGAAAGCAGCTGGTTCAGGTCATTCGCTCTGAACTGGCTGATCTTTCTGCTCGCCGCGCTGCTCCCTCATGCGGTGGTCCGGACCTGGAACAACCGATAGACCTGCCCTCCAAAGCTCGCTCTTTATCCTGCACAACCGCAGCCTTCCCCTCGGTAGCGACGCACCGTAGTGTTGCCGTAAATTAGCAGTTCACTAACCATAAGTGCTTACAAGCAGTAAGGTGCGTGCGCGCGAGGAGAAAAGGTGACTTTTTGTGGACCCCAGACAGGTAGAAAATCAGGCTTACGATAGAACGTCGGCTCAAGGCCGCGATGCCATTGCCCTGGACGTCCTGTCCATTTTTCAGGTCCTGCGCCGCCGTATCTTCCTCATCGCTGCCATCGCGCTTGTCTTTGCCGTTCTGACTGCCGCCTACTCGCTGACCATCACGCCAATCTTCCGCGCATCATCGCAGGTCCTTTTCGACCCAACTGTGCGCCAACCGTTTGATGACCCGAACCGCCCGAGCCGGTCCGGACAGGGTTCGGAAGTGATCGACAGCCAGATTTCGGTCATCCATTCCGACACCGTGCTGCGTCCGGTCGCCCGTGAGAACAACCTGTCCGAAGACCCTCATTTCGGAGAGGGAAAGCCGGGCCTCCTGAGCCAGTTCAAGAGCCTGATCTTCGGTGCCACCAAGAAAGACGCCGCGACGCTTGAAGCGCAGGAGACTGCGGCGGTAGAAGCCCTTGCCGATGCAACGATCGTCAAGAGGGTCGGCCAGACCTTCGTCATCAATATTTCAGCAGAATCGCCTTCTCCGGTGCAAGCCGCCGTTCTGGCAAACTCGATTGCCGAAAGCTACCTGTCTGACCAGAAACGGCAGGTCGATCTCGCCTCGGACGAAGCTGCCTCCCAGATCGATGACCGGCTGGTGGATTTGCGTGACCGTTTGCGCCAAGCTGAAGAAGAAATCCAGAAATTCCGCGCGGACAACAAGCTTCAGAACTCCGACGAGGGATCTCTGCTCACGGGTCAGGAACTGACCGGACTGAACTCCAGGCTGATCGACGCCCGCGCGGCGCTGGCCGAAGCAACCGCAAAATACGACGAGATCCAGCGGGTGCTGAAAAGCGGTGTCGATGCGGAATCCATTGCAGACGTGGTCAATTCCCCCACGATCTCATCACTTCGCCAGCAATATGCGACTGCAGCACGGACGGAAGCCCAGTTGATGGCCGATCTGCTGCCGTCACACCCGTCGGTGGTGCAATCCAGATCCCAGCTTGAGCGGCTGCGCAATCTCATCCGGGACGAAATCAAGCGGATCGCGGATTCGACGCGTATCGATGTCCAGGTCAATCAGGAACGGGTTTCCAGGCTCGAGCAGCAGCTCGATTCCACGCGAAACCTCTCAGACGTCGATCAGGCAGCCTCCATCCGGTTGCGCGAACTGGAGACTGAAGCACAGGCCACACGGCAGCTTTATGAGATCGCTCTGAGCCGTGCCAAGGAAATCTCGCAGCTCGACCAGGTGGTCCTTCCCAATGCCCGCATCATTTCTCCGGCGATCCCACCGGAGAGCCCGGTCTACCCGAAACGCAAGATCATGGTCATACTGGCCGGCATTCTGGGTGTGCTCTTCGGTACGATAATCGCAGTTGGCGGCGAAGCGATCCGCATCGCCAAAAAACATCTGTTGCCGGAATTCATGCAGACACCCGAGCCGTCAATGGCTGTGGCAGGCCCGGTGCAGCCGGTGGCGCCTGTCGTCACACGGGTCGATGCCTCCTACGATGCGCGCCCTTCATCAGACCTGCCGGCCACCCGGACGAGAAGCAAACGTACGCCGTCCAGGTTGTCGTCCACGACGGAGCCAGACCTGCAGGTGATCAGCGAGTTGCCCTGGCTGACGGAGACCGACGAAAACGGCAGCGTCCGTCCGCTCAGCTCCGACGCTGTATCCGCCGTGCAAGATGCGGTCGAGCGGTATTATTCCGACGAAAACGGACCAGGCTGGGCGTTTGGTCAAGGTGTTGACCAGATCGTCTCGGCCATTCAGGACGCCCCTGCTCAGAACGGCACGCGCATCGTGTTTCTGACCTCCCCGGCCCTCGGCCATGGCCAGACCATTGCGGCCCTTGCCCTTGCGCTCGGAGCTGCCCAGCGCGGGCTGCATGTGCTTCTTGCCGACGGCGAACCGAAACAACGGATGCTCAGCCATGATCTGAGCCTCGACGACGTGGATGATCTTGGCGGGACATTGCGTGAGAGGGTCGTCGACTATGCCGAACTCGATATCGCCTTCCTGTCGCTGGTTTCGGGATTGCCGAAGTACAAGCACCATCGGATGAACATCCGCGAAGCCTTCGATTTCGCCGACATCGCGCGGGACTATGACCTCGTGATCATCGACGGCGTTGCCTTGCCGCAACTTGCAGAAGACGATCCGCTTGCCGGTCTTTCTACGCAATTTCTGGTGACTGTTGCCGAACGGGAAGAAGATCAGATCTCGATGCCGATCCTGTCCCGTGATCTGCTGACGATCGCAGAAGGCAGACCCGCCGGGCTGGTGCGAACAATGACAGGCACCACGCCACCGTCACGCCGCAAATACGCGTGACGCCAGCTCACCCATCCGTCACTTGCTCGATTTCGACCTGGGAACCTCAACGACAAAGTCTTTCAGCAGCGCGAACATATGCTTGCGGGCGGTAATCGGCGTCAGGTTGTGATCGGCATCCGGCAGGGCTTCAACCCTGATATTCGGATAGTCTTTCAAACCGCGCCTGTCCGGGCCGAACCAATTGTGCAATTCCAGGAGCCCTCTGTCATTGTCGCTATAGACAAGACAAAGCGGCACACCCCGCTGCTCGAGATGCTTCAGACGGCGCGTCAGAACTTTGAACAGCCGCTGATGCCGTGAAAGACTTCCAAGAACCGGCGCCAGCTTCCGGCCGGCCTTGAGCTTCGCGGCCCGCGTCACCTTTTTCAAGGCCGATACCAGATTGATATCTCCAGATACGACAAGTTTCAGAGTGTTCAGATCGATCGCCTTGCGCCCGTAACTGGAAAGCGTCTGGATCGGTTCGCGGATGGCCTTGTCCACGTCTTCGTCCGGATCCCAGACCAGCCTGCGCGAGTTGACCAGGAAGGCACCCTCGACACGTTCATCGTCAGAGGCCGCCACAAGTGCGAGATAGGCACCGCTGCAACGGCCGAACAGGATAACGGTTTCCGCTCCGGTACGTTCCTTGACGAAACCGACTGCGGCCCTGACATCATCAAGCTGCTTGTCTGAATAAAGCACCTGGGCTGGCTGGTTCGGCCAATAGCTGCTCTCGCCGATACCGGCCAGATCCATCCGCAGCACCGCGCAGCCGTATTCCGCAAGAGAGCGGGCAAACCCGACCGACATACGCGCCCAGCCGATGGAATGGTCATAGCCGGAATTCAGGATGACAACGGCAGTTTTCGTCTCCTTGCCGAGCGGTGTCGTCAGCACGCCGAAGAACATCTTGTCCGGCCCGAAGCGCAGCGCTTCCTCGACGACATCCGGCAAGGGCTCGGACACGGCGGTGCCTTCGGCCACGGGTGCTGTCTGCAATTGTCCTGCCGGGAAACTGGCCTTCATCCAGGTAACGATCCGCTCAAGCGTTTGCAGCGGGGGCACGGACAGCGTCGGGTCGGACACATAGTCCGCGTACCCCTCAAACGGCAGCGTTTCGACCGCCAGGCCCATTTCGGTGAAATGGTCCGCAAGTTTCTGATCCCCTGGATGGCCGCTGCGTTCCACCAGCAAGGTTTTCAACCCTGAGGGCAATTGCGCCTTGAAGAGATTGATCGATTTGACCTCGTCCACCGTTGCGGCCGACAGAACGAACCCGCCTGCCATCAGTCCGCCCTTTGGGCCATCCGATGCCTTGACCATGAAAGTCGGCTGCGTCATTGCCGTCCAGGCCGCCAGTTCGCGCAGATAGGCCCGGCCCTGGGCCACCGGCGCCAGAAGGACCTGCCCAGCAACTTCCCCGCCTTCGGCGAGGGTCGCTGCAAGACCTGCCCCGATCCCCTGCCCGATCATGACGACACGCTCCGGGTTCACCAGCCGTCTGAGTTCGGCAAGCGCCTGTGTCACGGACTTCCGCCACGCGGACTTGTCTTCAAGTTCTGCGCTGTCGCCATGCGAATTCGCTGTCGCCGGATAATCGAAGCGCAGACAGGGATAGCCCGAAGCAGCCAGTTTTTCGCCAAGCATCCTGTAGCTCTTGCGCGAGCACAGCTCTTCGTATCCCCACGGGCTGAGGAGCAGGATCGCGGTGCTTCCGCTGGCTGGATGAAAGTAGCCGGCTAGACCGTCGAACGCGATCGGGATGGCCAGTGGAGACGTTCCGGCGACCTGTGCTGCAGTGGCGGTATCGAAACCTTGCCGGTTCATGTCGCAGGCTGGCTCCAGCTTATTCGTGGGTTGAAGGGGCACTATTGCAAATCCGGCGCATATTGCGCCTTTTTCCTAAGCCATTGTTTAATAATACGGCAGGATCTTTTCGTGCATGAATAGGGCTTGTCACATCCTTTTGACTGCCTCCAACCTTCATCGGAGCCTTGACTGAATGGAAACTGTTTCCGTCGCCATTGCCAGCATCGGCCGTGAAACCCTGCTCGATACGCTCCGCTCACTGGCTGTGGTGACGAAGCCGGCCGGCGTCGATTTAAAGGTGCTGGTGGCCGACGATTCCAAATCCGGCGCAGCCGCGAAACTCGTGACAGCCCACCCTATCAAGTCGCTGGATGTGACCTGTCTGGCGGTTGCCAGCGGCAATATCTCGACCGCCCGCAACGCTTTGCTGAATGCCGCAGACGGCAGCTGGCTCATTTTTGTCGATGATGACGAATGGGTAGAACCCGACTGGCTGGTGAAACTCTTCGACTGCCAGAAAGAGTTCAACGCGGACGTGGTGATCGGTCCGGTGAAGCCGGTCTATCCCGACAACACACCCGACTGGCTGCGCCGGGCGAACCCACTCTATACGGACTGGGGGCACCGGGGCAAAAGGCTCTATACAGGCCGGGGTGGCAATACGCTGGTGCGCGTCGATTTCGTGCGCGCGCTGGAGCTGAGGTTCGACGAAGCTTACGGCCGCACAGGCGGCGAAGACACCATCTTTTTTGCCCAGGCCGCCGAACGCGGCGCGCGCATTTTTGCCACGGACGACGCGATTGCCCATGAACACGTCCCGCAGGAACGTCTTTCGATGAACTTCATCCTCAGCCGGGCTGTGCGCGCAGGCCAGAGCTATGGCCAAATGCGCCTCGCCAGACATCCCGACCCTTTCTGGCATGTGATGTTCGCGTTGGGAGCGCTGGCGAAATGCGGGATCGCCGGGTCGCTGGCACTTGCCTTTCGGCTGTTCGACAAGGCCCGCTCCTTCCGGATGCGGCAAAAACTCTCGCTCAACATGGGAAAGCTGCGCGCCGTCTTTGGCCGCCCTCTGGCGGAACTTTACAAGAAACCTGATTGATGCCTGGAGGCTAGATCCGGTACCGGCCACGGCGGGCCAGTGCATACAGCGAACTTTTGAATTTCTGCTTCATCGAAAGTCTGGGCGCGATATCAATATCCGGATCGAAGCTCGCCGTTGGCGACCAGCGAGGACAAAACCACGAGCTGCCATAAGCCAAACCGGGTGTGCTGGTGAAGATCCGGCTGTATCCAGCGTCTTTCAGTCTGTGCAAAACGTTCCGGTCGAAGGCGCCAAAGGGAATGGCCGCTTCGGTGACGGGAAGACCAACCGCGTCTTCGATTTTCTTGCGGGCGTCAAAAAACTCCCGCTGAAATCCGGCTTCATCCAGATTGCGCCAGTCGACGTGATCGTGACCGTGACTTCCGATCACCGACCCGGCGGCCACGATTTCGCGCATCTGGCCCGCACTCAGAAAGCCTTCGGTGTCAATCCGTCCGGCAAGGACAAAAAACCGGCCTATCCGGCCAGCGTCGGTCAGCGCGGGCAGACCAGTTGCGATGTCCGACAGATTGCCGTCGTCAAAGGTGACTTCAATTGAGACGCCATGCTGCCGCTCGAGGTCGGAAAGACGAGCGATGGTGCGCCGGAAGGTTTCCACCGTCACATAATAATTGCG
The DNA here is from genome assembly GCF_036350355.1 of Roseibium sp. FZY0029. Taxonomy (NCBI): domain Bacteria; kingdom Pseudomonadati; phylum Pseudomonadota; class Alphaproteobacteria; order Hyphomicrobiales; family Stappiaceae; genus Roseibium; species Roseibium sp. FZY0029. Next base: position 166,387 of record NZ_JAZDVZ010000001.1, read on the forward strand.
CTCGGCCGAGGTAACAGGTACCGCAGGGTCGCCTATGCCGTGGAATGTCAAAACCTGCGTATGTGCCAACATGTCTTGCCGATCTTAATTGAACCCGATGCGCCATCCTTGGCTTAGCCGGGTTAAAAGGAAGGTTAAAATTGGTTTTATTTGAACCGGGAGAGCCCCTATTAACGGCAAGGTCAGAATTGACACCTAGACATGTTCTGTCCCGTCATGGCGACACAATAACTGCTCTCCGCGGACCGAAGGCCTTTTTCGTGGCCCCCGCTCTTCACAGACCAACGGCTAACGCCTCGAGGCCTATTCGTGTCCAAGAACTCCAGTTCGGCTCTTGATAAGCTCAAAGCGCTCTACGACAGGCTGCTTGGCCTGTCGCGTTTGCCGCTGGTTGCCAACACGATTTCCTATACGATCAATTTCGGTCTTCAGCTTGTCATTCAGCTTGCGTTTTTCCTGTTCATCTCTCGCGCGCTCGGGCCAGAGGGATACGGTCTCTTCGTAACGATCACCAGCGTTTCCATCATGGCCGGCTTCGTGGTCGGCCTGGGGAGCGAGTACCTGCTTCTCCAGCGGGTTGCGGTGGAGCCTCAGTCCTTCGGTAAGTATCTCGGCCATTCCCTGATCATGATGGGATTGACCTTTCCGCTCGTCCTGCCGGTAACGCTCGCCTTGCTGTATTCTCTCATCGGCGATTCCGTTCCACTCTCGACCATCGCGATCATTTCGCTGACGGATCTGCTGTTCACGAAGCTCGTCATCCTGGGTGCGCAATCCTACATGGCCTTTGACCAGGCCAGAAAACAGATTGTCATCAACATCCTGGCGGCAGCCCTGAAACTTGCGTTCCTCCTGGTTGCCACCATGCTGCCCGGAACTCTCACGCTCGATGAATGGGCCTGGTGGTTCTTCGTGTCAGGGCTTTTGTCGGCAGTCGTTGCGTGCTGGCTCATCCTGAGAGATCTCGGCCGCCCGGTCTTTACCCTGATCCGGAGCGACCTGAAACTCAGCATGCTCTACTGCATCGAGTTCTTTTCCATCGGCGGCATGAGAGATCTGGACAAACCGGTTGTGGTTCACAATCTGGGTGCGGATGCAGGAGGCCAATACGCGGCTGGGTTCAGGATCATCGATGCGGCCTCTGCCCCGGTCCGGGCGTTTCTTTATGCAACCTACACCCGTCATTTCCGGCAGGCGCAGGACGGTCAGGCAAGCAGCCTTGCATTTGGCGTCAAACTGCTGCCGGTCACGGTTTTCCTGGCGCTGCCAGTCGCCGCCTTCCTGTTGCTGACCGCAGGTTTCATCCCCCTTGTACTGGGAGAGGATTTCGCCGAGACGCCGATCGTCGTGGTGTGCCTTGCCTTTTATCCGCTTCTTATGGGTCTTTCGGGTGTCGGGGCGGACGTCCTGCGGGCAACCGGGCGTCAACGCGTGCGCATGGCGCTGCTCATCGGCACCAGCCTCTTGCTGATCCCTGTCGTGACGCTTGGCACCATGGTAGGCGGCCTGGCCGGCGCGGCGCTTTTCCGCTTCGCCGTCCAGATCGCGCTGACCATCGGCACATGGTTCTTCATTTTGTGGGCAAAAACACCGGCGGTGGCAGACGAAGCAGGCAGATAAGCACCTGCTTGCCGAGCGGTGTCAGAAGGCGGTCCGGCCTGCGAAATTCAACGCAACCAAATGCCCCGTCGGCGCTGTTTGACCGTCGCGACTTACATCGCCTCCGACCTGCCTCAGCCGAACCTGACGTGTTTCCCCTGGCGCCAGATGAAACCAGTTGTCTTCCGGTTCAAACCCGGGCACGTCGACAGCAACCGATTGCAGGAAGCGCCTGGCGGCAATCTTCAGCGACCAGTTACCGGCCTCGTCTTTGAGAACGTTTGCCTCGGGTGCATCGAAATGACGGTTATGACCCCGGCCAAGCGGGAAGTGATGCGCTTCGGAGATCGGTTCACCGGTTTGCGCATCGCAAAGACGCACCAAGGTGACATCGTGCGATGGGGGGCCGAAGCGGTAAGCGTAGGTGACGTCAAAGAACGCTCCGATCAGATCGACCGCATTGAGCGTCTGCGCGCTGCGGGGCGCCAGAACAAGATCCATCTCTCCTGAAACCACCGGCACCTGACCGTCCCTGAGGCAGGCAATGCTGACCTTGACGGGCTTTTCTTCCGCCCGCTCGTTGATCACGTGTATGGCCAGCCCGTTGGTCCCCTCGTCTGTGACACACGCCAGAACCGGCTGGAAGGCCCGCTTGAGAGCGTACCAGGCGGGCTTGGGTCGTCCGGCCGCATCGATCAGACCCCATCCGGCCCCAATCGAAAGGTCGGAAAGGGTCCAGACCAGAGCGCCCTGGCAGTTGGACGCAGGCCGTCGCCATTCGGCATAGGTCTCGGACATGACCTCGCCGGTGACCGCCCGCCCGAAATCGAGATATCTGTCCGGGTCGCCATAACGAAGAGCGGCAGGCTCGACGTCATAGAGCCGTTTCAGATAGTGATCGCGCACGTCCTCGAAATCCCAGCCGGCACCGCGGTCGCGCGGCACCCGCGCCTTCCAGCGCGGATCATGACCGGGTTTCACCGGCAGGCCTTCCTCCAGGCTCTGCGGAACGGGAACGTTGGAGAAGGCAAGGCATTCGCCCGCAAAGCGGACATCGGCCCGCCTTGCATCTTCCAGCGGTCTCAAATATGCGCCAACGCCGTAATAATGCGCGATACCTTCATTGGGAGAAAACGGCAGGACGCCGCCGCAGGGTGAATTTGCAGCAAAAGGCACGTCCGGGCGCAGCTCTGCGGCAATCTCCGGCAGGATCTCCTCACACAGCGGGCCCTTCCAGCGGTCTTCGGAAAGCCCCATCATGGCGCCCTGCTGATAGATCTCGCTGCCACCGCACAGAACGGCAAGCGACGGACAGCCCATGGTTTCCTTCAGTTGATCGCGCAGTTCCGCCTCGACCTCCTCAACGAAGGCCTTGTCCTTCACGGGATAATCGTAGTTCGCGAACTGGAAGTCCTGCCAGACCAGCAGCCCGAGTTCGTCGCACAGCTCGAAGAAGGCGCGGCTTTCGTAAAGCATCGTGCCGCCGATGCGCAGCATGTTCATGCCCGCATCGCGTGCCTTTTCCAACAACGGACGATAGGCTTCGCGGCCGGACGACAAGTTCAAAAGATCCGCATTTGTCCAGACGGCACCACGGCAAAAGACGGGGGTGCCGTTGATCTTCAGGTCAAAGCCTCGTCCATCGTGGCCGTGGTCTGCCTCAATCCGGCGAAAGCCTGTCTTGCCCAGCGAAAACGTGTGATCCGCGCAGTGCACCGCCATATCATAGAGCGCAGGGTCGCCGTGCGTGTGCGGCATCCAGGGCGTGATGCCCTCAGGGCGGAGTGTTGCCGCATAGGTGCCGTCGTCCTGACGGGTCATCTTTGCCGATGCCCCGGCGCAGGTCAGCACCGGGTCAGTGTCCACATTTTCCAGCCTGACCGCAACCGTCAGCGCGGCGCTGCCGTCCGGGGCAAGATCCGCCAGAATGTGCTTGTCGATGAGACGCGGTGCCGTTTCTTGCTCCAGCCGGATCGGGCGGTAGGGGCCAACGGCATGGATCTCCGGGCACCAGCCCGGCATATGGCCGAGCAGCGTCGTCCGCACCAGCCGCAGGCCCTGGCTGGTTGCCAGTTGCGGTTTCCAGCGGGCACGCGGACCCTTCGCGTTGAGATGCGGTTCGAGCGCGCGAAAGCAGATTTTGAGGACGTTGCGCCCAGTGAGTTCGACGGGAAGACTGTATTTCCGGAACATGTTCCGGCTGGACAGGACTTCAACGTCGTTCAGGTAAACCTCGGCAATGGTTGCCAGCCCGTCCAGGCACAAGCGGTATTGCCCCGGTTCTGCATCAAACCAGGCTTCGTACCAGACATCCTTGTCATGGAGCGGAAAGGGATTTTCCGGGTCGTAACGGCCAGCATCCGCCAAAGCACCGGCAACCGTTCCCGGAACCCTTGCGGGAACAAAGTCCCACTGATGGCCGGTTGCAAGCGGCGTTTCGATGGCCCCCGGCTCTGTCAATGACAGCGACCAGGCCCCTTCACTCAGGTCGATCATTCAAACCCCGGCGGCGCTGACAACGGGCGAAAAGCGTGATTCCTCGTCACCATAATGACGGCCGAGCAACAGCATCAGACTGTCCCACGCGTTGACCGCGGGCTGCAGGCTTTCGTCTAGCCCCTGGAATTTCTTTCGCATGACCGCGCGCGCCAGTTTGAACTGCACCATCTTGCAGGTGGACGAAATGGTCCTGGCCATCTGCACACCTTCGGTCAATTCGGTCCGGCCTTCAGCCACCAGCCAATCCAGGTAGGAGGAGAACAGTTCAAAATTCGCCCCGAGCTGGCGCAGCGTGTTGAAGGCATAAAGGTGGAAGAACCCGAACTCGCGTTCGCAGATCTTTTCCACCTGCGCCGGGAACACCTGTGCGAAGGCGGCAATCGGGTTCTGCTGCGGGCGGCGCTTCAGGTGATGACGCAGCAGGCTCTCTGAAACACTCAGGATGTGCGCCGGCGTCGGCAGCGTGCCTGGAACCTTCACGAATTCCGTATAGGGCAGAAAAGGTGTCGCCTTTTCGTGAGCGCCGCGCTGGAAAACGCCATCGAAATCGTCACCATCCAGCCGGTGCAGGCCCAGTCCGTGGAAATACTCCATCGTCCGGGCTTCAAAATCCATCCAGTTGACCGCGATCGTGGTCTTGCCATGGGCCTCGTGATAGCCGACGCCATGCGTGTCGGGCAGAAAATAGCTGTCGACTTCAACCAGCGACAAACGGCCCCGTTCAATCTGCTGCTGAACGTGGTCTTCGACCCGGTCATAGATGGCAAGCTCGGTGACCTTGAGGCCATAAAGCGCTTCCAGGTCCTCCAGCGGCACCTTGAAAAAGGTGAACTGGTCGCCTTCGAAGTCCTGGGTGACCGAATAGGAAAGGCAGGCTTCTGCCGGCAGTCCGAGAGATGGCAACACCTCGATCCAGACATCGAGATAGCAGTTGGTTTCGGGCCAGTCCCGGTCCTGGGAATGGAGCGGACTGCGCACGTAGGTTGCCGCATTGAAGCGGTCAAACACAGCTTGCGTCATGTTGCCTTCCCTTATCCCCAAAGCGCGGCACGGACACCTTCAGGCCATTTGGACGTGTCGAAACCGTGATGGCGGAACAACGCAAGCGCAAGACGTTCGAGACCGAAGCCGACACAGGCTGTGTGGGCGGGTGTGCCATCGGCCTGACTGATGTTCCAAGCCTTGCCGAAATTGTCCATGTGGTAGTTGAAGCTCATGCACGCCGTCGGCTTTTCTTCCGAGGTGATGGGCACCAGCATTTCGAATTTCAGTTCCTGTTCACGCTGACCGGACGCCATGATCTTGCCGGCACGGCCGAAGAACGGATCGTTGGCAACATCGACATGATGCGGCAGTTGCAGCCTTTCCATCATGTCCGAGCCCCGCTGTTTCCAGGTTTCGCGGAACTCCATGGTCTGCTCGGCGGAGCCGACGCGCACGTATTCGCGCTGGCGGAACATCTGCATACGGGCCGGATCCTTGGACGGCTCGTGGCGGAAACAGTAGGACTGCAGCGCCACGTAGGCGCCTTCCGCCGGCAGTGCGCCACGGCGCGACAGGATCGGATAAAGCGGATAACAGGCGGCCGGGGTCAGAGCGACCTGGGTCGGCTTCTGATCCTTGGACCAATCATCGCCAGCCGCCATGCATTGCAACAGCCCCATGTGGTCATGGTCATTGCCGCAAAAGGCATGCACCGTTCCCGCCAGTTGGGGAAAGTTCTTCATATAGCCGCTGGTTTCGAAATCCTGCATGGTCATTCCCGGCGGGAACACCATCGCTTCGGAGATTTCGTCCTGCCCGTAAGTGAGGGCAAATTTTTCAAAACGGGCAATGACGTCTTCAAATTCGCCGCTGCGGGCATAAAGGCCGTCGACGCCGCTGTCATGCAGGACGCCTTCGGAAAAGAGCTGATCCAGAAAAGAGACTTGCGCGTCCATCATTACCCCAAAAGACTGGTGTCTTGCTTGTTGACCAGGAGCATCGTGGACGTGTTGCCCAGAATACGGTCGTTGGAAATCATCAGCTGCGCCGAATGCGCGTCGCGCAGATGCCGGCCGAGGCTGAACGGTGTGCCGTTCTTGTAGCCGGCGATCCCGCAGATCAGCATGCAGTGGTTGATGATCGTCAGGATGGTCTGCGACGTGCCGATCTTCACGTTGTTCATGGCAACCGAAAAGCTCATGGCATTGAGCGCATCGCTATCGCCCTTGCAGCCTTCGAATTGCTTCAGGCCTGCAACGACATTCGCCTTGACCAATTGCAGCAGGCTGGACGCCTCGGCAAGGCGCAGCGCCCCCGGAGGCACCTGGCCCGGCGACTTGCGCGCGGCGGCCTTGACGAAACTCTGCGAGCGCGCAACCGCATCTGCGGCGATGCCATACCAGAGCGCACCCCACAGCAGGTGGGAGACGGCCAACATGGATTGGGCCGCGATTTCGGCGAAGGGCCGCGGCAGGATCTGCCCGGCCGGCGCTTCCGCGTTGAAAATATAGCCATCGGAACAAGTGCCGCGCATGCCGAGCGTGTCCCATTTGCTGGTCTGCTCGAGCGTGTACTGATCCTTGAGAAAAATGGTTGCAACCTGATCGGAATGGGCTGCCTCGGCATGCCGACGGGACGTCACCATGATGGCATCCGCATTGGCGCCGTAGGAAATCACCGTCGCGTCCTTGGTGAGTCGAACGGTGTCGCCATCAACCTGGGTCGCACAGATCGAATTGCGCAGGTTGCCGCCGATCCCCGCCTCACTGGTTGCCGAAGCGATCAGGAGCTGTTCGTCGCAGATCCGCTTCTGGAAGGCTTCGTGCCATGCGCTCCCGACCGCGTAGTCGGCAAGGCTGGCAATCTGGATCTGGTGCATGGCGTAAGTCATCGCCGTGGCCGAGCAGGCTTGTCCGAGGATCGCACAGATGTCGGCAACCTCGGTCAGCGTTGCTCCCTCGCCGCCGAACTCCGGACGGATCATGACCCCCATCAGACGTTCCGCTTTCAAGGCGTCCATGCCTTCAGCAGGAAAACGGCCTTCCACATCGACCTTGTCCGCATATTCGGAAGCGACTTTGGCGGCACGTTTGGCGCGATCTGCCAATCCCATGGCAGTGATCTTGGCTGCGGCGGTCATGGATCAGGCAGCCTGTTCTTTCAGAATTTCGGTAAGCGCTGCGTCGATCGCGTCAATGGAGGAGAACGATTTGCGGTTCAGCAGATGCTCCGGGAACTCGATGTCGAATTCTTCTTCGAGAGCCAGCATGACCTGCACGGAGGCAAAGGACGACAGACCGGCATCGTAGAGATCCGCACCGTCCGCGACATCATCGATAGAAACCGGCAGATTGCCATGTTTTGCCAGCAGGGTCCGAATGGTCTGTTTCATTTTGTCCTTATCACTTTCTCTCGGTTTCGTTTGAACCGGTCCTTGAGTTCCTAAACGTCATCTAGACCCAAAAAACGATAAACTGTAATTAAAGGGCATGGTAAAAAATCACGAAACAACAACCATTAAAGTTTGTTAAGTTAATGCTTCCACACCACCCCGAGGTACGGGCAGAATTATCCCGTTCCGAGACCTTTCAGCTACGGCTATTTATGTTATCCGGCTGAACATCCCCGTCCTTACGGACAAGACCTTGACAAAACACCAAGAGCCTTGGCAGCGAAAGCCTGCCTAGGGGACGTGTCATCTTGAAAGAGGATGGATTTTCCGGAAAGCCGAAAGCCAGTGCTTACGGCAAGGCGGCGAAATCGACGTGGCCGACGGTGAGACTGAGAGCACCTGAGCCGATCTGCTCCTGTCGCAGCGACCACCAGTCTTCCAGCTCTGCCTCGTCCAGCGCGACCTGCCTGCCGACGGTACGCCAGCCGCCAAGCAGCTCCCTCAGGAAGTTTGCCGACGCGTGGTCTGCCTGCCAGTCTGACCGACCTTGCACCACCTTGTAGCCACGATCCTGAAACAGTTCGATGGCACGCCCGGCGGCAGCCGGACCGAGAGCGGGGCCAAACCCCTTGTCCGATAGCTGATGCGTGTTGTGCGCGTTCAAGACAGCTGAATCGAAGGCAAGCTGCGGGGCAAATGCGGCGCGTCCATCATAGGTCAGACTTGCCAGAAACGGCTTTTTCGCCTGCACGACCTGCTCGACCAGACGGACGAGAAACGGCTCCGAGACCAGATCCAGAAAGGCGGAGGTGGTCACCGCATCGACCTCGGCAAAGGGAAGCTGTTCCAGATCCTTGGCAAGGTCGATCTGCCGCGTTGTCACGCTGTCCTGCCAGCGCTGATCGGCAACTTCCAAAAGAGCAGGATCGTAATCGGTCAAAAGCCATTCCACCGAGCAGCCAACAGACCGGCCTCGACGCCGCGAAAGCGCCGAAACAGTCGAGCCGGCGCCGCTTGCAAGGTCCAGAATACGCAAACGGTCACTACCGAGAGCGGCAAAGAACGTGATTTCGACAGCTTCGTTGCGAGCTGCGAGATCGACCGGCTCGCGCAGGGCCAGCCATTCAGGAGAAAAACCGGTCATCGAAAAGTGTCCTGCAAAAGGTTTGCAAACTGCCGCGCTGCGTCTGTCCAGTCCGGCAAGAGGTCTGCCGCCTTTCTGGCTTCAGCGCTCAATCTGTCACGCTGCTCACGGTCCGAAATCAGGGCGTCAAGCGCGCTCTGCAATGCCTCCACATCCTCAACGCCGCAGTAGATTGCAGCGCCCTCCGGCAGCGTTTCCTTCACAGCGCCGCCACCGCTGCCGATCACCGGCAAACCGTAGGCAAGGGCTTCCGTATAGGCCATGCCGTAGCCTTCATACCGGCTCGCGAGAACGAAAATGTCCGCTGACCGGTAAAAGCCGCCAAGGTCCTGCGAAGGAACAGCACCGTGAAAGGTAATCCTGTCGAGAAGGTCCAGCTCATGCGCCTGCTTGAGAAGCGCCTGGTAACAGGCAGGATCCGCTTCAAGCCCGCCTACGATGTCCAGGTGCCACTCAAGCGTCTTCAGGCTGGCCAAGGCAGTCAGCAACAGGTCATACCCCTTGCGCGGCAGCAAAGTGCCGACCGACAGAAGCCGTATGATGTCCTGTTGCGAGCGCTCAAAGGGCGCAGGCTTGTCGGTGCCCGGCAGCACAGCCGTGATGCGGTCCGGCGAGATGGCGAACAGGTCTTCCACCTGTGTTCCTGTCGCAGGACTGGTCACGATGATGTGGCGAGCGAACGCCAGCACATTGTTTTCGCTCTGGAGGAGAGCGTCGGCCTGTTCCCTTGACAGGCCGTTCTCAAGGCATAGCGGGTGGTGCACCAGGGCAACCAGCCTGATCCGCTCGTGCAGCCGTTCCATGGCTTCCGCCATCACACCGAGGGCAAGACCGTCAACGACGACAAGCGATCCTTCCGGAACTGCGGACAGTCTGTATTCGGCCTGGCGAAGCGTTTCTTCGGAGGGAAACGGAAAGCCGTCGCCGAGTGATACCAGCTCGACATCCCAGCCCAGTGTGCGCAAACCGGCAATGATCCTGCGATCATAGCCGTAGCCACCGGTCGGTGTGTCCAGGTCGCCCGGATAGGCAAAGACAAGCGAAGGCATGAGCTGTCAGATCCCGGCTTCGTACCAGGCGCGGGCGACGTGGGATTCAGAGATCGTCACGCGGATTGCCTTCAGTTCCGAGCCCGAACGTCCCAGCCGGTCATCCCTTGCCGCTTTGGCAAGGTGGTCATGAATGTGTTTGGTGAGGAACTCGGTCGTGGTGTTGACGCCGGCAAATTCCGGAACCTCGTCGAGGTTCTTGTAGTTCAAGGGCTGCAGAACTTCCTTCAAGGCTTCATGGGCCCTGCCGATATCGATCACCACACCGTTGGAATCGAGGTTATCGGCCAGGAACGCTGCATCGATGACGAAGGTCGCGCCATGTAACGCCTGGGCCGGTCCGAACAGCTCTCCCTTGAACGAGTGGGCAATCATGACGTGATCGCGAACTTCAACTGCAAACATATTATCATCCTGAATTTACGAGAAAAATGGGAGGGTGTCTCAGAGGACGGCCTGGTTGGGGCTGTCATACACAACAAGCGCGGCAAGCACATCCGATGTCTTGTTCAACAAGTCGGGAAGCTGCCGGGGCAGATCCTCAAAAGCCACCTTGTGGGTGATGAGACAGTCGAGCACCGGATCGGCCAGCAGGGAAAGTGCCGTTTCCAGCCTGCGACGGTAGGTCCAGCGTGCCTGGCGCTCCACCGGGATCGTTCCAACCTGGCTTGAGACGAGCTTCAGGCGGCGGCAGTGAAAATCTGCTCCAAGCGGTGCAGAGACCGCCTGGGCGCCATACCAGCTCAACTCGATGATGGATGTGCCGTCTCCGGCACAGGCAAGCGCCGTGGCAAGGCCGGCCGATGTCGCACTCGTGTGAAACACCAGGTCCTGATTGCCCGGCGCTTCGTGCGGCATTGCAAATTCCAATCCCAGCGCGATGGCAGCTTCCGCACGGTCAGGGTTTGTATCAACGACCGTCACTTTTGATCCGGGCAACCGCCCGGCAACGTATGCAGTCAGGAGGCCGACGACACCACCACCGACCACGCAGATGTGATCCCCAGGTGATGGTTTTCCGTCCCATAACGCATTAAGTGCCGTCTCCATGTTGGCCGCCAGGACGGCCCTTTCGGCGGAAACGCCCTCAGGAACCGGCACGCATGACATGGAGGGGAGCGTAAAGACGCTTTGATGAGGGAAGAGCGAGAAAACAAGGCGGCCGTCGAGATCCGGGTCTCCAGCACGGACCGTGCCGACATTTGCGTAGCCGTATTTCACCGGAAACGGGAAATCCCCTTCCTGATGCGGCGCCCGCATGCGCTGCCATTCGCTCGGCGGCACATCGCCGCGAAAGACAAGGCCTTCCGTTCCCCGGCTTATACCGCTAAAGAGCGTTTCGACCAGCACTTCGCCGGTATTTATCTCGTTCAAGGAAACAGTCTCCAGTCCGCATCGACCGGGCTCGGTGTACCACAGCGCCTGCGGTTTGCCTGTGTCGCTCGTCACCGGTGCGTCTGCGGTCATCCTCTATCCTCAGCGGTCATCAACCCTTGCCTTTGTCAACGTTAGGACATTTTGACATGCGCACTATTGCGATGATCGCTCCAATTGGAAGTCAAAAAAATGTTTCGGGTCTGTGACATGCCAAAATTCACTGGATCAATCTCAAACATGACCGCACGGCGCATCACCTTCGCTGTCCTTCTCGGGCTCAGCTTTGCGGGCCTTGCCACCTTGATGACGCTGACGCTTTCTCCCGGCGGCTACACGGCGCTAGACCTTTTCATTCTGATCTGTTTCCTCGTCACCCTGCCCTGGACCATCATCGGCTTCTGGAACGCGGTGATCGGCCTGCTCATCATGCGGCTTTCCCGAAATCCGGCCGATGCGGTTTGTCCGATCGACCACGGTGATGCTTCGCAGCCGCTGAGAAGCTCCACGGCCCTCTTGTCCTGCGTCCGCAACGAAGATACCGAAAGCCTGGAAACCAACCTGTCTGCCATGGTGTCTCACCTGATACGCGCAGGCGAAGCGGACCGGTTCACCCTCTATGTCCTCAGCGACACCAACATGGACGATGTTGCCCTTCAAGAGCAGCAGATGACTGCCCGGCTGAAGGATCGCTTTGAAGGGCAGATGGACGTCGTCTATCGGCGCCGCACGGACAATCGTGGCTTCAAGGCCGGCAATATCGAAGATTTCTGTGAGCGCTGGGGAGACCGCCACGAGTTCGCGCTGGTGCTGGATGCCGACAGCTACATGTCCGCCGAGGCCATCATTGGCCTGGTGCGGCGCATGGAAGTCAATCCGCAACTCGGCATTCTGCAAAGCTTGGTGGTCGGCCTACCGACGGACAGCGCCTTTGCCCGTGTCTTCCAGTTTGGAATGCGGCTCGGCATGCGCTCCTACACCATCGGCAGCGCCTGGTGGCAGGGCGATTGCGGTCCGTACTGGGGTCACAATGCGATCCTGCGGATCAAACCGTTCAAGGAAAGCTGCCGCCTGCCGGAACTGCCCGGCAACGGACCGCTTTCGGGTACCATCCTTTCTCACGACCAGGTGGAAGCCGTATTGATGCGTCGCGCCGGCTACGAAGTGCGTGTGCTGCCACTGGAGACGGGCAGCTATGAAGCCAATCCGCCGCATCTGCTGGAGTTTATCCGCCGCGACCTGCGCTGGTGCCAGGGCAACCTGCAGTACCGCCGGCTGATCGGCCTTCCCGGCCTCAAGCCTGTCAGCCGGATGCAGCTCGTGCTCGCCATCCTGATGTTTCTCGGCTCGCCCGCCTGGCTGGGCTTCATGACATCGGCGGCCATCCTCGGCATGGTCACCGACTACATGCCGTACCGGCCCGATACCGGCGCCCTGCTCTTCTTCACGGTTCTGACGATGGTGTTCGCGCCGAAACTGGCAACAGTGGCCGATGTGCTCGCCCGGCCGGATCTGCGCAAGGCCTTCGGTGGACCTGTGCGCATCGTCATCAGCGTTCTGGCGGAGATCGTCTATTCAGCGATGCTGGCACCGATCATGGCCGTCGCGCATTCACTGTTCATGGGCGGACTGCTGTTCGGCAAGACCATTGGCTGGGGCGCACAGGCACGCGGTGTCCAGCGCCTGCCTATGTTGCTGGCAGCGGCCAAACTCTGGCCGCAGACACTGTTCGGGCTGGCCGGGCTCGCTTGGCTCTCCACCCAGCCGATCGATCTGGTGTGGCCGGTTATTCCTGTGGCCATCGGTCCGCTGCTGGCCATGCTGATCGCTGTCGCCACGTCCACAAGGACCCTTGGCCAGATCGCGATCCGCTCCACCCTGTGGCGCATTCCTGAGGAAACAAACCCGCCTGCTGAACTGGCCGACCTGCATCTTCCGGCCCTGACCAAAGGCCCGGTTTCCACCCCGCAGCAAGGGCTCGTCCAGGGCGATGCCAATCCGGCGAAAGCCTGAGACGCATCTGCCTCACAAGCGCTCCCCGGCCAGGTGCAAGACAAATGGCCGGGGCAACACCCGAAAGCAGTGTCCACCGCATCTTCGCTGTGGCAAGGCAGCGGATAGAAACCAAAAGACCGGCCATGCGACCGGTCTTGTTGCGTCAGGGACTTTGACCAGATCAAGCCGCGTTGGACGATGCCAGCGGCTGGGTCAGAAGATCGTAGATCTCCTGCGCGTCATGGGATGCGCGAATGCCCTGGGTGACAGTGCTGTCGCGGAGCTGGCGTGCGATACGGGCCAATGCCTTGAGATGGTCGGCGCCTGCGCCTTCCGGCGCCAGAAGCAGAAACACCAGGTCGACGGGTTCGTCGTCCAAAGCATCGAAATCGACAGGTTTATCCAGCTTCGCAAACAATCCGACCAAACGGTCGAGACGTGTCAGCTTGCCGTGCGGGATCGCGATGCCGTGACCGACACCTGTAGATCCCAAACGTTCGCGCTGAAGAAGCGTATCGAAGATTTCCCGTTCGGAAAGCCCGGTCAGTTCAGACGCCTTTCCGGCGAGTTCCTGAATTGCCTGTTTTTTGCTTTTGGCCTTGAGCCCGGCAATTACCGCGTCTTTACCCAGAAGATCACCAAGATCCATTAGTCCGCCTACAAGTTTCAGAAGCCGGCTTCCTCTCGGAAGCCGACCCCATCCGCATCCTTATTCGGCAGCCTGATTGGCTACCAATGCTGGGTCGATCCAGCCAATATTGCCGTCTGGCCTACGATAGACAACATTGACTCCGCCGTTTGCCGCATTTTTGAACAGCACGACCGGCGCTTCGGTCAGATCCAGCTCCATTACCGCCATACCGACGGTCATCGTTTTAACTTTTGCGGAAGTCTCGGCAATCACCAGCGGATTGAAATCCACCGGCACTTCCTCGTCTTCCTCGGGCGAAGCAAGCACGTAAGATGCCGCCTCTAGAGCTTCCCGCTCGTGGCCATTGGGGCCATGATGGTCCTTCAGCTTGCGCTTGTAGCGGCGAAGCCGCTTTTCGATCTTTTCCGCAGCCATATCGAAGCTGGCGCGCGGGTCCTGATCCTGCGCGGACACTTGAAGCACAATTCCGGTGTCCAAATGCAGGCTGCATTCAGACTTGAAGCCTGTGCCCTCCCTGCTGAGCGTAACGTGGCCTGTGAAGCCGCCTGTGAAATATTTCTCCAGAGCGTCTTCGATTCGGTCTGTGACGTGGACGCGCAGTGCATCGCCTACATCGACATTCTTACCCGAAATCCGCAAAGCCATGGGGACCTCTTCTTTTTCTATTGACCGATAGGTCACCGGCGTTGCCACCGGTGTTGAAACGCGAGACGTTTCAAGCTTACAGAATGGACCAGTCAGCGCCGAAGCGCCATCCCCTGTTTACGTCACGAGGGCGGTGCTATAATTGCGCTCGCTCAAAGAGTCAATTGATTATGAATTAAAGAAACAAACTAGAAAAAGTGCCGTGTAATTGACTTGTATTGTTTCAGTGGAAATCTCTGAAACATTTTAAATGTTGCACCATTCAGCCCTAAAGGCAGACCGCATCAGGACTTATAGCCGCACGTTTTTTTCCCGCCGGCGCTGAACGGACGAGCCGATCTTCATGGCTTCACGGTATTTGGCTACCGTTCTGCGGGCAATATCGACGCCATCATCCTTCAGAATTTTGACAATCGTGTCGTCGGAGAGGATCGCCTTCGGATCCTCGGCATCGATCATCTGCTTGATCCGGTGCCGAACCGACTCGGCCGAATGCGCATCGCCCCCCACCGTTGCGGAAATGGCTGACGAGAAGAAGTACTTGAGCTCGTAGATGCCGCGTGGGGTTGCCATGAACTTGTTCGACGTCACGCGGCTGACCGTCGATTCGTGCATGCCGATTGCCTCCGCAACGGTCTTCAGATTGAGCGGCCGCAGATGGGCGATGCCATAGGTCAGGAACCCGTCCTGCTGGCGCACGATTTCCGTCGATACCTTCAGGATCGTGCGGGCGCGCTGGTCTAGGCTCTTGGCCAGCCAGTTGGCCGTCTGCAGCGAGTCGGTGAGATATTCCTTCTCGGTCTCGTTGCGGGCCGTCTTGATCACCTTGGCGTAGTAGGTCTGATTGACGAGCACCTTCGGCAAGGTGTCGGAATTCAGCTCTATCGCCCAGGTGCCGTCGTTGGCCGGACGCACGAAAACATCCGGCACCACCGGCTGCACCAGCGCAGACCCGAACAGGCTGCCGGGCTTTGGATCGAGCGCGCGGATTTCCGCGATCATCTCGATCAGATCCTCGTCATCGACACCGCAGACCTTGCGCAGCGCGGGCAAGTCGCGTCTGGCCAGCAATTCGATGTTGTCGATCAGGGCTTCCATGGCGGGATCGAAACGGTTCTTGTCGATGAGCTGCAGTTTCAGGCATTCGGCCAGGTTTCGAGCGAACACGCCTGCGGGTTCAAAGGTCTGCAGGACCGCAAGAACGCTTTCCAGGCGTGCGATATCGACGCCAAGCTGCTCTGCCGTTTCATCGAAGTCCAGGTAGAGGTAGCCGTTCTCATCAAGCGAGTTGATCAGATGGGTCGCAATCAGCTTGTCGGCCTCATCCCCGATCGCAAGATGCATCTGCTCTTCCAGCGTCGTGACCAGAGAGGCTTCGTCGGCAACGAAAGCTTCCAGATTGTAATCTTCGGACGCGCCGCTGCTGCCGGTGTTCTTGTAGCTGTCGCCGGCCTTCAGGAGGGCGGGATCGGGCGATGCCGGCACGCCGGGCTCGTCGGGAAAGACGTTGCCGAGATCGGTGTCCATGCGCGCGGCAATGGCTTCCGACCCGGTTTCCAGATCGCTTTGCATCCAGTCGCCGGTGTCAGGCTCGTCACTTTGCCGGTTCTGGCTGTCCGTGCCATCGCCGAACGCATCTGCAGCCGCGTCTCCCCCGCCATCGCCCTCGGCTCCACCATCGGCAATGTCGTTCTTTTCCAGAAGCGGATTACGCTCCAGTTCAGCTTCGACATAGGCAACCAGATCGAGATTGGACATTTGCAACAGCTTGATCGCCTGCATCAGCTGCGGCGTCATGATCAGCGACTGGCTTTGCCGCATCTCCAGCTTGGTTGAAATGGCCATTGAGTTCCCAGGCGAGCGTTATTTCAAGTTGGTCTGCTTTTTGCTTATTCTTTGCAGACCGAGTGTATAACGTACCTGACGGCGTGTCATCAAAGCGTAAATTGTTCACCCAGATAAAGCCGGCGCACGTCCGGATTGGTGACAATTTCCTGCGGCAACCCTTCCGTCAGCACTTCGCCGGAAGCAATGATATAGGCCCGGTCGATCAGGCCGAGGGTCTCGCGAACGTTGTGGTCGGTGATCAAGACCCCGATTCCACGCTGGGTGAGATGACGAACGAGTTGTTGGATGTCACCGACGGCGATGGGATCGATACCCGCGAAGGGCTCATCGAGCAGCATGAAGGACGGCCGGCTTGCCAGCGCGCGGGCAATCTCGACGCGGCGGCGTTCACCGCCGGAAAGCGCGATACTGGGTGACTTCCGCAAGTGGGTAAGTCCGAATTCGGCCAGCAGCGAATCAAGTTCCTCGCGGCGTTTCTGCCGGTTGGGTTCAATCACTTCCAGCACGGCGCGGATGTTTTCCTCCACCGTCAGGCCGCGAAAGATGGACGCTTCCTGCGGCAGATAGCCAATGCCGAGCCGCGCACGGCGATACATCGGCATCCGGGTGATGTTGAAGCCTTCCAGTGAAATCTGGCCCTGATCCGGACGGATCAGCCCGGTGATCATATAGAAGGTGGTGGTCTTGCCGGCGCCGTTCGGCCCCAGAAGGCCGACGGCCTCGCCCGGTTTCACAGTCAGGCTGACATATTTCACCACCTGCCGGCGGCCATAGGTCTTGCCAATGCCTTCAACGACCAGCGCTTGCGACAAATCTTCGCCATCATGGGCGTGGTCCGGCGTGCTTCCCTGCAATCCGTTATTCTCCGAAGACGTTCTCTTCACTGGCGCGCCGTCCATCCGATCATTGTCGCGGCTTCACATAAGGTCTGCGACCGACGCTGTCGAGTCGGACTTGCCGTCAAACTCAGTTGCCGGTTTGGCCGTTGTTCACGCTGTTGGGCTGAATGCGAACCTTGACGCGGCCGTTGCCCTGCCCCGCCACCTTGCCGCCACCGGCGCTCAGGTTGGCCTTGCCGGTCTTCAGATTCACGGTCAGTTTGTTACCGACGACAACGTTCGGCCCCTGGCTGAGCACGACTTCCCGGCCGGTCATGACCATGACTTCCTTGTTCATGTCAAAGCTGGCCTCATCGCCCTTCGCTGTCTGATCCTTGGAGGTGATGAACACGCCGCCTTCCGCTTCCAGCTTGGAAATCCGCTGCTGAACGGCGCTCTCTTCGGTCTTTTCCGCACCGGAACCGACGTAGTAGACCTTGAGCCGCTGCGTCTTGAGGCTGGTTTCGCCCTGCGTCACCAGCACGTCGCCGACAAAGGTGGCGGTGTTGTTGTTGTCTTCGACCCGCAGCTCACTTGCCTCGATCTCGATGGGTTCACCTTCGTTCGACCCGAAGCCCGCGAAGGCATCGGAGAAGGTCTGGGCATGAGCCGAACCGGCAAGAAGGGCAGCGGCGGCGGCAATCGTCATGCGTTTCAGAAATGTCATCTCTTACTGTCCTTGCGAAGCAGGATTGAGGGTCATCTTGATGCCATCGGAAAATCTAACGATTCCCTTGGCTTTATCATAATCGAGTTTGCCCGCCACGACACGGCCCTGATCGGACCGGATGGACACGACGTTCGAGGTCTTCAGGGCGCCGTTGGTGAGATCGATCTCAACTTCGGACAAATCGACCGTGTAGCCTTCACTCCACTCAAGCTGAATGCCTTCGTAAAGCCGCAGACTTTCGGTGGCGTTGTTATAGGTGCCCTTCAGCGCCACGATTTGCGCGCTCTGGTCCTTGCTCAGCGTGATGTCGGCCCGAATGGTTTCGAGATCGATGATACGCGGGTCGCTGAGGCGCTGGATCGCCCGGTAGGCGGTGACCCGGTAAGAGCGGTCGCCATCATGGCCGGAAAGCTCGGGATGGTCCATCACCAGCCCCTCGCTGGTCAGCATCACGTTGGTAGCGCCGAAGCCGCTGAGCACGTTGAACAGCACCACCAGCCCCACCATGACGGCGAGGATCAACAGTCCGACACCAGGGAACAGCCAGCGCATGATGCGCACCATCACGCTGTGCCGGCGCGCAGCCCGTTGGGCGCGGCTCAAAGGCCGCCTGGCTGAATGCCCGTGCATGTGATCGCCAACAGCGCTCAATCCGTTCTCCGAAATCGTGTTCCAGGTGCCCTGACGCCAGGGCTCTTGGGAGAGGCCCCTTACGAGTGGGCAAAAATATCGTTTTCTTCCCAGCCCTTCAGATCGAGTTCCGCCCGCGTCGGCAGGAAGTCGAAACAGGCCTCGGCAATATGAGTGCGTTCTTCACGCTCCAGCATCATTTCAAACCGTTCCTTCAAGGCGTGCAGATGAAGCACGTCCGAAGCCGCATAGGCCAGTTGTGCATCGCTCAGGGTTTCCGCGGCCCAATCGGAGCTCTGCTGCTGCTTGGACAGCTCAACACCAAGAAGCTCTCGCGTGATATCCTTCAATCCGTGGCGATCCGTGTAGGTCCGCACCAGTTTGGAAGCGATTTTCGTGCACCACACCGGCGAGACCCGAATGTTCAGATAGTGCTGAAGCACCGCAACATCAAACCGGGCGAAGTGGAATATTTTGGGTTTGGACGTATCCGTCATGAGCGCAGCAAGGTTCGGCGCCTCGTTCTGGCCGCGTGCGATCTGGACCACATCCGCGCTGCCGTCGCCCGGAGAGAGCTGCACGACACAGAGCCGGTCGCGATGCGGGTTGAGGCCCAGGGTCTCTGAATCGACCGCCACCGCTTTTGCCGTTTCATAGGCTTTCAGGTCGGGCAGGTCGCCCTTGTGATAGCGGATGGTCATGTCGTTTCGTCTCCTCTGGCCTGTCCCGGGTGCACGTAGTGGCGGCGTTCCTGCCTTGCTGAACCGGCTGGACACAGCGCTTATGTCTTCAATTGCCGCACCTGCATTTATGCGATGGCATATGAATACAAGTTGAACATAGTGAAATGCGGACGCCTGGCGACTGCCCGCTACGGGCACACGACAGGTTCCTTACTCGAATAAGTTTTCCGTCAGGTAAAACATGCAGCGGGATGAGGCAAGCCGGTTGACCGCAGAACCATGCCGATGCGTGGACAGAATGCTATTTCTTGATACGAAAAACTTCGTGGCAGCTCTTGCAGGTTGCTGCCAATTTGCCGAAAGCACCCGCAATTTCCTTCTTGTCCTTACCGGCTTCTGCCACCCTCTTCAGGGCAAGTGCCGCGGCCTTCATGTTCTCCGCGGAGGCAGAAAATGCAGGCCAGTTCTTCCAGATCTCCGGGCTCGCTTCGGTCGGTGTTTGATCACTGCCTTCCGGAAACAGAGCCGTTAGTGTATCGCCCGAGTGTGCTGCGATGGCATCGCCTGCATGAACCACCAGATCCGGATCAAAGACGGAGCCGCCTTTCAGCATGTTCCCGATGGATTTCATGTTGCGGCTGATATCCGACATCACATCCATACGTTCCTTGACGACGCCGCTTGCACCGCCATGGCCAAAGGCAGCTCCCACAGAAATCAAGCCTGCCCAAAGCACCAACGCCACTCTCCCAATCCGCATCCATTTCCCCCTTGCTTTCAGTCGATCCCGTTTGCCCGCTGCAAGGTGCGAACATAAACGACGATCTTTTCGACATCCGCCTGGCTAACGCCCTCCACGGGTGGCATGTCGCCAAACGGCCAGTGATGGGCGCGCACGCCGCGTGCAGTTGCCAGCAGAAAGGCGCCGTCGGCATGATGGCCAGGTTCGTAAATCTTGTGAACAAGCGGCGGGCCGATGCCCTCACGCCCTCCAGCGTTCTCGCCATGGCAACTCGCGCAGTTTTCACGAAAAAGCGTTTCGCCCGCCAGCGCCTCTCCCTCCAACGCCGGAACCTGAACTTCCACCAGGGCAGCTCCGCTGCCACCGGGGGACTGTTCTTTCTCCGCTACGAGCCCCCAAAACAAAACGGCCAGAACAGCAGCCGACAGGACCGCTGAAACGATTAGGAAGACCCTTCCCATCAGCTCCGCCCGGTGCTTTCGTCCGCTTGATCGGGCGCGTGCTGCCCGGACAGGTCGTCAATGATGGGACAGTCTGGCCGGTCATCGCCATGGCAGGCTGTCACCAGTTCCGACAGAACCTTCCTGAGCGACCGGAGTTCATCGATCTTGCGATCGACTTCCTTGATCTTTGCATGGGTGATCGCCTTCACATCGGCGCTTGCCCGGTTGCGATCCTCATAAAGAGAGAGCAGTTCGCGGCATTCGTCGATGGAAAATCCAAGACTGCGCGATCTTTGAAGGAACTTCAGGCGCTGGAGATCACTGTCGACAAAGTCACGATAGCCGTTTTCGCTGCGCAGCGGCCGGACAAGGCCGATATCCTCATAGTAGCGGATCGTCTTGACCGGCAATCCACTTTGTTCTGAAGCTTCACCGATATTCATTTTGCTGTTCCTCAAAACATCATCCGGTGCGCCCCGCCAACCGGTTATGGGTACGGCCCCAAAACCTCAGCCAAGCCCTTAGGCCAAATCCCCAGCTGGTCCGCGGTCCGTCCTGAGAACGGCCGGTGTGCCGAATGCCTTCCACGGCCAGTCCTGATGGGTGCCGGATTATGCCATCAGATAGGCCTTCCAGTTGCTGGAAGGTCAAGGCTGATAATTGTTTATTGTTCGATCCGGCAGCCATCCTGATAAGAGACAGGATTTCACGGACGCCGAGCCCCTCCCGAATTAGCCTCTCCCTCTCGGAACGACGGCAATTCCAGCCTCCTTTCCTGAATTGATTGGGTGTGCCTTCACGCACTGTTAACCATAAATTGCAATACCTGACACACCAATAGCGCGCATTTACGCGTACTCACACAAGCGGTGTTTCAGCTATGAAAAGACTTTTTCAGTCCCTTCCGGTTGCTGCCCTTCTGGCGCTGTGCTCTGTGCCCCAGGCTTCGGCTGCCGATCTTTATTCAGGGCCAGGCGAACTCTATCAGCCATCGACGCTGCGTGGCAGCATTGGCCTGCGTTACTGGTACAGCAAGTCGCGCTCCGATCTGGACAACAGCGGTTTCGATATTTCCAGCACCGACAACGTCACTTCAAATACCGCTGAACTGGTCGGGACGCTTGAAGACACCACGGCCAATACCTTCGTCAGAGGGTATGTCGGCCTCGGCAGGAGCAATGGCGGCGACGTGCATTTCGCAGGTTACGAGATGGACAGCACCGATGAGACGACGCTCGGATATGTCGTTATCGACGGCGGCTGGGGTTTTGCGCAATTCGCCAACAACCAGGTGCGGCTCAAAGGTTTTCTCGGCTATCAGTATCTTTCTGACGACGTTTCCGCGAAATACGGGAGCTTGACCGTCGAACAGTCCCGCGACTGGCACGCCATCCGTCTGGGCATGACTGCTGAAGGTGATCTGGGCCAACGCGTTGGCTGGTCCGTCGATGTGGCAGGCGTCCCCTGGAGCTACAACAAGATCGAGACCTGGGAGAGCGACTGGACCTATGGTCTGGAAGCCGACGCGATGCTGAATGTAGATCTCACCCAGAATTGGCAGCTCGGGGTCGGCGGCCGCTACTGGTGGCTTCATTCGAATTTCGACCGCAGACTTGTCACCACGGGCGAGAAAGTCGTGCTTGACCAGAACTATCACCGGTACGGCCTGCTGCTGGAAAGCAAATACACCTTCTAGAGTGTGACGCGTTTAACCGGAAATATCCTGCATCGCTTTTTGGTTTAGATCTCTGGTTTCAGACAGCGAAAAGCAATTCCAACAAAATGCGATTGGCTCTGGAACCGTGCCTGACAGAGATAACCCCACGGTTGGAAAGGTCCGCTCATGCGGGCCTTTTTCGTGTAAACCGGTGAGACGAAACCGCATGCCCCCTTAAGAGTTTTGACGCCTTTTCCCAAGTCCGCCTCACCGCCGAAAAGAACCCGACATGCCGAACAGCCTTGCCGTCACCTATCTTTTTCTCATCGCGGCCATCGTTGCCGAGGTGATCGCGACCTCAGCATTGGCAAAAACCGAAAATTTCACCCGCCTGCTGCCATCGCTCATCACAGTCGCCGGCTATGCCATCTCTTTCTGGCTGCTGTCCTATCCGATTCGTGTTTTGCCGACGGGAATCGTCTACGCGATCTGGTCCGGAGCGGGCATCGTGCTCATCACCATGGTCGCCTGGCTGGTCTTCGACCAAAAGCTTGATCTGCCCGCCCTGATCGGCCTCGGATTGATCCTTGCCGGGGTGGTGATCATCAATGTTTTCTCGAAATCGGTGGGGCATTAGGCGGAAGCGTTGAAACTGCCCCAAGAACGAAAAAAGCTCCGGAAAACCGGAGCTTTTTTAGATTGTTTCGGACCTTGGTAGTGTGTCCAAAACCGGAATTTGGTGCCCAGGAGAGGACTCGAACCTCCACGCCCTTGCGAGCGCTAGCACCTGAAGCTAGTGCGTCTACCAATTCCGCCACCTGGGCTGTGAGGGGGGCTTGTAAGGGTGGTTCCGGGGCTTGTCAATCACTCTGTGTGACTTTTTTTATTCATTCACAACCAGCCCTTCACAGACCCGCGGCAAAGGGCTAAGAAACTCCCAGACTGAGCCGGTCAATTTCCAGGCCGCCTCTCCTTTTGGACGCGACAGAAGGCATTTTCAGGATGTCCACAGCACTTAACGGCAAACTCGTCACGGTTTTCGGCGGATCGGGATTCCTTGGCCGTCACATCGTTCAGGCGCTCGCCCGGCGCGGTTACCGCGTGCGCGCGGCCGTCCGCCGTCCTGATCTGGCAACGCATCTGCAGCCGCTCGGCGCTGTCGGCCAGATCATGCCCGTTCAGGCGAACCTGCGCTATCGCTGGTCGGTCGACCGGGCGGTAATCGGTGCCGATGCGGTGGTCAACGCCGTCGGCATTCTGGCCCCGACCGGCAAACAGTCCTTCGACGCGGTTCAAGGCTTTGGTCCGCGCGCGATCGCGGAAGCCGCTCGCGCTGCCGGGCTCGATCGAATCACGCATGTGTCGGCCATCGGCGCAGACGCGCAGAGCACCTCCGCTTATGCCCGCTCCAAGGCCGTCGGCGAAGCAGGTGTTCTGGAAACGCTTCCGGAAAGCGTGATCCTGCGGCCCTCCATCGTGTTCGGTCCGGAAGACGAATTCTTCAACAAGTTTGCCGACATGGCCCGCTTCTCGCCGGTACTGCCGCTGCTTGGCGGCGGCGAGACGAAATTCCAGCCTGTCTATGTCTGCGATGTTGCCGAGGCGGTTGCCCGCTCCGTCGATGGCCAGCTTGCCGGTGGCACCACTTATGAGCTTGGTGGACCTGAAGTGAAAAGCTTCAGAGCTTGCCTGGAAGACGTTCTGGACGTCACACGGCGCAACCGCGTTCTGTTGCCGATTCCCTTCCCGGTTTCCTCGGCCATGGGCAAGGTGTTCCAGCTCTTCCCCTATGCGCCGTTCACGGCAGACCAGGTCGAGCTTCTGAAAACCGACAACGTGGTGTCCGACGCCGCAAAAAGCGAAGGCCGCACCCTGGAAGACATCGGCATCGAGCCGGCAACTGTGGCGGCCGTCTTGCCGACCTACCTGGAACGCTACCGCGAACACGGCCAGTACGACGCGCACCGGCCAGCGTAACGCTTATCTGCAGAACGCCTTTCTGCAAATGACGTCTGCGACGGGCCCTTCGGGGCCCGTTTTGTTTGGCAAGGCCCCCCGCCGCGTGTCGGGCATGTAAGCGCACTACACATGATGATTGGTCTCATCATTGGGGGTCAACACTCACTCGGCAGGCAGCACCTTTCACCCGGACGTCCCCGCAGATCACAGCTTTTCATTGCCGCATCCTGCAGCTTCACCTAACGTCAAAACTGACGGGAGGCGCAGATGTCATTTCTTGCCAAGGTCACGTTGCTGTTTGTTGTCTTTGTCGACCTGCTCGGTCAGGGACTGGTGTTTCCGATCATCAATTCTCTGGTGATGGAACCTTCGACATCCATGCTGCCGCAATCAACCAGCGACGCGATGCGCCATTTCGATTATGGCCTCATCATCGGCGTCTTCTTCCTGTGCTGGTTTTTCGGTGCACCCTACATTTCCAAACTGTCGGACGTCATCGGCCGCAAGAATGCAATCCTGATCTGCCTCGTCGGCGCGCTTGCCGGCTATGCGCTCACCATAGCGGCACTCACTCTCAACAGTTTCGGGCTGTTGATCCTGGGCCGTGCAATCACCGGGCTGACCGCCGGCAACCAGCCGATCGCGCAGGCTGCGATGATCGACGGCAGCAGGGACGACGAAGACCGCAACCGAAACATGGGCTACATCATAACCGGTGTCAGCTTCGGCCTGGTTGGCGGCCCGCTGCTTGGCGGCCTCCTGTCCGATCCGGTCCTGCTCGGCGATCTCGCCAGCATCAAGCTGCCCTTTTATGCCTGTTTCTTGCTGGTACTGATCGCCATCCTGCTGGTGGTGTTTTCATTCAAGGATGCCCGT
The DNA here is from genome assembly GCF_036350355.1 of Roseibium sp. FZY0029. Classification (NCBI taxonomy): domain Bacteria; kingdom Pseudomonadati; phylum Pseudomonadota; class Alphaproteobacteria; order Hyphomicrobiales; family Stappiaceae; genus Roseibium; species Roseibium sp. FZY0029. The sequence continues at coordinate 191,106 of NZ_JAZDVZ010000001.1, forward strand.
GACGCTAAAGCCGGGCGACAGAAATTCGTGTTCCGGCCTTCGGACATCTTCGAACTCCTGTGGCGTATCCGGAAATATCCGACGGTGATGCGGCTGACGGTGGTGTTCTTCTTCTTCCACGTCGCCAACCTGTCGTTCTATATCTTCGTCGACAATTACCTGACCAGCCGCTTCGGCTACGGCACGCTCGGCGGTTCGATGGTGATGCTGACCATTGGCATAGCCCTTGCCTTTTCCAGCACCTTTCTGGTGGTGCCGGCGCAAAAGCGCTTCAGCAAGGAAGCCCTTCTGGGGATGACCTTCACAGTCTGGGCGCTGTCTGCGGCGGCCTTCATAGCTTCACCAAACGCCCTTCTGACCTATGTGCCGGTGTTCTGTTTCTACTTTGCCTTCGGCATCGCCTACCCGACGTTTCTCGGGCTTTATTCGGCAGCCGTCAGCGACAAGGAACAGGGCTGGGTCATGGGCGTGACCATCGCCGTTTTCACGCTGGTGGCGGGTGTGATCTCGCTGCTGGGCGGGGAATTGATCGGGCTCAATCTGGATCTGCCGTTCTACGGCGTGATCATCGCAGCGCTCACCGCCCTTGTGGTGATGTTCTTTGCCTGGAACAAGCCGGATATTAAGGCATTGATGCGCGGGACCGGCGGCTGACAGGAGATCTTGCCAGCCGCCGGAAGTCTTTACCCACGCCGAGGCCCCAACTTGAAGCGATCGTCATGCAACTCGCTGTAGCCGAGTTCGGTGCGCTGCAGGCCAATGTCCTTCAGCTCGCTCTCGCTCAGGCGAGAAAGAGCGCGGTGAGTTTCCCGGCGGCGAAGATAATTCCGGAACTCTGCGACACAAACGCGAAGGGCAGAAAACAGAACGCCACGGCTGTTTGCACGGCTACGAAAAATGGTGTCGATCTCAAGGCTCATCTCACTTCTCCTGTGGGCCAAATGCCCGTTCCTTCCTGGGGACAAGGGGAGAATGACAAACCAATCCTGACAGCAGTGAGTCATGTTTGATCCTGTTCTGTTCTCAGGTTATGATTTTTTTTGTCCCGACCTCACCGAGCCCGATTTCCCATGAACCCGATTGAACGCGCACTCGGCATCCTGCTGCTGCTGACCGGAGGCAAACTTGTCCCGGCAACCGTGCTTGCCGAACGATTTCACGTTTCGCTTCGCACGATCTATCGCGACATCGACCGGTTGATCGCGCTCGGCGTGCCGGTGGATGCGGAACGCGGTGCGGAAGGCGGCTACAGGCTTGCAAGCGGTTATCTTCAGCCGCCTGTAGCGCTGACGCGCAATGAGACGGCAGCCCTCCTGGCGGCGATGGCCCTGGTGCGTTCCAGCCGCACGGTGCCGTTGGCAGACGACCTTGCGGCGGCGGAAAAGAAGCTGGTGGCCTCCCTGCCGAAGACAGTGCACGGGCTGCTGAAGGAGGCGGACAGGATCGTCGGCATCGAACCGATCCCGCCCGACATCTTCCATTCCGGTACCAAGGCGGAACCGACCTGCGACTGGCAAAAGGCGCTGGATGGCTTCATGGCCGGGATCCTGGACGGCAAGCGCGTCCGCTTCGAACACGTCAACCCCGCACGAAAGACCGTGAAGGAACATGATGTCGAACCCTACGGCGTCATGTTCGACCGGGACCTCTGGTACCTGGCCGGGCGCTGCGTCGATACGGACACACTGAAGGTTTACCGGGCAGACCGGGTGCGAGGGCTGGAAATCAGCGGGCTGTTCTTTCGGCCGGACAAGAATTTTTCCATCAAGAGCCTTCTCGGAGGAGCCTGGCTGTCCCAGGCCATGCGCCGCTGGGAGCAGGAAGAAGCAATAGCCAAGATCCTCATCACGGCTTCCCAGGCGAAAAAGCTGAGTGCGGACTGGTATTACCGCCACGCCATCTTCACACCGGCTGGAGAGGGCCGGATCCTGGTCAGCATTCCGTCGACCGAGCGTGCCCGCATCCTGCCTCTCGTGCGCTGGCTTGGCCCGGGGGCCGAACTGCTCGGCCCCGAGGACCTTCGGCAAGAGCTTGCGGACGAACTGGAAGCGCTTGCGGGGCTCTATACCGCCAAGGGACAGCTCGACCGCTCAGCCTGAGACAAGGCCCTCCCCGCCCGCTCGGCACTTGTCGAGAAGGACGGGGCCACTCCAGACTTTGGAAACGCGGCTTCAGCCCAGGAAATAGAGCCCGGCAAAGCCGGCGATGCCGACGAAGATGCGCCACCAGGCAAAGGGTGCGAAGCCGTGTTTGGAGACGAAGTCGAGCAGGCCCTTGACCACGAACACACCGGAGATGAAAGAGGCGACAAAGCCGATGGCGATGAGCATGGCGTCATCCATCGAGAGCACGTCGCGGTTCTTGTAAAGGTCGTAGGCGAACGCGCCGGCCATGGTCGGCATGGCCAGAAAGAACGAGAATTCGGCGGCCGAGCGTTTGTCTGTCCCCATCAGCAGCGCGCCTGCAATGGTCGCGCCGGACCGCGAGACACCTGGAACCATGGCAAGGCACTGGCAAAATCCGATCTTCAGGCAGAGCGACAGCGGGTAATCCATCACATTGGTGTAGCGCGGCTTCAGCGGCAGGCGGTCAATCCACAGAAGAACGATACCGCCAAGCAGAAGCGTCGTGCAGATCAGCGCCGGTGTTTCGAACAGCACTTCCTTGATGAATCCATGCAGCAGAACGCCGATAACAGCGGCCGGCAGGAAGGCAATCAGAATACCGGCGACAAACCGCCGGCTGGACGGATCACTCGGCAAGGTGATCAACAATGTCCACAGGCGGCCGAAATAGACCGACAGAATGGCCAGAATGGCGCCGAGCTGGATCAGAACCTCAAAGGTTTTTCCCGTGCTGTCGAAGCCCAGAAAATGGCCGAGCAGCAGTATATGGCCGGTGGAGGACACGGGAATGAACTCGGTCAAACCTTCCACGATCCCCAAAATCAGAGCATTAACAATCGTTTGACCGTCCATAGTATATCTTGTCTCCAAATGGCTTGATGAAAACCAGCCTGACCAAGTATGTGTCGCGACTCATGACGTTGTCCGAGCCGCCGCTTATTTGACGAAGCGAGGTCACGCCGTCAAACCCTTGATAACCATATTCGGGGCAAACTCTCCGTTTAGACGGTTGCATCATTTGGCAACCGCTTCGACGTAGTGTTGCCACAGTTCAGGCTCTTAACCCCTTCATGCTGACGCTCTACCATCATCCGTTCTCGCCATCTTCACGGTTCATCCGGCTCATCTTGAGTGAATACGGCGCCGCCTTCGAGGAGCATCACGTGAACCCGTGGGAACGCCCACAGGCGCTGCTGGTGCTGAACGCGGCAGGCACCGTGCCGGTGATGGTGGAAAACGAAGGCCCTGCCATCTGCGGAGCCGGACCAATCATGGAATATCTGGATGAGACCCGCGGCTATGCCGTCGCCGACCGCCGGCTGATGCCGGATCATCCCGATGCCCGCGCCGAAACGCGGCGACTGGTCGAATGGAGCCTCGGAAAGTTCGACCAGGAGGTCATCGGCCATCTGGTGCGCGAACGCATCTACAAGCAGATCATGCCGAAGTCCGCCGGCGGCGGCGAACCGGATTCGGCTGCCCTGCGCGTTGCAAGAGCCAACATCCATCATCACCTCAAATATTTCGGCTATCTGGTCGCCTCGCGCCGCTGGGTTGCCGGCGACAGGTTGACCTTCGCCGACTTTGCCCTGGCTGCCGCCCTTTCCTGCGCCGACTATCTGGGCGAAGTGCCCTGGGGGGACGAGGAAGACATCAAGAGCTGGTATGCGCGCGTCAAGTCACGGCCGTCGATGCGCCCGCTCCTGGGCGAGAAGGTTTTGGGCATGCCCGCCGCACAAACCTATGCGGATCTCGATTTCTGAGACATTCTGTCTGCGTTCAACCGGCACCGGTTGACTATCCGTTGTTCCAAAGAGCCGCCGAAAGCCTTGGACCTGAAGACCCAAAAGCTTCTGACCGCCTTTGAGGAAAAGGCCCATGCCCTCGGTTTCGACGGCGTGAGGATCACTGCTGCCGACAGCATCCCCGAGGCCGGCGAGCGCCTGCGGCACTTCCTGGACAAGGGCTATGAAGGCAGCATGGGCTGGATGGCGGAAACCGCTGACCGCCGGTCTTCACCGCAGGCACTTTGGCCGGAGGTTAGCTCGGTCATCATGCTGGCGATGAATTACGGCCCCGGCAACGCGCCGCATGAGCATCCCCTCGCCCATCTTGCGGACAAGACCACCGGCGGGATTTCCGTCTATGCACGCCACCGCGACTATCACGATGTCATCAAGGGACGCCTGAAGGAGCTGGCCAGTTTCCTCGTATCCCGGTCCGGCGGCGACGTGAAAGTGTTCGTCGACACCGCTCCGGTGATGGAAAAACCGCTCGGAGAGGCTGCCGGGCTCGGCTGGCAGGGCAAGCACACGAACCTGGTATCCCGCGAGCTCGGATCCTGGTTTTTTCTTGGCGCGATCTTCACAACGCTTGATCTGCCACTGAGCGGTGCGGAGCGCGATCATTGCGGCTCGTGCCGTACCTGCCTCGACAGTTGCCCGACTAACGCCTTTCCCGCGCCCTACCAGTTGGACGCCAGGCGCTGCATTTCCTACCTCACAATCGAGCACCCCGGCCCCATACCGCACGAATTCCGCAAAGCCATCGGCAACCGCATTTACGGCTGTGACGATTGCCTGGCCGCCTGCCCCTGGAACAAGTTTGCCGAAGCTGCCCGGGAGGCCAAGCTCATTGCCCGCAAAGAGCTGATCAACCCGCAGCTTGCGGACCTGCTGTCGCTCGACGATGCATCCTTCCGCAAACTTTTTTCCGGATCGCCGATCAAGCGCATCGGCCGTGGCAAGTTTCTGCGCAATGTGCTGATCGCCGCCGGCAACTCGGGTGAACCGGCTTTGATCGAAAAGGTGGACGCGCTGCTGGCGGACGAGGATCCCCTTGTGCGCAGCACAGCCGTCTGGGCGTTCAGGCAACTTTCTGCACAGGAAGATTTTCAGAACCGCAAAACCACGGCATTACGCGTCGAAACCGACGAGTCCGTGCGCTCCGAGTGGCTTCACGCGCAAATCTGATCCGGCTTTTCCCGATTCGACCTTGTCATGTGATTGGTACATAGTCATGGAATGGCCTAGGTCTTGATGAGGACTTAGATGTCCAACCCCATCGGGACCGACCACGTTCGGACTGCCTGCTTCGGATCATTTTATTGGAGCCACAACATTGAATTTCCAGCCCGCTTCCGTTTTCTCATCCAAACCGGCCAGGGCGCGCGTCCGGCTGTTTATGCTCGGCACCGCGCTGGCGCTGGTCTCCGGTTCCGCCCTTGCGCAGGATACCGGAGAGATTGCCTATGAGGCTTATGTCGAAGGGTTGAAAAATCTTGGTGTCGAGGTCGAGAACGGCAGCGTCGCCTATGACGAAGGCAGCGACACGCTGACCCTGACCGACAGCACCATCACCTTGAGCGGTGTCATCGAGGATCTCCCGGCCGGGGAAACGGATGTCACAGGCAATGACGGCGCAACGGATATCGATCCGGCCAAGCTGACCGACCTCAGCTATTCGCTCTCACTCACCAGCGGCACGGTCACCATTACCGGCCTCAGCCATGAGGATGGCGACTTCACGGCCGCAACCTGGGTCTACTCGGACGATTCCGAAATGGCTCTGTCTGCGAGCGCGGAAGGCAAGGGCCGGCTGCAGATCGACGGCCGGTTGAGCGGCCTTTCCGCCACCAACTACAGCTTCACCATGCCGGAAGTGCCGGCGCAAGACGAGGCGCATCAGGTCAGCCGCTGGCTGCCGTTCGTGAAGGCGGCGCTTCTTACCTCCTATGACGAAGTGAAGCTCGATAACTCGGCCATGACTATCGAGGCCGAGGAAACCGAAGACGGCAAGGACACGCTGGTTCTGTCAGGCACCATGCAAATCGCCGGATACCGCATGGCGGATGCCGAAGACGGCCGGATTGGCGAATACACGATCGATAGCATGACCCAGTCGCTGCAGACGCTGGACCCGGCCTCCGGCAAAATGCTGAACCAGACCACCAGCCAGGGCAAAACGATCTACAAGGACATGGACGCCGCTGCGTTCTTCGATCTGTTTGACCCAAATGTTCCGGAAACCGGTGACGAAGTGGTCATGCTCGGGTCAGCTTCGGCGATCGACTACAAGTCCAAACAGGATCTCGGCGATGGGCTCGCGGTTGAAATAACCGTCGACAAAACCTCGATTGACGAACTCACGGTCATCAAACGCGAGAACAACATCCTCGCGCTGTTGGACGGGCTGTTCACGAAAAAGGCACCGGCACCTGAGGAACTGATCACCGGCGTCTTCCAGTTCTACCGGTCCTTCGGGGTTACCGATGCCCGCGTCAGCGGCATCAACGTGACCGTTCCGACGCCGGGTCCCGAGAAGCCGATCGAGGTTGCCATCAAGGAAATGGCGATGTCGGAGATCAATTCCGATGGCATCGGCGAAATGATGATCGTCAGTATCGACGCCCCGGAACTGCCTGAGGGCGCATCATTCAAGCTCGACTGGGCGGCTGTCGGCGACATCGAATTTGCCGAATATACACCCATGCGCGCCATGATCAGCACGTTGATGGCCGACCCTTCCTTCGGTGAAGATCATCCGATGGACGTCGCCCGGGCGTTCATGCCGCGCTCGTTCGGCTATGAGCTTGAGGGGCTGGACCTCAACATTCCGAATGTCGGACGGACGGAAATCGGCAAGACCGAGATGACGTTGTCCAGTACGGTGCCGCCGATCCCGACAAGCATTCATTCCAAAACCGATGGTTTGAAAGTGCCCGTCGAGACCATCGACGATCCGGAAGTCCAGGCTCTTCTGGAAGCTCTCGAGCTGAAAAACATCGTCTGGTCCGACGAGACCCGGCTCTATTGGGACGAGGCAACGCTGGAACTGCGCCTGGAACGCATGATGGTGGATGTCGAAGGCCTCGGCCGTGCGGAACTGTCCGCCCGTCTCGCAAACGTACCGAAGTCGCTGTTTGAAGACCCTGAAAACCAGGGACAGATGGCTCTTGTGGTTGCGCAGTTTGTTGATGCGTCGCTGACCTTCAAGGATGCCGGCCTCACCAGGAAGGGACTGGCCCATATGGCCGAAGCCCAGAACATTCCGGAAGACGCCTTCCGGGAGGCCCTTGTGGCTCAGGCGGGGCAGATGACCGCTCCCATCCAGAACCCTGCGTTCACGCAGATGATCAGCGAAGCTGCCTCGAAGTTCCTCAACAATCCGGGAGAACTGAAGGTAACCCTAACCCCGCCGAACCCGGTTCCGCTGGCTCAGATCCTTGGTTCGATGGCTGCACCGCAGACCCTGCCGGACCTTCTGGCCGTCAAGGTTGTCGCGAACTGATTGCACTGATCCACTAGACTTGAAAAACCAAAAGGCCGGGCACTTGCCCGGCCTTTTCTGCTCCAAAGCGGCCGATGGCCGTTCCTGACGTTCTTTAAGCCTCATTCGGCCGCGTGCTGCTGACCGACCGGCCCGATCCGGGCGGCGCAGAATTTGAACTCCGGGATCTTGCCGAAGGGGTCAAGCTGCGGGTTGGTCAGGAAGTTTGCAGGGGCTTCGCTGAAGCAGAAGGGGATAAACAGCATGCCTGTCGACACGTCCCGGTCGGCGCGCAGGGTCAATGTGATCGCTCCCCGCCGTGTTTCCACCCTCACCTGCTGGCCGATGTCCAGACCTGAAAGCTTGATGTCGCGTGGATTCATGGAGACGACGGCTTCCGGTTCGATGGCGTTGAGCACCTGCGCACGCCGTGTCATGGCACCGGTGTGCCAATGCTCCAGCATGCGGCCCGTGGTCAGCACCAGCGGGAAGTCGTCGTCAGGCAGTTCGTCCGGCGGCACCAGATCCGTCGGCACGATGCGGCCACGGCCATCGGCTGTCGGGAAGGACTGGCCGAACAGGATTTCGTTGCCGGGCTTGTCCGGAGCGTCTGCCGGATAGGTAACCGTGCCGTCGCGTTCCAGCCGTTCCCAGGAAATGTTGCTCAGCGAGGCCATGTGCGAGCGCATTTCCTCGTAGATCGCCGGCACGCCGTCATAAGTCCAGTTAAGGCCCAGACGATTGGCGAGGTCGATGAGGATCTGCCAGTCGGCCCGAGCTTCACCCGGCATCGGCACGCAGGGACGGCCGATCTGAACCTGGCGGTTTGTGTTGGTGTAGGTGCCGAGTTTTTCCGCATGGGCGGAGGCCGGCAGGATCACGTCCGCATGCCAGGCGGTTTCCGTCAGGAAGATGTCCTGAACCACCAGATGCTTCAGACTGGCCAGCGCCTTGCGCGCATGTGACTGGTCCGGGTCGGACATCGCCGGGTTTTCGCCCTGAACGAACATCGCCTCGATGCCACCGTCCAGGATGTCGTCCATGATCTCCACCACGGTCAGTCCGCGCACGGGGTCGAGCGTGCGGCCCCAGGCATCCTCGTATTCGGCGCGGATGTCCGGGTTTTCAACCGAGCGGTAGTCCGGAAAGACCATCGGTATGAGGCCCGCGTCGGACGCCCCTTGCACGTTGTTCTGGCCGCGCAGCGGATGCAGCCCCGTGCCCGGGCGGCCGATCTGGCCGGTGGTCAGCGCCATGGCGATCAGACAGCGGACGTTGTCGGTGCCGTGGACATGCTGCGACACGCCCATGCCCCAGAAGATGATCGACTTGGCGCTGGTGGCGTAGAGCCTCGCGACCTCCCGCAGGGTTTGCGCGTCGATGCCGCAGACCGGCTCCATCGCTTCCGGCGTGAAGTCGGCGATCTTTTCCTTGAGCGCCTCGAAGCCATCCACATGGGCGGAGATATACTGGCTGTCGTAGAGACCTTCGGTAATGATGACGTTGAGGATCGCGTTCAACATCGCGACATCCGTGCCCGGCTTGAACTTCAAGCCGTAGTCGGCAAAGCGCATCAGCCCCTGGCCGCGCGGATCCATGACGATCAGCTTGGTGCCGTTCTTGGCCGCCTGCTTGATGTAGGTTGCCGCAACCGGGTGGTTCTGTTCCGGACGGGCCCCGATTACGATCATGCAATCGGCGTCGCCGGCCGCATTGAATGGCGCTGTCACAGCCCCCGAGCCGATACCCTCCATGAGCGCGGCCACGGACGACGCGTGGCAAAGACGCGTACAGTGGTCGACGTTGTTGGTCTGGAAGCCCTGGCGGATGAGCTTCTGGAAGAGATAGGCTTCTTCGTTGGAGCCCTTGGCTGAGCCGAACCCGGCGATGCCACGGCCGCCCTTGGCGTCATAGACCGCCTTCAGGCCACCTGCGGCACGCTCGAGCGCTTCTTCCCAGGTCGCTTCGCGGAAGTAGTCGAGATGATTTTCCAAGTTCATGGCGATGTCGGCGCGCTTGGGCGCATCGTCCCGCCGGATCAGTGGTCTGGTCAGGCGCTCCGGGCTGGACACGTAGTCAAAGCCGAAGCGGCCCTTCACGCACAGCCGGTTTTCGTTGGCCGGGCCGTCACGGCCTTCGACGCTGACGATCCTGCCGTCCTTCACTGAAACAGACGTCAGACAGCCGACGCCGCAGAAGGGGCAGACGCTGTCGACGGTTTCTTCGGCAAAGATCTCGCGCTTGCTGGCGGTGGCGTCCAGAAGGCTCTTTTCCATCAGGGCCCCGGTCGGACAGGCCGACACGCATTCACCGCAGGCAACGCATGTGGAAAGCCCCATCGGGTCTGCCAGATCGAACACCGGCACCGTGTGCGATCCCCGGTCGGCCATGCCGATGACGTCGTTGACCTGAACTTCCCGGCAGGCCCGTTCGCACAGGTTGCAGGCGATACAGGCGTCCAGATTGACCGCAATGGCCGGATGGGAAATGTCTTGTGCCGGTTTGGCGCAGGGCGCAAAACGGCTGGCGGAAACACCGACGCGGTCGGACCATTTCCAGAAATCGCTTTCCGGGTCGGGATGGTGATCGCGTGACGGCTGGTCTGCGGCCAGAAGTTCGAACACCATTTCGCGCGCTTTGGTGGCGCGTTCGCTGGCGGTCTTCACCACCATGCCCTCGGCAGGGGTGCGGATACAGGAGGCGGCAAGCACGCGCTCGCCTTCGATATCGACCATACAGGCCCGGCAGTTGCCGTCAGACCGGTAACCCGGGGCGTCCTTGTGGCAGAGATGCGGGATGGCAACGCCTTCGCGCTTGGCAACTTGCCAGATGGTTTCGCCATCTTCCGCAGTGACCATCCGACCGTCGAGAGAGAAAGTGATCTGGCTCATGCCTCAAACTCCTCCGGGAAAAATTTCAGCACCGATGTGACCGGGTTGCTGGCTGCCTGGCCAAGGCCACAGATCGATGCCGAGCGCATGACGGCGTCGAGATCGGCGATCTTGTCCTTGTCCCAGTCGCCCGCGGCCAGAAGATGTTCCATCTTCTCCGTTCCGGACCGGCAAGGCGTGCACTGACCGCAGCTCTCGTGCTTGAAGAAGCGCATCAGGTTCAGCGCCACATCGCGCATGTCATCCTGATCGGAGAAAACGACGATGGCGTGGCTGCCGATGAAACAGCCGTATTTGTCGAGCGTGCCGAAATCGAGCGGCTCGTCGGCAAGCGAGGCAGGCAGGATACCGCCCGAAGCGCCACCCGGCAGGTAGGCCTTGAAGACGTGGCCTTCCTCCATGCCGCCGCAGAATTCGGCCAGGAGTTCGTTCATCGTGATGCCAGCCGGGGCAAGCTTGACGCCGGGCTCCTTGACGCGTCCGGAGACAGAGAAGGAGCGATAGCCCTTGTGGCCGCGGCGCCCATGGCCGGCAAACCACTCCGGACCTTTTTCGACAATGTCCCGGATCCAGAACAGGGTCTCGACATTGTGGTTGAGCGTCGGCCGGTCGAATAGGCCAACCTGCGCAATAAAAGGCGGGCGGTGACGCGGCAGGCCGCGCTTGCCTTCGATAGATTCGATCATCGCGCTTTCTTCGCCGCAGATGTAGGCACCCGCCCCACGGCGCAGCTCGATGTCGATGGTCGTGATGATACCAGCCTGACGCAACGCCTCGATTTCCGTCCGCAGGATTTCAAGGACCGCCGGATATTCGTCGCGCATGTAGAGATAGATGCGCGCTGCTGAAATCGCATGGGCTGCAATCAGCGCGCCTTCCAGGAGCCGGTGCGGATCCCTCTCCAGGTGAACGCGGTCCTTGAACGTGCCCGGTTCGCCTTCGTCACCATTGATGGTGAGGTATTTCGGGGCCGGCAGATCGTGGACGATCTTCCATTTCGTGCCGGTGGGAAAGCCGGCACCGCCGAGGCCGCGGAGCCCTGCTTCCAGAGCCTTGTCCGCGATTTCAACCGCGTCCAGTTCGCCGTTGCGCACCCGCTCCAGCAACGCGTAGCCACCGGCGGCGCGATAGGCGTCCAGCTTGATGTAATCGGGAAGCGCAGGATCAGAATTTCCCTCGAACAGGGCCGCGCGCACGGAGACCTCGCTGGCATTGTCGATCGCCCGCTTGCCCACCTGAACAGCCGGGGCACCGGCACAGCGGCCGATGCAGGGAACTTTCTGAATGCGGACTTTCGCCGGATCGACCCCGGTTTCGAGCGCTGCCGCCAGAGCATCCGCGCCCTTCAGCGCACAGGCAACACTGTCGCAAACCCGAACGGTCAGCGGCGCAGGTCTGGCATCGCCTTCGCGCACGATGTCGAAATGATGATAGAAGCTCGCGACCTCGTAGACTTCAGCCTGCGACAGGCGCATCTCGTCTGCCAGCGCGCGCAGATGCCGGGCTTCCAGGCAGCCGAATGCATCCTGGATCTTGTGGAGGTGTTCGATAAGCAGGTCGCGCCGGCGCGGCTCATCGCCCAGCAGTTTGCGGACCTCGTCCAGAGCCGCATCATCCACCTGACGCCCTTTTGGCTGGGACGGCTTGCGTGAAAGCCCCTTGCCGAACGACATTGGCGTACCTCCCATAGTGTTGGAGCGCATCTGGATTTCGCGTCCGCGCCCCTTTCTTGACCTTCGCGGCGTTGGCAGGCGGTTCGCAACTGCAAACCGCTCACCTCCCCCGTATTTTGGTCCGGATGTTAGCCGCGCCGTTTCGGCCTGTCTGTTTGAAAAACGACAAACGGGACTCCAATGCTGACGCTTTGGAGCTCATTGCCGGAAACGACTTCCCGAAAACGGGCGAGGCCGGACCATCATGCAAGCCTGTTCAGACTGCGTCGTCTCAAGACGTCAGATGAGAAAACGCTGCAACAACACGCTCATAGACCGGGCGCTTGAACGGCACGATCAGGCCTGGCAGGCGGTCTGCATCTTCCCAGCGCCAGTCGCTGAATTCCGCCGTGTGCCCGTCGGGTGGGGTCAGAATGTTGATCTCGTCTTCCGATCCGTCAAATCGGTAAGCGATCCAGCGTTGCGCCTGTCCGCGATACTTGCCCTTGCGAGACATGCGGACGACCTCATCGGGATAGTCGTAGGCAAACCATTCCGGAGCTACTTCAAGCAGGGTGACGGACCTGATCGAGGTTTCCTCGTAAAGCTCACGCCGGGCAGCAGGTTCCGGCGCCTCACCCTTGTCGATGCCGCCTTGCGGCATCTGCCAGCAGTATTCGTAGTTAGATGAACTGCCGCCGTCGTCGCGGCTGCCGATCCAGACCTTGCCCGCCTTGTTGATGAGCATGATCCCGACGCAGGGCCGGTAAGGAAGACCGTCGACAGGTTCCGGGAACCCCGGTCCGAGTGCCAGCTTCGTCACAAAAACCTCTTGGAATTCAATATGCAGACATTATCGGTCAATGGTCGCGCTGACCGGAACAAGCTGGAGGCCCCGTTCTTCCAGGTCCTGTACCCACTTTTCCAGTTGCCGCACGGTGACCGGCAAGGCCGAGGCGGTTGCCACCGCGACCCCGCGGGCACGGGCGACACTTTCGAGCTGCAGCAGCTTGGCGTCAATATCGTCTTCGCGCGGCACTTCGTCCAGCACCACGTCCACCCCGCTGAACGGGATGCGTTTTTCCTTGGCAACGTCATCCGCAATGGATCTGGAAGAGGTGCCATTGTCGGCAAACATCAGGCCACGGGCCTTCAGTTTTTCCAACAGGAATTCCATCGACGGCTTGGTTGCCGTGAAGCGGGCTCCCATTTCGGGAATGACGCCCACATAATTGGTTGCCCGTGTCAGCAGGAAGCCGAGACGATCCATCATCTCGTCGGGGCGCAGGCTGACCAGCAATGTATGCGGCCCCGGGTCGTTGTCCGGAAAATCGAACGGCTCTAGAGGCAGTTGCAGCAGCAGTTCGTGGCCCTTTGTCCGCGCCTGCTGCATCCACACGTCCAGATCTCCGCCATAGGGAGCGAGCGCAAAGGTCGTATCGGCCGGCAAGCGGGTGATCGCGTTCTGGGTGCCGGTTTCGCTCAGCCCGAGACCGGTCACAATGACGGCAATTTTTGGTATCGAGGTGAATTCGTGCACGACAGGCCGCGAATAGGCATCCAGCGGGCGCACGCCTGCATCGCTGATCTTCGGAAGGAAGCCGAAATCGGAGCGTTCGCTGACGCGGCTGTCCGGATTGATCGACAGGCTGGTGACCGGGGCATTCGGACCAAGTCCGTCGGGACGCATGACCATGTCATAGCGCGGGCCAAGCAGATCCTTGCTGCTTTCCGGGCGCAGGTTCGGGCCCAGATCGCCGTCGATGCCCGGGCGGATCTCGACAACTTCAATATCCTGGGAGGTGACCCCTTCGACGATAGCATCGAGCGGCAGAACGGCGACAGGTTCGCCGCCCAGCGGGTCATCGACAACGGTGATCCAGACAAGCGTCGACGTGACAATGACACTCAGAATACCGACCCCGATAAGACCGAACGGCAGCCTGACGAGCCGCCGCTTGCCCATACCTAATGGAGCTGTGAGATCTTCGCTCGACATACCGTCCTGAGCCTATTGCTCGGTTCCAGGAAGCTCCCGGACCGGAAAGTTTGTTTTTGATGTACGCAGAACGAGAACGAAAAGTCGCGCGCCGGCGGACCGGCGCGCGTTGCGTGTTTTAGTTTTTGACAGCGGCGCTGTCGGAGACCGGCGGGAAGGCGCTGTTTGCCTGCTTGCCGCGCAGAAGGTCGAGCGCCAGGTTCAACTGGTTGTCGTCCTTCGGGTCAGACGGAACGTAAGCCTGGCTGCCGCTTTCTTCCTCACCTTCGGATGCTTCCAGGTGACCGCGCAGGCCAGCTTCGCCCTTGGTGTCGACCCGGCCGACCAGATCCTCCGGCAGATCCTGCAGGGATTCGATATCCGGTACGATGCCCTTGGCCTGGATCGACGTGCCCGACGGCGTGTAGTAGCGCGCGGTGGTCAGGCGGATGGCGCCGTTCGCCCCAAGCGGAATGATCGTCTGGACGGAGCCCTTGCCGAAGGACCGCGTACCGAGGATGGTGGCACGGCGGTGATCCTGCAGAGCGCCTGCAACGATTTCCGATGCGGAAGCGGAGCCGCCGTTCACCAGCACGATGACCGGCTTGCCGTTCGTCAGATCGCCGGCACGGGCGTTGTAACGCTGGGTTTCTTCAGCTTCACGGCCACGGGTCGAGACAATCTCACCCCGGTCGAGGAACGCGTCGGAAACGGCAATGGCCTGATCCAGCAAACCGCCCGGGTTGTTGCGCAGGTCGATGACGAAGCCCTTGAGCTTGTCATCACCGATGTTCGCAGTCATTTCCTCGATGCCTTCCTTGAGGCCGTCGAAGGTCTGCTCGTTGAACTGGGTGACGCGAACGTATCCGACGTCATCCTCTTCCCGCCAGCGCACCGACCGGATGCGAATGATGTCGCGGGTGATGGTGATGTCGAACGGTTCGGCGCTGCCCTTGCGGCGCACGGTGACCACGATGTCCGTGTTGACCGGACCGCGCATCTTTTCAACCGCCTCGTTGAGCGTCAGGCCCTGGACCTGCTCCCCATCGATGTAGGTGATGTAGTCGCCCGCAAGAACACCGGCCTTGGCGGCAGGGGTATCGTCGATCGGCGACACGACCTTCACAAGGCCTTCTTCCATGGTGACTTCAATACCGAGACCACCGAACTCGCCCCGGGTCTGCACCTGCATGTCCCGGAAGCTTTTCGGGGACATGTAGCTGGAGTGCGGGTCGAGAGAGGTCAACATGCCGTTGATGGCGCTTTCGATAAGCTGAGCGTCATCAGGGACTTCCACATAGTCGGAGCGCACGCGCTCGAACACGTCGCCGAACAGGTTGAGCTGCCGGTACGTATCCGTCGCCGCCGCGTTGGCAGCAACCGAGACATTGATCGGCATCTGGGACAGTGTCGTGACTGCTGCAGCTCCCATGAGAGCACCCACCAGCAGCAAGGAAGCTTTCCGTATCATCCGCGAGCCTTTTCTTCTTCAGTGCGTGCCCACCAGGGTGTGGGATCGATCGCACGACCGTCTTTCCGGAATTCAACATAAAGGATCGGCTGGGTCGACCCCAAACCGAACGTCGAGGCGCTAGCCCACTGGGTTGCGCCCATCACACCAACCGGTTCCCCGGTCAAAACAAATTGCCCCAACTCCGCATCGATCCGGTCCATTCCGGCCAGCAACACATGGTAGCCGTCGCCGGTATTCAGGATCAAGAGCTGTCCGAACGAACGGAACGGTCCCGAATAGACCACCCATCCGTCCGCAGGTGAAGTAACATTCGAGCCAGGACGCGTGGCAATAGATTGCCCCTCCGTCACGCCGCCGAAATCGTCCTCCTGGCCATAATCCTTCAAAAGCGTGCCCGCAACCGGCTGCGGCAACTGGCCCTTGGCATCCTGGAACGAAATGGCCGGTGCCAGACGTCCCGGATCGGCAAAGGGATCAAAACTGCGCGAGGGATGCTTTCGGGCCTCGAGCGCTGCCTGGCGCGACTTTTCCGCCGCCTCCCGTGCGCTTTCGATTTCCACTTCCAGGGTCGCGATCAACTCCTGGAGAGACCCCGCCTTGTCTGCAAGTTCCGCCGCACGTTCCTTCTCTTCCTGAAGATCCTGTACCGATCGTTGATGTTCCTGCCTTTTTGCGCTCAGAAGAAGCTCCAGCCGGGACTTTTCCTCAGCCAATCGCATTGCATCGCCGCGCAGGCGGTTCTTTTCCTCCGCAATCACCGTCTTCAGGCGGTGCAATTCCTCAAGATCCGCTGCCAGCGCCTCTGTTTCCACCTTCAGCTCCGGCATGACCGCGTTCAGGAGAATCGCACTGCGCACGGCCGAAAGCGCGTCACTGGGGCGCACCGCAAGCGCCGGTGGCGGCCGACGACCGATTCGCTGAAGCGCAGCCAGCACTTCCGCCAGCACATCGCGGCGCGAAATCAGCGACAGACGCACAGCGTCCTCATTCTCACCGAGCGCACGCAGCCGGCGTTCGGTATCGGTCAGCTCCCCCTCCAGACCTTTGATCGTGTCGGAGGTGCTGATGATCTTGGCATTCAACGTGTCCCGGTCGCGATCAAGTGCGCGGATCTCACGCGCGATGGCGGCCTGACGGTCTGTCGAAACCTCGATATCGCGCGAGAGCGCAGCAAGTTCCTGTTCGCGTTGCTTCTTGCGTTCCAGTGCGGCGGTCACCTCAGGTGGCGGTGCGGCCTGTTCCTGGGTGGTCGTCTCGTCGGCACTTTCGGTCGACCCGGCAGGCAGGGGCAGGACAAGCGAAGCAGCAGTCAGACCACTCAAGAGCAAGCGGAAAAGCATCCGTCTCTCAAGTTCCGAACGCGCCGCTGTCATGCGTTCCGCTATCAACCTGCCTAAGCTCCCAAAGGGTTATCTTCCAATGCGATACACAGTCTGCGTTAACGAACCGTTTACCCTAGTGACCGGCCGATTAACTTTTTACTCCCACCGTGATCGCATTCCCTCTTCTGTCTGATCGATGACCGTTACGCGGCGAATGCGGCGAGATACAGGCATTCGCGCCTTTTTCCGCCCATTGGACTGTTAATTTTTGGTCATGGTGACGTTGCGGCAACATCTTTGGTCGGCAATTCCGGGCCCTGCCCTCACCGCCCAAAATGCCTGTAGACAATATCTTCAGGCTCCGGCCGCGGTGCATCGTCATCCAGGGTTGCCCCCAGTCTTTCGGCAAGACGCGCCGAACGATTGTTGTCCGCGTCCATGTAACTGACCAGAGACGGCAACTGCCGCTCCTGCAGTGCCCAGTCGCGAAAGGCCCTGGCGGCTTCATACGCATAGCCCTTGCCTTCCGCATGTTCATAGACAAACCACCCCAGCTCGTGCTCGGGAAAAAGCGGCCCGTGATTGATGCCGACCTGGCCGAGGACCTCCCCCGAAACACGCGCTTCCATCATCAAGGCGCCGTGTCCCATCAAGGGCCATTGCGCAACATCGTGGCAGAACATGCCCCAGGCGGCGGATCGCGACATCGGGCCGCCCATATACCGGGAGCGGTCGGAGGCCATCAAAGCCTCGTACATCGGCCAGTCCGACAGGGTCATCGGCCGCAAGACCAGTCTTTCGGTTTCAAGTGCCGGTATCACCAGGTCTCTCCCAGTATTTTCCAGAGTTTTTTCAGCCGCTATCAGGTGTTTCACACGCGGTGATATGGGTGGCCCGACTGGATCGTCATGGCGCGGTAGATCTGCTCTGCCAAGAGAATGCGGGCGATCTGATGCGGCCATGTCATGGCGCCGAGCGCCAGCTTCAGGTCGGCCCGGCTCAGAACGTCCTGGCCGTGCCCGTCAGCTCCGCCAATGGCAAAAACCACATCGGAAACGCCCTCGTCCTTCCAGGCTTCCAGTTTCTGGCTGAAGGCGGGACTGCTGAGGTTCTTGCCGTTCTCGTCCAGCACCACCAGCCGGGCACCCGCGCTCAGCGCAGCAAGAATGCCCCGCGCCTCTTCCACCTTGCGGTCGTCGGCGCGCTGTGCGCGGCTTTCAGGCATTTCTGTGAGAGCGACTTCGGTAATGCCGAGACCGCGGCCGGTCTTGCGGGCGCGGTCCATGTACCGGTCGAAAAGTTCTTTGTCCGCACCGGCTTTCATTTTGCCAATGCAGAAGAGCGTAAAGCGCATAAGTCCCCGCCGGAGATCGATCCGGTGAAAAATCTGCCCGGCAGCAGACGGAGGCCCGTTTCAGGGCCTCAATGCCGGCTCAGCCGATGTAATGCGGTGCCGCATCCTCTTCCGGTGCCCACATCTTCTCCAGATTGTAGAAGCCGCGAACCTCCGGACGGAAAATGTGCACGATCACATCACCCGCATCGATCAGCACCCAGTCGCAGATGCTCAGACCTTCAACCGTTGCCGATCCGGCACCAGCCGTCTTGAGGTCTTTCAGCAAATGATCGGCAATCGCACCCACGTGACGATGGGAGCGGCCAGACACGATTACCATGTAATCGGCCAGCGAGCTTTTGCCTGCGATTTCGAGGGTAACAACGTCCTCAGCTTTGGAGTCGTCAAGACTGGTGAGGACCGTATCGAGGAGGTCTGCCGCAAGTTCTTTACCTACGGAAGCCTGCAGAGGAGAGGACATGTCTGTCCGCTCACTTTCAAAGGTCATGGTCAGGTGTTATGCCTTTCGCCGTTTATGCCGTCCCGCGCCCAACGTCGTCACGAACTGAAACGTCCGACTTCGTACGTCACCCGTTTTGGATGCAGGACCGGTTGACCGTACCTCGGCCGCGCTCATCGCGACCGTCCTTATAATACCGCTTCCCGTTTGGCATTTTCAAGACACGCGGGAAATCTTGGCAAATCTGCCGTCTACCGTTTTTGCCTCTGGCGCAGATCGGTGGACGATGTGCGGTCCAAAGGCGTGTGCAAAAAGGTCCAGACGGGCGCAGCCATTTCCGGCAGAAGCGCGGCGTCATCTTCCGGAAGTCTATATTTTTCATAGGCTTTCGCCATGGGTGACGACATCACCGATAGCGAGGCTCCCGGACGGTCGACAATGGCGATCGGCACCGAGCCGACAATCGAGCGCCAGTCCTGCCAGCGATGGAAGCCGGCTAAGTTATCTGCCCCCATGACCCATACGAATCGGACGGATGGCCGCATCTGGCGCAGAGCGACAAGCGTTCTGGCGGTATAGGGCGTTCCCAGCACCTGCTCGAAGGCTGTCACTTTCATCCGGGGATGGTCGGCAAGGTCTCCCGTCAGACGCAGTCGCCGTTCCAGCGGCGCCAGATCCGAATGGCTCTTGAGCGGATTGCCGGGCGTCACCAGCCACCAGACCTGATCCAGCCCCAGCCGCTTCAGCACGGTCGACGCCACAAGACGGTGACCGGAATGGGGTGGATTGAAGGACCCGCCGAAAATGCCGATACGGTTGCCCGGCTCGGCATGGGGCAGCTTCATCCAGTCGCGGTCCAGTCCCGCGCCAAGACTCAAGGGGCTCATTCAGACGACCTCACGATTGGCCGTCACGGGCGGATCTGGCCGGTGCCATGCACCTTGTATTTGAAGCTGGTCAGTTGCTCTACGCCCACGGGCCCGCGTGCGTGCATGCGCCCGGTCGCAATGCCGATCTCCGCCCCCATGCCGAACTCGCCGCCATCGGCAAACTGGGTAGAAGCATTGTGCAGCACGATGGCCGAATCCACTTCCCGCTGGAACCGGTCGGCGGCGGCCTGATCCTCGGTCACGATGCAATCGGTATGGCTGGACCCGTAGCGCGCGATATGTTCCATGGCCGCATCGAGATCGGGAACCACCTTCACCGCAAGGATCTTGTCCAGATATTCGGTCGACCAGTCGTCCTCGCTTGCCGGCACGATGTTTTCGCAGATATCGCGTACAATCGCACCGCCGCGGATTTCGCAGCCCTTTTCCTGAAGCGCCTTCACGATCACCGGCAGGTGGCTGTGGGCCACGTCTTCATGCACCAGGAGCGTTTCAAGCGCACCGCAGATGCCGGTCCGGCGCATCTTGGAATTGACGACCACCTCGACGGCTGTCTCCAGATCCGCCGCCTTATCGACGAAGATATGCACCAGCCCTTCCAGATGAGCGAAAACGGGAACGCGCGCTTCGGTCTGCACCCGTTCGACCAGGCTGCGTCCGCCGCGCGGAACAATGACATCCAGATTGCCGTCAAGGCCGCGCAGCATTTCGCCGACGGCGGCCCGATCGGTCACCGGCACGATCTGGATCGCATCTTCCGGCAGACCGGCCGCAACGAGGCCTTTCTGCAGGGCAGCATGGATCGCCCGGTTGGAATTGATGGTATCGGAGCCGCCACGCAGCACCACGGCGTTGCCGGCTTTCAGACACAGCGCGCCCGCATCCGCCGTCACGTTCGGGCGGCTTTCGTAAATGACACCGATGACGCCAAGGGGCGTGCGCACGCGTTCGATCTTCAAGCCGTTCGGCCGATCCCAGGCGGCAATCACGCTGCCGACGGGATCGTCCAGCGCGACGATGTCCTCAAGAGCCTTGGCAATTGCCTCGATCCGCTCTTCCGTAAGCGTACCGCGATCCAGGAACGCCGCGGTCTGCCCACCTGCCTTCATCGCCTCGATATCGAGCCGGTTGCCGGCAAGAATCTGCGGTGTCGCGGCCCGGACAGCGGCTGCCATTTCGCTCAAGGCCTTGTTCTTCTGGTCTGCTGGGGCAATGGCAAGGATCCGGCCGGCAGCGCGGGCACGTCGCCCGATCTCTGCCATCAAGTCCTCGGTCGTCTTTGCCTCGACTACTTCCAGCATACTCACTTGCTCCCGTTTTGCGGCGATGTCCGCCGCCAGTCCTGCCGCGTTTTAGCGCGTTCCAGCTCAAAAGGCATCCACCGGATCACGCAATCTCACTCGAGCGCGGGCAGTTCCAGAACCAGATCATCCCGGTGGATCATTTCCGCACGGCCCGGATAGCCGACGATGGCTTCGATCTCGCGGCTGTTGCGGCCTGCAATCAGCTGCGCTTCATCGGCGTCATAGGCAATCAGCCCCCGGCCAATGACCCGGCCTTCCGGATTGAGCAACGTCACCGCGTCGCCGCGCGAGAAACTTCCCGACACAGAGGTGACGCCGGCCGGCAACAGGCTTTTGCCGGAGGTCATCGCCCGGACCGCGCCTGCATCCAGCCGGATTTCGCCGCGCGGTTCCAGATGACCGCCGATCCAGGCCTTGCGCGCGCTGGCCGGTGAACTGAGCGCCGGAAACCAGGTGCCACGAGCGCCCTGATCCAGTCTCTCGAGCGGATTGAGCTCCTTGCCGGATGTAATCACCATGGATGTTCCGGCAGCCGTCGCGATCTTGCCGGCATCGATCTTGGTCTTCATGCCGCCGCGCGAAAGCTCCGAACCGGCGGACCCGGCCATCGCTTCGATCTCATGGGTAATGCGCGGCACTTCCGGCAGGAACACCGCATCGGGGTTCTGCTGCGGCGGCGCGGTGTAAAGCCCGTCGATGTCCGACAGCAACACCAGGCAGTCGGCGCTGGCCATGGTGGCGACACGCGCCGCCAGACGGTCGTTGTCGCCGTAGCGGATCTCGGAGGTCGCCACGGAATCATTTTCGTTGATGATCGGCACAGCCCCGAGTTTCAACAAGGTGCCGATGGTGGCACGGGCGTTGAGATACCGCCGCCTTTCTTCCGTGTCCCCGAGGGTAAGCAGGATCTGCCCCGCCTTCTTGCCGTGCGCGCCGAGGGCATCCGCGTAGGCCTGCGCCAGCGCGATCTGCCCGGCAGCAGCAGCCGCCTGGCTTTCCTCAAGCTTCAGCGGCCCGCCCGGCAGCCCCAGAATACCCCGGCCAAGCGCGATCGAGCCGGAGGAGACAAGCAATATCTCCGCACCGGCATTCGACAGACTGACCACATCGGCGATCAGCGCGTTCAGCCAGCTGCGCTTCAGTTCGCCCTTTTCGACAAGAAGGGCGGAGCCGATCTTGACGACGATCCGGCTGTAGTCTTTCAGACTGCGGGACATCAGGGATGCCAGCCCTCTTGTTCGGGTGCAGGCACCTGGTTGGCCTCGTCTTCCTTGTCCTTGTCGATAGCCCGCACGATCATGCGCAGTGCCCGGTCGACATTGAGACCACTGGCCGAGGAGAGGATCAGCGGTTTCTGGCCGCAGGCTTCCTCAAGGCTCGCCGCCTTTTCGGCAATCAGGTCTTCGTTCAACGCGTCGCATTTGCTGAGCGCCACGATTTCCGGCTTCTCGGTCAGTCCCGCGCCATAGGCTTCCAGCTCGCCGCGCACGACCCGATAGGCTTCGCCCGGATCTTCCTGGCCGGAGCCGTCCACCAGATGCAGCAGAACCCGGGTGCGCTCGACATGGCCGAGGAACCTGTCGCCAAGACCCGTGCCCTCATGCGCCCCCTCGATCAGGCCGGGAATGTCGGCCATGGCGAAGCTGCGGCCATCGATCTGCACGATGCCGAGATTGGGGTGAATGGTCGTGAAGGGATAATCGGCGATCTTCGGTTTGGCAGCGGAAACGGTTGCCAGAAAAGTGGACTTGCCGGCATTGGGCAGGCCGACCAGGCCGGCATCGGCGATCAGCTTGAGCCGCAGCCAGATCCATTTTTCCTCGCCTTCAAGGCCCGGATTGGCCCGCCGCGGCGCCTGATTGACGGACGACTTGAAATGGGCGTTGCCGAAGCCGCCATTGCCGCCCTTCAAAAGCAACACCTTCTGGCCGATCTCGGTCAGGTCGGCGATCAGCGTCTCGTTGTCTTCCTCGAACACCTGGGTGCCCACGGGAACCTTCAGCACGACATCGCCGCCATGAGCGCCGGTGCGGTTGCGGCCCATGCCGTGAATGCCGGTTTCCGCCTTGAAATGCTGCTTGTAGCGATAGTCGATCAGCGTGTTGAGGCCGTCGACGCATTCGATGATGACATCGCCGCCCTTGCCGCCGTCACCGCCGTCGGGTCCACCGTATTCAATGTATTTCTCGCGCCGGAACGACACACAGCCCGCTCCGCCGTTGCCGGAGCGTACATAGACCTTGGCCTGATCTAGGAATTTCATTTTCTTTTTCTCTTTTCGTCCTGTTTCAGGCCGGATCCCGGTTGGATCAGTGGCCGTTCAGAAAGTCTGTTCGTGTCAGCTCTGTGCGGATGGCGGGCATCGTACAACCTCGTGACACGCTGGCACAGCCCACTTCACCTACTACGCGGAAACCCAATTTCCGGGCAACGCCAAGCGAAGCCGGATTTTCCGTCATGGCTTCGCAGGCAACCACCTTGTGATCGGTGTTTTCGAACAGCCAGGCGATCGCCGCCTGCGCTGCTTCGCTCATATATCCCTTGCCCCAATAGGCGCGCCCCAGCCAATAGCCGATCTCCGGGGTCTCCCGCAACTTTTTGAAGCTGACACCACCGATCATCTCGCCGTCACGCTCGATCTGAAACCCGAGTTCCTCCGCCTCCTGCCGGTTAAACCAGCGCTCGGCGGAACGTGCCAGATAGGCCCGGCCCTGTTCCAGATCATAAGGATAGGTGACCCGCGACAGCATCTTGGCAACTTCATAGTCGCCCAGAAGTTCAGCGCAGCGATCCAGATCCTCCGGGCGCGGGGCGCGAAGGATCAGCCGCTCCGTTTTCAGAACGGGCAACATCAGGCCGCTACCTTGCGCGCGTCGAAATCGGCCCGCGCCAGGCGCACGATGACGTTGGAAACCCTGCGATCCAGCGCCTTGGAGAAGCGTTCCGTCATGGAATAGGGTTTGAAACCCATTTTCCGCAGCAGGCCGCGAGAGCGGAAGTTGTCCTCGAAGGCGCGCGCGGCGATGGCGTCCGTCTCAAAGGCCTCAAACGCCCAGGCGAGCGCAGCCTCCACCGCCTCGCTGGCATAACCATGGCCCTGAAAAGGGCGGCCGAGCCAGTAGCCGAGTGTCGGCAGGTTCGGCAGATCGTCCAGATCCCCCGGAGGCTCGATGGCGACCACGCCGATGAATACCCCGCCGAGCGTGATGGCGAACAGCGCTTCGGTTTCAAACGGATCCTTGCCGACCACGGTCTTCAGAAAGGCTTCCGCAGCCCCATCCTCATACGGCCAGGTGAACGATGTCATCCATCGGGCGACCTCGAAATCCTTGCCTGCCAGGGCGACCATGGCTTCGGCGTCCGACATTTCGATCGGCCGCAGGATCAGGCGTCTCGTTTTCAGTTCCGGCAACATGCTCATCGTCCCTGCCCCCATCTTTTCAACGACTTCCAGACAGCCCGTTCCAGCGTATAGCGCTCGATGGGCACCGAGCCGCCCGCCCCGAGAGAGCGGATCATCGCCTGGTCGCGATACTGAAATCCGGACTTGACGAGCACCCGGCGCGACGCCGGGTTGGTAACCCTGCACGAGCCCTGCAACTCTGCAATGTCGTGATAGGTGAAGGCATGGTCGACCAGCGCGTGGACCGCTTCGGTTGCCAGCCCCTGCCCCCAGAAGGGCTCACCCAGCCAATAGCCGACATGCACCGGGCCCTCGGGCTCGACGTTGGCATAGCGCGTGATGCCGATCAGCCGACCGGTGATTTTCAGGCGAATGGCAAAGGTTGCAGAATGAGGCCGGTTGAGCGCGGACTTGGCGACCAGCGACCGGGCATCGTCCAGTGTGAAGGGATGCGGCATGGTGGCAAGGTTTGCCGCCACTTTCTTGTTGTTGGCCAGAAACACCATATCGGCCAAATCGTCCATACGCGGCTTGTCGAGCCGCACACGAACCGCTTCCTGCGGCAATGGGGCCGCAGCCAGACTGCTTTCGTCTAATAAACCGTCACTTTCAACAACCATCTTTTCCTCCAGCCAAAACAAATCAAGGGAGAGATGGCGCCCCATCTCCCCCTTGGATCTTTGACTGGCCGGAAACTTGGCCTGTCTCGAATTGCCGGGGTCTTACGGGACGCCGGCGTTTCGAAACTTCACGTCGGCTTTACTCCGCTGCTTCCGCTACCGGGAGCACGTTAATGTAGGTTCGCTTGTTGGCTTTCGCCTGGAACTCTACCTTGCCTTCCACGGTTGCGAAGATGGTATGGTCCTTGCCCATACCAACGCCGGTGCCCGGATGCCAGGTAGTGCCGCGCTGACGCGCAATGATGTTGCCGGGAATCACAGCTTCCCCGCCGAATTTCTTGATGCCGAGACGGCGGCCTGCTGAGTCGCGGCCGTTGCGGGACGAGCCGCCTGCCTTTTTATGTGCCATCGTTAGAACTCCTCGTTCTTCGAATACTTTTTAGGTTCGGGAGCGGCGGCTTAGTTGCCTGCCAGTTCCTTGGCCTGCTCAACCCAATTACCGCGTTCGAACTTGCCCTTCAGGCCAGTTTCTTCTTCAACGCGCGCGACATCGTCAGCGGACATGGCTGCGATCTGAGCGAAGGTGGTGATACCTGCCTCGTTCAGCTTCTTCACAGCAGCCGGACCAGCGCCGTCCAGCTTCTTCAGGTCATCGCCGCCTTCTGCTGCAGCCGGTGCGGCTTCAGCGGTTTCTTCAGCCTTCGGCGCAGCCTTCTTCGGCGCTGCCTTCTTGGCCGGCTTTGCACCACCGGTCAGGATGTCGGTCACCTTGACGAGGGTGAACGCCTGACGATGGCCGTTGCGGCGGCGGGAATTCTGACGCCGGCGCTTCTTGAAAATGATAACCTTGCGGTTACGGCCCTGTTCGACCACTTCAGCAACCACGGAAGCGCCTTCCACAAGCGGAGCGCCAACGGTGGTGTCGGTGCCATTGCCGACCATCAGAACCTCTTCAAAGGTGATGGTGCTGCCGGCTTCGGCATCGAGCTTTTCGACCTTCAGGAGGTCATCGGCGGCAACAGTGTACTGCTTGCCACCCGTCTTGATCACTGCGAACATGTCTCGCACGTCCTTCTTTTCGTTTTTGACACACCGGAACGGGCTGTTACGCCAACGAACCGGCTGCTTTTCAGGTCGAACCGAGGCGCCTGTCTCTCCAGGTCTTGAATCCTGGCTGACAAGTCTTTGTGTCGGGTTGAGCGTGAAGCTATGAAAGCCCGGCAGGCCTTGAACGACAAACAGAACTCGAAAAAGCGAACCTTTTCGAGCTCGCGCAATATAGTCGGCCCGCATCGGTTGTCAAACGGAAATCTGGCCTTTCTGCCGGAAAACCGCTTGTTTCCATCTCCCTTGCGCCCGCGCATTCGCAGCAAGCTCTCTGGCGATCATCGCAATGACCGCAATCAGGGAAACGCCAATCAGCGTCACTAGCCGTTATCGGCGCAGGCCCGCATCGGGTCAATCCGAATCTGCCCGACGCTCTCTCCGGCCCTTCCTCGAAGGCTCTTCCAGGAAGCCTTTCTGCGCGCGTAAGCACGTCCACAGGCTGCCAATCCACGCCCCAACCCAGACAAACCGGGCGAAAACAGCCCCAATCCACAAACTGAAAAAAGAACTCATTTCCGGGCTTGCAGGGCGCGCAGAGTGTGTCTATGTTCCGCGCCACTTGAGACCCGTTTATCGCAAGTACCGCGGAGAGGTGCCGGAGTGGTTGAACGGGGCGGTCTCGAAAACCGTTGTGCGGGCAACCGTACCGAGGGTTCGAATCCCTCTCTCTCCGCCATTCTTCCAAACCTGTTTTTAGAAAATCCAGAGCATCAGGCTCGCCTTCGGGCATCGCCGTCTGGAAGAATTCTCCCTGGAAACTCTGACGTGAGTTCGTCCCTCACATTATCATCCGCCGAGGCTCCTTCAGCAGTCCTGCGTAGTAGCTCAGGAAGCGCGCCGCATCGGCGCCGTTGATAACCCTGTGGTCGTAGCTGAGGTCGAGGGGCACCATCTGGACGGGCTGGAAGGCATCGCCGTCCCACACCGGGGCGACTTCGGTGCGGGTGATGCCGAGAATGGCGACTTCGGGTGGGTTGACGATGGGGGTGAAGGCGGTGCCGCCGATGCCGCCGAGGTTGGTGATAGTCATGGAGGCGCCGCCCATTTCGTCAGGGCGCACCTTGCGCTCCTGAGCTCTGGAGGCGAGGTCGGAGATTTCCGCCGCGATCTGCCAGAGGCCTTTCCGGTCAACGTCCCGGATAACGGGCACCATCAGGCCATGGGCGGTGTCGACCGCGATGCCAAGGTGCACGTAGTCCTTCAGGAACAGCGTCTTGCCGTCAGAACTGAGAGAGGCGTTGAACTTCGGGAACTCCCGCAAGGCCTTCGACAAGGCCTTCGCATGGAAGGCCAGCGCCGTCAGCTTCACGCCGCGCTCGCCGGCTTCCGTCCGCAATTCCTTGCGCAGGGCTTCGATGGCGGTCATCTCCGCGCGGTCGTGATGGGTGACAGCGGGAATGAGCCTCTGGGCGGCGGCCATGTTCTGCGCGGCGACCTGCGCAAACCTTGAGACGGGCTCTTCTGTGACCGGGCCATAGAGCGCATGGTCGACATCCCAGTAGGAACTGTCGCCCGATTGCGCGGGAGAGCCCCCGGCGGAGGTTGGCACCGAGGTGCCTCCCTCGCCTTCCACATCCTCGCGGGCGATGGAGGTGCGGCCGATGTCGCGTGCGAGTTTCTCGATATCTATGCCCTTCTGCCGGGCCAGCGCCCTGACTGAAGGCGGTGCGATCACGTCGGACATCTCCACCTCCTACCAGCTTGCCGAAATATACTGGGTTTCCATGAACTCCAGCATGCCTTCATGGCCGCCTTCACGGCCGAGGCCGGACTGCTTGGTGCCGCCGAAGGGGGCCGCCGGATCGGAGACGAGGCCGCGGTTGAAGCCAACCATGCCGTAGTCCAGCTTCTCGCAGACCTGCAGGCCGCGTTTCATGTCCTTCGTGAAGACATAGGCAACCAGGCCGTATTCCGTGTCATTGGCCCTGCGGATCACGTCATCCTGATCGGTGAAGGTCTGGAGGGCTGCAACGGGTCCGAAGATTTCATCGTGCACGCAGTCGGCCGTCTCGGGCACACCCGAGAGCACCGTTGGCGGATAGAAAAAGCCCTTTCCGCCCGGCAGGTCGCCGCCGACCTCGATCTTCGCCCCCTTTTCAACGGCATCGCGAACGAAGTCCGCGACCTTGTCGCGGGTTTCCGCATTGACCAGCGGGCCAACATCCACGTCAGGGTCCGATCCGTCGCCGACCTTCAGTTTTTTCATGGCGTCGACAAGACGGCTGGTGAAGTCTTCGGCAACGGCTTCATGAACGTAGATCCGGTTGGCCGCCGTGCAGGCTTCGCCAAGGTTGCGCATCTTGGCCAGCATGGTGCCCTGCACCGCTTCATCAAGATCGGCATCGTCAAAGACGATCAGCGGTGCATTGCCGCCGAGTTCCATCGCCGGTTTCAGGACCTGATCTGCCGCCGAATGCAGCAGCTTGCGGCCAACGGCCGTGGAGCCGGTGAAGGAGACGACGCGCACGCGCGGGTCATGCAGCATGTGATCGACAAGCGCGCCGGTCCGCTTGGAAGGCAGCACGTTGACGAGGCCAGCCGGAACGCCGGCTTCTTCCAGCAAAGGCATGAGCGCCAGCATGGTCAGCGGCGTTTCGGAGGCCGGTTTGATGATAACCCCGCAGCCGGCGGCCAGAGCCGGGGCGATCTTGCGGGTGCCCATGGCCGCCGGATAGTTCCAGGGCGTGACCAGAACCGCGAGGCCGGCAGGCTTGTGCTGCACGATGATGCGCGCGCCGGAAGCCGGCGCATGGGTGATGAGGCCGTCGGCGCGCACGGCTTCTTCGGCAAACCAGCGGAAGAATTCGGCGGCATAGGTCGCCTCGCCCATGGCATCGCTGTGCGCCTTGCCGTTTTCCAGCGTGATCATCCGGGCGAAATCTTCCAGCCGCGCCGTCATCAGCTCCCAGGCCTTGCGCAGCACTTCCGAGCGTTCGCGCGGCGTCTTGGCGGCCCATTTTGCCATCGCAGCTTCCGCGGCATCCAGCGCGGCATCCGCGTCCTTGATGTCGGCGGAGGCGACAGAGGCAAGCACCTCTTCGGTTGCCGGGTTCAGAACGTCGAACCTTTCGCCGCTCGCTCCCGCGCACCAGGTGCCGTTAATGTAAAGATCGGTATGGTCCATAATGGTCCCCATGGGTTCAAAGCAGGTGGCGGAGCGGTTGCTCCATCCGGCCCGCGAAATTGGAAAGCAGGTCAATCGCCTGAGGCGTGGTCAGCCGGCCGCCCGGCCATTCCAGCACCAGCGTGAAGCCTTCACCGTTCCGCAGGATACTGATGACGGGACACCTGTCTGCCTCCAGCTGAACGGACGAAATGCGGCTGGCTCTCAAATCACGCACCACCAAATCTGCCTCCGGCTCGTCGTCTGCCGGCGCAACCTGACCGAGCCAGAGAGACGAAGCGGAGTAGGTTTTCGGCTGCCGCATGGTTTCAACGCGGACTTTGGATGGAAGGTTCCCGCAGCTGGCAGCCGCAAAGCCTGCCAGAAGCGCAGCCTCGTCGCCCTGTCCGCCGCTTTCCCGCGCCCAGGTTGCAAACTCCGTAAAGGCGGTTCCTTTCACCTCGGCCCGCACTTCAAAGCGCTGCGCGGTGGCACTTGCCGCCGGTGTTTCCGCGCGCAGGGTCTTCAGAGTCTCAAGATCCTTGACGTGGAACGGCTGGGGATGCCCGGCATCGGCCAGGCGCTGCAGGTCCAGTCCCTGTTCCTGCGCAAGCCGTCGTGCCTTGGGGGACGCGAGAACTCTCCCGGCGACCCCAGGTGCGGTCTTGGCCGCCAACCGTTTTTCAGGAGACGGTGCAGGCGTGTTGACCGGTTCCGCCTTTTCCTGCAGCTCCGGCGCTGTTTCACCGGCCGTAGTGGCTGGTGCCCCAGCCGCCTTGCGCGATACCGGCTTGTCCGGCTTTTGCGCTGAAATCACCGCGATCGCCTGGCCGACAGGCACATCCTCTCCCGCCTCCGCCAGAAGCGCGGCCACGAAACCGTCGCGGCCGGCATTGACCTCAACCGTGCTCTTGTCTGTTTCCACTTCAAAGAGAATGTCGTCAGCCGCAACAGCGTCTCCCGGCTGTTTGCACCAGGCAACCAGAAGGCCCGTGTCCTGAGCCATGCCGAGCGTCGGCATGATCACCTGATGTCCGTCGGGAAGCTCATCTTCCCCGGCCTCCGCACCGCTTGGTGAGGGTTCTGCCGTATCGGTGGTCTTCTCCGGCGTAGGGCCATTGCCTGGCTCTCCCGACCCTTCCGGGGTCTCGGAGATCATCGCGATCACCTGGCCGACCGGAACATCGCTGCCGGCTTCCGCAGAAACGTCGGTCAGATAACCTGCCTTCTGCGCCTCCACTTCCATGGCGGCCTTGTCGGTTTCCACCTCGAAGAGCACATCGCCGGCGGCGACTGCCTCTCCCGGTTTCTTGTGCCAGGCCAGCAACTGGCCGCTGTCCTGGGCCATACCGAGCGCGGGCATGATCACCTCATGCGGCATGGATCAGCTCCCCGCGGCAGATCTTGCGCGCATTGTCTGCAACACCGGCTGCATTCGGCACAGTGATGTCTTCAAGGGCGGGCGAGAACGGCACCGGCACGTCCATGGCGCCCATGCGGATGACCGGGGCATCCAGATGATAGAAGGCCTTTTCGCTGATGCGCGCGGCGATTTCCGCCGTCACGCCGTAGCTCTGGTGGCCTTCGTCGATGACGATGGCGCGCGACGTCTTGCGAACGGAACGCAGGATCGTTTCCTCATCCAGCGGCACGATCGTGCGCGGGTCGATGATCTCCGCGCTGATGCCTTCCTTGGCCAGCGTGTCGGCTGCCGCCTCGGCGACCTGCACCATGGAGGATGTCGCCACCAGCGTAACGTCCCGGCCCTCGCGCTTGATGTGCGCCTGGCCAAAGGGGATCAGATATTCCTCCTCGGGCACCGGGGCCTTGTCGTTGTACATCAGCTTGTCTTCGAAGATGACCACCGGGTTGTTGTCACGGATTGCGGTCTTCATCAGGCCCTTGGCCTCGTAAGCCGAAGACGGCATGGCGACCTTGAGCCCCGGAATGTGGGCAACGAGCGCCTGCAGCGACTGGCTGTGCTGTGCGGCCGAGCGGCGGGTTGCCCCCATGTTGGTGCGCAGGACCAGCGGCACGTTCAGCTTGCCGCCGGACATATAGTGGGTCTTGGCCGCCTGGTTGCAGAGCTGATCCATGACCAGATAGAGAAAGTCGCCGAACATCAGATCGACGATCGGCCTCAGTCCGGTCATCGCCGCACCAACGGCAATGCCCATGAACCCGGGTTCGGAAATCGGCGTATCTATAATCCGGTCCGTTCCGAACTCCTCCACCAGGCCAGACAGCACCTTGAACGGCGTTCCGGCCTCGGCAACGTCTTCGCCCAGGAGAATGATCGACGGATCCCGGCGCATTTCTTCCGCGATGGCTTCGTTGACGGCCCTGGACAGGGTGATTTCACGTGTCATGGCGTCTCTCCTAAGGCGGCGGTGTCCGCGTAGACATGCATGTCCACTTCGCGGACATCCGGATATTTCGCGTCGAGCGCATATTTGACGGCAGCTTCCGCATCGGCGGCGATTTCATTGTCGATGGCCACCAGTTCATCGGCGGTCATGATCTTCTGGTCGATCAACCACTTGCCGAAGTTGGTGATCGGGTCGCGCACCGACTTCCATTCCGTCTCTTCGTCCTTGGCGCGGTAATAGTCGCGGTTGATGTCGCCGACGTGGTGACCGTGATAGCGATAGGTGTCGAGTTCGATGAAGAACGGGCCTTGGCCCTTGCGGCATCGGGCGGCGAGTTCGCCTGCCAGCTTGTTAACTGCAAGCACATCCTGGCCATCGACCTTGAAACTCTCGATGCCGAAGGCTTCCGCACGGGCGGTCAGCGAACCGGCCGCGATTTCCTCGGTCTTGGTGTATTCGCTGTAGCCGTTGTTCTCGCAGGCATAGATGACGGGGAGCTTCCAGAGCGCGGCCATGTTCATGACCTCGTACCAGAGCCCCTGTGCCGTCGCGCCATCTCCGAAGAAACACACCGTGACGTGCCCGGTGCCCAGACGCTTGGCGGTGAGTGCCGAGCCCGTGGCAATGCCCATGGAGCCGCCGACAATGGCGTTGGCGCCAAGGTTGCCGTTGGCCTGGTCGGCGATATGCATCGACCCGCCCTTGCCCCGGCAATAGCCCTCTTCCTTGCCCAGAAGCTCGCAGAACATTTCCTTGAAATGCGCCCCCTTGGCGACACAGTGACCGTGCCCCCTGTGCGTCGACGTGATCTTGTCTTCGGGCGTCAACGCCTCGCATATGCCGACAGCGACCGCTTCCTGACCGGAATACATGTGGGTCAGGCCCGGCATCTTCGCCGACAGGTAAAGCTGGTTGGCGTTGTCCTCGAAGGCACGGATGCGCACCATCTGCGTGTACATGCGCAGATACTCTTCCGTGTTGTGCTTCTTTTTCTTCGCAGCGCTCATCTTGTTGTCCCTTGACTGGGCCCGGCCGCCGCGCGGCCGGGCACGATGGGCAGGTCAGTACCGGTTGGCGATGGGAAGCTCTTCGGCCGGGAACAGGCTGATGACCTCAACACCCGTGTCCGTCACCACGACTTCCTCCTCGATCCGGGCGGCGGAATAGCCGTCGGCGGCCGGGCAGTAGGTTTCCAGCGCGAAGACCATGCCCGTCTTGATTTCCATCGGATGGTCGAGCGAGACCGCACGCGAGATGATCGGCCGTTCGTGCAGCGCGAGACCCAGGCCGTGCCCGAATTGCAGGCCGAAGGCCGTTTCCTCGTTGGGGAAGCCGAACTCCTCCGCCTTGGGCCAGACTTCTGCCACCTTGTCGGTGGAAACGCCGGGCTTGATCATGGCGATGGAGGCATCGATCCATTCGCGTGCCTTGACGTAGGCGTCGCGCTGCGCCGGGGTTGCCCGGCCGATGTTGAAGGTCCGGTAGTAGCAGGTCCGATAGCCCTGATAGGACTGCAGGATGTCGAAGAAGGCCTGATCACCGGGCCGGAAATAGCGGTCGGTGAAATTGTGCGGATGCGGATTGCAGCGCTCGCCGGAAATCGCGTTGATCGCCTCGACGTCGTCCGATCCCATTTCGTAGAGCATCTTGTTGGAAAGCGCGACGATGTCGTTCTCGCGCACGCCCGGCTTCAGCTCCTCGTAGATCATGTGATAGACGCCATCGACCATGGAGGCAGCCTGCGTCAGAAGCTGGATCTCGTCCCAGTTCTTGATTTCACGCGCCGCCAGCATGATCTGCTGGCCGTCGACCACATTCAGCCCTTCGGCCTGCAGCGCATGGAACATGGCGGTTTCGGCATAGTCGACACCGACCGGCATATCCGCCATGCCCGCGTCGCGGATCAGTCCGGCAATTTCGCGGGCATATTTGCGCATCAGGCCGAATTCCGGCGGGATGGTGCCGCGCATGCCGACCACACCGGCCCGGCAATGATCCGGCACCAGCCAGTCGGAGAACTTCTTGTGGTGGACGGCGGCGGAGCCGAAGTCCCACACGTAAGGGGCATCATCGCCCGTCAGCAGGCAGAAGCGGCACATCTTGTCCCGCTCCCACTCACCGATCTTGGTGGCCGAGACGTAGCGGATGTTGTTGACGTCAAACAGCAGCAGCGTGCCGGCGGGAGACGCCTTCAGGGCCTCCCGTGTCCGGGCCAGGCGATACCGGCGCAGGCGGTCGTGGTCGATGCGGCGTTCGAAATCGACGGACGTGTGTCCCCAGGCGGGCAAACGCCCTTCCCAGCGCCAATGGGGTTCGAGGTCCTGCGGCGTCAGGAGGTTGGGTAACAGTGCGCGAGACATGGCTCTCTCCTTCGGATGCACCTGCGCACATCCGTCATGTGAAAAAGAATGTTGTTTTTCAGGTCGTTACTGGATGCACCAACCGCCGTCGATGTGGATCATCTGGCCGGTCATGTAGTCGCTGTCGGGGCTTGCGAGAAAAGACGCAGTGCCCTTGATGTCGTCCGGATAGGACACCCGCTTGATCACCAGTTCGTTGTTGGCGATGTCTTCGTAGGCCTGTCCAGCCCGTTCCTTGAAACCGATCTCGACAAGATCCTTGTCGAGCTGTTCCCAAAGCGGTGTCACCACCACGCCCGGTGCATAGCCGTTGACGGTGATATTGTGTTCGCCGAGCGCCACCGCGCCGCAGTGGGTCAGCGCCAGGCAGCCGTATTTGGACGTGCAATAGACAGTCACATCCACCAGCGGCTTGCGCGAGGCGATGGAGCCGACATTGATCAGCTTGTATGGAAAATCCTTCGGCCCTTGGGCAATCATCTGCCGGGCGGTTTCCTGCATGCCCAGCCACATCGCCTTGGTGTTGACGCCCATGATGAGATCCCAGTTGTCCTCATCGATATCCATGAAGAAACGGGGCTTGTTGAGGCCGGCATTGAAAAGTCCGACGTTGATGCTGCCGAAGGCGTCGACAGTTGCTGCGACCGCTGCGGCGTTGTCCTCGCGGCGGGTCACATCCATCTTGACCGCGACCGCCTTGCCGTTTCCGGCCGCATTGATGCGATCGGCGACGGCCTGGGCTTCATCGAGGTCCAGATCACCAAGACAGACGTTGGCGCCTTGCGCCGCGAAATGCTCGGCGTTGGTCGCACCCATGCCGCGTGCGGCACCGGTGATCAGAACGTTTTTTCCCTTGAGCCGATTGGGGTCCATGATTTCCTCCCATTAAAGTTTTCCAGCCTCCCGCATCATTCGGTCGGCACGATCCTGAGCCATCTGCAACGCGGCTTTTGGCGACTTCACGCCACGCAACATGTCGTGGCATTCCTCCCCGCATATGCGGATGATGTCGTTGATTTCCGGGATCGGGGGACGTGGCCAGAACTGCAGTTCGTCCCGCCAGGACATGGCGTCCACCGCCTCGAAAATCGGAGAAAGGCGCCGTACTTCCGGGTCCGCGCCAACCGAGTAGCGCGGGTTGGTTCGGCTGCCGTGTTCGACGTAGAGCTTCTGCGCTTCGGGCGACGTGAACACGATCAGCGCTTCGGCTGCCGCCTCCAGCCGTTCCGGTGCAATGTTGGCCGGAATGCCGAGCAGATACCCGCCGACAGGGGCGATGTTCTGCGCATTGGGGCCGGAAGGATGCGGCAGGAAGCCGACCTTGCCATGGGCCGCGCAGGCCGGGTTCTGTTCAAAGTATGGAGCCAGCAAGGTGTAGCCGTAGGCCATCGCCACCCGCCCGCTGGCGAAGGGACGGACGCGCTCGTACCAGGACATCGACAGGATGTCCGGCGGCGAATACTGAAGCAGCGCCATCAGGTATTCCGCCGCATCGAGCGCACGCTCTGAATAGATGACCGGCCGGTAGTCTCCGTCCGCAAGACGCGAGGCATCATAGCCGCCAGCCTGTTTCGGCAGGTCCAGAATGGGCTGACCAAAATCCGCACAGGTCATCATGAAGGTATGGCCAAGCGCTGTGCCGCGCGCAGCATTCCAGGCAATTCCGTATCGCCCCTGAACCGGATCGTTGAGCCTGGCGGCGGCCTTCAGCAGCGCATCGGTGGTCTGCGGCGGTTCAAGTCCGGCCTCTGCCAGCAGATCCTTGCGGTAGAACAGCAGCTCCGGCGTCGTCTGCGAAGGAACACCATAGGGCTTGCCTCCCCAGTGGGCTGCCTGCCAGCCGGCCGTGTGAAAATCGCTGGGCTGAAGCCGTTCGACATCCAGCACCTCATCCAGCGGCAGCAGGTAGCCGTTCTCGGCAAACTCTCCCAGCCAGGGCAGATCCAGGGCAATCAGATCGTAGCGGCTTGTCGGCCGGTGCGCGTTCTTGACGGCTTCCTCGTGGAGCCGGTCGATGGAAAAGGCCCGCTGCTGGATGGAACATCCGACCACCTGCTCGAACTGGCGCTTGAGGCCGTGCATCACCATGAAGGTGGGATCCCCATGCACCAGAACGCGGAGGTCGCCGGAGAGCTTCAAGGGCTCGAGGAGAACCTGGGGCGGCTGGATCGTCTGGGCTTCCAGATAGGAACCGCCGAAATAATAGTCCTGCGTGCCGGAGCGCAGATCGGTTGACCCAAACGACTGGGCCGCCATCCTGCGGACACGGCTGCTGAACTGGGTCCATGCCTCCAGCATGCCGGCGCTCGGGTGGAGCGAGTAGCTTTTGCCGGTCGAGGTTCTCGGCCGTTGCTCGATCAGGCCGTTGTCGATCATCTCGCGCATGCGGCGGCTGGCCGTCGCGTAGGGTACCCCCGACGCGCCGATGAGCGAGGTCGGCGTCACCGCTTTCGCTTCCAGATGCCTTTTCACCAGATAGGTCGACATTTTGACATAGGGGTTCGGAGCAGATATCTCCAACAGACCGTCCATCTCTTCTTCAAAGTTCTCCAGAAAGCTGAGAACCTGCAGAATTTCCGTCTTGGCCTGTTGAGTCAGATAAGTCTTTTCGCGAACCAACTCTCCCTCTTGCTGGTTCATCGCTCGGCTCCAGTTTTCCGGACGGGACGAACCACTGCCGCGTTTCCTCGTTTTGGATATTTTTTGGATCGACATTGAATGTCCTCCTAAGCGTGAGCGAGATGACCGGTTAGAAAAACGGCCAAAAAATCCATTTTGGATATAAGACCATCCATTTTGGATATTTTCGAGGGGGCATCACCCGGGAGAGGCGTGCAGGATTTTTGGTGACGCTCACGGTGAGCGCTTACCCGTGTCAGGAGGAGGCACGGTTCAGAATTCAGACCATTCGATTGGTCTTTCAGGGAGGAAACGAAATGACGAACACTTTCCGTTCGCTGCTTGTCGCCACGACGGCCATTGCAGGCATGACGCTGACCGGTGCTGCCAGTGCAGAAACCATGAAGATCGGCATCACGCAGAACAACGTCGGCGTAGACAGCTACCAGACCACCTATGAAAAAGCCTTCATCGCGGCAGCCGATGCAAATGCGGATGTTGAAACCGTCGTGCTGGACGCTGGCGGCGATGTCGCGCGTCAGATCGCGCAGATGGAAGATCTGATCCAGCAGGAAGTCGATGCCATCATCATCTGGCCGACAAACGGCGAAGCGGTCATCCCCGCTGTCCGCAAGGCTTTCAAGGCCGGCATTCCGGTCATCGTGACCAACTCGAACATTGCCGAACAGGGTTT
Source organism: Roseibium sp. FZY0029 (assembly GCF_036350355.1). NCBI lineage: Bacteria > Pseudomonadati > Pseudomonadota > Alphaproteobacteria > Hyphomicrobiales > Stappiaceae > Roseibium > Roseibium sp. FZY0029. Next base: position 228,082 of record NZ_JAZDVZ010000001.1, read on the forward strand.
CGAGTTCGTGAAATCCTTCTCCGGTCCGGATAACATCACCCAGGGGTCTCGCTCCGCCGAGATCATGTGTGACAAGTTCAAGGACATGGGCATCGAGGACGAAGCCAAGATCGTGCAGATCTCCGGTCAGCCGGGCTACACGACGGCGATCGAACGCGCCAAGGGCTTTGAAGACCGCCTGCCGGAAGTCTGCCCGAACGTGACCCTTATGGAGACCCAGCCGGGCGACTGGAACCGCGAAAAGTCCCAGAAGGTCATGGAGGCCTTTCTGGTGAAATATGATGACATCGACGGCGTTTACGCCGGAGACGACAACATGGGTGTCGGCGCGCTGAATGCCGCCAAGGCCGCCGGACGTGAGGGCATCATCTTCGTCGGCGCGACCAACTTCTCCGTCGGTTACGAGGCCATGGAACGCGGCGAATACTGGGGTTCGATCTACCAGTCGCCTGTCGACGATGCCGAAGCTGCCCTGCAGACGGCCATCGACATTCTGTCCGGCAAGGATGTTCCGTTCCTGAACTACTTCGACACACCGAAGATCACCCAGGACAACATGGCCGAATTCGAGAAGCCTGTCTTCTAAGACTGAAGAACAAGCCCGACTGGGGCGCAAGCCGAGCTTTGCGCCCCTTTTTTCCGAATGACATCGACCGGGAGGAAACCATGGGCCGAGTGTCCGGGCGTTCCTGTATCGTCACTGGCGCTGCTCGAGGGATCGGCCGCGCCATCGGCGAAGCGCTTATCAACGAGGGAGCCGATGTCTGCTTTGCCGACATCAACGGCGATCAGGCACAGGCTGTCTGCGAAGCGAACCGCGAGCGGGCCACTGAGGCCGGCGCGGGCGTCACATGGGCCAAGGTAGACGTGACCGATCGCGACCAGGTGCGCGCCATGATCGACAAAACCGTCGAGACCTTCGGCAAGCTGGACGTGAAGTTCAACAATGCCGGCGTCAACAAACCCATGAACTTTCTCGATGTCACCGAAGACAACTGGAACTTCATCATGGGGGTGAACGGCCTCGGGTGTCTTATCGGCATGCAGGAGGCAGCCCGCCAGATGATCGCCCAGGGCACCGGCGGCAAGATCATCAACACCGCTTCCATCGCCAGCCGCCAGGGGTTCGACAATGTCGCACCTTACTGCGCCTCGAAATGGGCCGTGGTCTCGCTGACCCAATCCGGCGCCAGAGACCTCGCCAGGCACAACATCACTGTCACAGGCTTCGCGCCGGGAGTTGTCGCTACGGAAATGTGGGAACAGGTGGACCGCGATCTTCTGGACATCGGCGCCGCCGAACGCCCCGGTCAGGCGATGGAGGAATTCTCTTCCGAAATCCTGAGAGGCCGGGTGGCAACACCATCCGATATCACGGGAACGACCACGTTCCTGGCGTCACCGGAAAGCGATTACATGACCGGCCAGGTGGTGATGATCGATGGCGGCATGACGCTCGTTTGAGGTTTTACAACAGAATGAGGGAGGGTCTGTTGTCCGATATATCAAGCAAGGCTGCCAGCCATCCCGGCAGTTCGAAGGATAAATCCATGAAGCCCTTCAGTCTGACAGGCGTTGGGGGATTTCTGGCGAAACAGGGCATTCTGGTCGCCTTCGCCGTATTCATCATTGGCTTCACGATCGCCAATCAGCGCTTTCTCGACCCTGACAATATCATGGGCGTCGTCCGCTCTTCCGCCATACTCGGCGTGATGGCTCTGGGTGTCACCTTCGTGGTCATCAGCGGCAATCTCGATCTTTCCGTCGGCTCCATGATGTCCTTTGCGACCATCGTCGTCCTCGATCTGCACGACAAACTCGGCCCGGCGCTCGCGATCCCCTCAATGTATGCGATGGTGCTGTGCCTCGGTGCCTTCATCGGGTTTCTGGTCGGATATCTGAAGCTCAACTCCCTGATCGTCACCCTCGGCATGCTGTCGGCGATCCACGGTCTCACCCTCACCTATTCCGGCGGCAAGAACATGGATATTGCCGACAAGGAAGGCACCTGGTTCAGCGTATTCGGTCAGTCGACCCTGCTCGGCATACCCGTACCGATCCTTCTGTTTGCCCTCGTCGCCTCGGTTCTGGGGATCGTGCTGGCAAAGACCCCCTTCGGCCGCAAGGTCTACGCGGTGGGGGGCAACGGCACGGCAGCAACCTTCTCCGGCATCCGCCGGGCGCGCGTCGTCTTCACCTGCTACCTCCTGTCCGCCTTTTGCGTCGGCACCGCCGGTCTCATCCAGGCCAGCCGCTCCCTTGGAAGCCAGAACACCGTGGGCCAGGGGCTGGAACTTGAAGTGCTGGCAGCCGTCATCCTTGGCGGGGCGTCCCTGCTGGGCGGTTCCGGCACGATCTTCAAGACCGTCATCGGTGTCCTGATCCTCGGCTTCATCCAGAACGGCCTCCTGCTCGTCGGGCTGCAGTTCTATGTCCAGTATGTTGTCACCTGGATCATCATCATTCTTGCCGTCTGGCTGGATATTGCCGCCAAACGCGGCAAGCTCTGGTCGCCGTTCGCGTGAGGGAGGGAAAGATGGAACCGGGAACCTTAAGCACCTTTTTGAAGCGCGGCGCGATCTGGGGCTTCATTGTCGTCGAGCTGGTCTTCTTCTCGATCGCGGGTGAATTCCTGTCGCTGAGCGACAAGGCCTTCATGGACATGGACAACATGCTGCTTTTGTTCAAGCAGTCCGCCCCCATCGGCATCATCGCCATCGGCATGACGATCATCATGATCAACGGCAACATCGACCTGAGTGTCGGCGCCACCTTTGCCTTGAGCGCGGTCGTGCTGCTCGACAGCATGACGTGGCCGGTCTTTGCCGGTCTCGGTGATGGCGTCATTCCGATTGCCTGGGGTCTCGCGTTGCTGACGGGGATTGTGCTCGGCGCCCTCAACGGACTGATCGTGTGGAAGACCGGGGTCGATGCCTTCATCGTCACGCTCGGATCCATGCTCGGCTACCGCGGTCTGGTGTTCATGTACAATGGCGAACAGCCGACCTCCCACCTCAACTGGACCCTGGTCGATTTTGCCGAAGCCCATTTCCTGGGTCTGCACACCGCCACCTGGTTCCTGATTGCAGTTACCGCCGTGGTCTGGTTCGTGATGAACCGCACGATCCACGGACGCAACGCTTATGCCATCGGCGACAACCGGACTGCTGCCATCAATGCCGGTATCCGGGTCGGGCCGCACATGATGATCAACTTCATGATCATCGGTTTTCTCGCCTCCCTGTCTGCCGTGGTGTTCTATTCCGAGTCCGGCTCGGTCAATCCCAACGACGGCGAACTCTATGAACTGTGGGTCATTACGGCCGTCGTGCTGGGCGGCACCAAGCTTACCGGTGGTGCCGGATCCGTGCTCTCGACCCTTGGCGGTGTTCTCGCCATCCAGCTTCTGCGCAAGGGGCTGGGGCACATCGGCGCCGACACGGAAACGGTCAATCTGGTTATCGGCCTGATCCTGATCGCCGTTCTCTTCCTCGACCGTCAATTGAATCTCAAAGGCAAACAGGAGCTGAGGATATGACCAGCGCCACCCCCGCCTTGCGCCTGGAAGGCATCGTCAAGACCTTCCCCGGTGTGCGCGCTCTGGACGGTGTTTCCTTTTCCGTCCTGCCCGGTGAAGTCCATGCCCTGATGGGTGAGAACGGTGCTGGGAAATCGACGCTGATGAAGGTGCTCGGCGGCATCTACCAGCCGGACGAAGGCAAGATTATCGTCAGCGAGCAACCGGTCGTCATGACATCGCCGCTACAGGCGAAAAGCAAGGGCATCGTCTTCATTCACCAGGAGCTGAGCCTTGCCGAAGAACTGACGGTTGCCGAAAACATCTATCTCGGCGAATTACCGCGCAAGAGCTTCGGCCGCGTCGACTGGCCGAAGCTGCATGAGCAGACCAACCGCATTCTGGAAACGCTCAAAGTCGGTTTCGACGCCCGCACGCGTGTTGGCGACCTTTCCATCGCCAACCAGCAGATGGTGGAAATTGCCCGCGCCCTGACCGTTGAAGCCAAGGCGGTCATCTTCGATGAACCGACTGCCTCGCTGACCGATGCGGAAAAGGTGGTTCTGTTCGATGTCATCGACAACCTGAAGGCCGAGGGCGTCGGCATCATCTACATCTCGCACCGCATGGAGGAGATCTTCCGGATCACCGACCGTATCAGCGTGCTGCGGGACGGACAGTATCGAGGTACCCTGAACACGGCGGAAACCAGCGAGGACGAAATCACGCAGCTGATGATCGGTCGAAAGCTCGATCTGACGCGCAACGCAGTCCATCACGAACTGGGCGATGTCGCACTGGAAGTGCGCGGTCTCTCCTGCGGGAAGCTGTTCCGGGACATCAGCTTTGAGGTGCGCAAGGGCGAGGTTGTAGGTTTCTATGGCCTCGTGGGCGCTGGCCGCACGGAAATTGCCGAAACCCTGTTCGGCCTGCGCGAACCCAGCAGCGGCACCATTTTGCTGAATGGCGAGGAAACCGTCTTTCACTCACCGGCCGATGCCATCGCCAAAGGCATCTCTCTGGTGCCGGAAGACCGCAAGGCACAGGGCCTCGTTCTGGGCATGAACTGCCGGGACAACATGACCCTGCCTCAGGTGGACGACCTCAAGGCTGGCCCCTTCGTTGCCGAGGGCGCGGAAATCGCGATCTTCGACCAGTACCGGGATCGGCTCGACATTCGCACGCCCGGCTGGAAACAACTTGCAGGCAACCTCTCCGGCGGCAACCAGCAGAAGATCGTGATCGGCAAGTGGCTCTCCATGCATCCGAGCGTGCTGATCGTCGATGAACCGACGCGCGGCATTGATGTCGGCAGCAAGTCAGAGATCCACAACCTGATCCGCGACCTGGCCAGCCAGGGCTACGCGGTCATCGTGATCAGTTCGGAAATGCCGGAGGTTCTGCATGTCAGCGACAGGATCGTCGCCATGTACAGCGGCGAGATCATCCGGACGTTCACCTCCGAGGAGGTTACCGAAGACAATCTGATCCAGGCCATTTCCGGCATAAGGCCGGAAAAGGCCGCCTGATGCGGGTCGGATTTGCAGGGCTCGGCCGGATGGGCGTGCGCATGGCTGCCAATCTGGCCGCCGCCGGTCTGGAGGTGAGCGTCTGGAACCGGACAGCTGAAACTGCCCAGACCTTCGCCGCCGCGCACAACGCCTTTCCGGCAGCCACCCCGAAAGACCTGGCGGAGCGGTCGGATGTCGTGATCACAATGCTCGCCGACGATGCTGCTGCGGAGACGGTCTATTTCGGACCGGATGGTCTGTTTGAAGCTTCAGGCGGCGCGCAGGTTTTGGCCGAAATGGGCACCCTTTCCGTCCCCATGGCAGAACGTCTGGCGCAAGCTGCGCAGGAAAAAGGCCGGCGCTTCGTCGATGCGCCTGTTTCCGGCGCAACGCAGGCGGCCAAGGATGCAAAGCTGTTGATCATGGCAGGCGCCATGGCGAGCGATGCGCCCGAGCTTGCCGCCCTCTTCGATATTCTGGGCCGCAAAACAATCTGGTTGGGCAAAACCGGCGCAGGCGCTGCCATGAAGCTTGGCGTCAACATGCTTATTCACGGTCTCAACCAGACGCTGGCCGAAGCCCTTTCGCTGACGACGGCGGCCGGCATCCCGCAGGAACAAGCCTATGAGGTCGTGGAGAATTCCGCAGCCGCCGCCCCGGTTATCGCCTATCGCAAGGGGCTTTACCTGGACGAGGCAGCCCATGACGTGAGCTTCACGGTCGCGCTTGCCCGCAAGGATGTCGGGTTGGCGCTCGAACTTGCTTCCACCTGTGGTGTGGTCATGCCGCAGGCGGAACTCAATCATGCGGTTCTGAAGGCTGCCGGCCAGGCCGGATATGACGGCCGCGACATGGCCTCCATTCTTTCGTTCGTGAACAAGGGTCTGAAATGAAAGCGGTTCTGTTTGTCGGTGGCTGGGAAGGCCACACGCCCACCCACTTCAGCGACTGGTTCGAAGCGCTGCTTCGCGAAAATGGGTTCAGCGTCACCGTCTACGACTCGATGGAACCGCTGGAGCGGCCGGATGAGCTTGCCGATGTCGATCTGATCACGCCGATCTGGTCGTCCGCCCGCTCGGGTCATCAGCAGGAATTTGGCAACATGACCAAACCGCAGGAGGACGGATTATTAAAGCTTGTCGCCAACGGCTGCGGCATCGCCGGATGGCACGGACACATGGGCGATGCCTTCCGCGACCGGCCGACCTACCATTTCCTGATTGGCGGGCAGTTTGTCGCTCATCCTCCCGGATGGCCGGACAACCTTCAGCCGCGAGAAGACTACATCGACTACGACGTGACCATCTGCAAGCCAGACGACCCAATCGTGAAGGGCATCAGGAGCTTCCGCCTGACGTCCGAGCAGTATTACATGCTGGTCGACCCCTCCAACGAGGTATTGGCCACCACCACCTTCTCCGGCGATCATCTGTGGTGGATCGAGGGAACAGTCATTCCCGTCGTCTGGAAACGGCGCTGGGACAAGGGCCGGGTGTTCTACTGCTCCATCGGCCACGAACTGGACGATCTCAAGGTGCCCCAGGTGACGGAAATCATCCGTCGGGGCGCACTCTGGGCTGCGGAAGGCAAATCCCTTTAGCGCCCCTCCAGATTTTCCAACAAGAGCGTCACGCTTCAATAAACGCTGGCTTTCCGCCAGGGTAGTCAGGTCTTCATGATCGGATGGTGCACCTGTGACTGCACCGATGTGAGGGAGTGCAAATCTCCCGCCGCAGGAAAAGGGAGGTGTTTTGAAGTTTGATAAAAAGATCTTCTTTTGCCACATCCCGAAGACAGCCGGCACCTCATTGCGCCTTTCGCTGGAACAGGCGGTTGGAGAGGCAGCAGTCGTCCCCTCTCAAGCGTTGATTTCACACAATTGTGGCCGCTACCCGCCGCTTCACGTTGCCTTGCAGGAGCTTCAGGATAAGCCGGACTTTCGCCTGTTTCGGGGCCACTACGGCTTCTGGGTACGAACATATCTGCCGAAGAAGACGCTGACGATCGTGGTGCTGCGTGATCCGGTAGAGCGAACCATTTCCAATATTCGGCATTTTCTCGCAGATGGAAAAATGACAGAGAAAGATGCGCTCGAAAGCCTGGATCAGGGACGATTGCCAGGTGCTGACAATCTTATGTGCCGATATCTGGGTGGAACCTCCATAGCGGCAGAAGGACAAGAGTTGTCCGACCGTTTTGTTGCTTCCAAAACCAACCCCATCGATGATTACAAAGCTCTTCTCAAACGGGCCGTTTCAACCTGTCGCTCGGTGAACATAGTGGGGTTTACCGACGACATGCCGGCTCTCTTCGAGAGAATCTCGCAGGAAACCGGCCTGCCCCTGACACTGCGGCAGGACAATCGGAGCCGTTATCCTGCGCTTTCGCTCTCGGATCGTCAGCTCGACGTCATCAGGAACCACAATACAATCGATCTGCGCCTTTATGAGACGATGCGAGCCGAGCGAAACAGCAACAAGTTAATATGTCTTCTGCGAAAAACAGGCATGCTCGGGTCCTGAGCTGACGTCACGGTTCTGCCGTCCAGAGACAGCCCACAAAAGACCGACAACTTTCAGGTGGGAAAATCAACCGATTGGATAACCCGCTTGCGGTCAAGACGGCTCCCAGAGGCGACGAGGCTAAACCTTGGTGCCCAGCTTGACCTCGACATTGAGGCGGGACGCGGCGCCTTGAACATGTGTTGCCATGGCGTCGCGCGCGGCGGTCCTGTCGCCGGCCTCGATTGCCGCAAGCACGTTGCGGTGCTCGTCCAGCGTGATCTCCACCAGATCGTCCTTGGTGTAGATATCCGACGTCACCCGCGTGGTTTCCTTCAGGCGCGAGGAAATGTAGCAGATGATGGCAAAGAGATAGGAATTGCCGGCTGCCTTGCCGATGGCGCGGTGAAACACGGCATCGGCTTCCAGCCGCTGTTCGTCAAACTGCCTGTGTCCCTCAAGAACGGCGACCGCCGCCCGCATTTCCGAGAGATCCTCCGCGCTGCGGCGCAAGGCGGCAAGGCCCGCGGCCTCGATTTCCAGAAGGCCGCGCAACTCGAAGAGATCTGCCAGATTGCCGGATTTTTCGAGTGACCGGATGTCGACCCGGAACGTTTCGCGCTCCGAAACGGGTTTGACGACGGCTCCGCGACCCTGGCGCGATTCAATGACACCATCCGAGCGCAGCCGGGCAATGGCTTCGCGCACCACGTTCCGGCTGACGCCGAAGGTTCCGGCAAGGGCGTGTTCCGTCGGCAAGGGATCGCCTGGCATCAGCTCGCCATCTTGTATCTTTGCCATGATGTCCGCAGCAATGCGGTCCGGCAACAGCGACAACCGACGCACTTCCCGAGACTCCACCATGCCCGGTACCTCCTTGCATTGCCGCAGGGTTCTTCGTGTTCTTCAACGGCTTAATGCATCCATAGGACAAGCTCGAGCGCTTGTCGAGCCAATCGGCCATATGGTGTCAAATCGCAGAAACCTGCCCTTCTCATTCACTGGACAAGGCTTGGGCGTCCGATAACAATCGAGCCCGTCAACTGTTGTCCCTTTTGAGGGCCTAAAGTGCGTAGATCACCTCGGCGGCGCGCACCGCGGCGGAGGCCCGGTTTTCGACGCCAAGTTTGACGAAGATCTGCTCCAGATGCTTGTTCACGGTGCGCGGTGACAGGCCCAGGATTTCGCCGATGTCCTTGTTGGACTTGCCCTTGGCGATCCAGATCAGGACTTCCGCCTCGCGCTGTGTCAGTTCAAAGCTGCCCTGAAGCGCCTGAACCTGACCGGCTTCATCTTCGGCAGTGACGCGGAACAGGTTCTCATCCGGTCCGACGCGGCCAAGCGGGTGAAGCTGCACTGCAAGGTTTTCCGAAAGTCCCAGCATGAAACTCTTGCGCCGCTCGCCCGAGGAATTAGGTCCGTCCAGCCACTCGCCCAGCGCCCGCCCCAAACGGAAAAGGCTGGTTTCGGCAGCACCTGTCTTTGCCAGCAGATTGTGGATCTGCGGTGTCGACCACAGGACCGCCCCTTCCTGCGATACCGCCACCAGATGGCGGCCGGCTGCATCCAGCGCCACATGGGCGCTTTGAACCGAACGGGCATTTTTGAGATGTACCTTGATCCGCGCCTTGAGTTCATCGACGTCGATCGGTTTGGTGAGGAAATCGACACCGCCCGATTCCAGCGCCTTTACCACATGCTCCGTCTCGGAGAGCCCGGTCATGAAAATAACCGGCACATGCTGAAGCGCGGGGTTTTCCTTGATCTGACGGCAGGTTTCAAAACCGTCGAGACCCGGCATGACCGCGTCCATCAGGATCGTGTCCGGTGTCACCTTGCTGCAGATGTTGAGCGCGGTCTCGCCGCTGGTCGCCACCAGAACGGCGACCCCGGTCTTTTTCAGAGCTTCGGTGACGAAGCCGAGCGTTTCCGGGCTGTCGTCGACCACTAGAACCGTATCGCGACGATCATCCGTCATGTGTTTCCAATTCACTCAAGACGTTTTTGTAAGCATCGAAATCGAACCGGGCGAGATGGACATTCAATGCATCGATCAAGGGCAGATTTTCCGGCGTTTGCGCCAACTCGGTCAGCTTGGCTTCAATGCCTTCCACATAACCGATTTCGGCAAGCGAGATCAGATCGGCGACGTGATCGGCACCTGGCGATTTCAGGGCTTCCTTTCGGGCGGGTTCCCGGCTCCGCTCCACAGGCAGTTCGGTCCACACGACCCCCATGTGCTTCTGCAGAAGGTCATAGAGCTGGCCTATGCCGAACGGCTTGGCAAGGGTCGCCGAATGGTGCGCCGGTCCGTCCGGACGCAATGCCTTGTCGCCGATGTTGGCCGACAGCATGATGATCGGCGCAGTGACGCCTCTATCGCGCAGTTCCGCAGCCAGCTCCCATCCGTTCATTTCCGGCATCAGGATATCGATCAGGTAGAGGTCCGGCCGGAGCGGCTCCACCGTCTCGAGGCAGGCCCTGCCCGTTTCCGCTTCGACAACGACAAATCCGATGGGCTTCAGGATATCGCAGACAAGCGCCCTGTGATCGGGGTTGTCGTCAATCACGGCAACCGTCTTGCGCTCGCCTTCATAGCCTCGCACCTGTCTTTCCAGGCGGATGGTGTCGACGGGCCTGTCGACAGCCGCCAGCATCAGACGCACTTCGAAGGAAGCGCCCTCGCCCGGTTCGCTGGACAGCGCGATGGCGCCGCCCATGGTTTCCGTCAGAAGCTTGGTGATGGTCAGCCCGAGCCCCAGTCCCGGCGTCTTGGCACCGTCCGCGGCCTTGCTGCGGCCGAAAGGTTCGAAAATCTTGACCTGTTCGTCGAGCGCGATACCCGGTCCGCTGTCCGACACCACGAAGCCGGCCACTTGCGAGCGGTAGCTGACGGCAAGCGAAACGGTTCCCTTGGTGGTGAACTTGATCGCGTTGGACAGGAGATTGACCAGGATCTGCCGCAGACGTTTTTCATCTGTGCGCACGAAGACCGGCAGGTTAGGGGCACGGTCATAACTGAAGCCAAGCCCCTTGGCTGCCGCCTGCATGCGGAACATGTCGACGATCTGATCCAGAAACTCGTGGATGTTGATCTCGTTGGAATAGATCTGCAGCCTGCCCGCCTCGATACGGGAAATATCCAGAAGACCATCGATCAGACCCGACAGGTGCTCGGCGCTGCGCCGGATGGTGCTGATGGCAGGCTTGCGGGCTGCCGGCACGCTGTCATCACGCTCCAGCACCTGGGCATAGCCCATGACCGCGTTCAGCGGCGTTCTGAGTTCATGGCTGAGGCCGACCACATAACGGCTCTTGGCAAGGTTGGCCGCCTCGGCATCTTCCTTGGCCTTCTGCAGGGCCGCATCGGTCACACTGTGGGCATCGATTTCCTTCTGGAGCAGCGCATTCTGGCGCATGGATTCCTCTTCGGCGACCCGGCGAGTGTCATGTGCCAGAACCAGGAACCAGCAGGCGATGCCGACAACGATGGCGAAGACGAAGAAGATCAACAGAACCGTCTGGCCGATGATGCCCGTCGGGTCTCCCAGACGGTTCTCCGCCTGGGCATAGATGATCCAGAGCACCAGACCGATTGCCGCATTCGACAGGACCGAGATGAAGGCGTAGCGCCCCAACCGGGATTGCAGGAAATCCATCGCCCTTTCCGGCAGAACCCGGCCCGCGACGGTACCGACCTGATAGGAAAGCCGCGCCTTCGGTTTGCAACTGTCGTGACAGCGAGCATCGAGCGAACAGCACAGTGAACAGATCGGCGACTGATAGGCCGGGCAATAGGCCATGTCCTCCGGCTCGAACGGGTTTTCGCAGATCGAGCAAGCGATGTGCTCCTTCGACTGCCAGCTCTGGCGCGGTTTGCGGGCCAGATAGAACCGTCCCCTGGTCGCATAGGCGATCAGGGGAGCCGCGACGAAGGCGATGGCCATGGCGAGGAAGGTGGCCAGAGCCTCGGCAGTCTCGCCGAACTCGCCGAAATGGGCTGCAAGAGCAAGGCCCGCAGCCAGAAGCATTGCACCGGTGCCGACCGGGTTGACGTCATAAAGATGCGCGCGCTTGAATTCGATGCCCGGTGGCGACAGACCAAGCGGCTTGTTGATGAAAAGATCCGCCGAAATGGCGGAGAGCCAGGCCATCGCAATAATGGAAAATACGCCGAGGGTTTCTTCCAGCAGCCGGTAAATGCCGAGTTCCATCAACAACAGGGCAATGCCGACATTGAAGACCAGCCAGACCACACGCCCCGGATGGGAATGGGTGAGGCGCGAGAAGAAGTTCGACCAGGCGAGCGACCCCGCATAAGCGTTCATCACGTTAATCTTGAGCTGCGCCACCACCACGAAGGCCGCCATCAGCAGAAGGACCACCGTTTCGTTCGGGATCATGTACCCAAACGCGATTGCATACATGCGCGAGGGTTCGTCGGCATGCTGAACCGGAACACCGTGCGACAGCACAAGCACTGCCAGAAAGGAGCCGGCTATCATCTTCGGAGCACCGAGAACGACCCAGCCAGGCCCGGCCAGAAATAGGGCAAGCCTGTGCCTGCGGCGGGCAAAATCCTGCGCAGGCAGAAACCTGAGAAAATCCACCTGTTCGCCGATCTGGGCCATCAAGGCCAGGATGACCGCAGACGCCGCACCGAAGCTGACCAGGTTGATGCTGTCCCAGCCCCCCACTGTCGTGCGCGGGGCCTGTGTGACCGGGTCGATGCCGGAAAAGGTCAGCCATTCGCCGACGGCCCGCCAGTCCGTAAAGGCAATGAAGATGAACGGCAGGATGTTCAGAATGATCCAGAAGGGCTGGGTCGCGAGCTGAAAACGGCTGATCCAGGTAATGCCGTGGGTGACCAGCGGAATGACCGCGACCGCGCTGATGACATACCCAAGCCACAGCGGCACACCGAAGGCGAATTCCAGCGCGCTCGACATAATGGAGGCTTCAATCGCAAAGAGAATGAAGGTGAAGCTGGCGTAGATCAGCGAGGTGACCGTCGATCCGATGTAGCCGAACCCGGCGCCGCGCGTCAGCAGATCGATATCGACGCCGTAACGCATGGCGTAGCGGCTGATCGGCAGACCGACAATCAACAGCACCAGGCTGCCAACCAGAATGGCCAGAAACGCATTGGCCGTGCCGTGGGACAGGGTGATCGCCCCGCCGATGGCTTCCAGCGCCAGAAAGGAGATTGCGCCAATGGCCGTCTGCGAAATGGCCCGGGAGGAAAAACGGCGTGCGCTCTTGGCCGTGAACCTGAGCGCATAGTCTTCCAGGGTCTGGTTATTGACCCATTTGTTGTACTGACGCCGGACCGGCAGGATGCGTTGGCGTGCCCTCACGCGCCCGCCTCCAAACCCGCATCATCCGCCCAATCTTTAGGCATATGACTTATTATTCGGCAAACGCCGTTCTTCATTGCCCGCTTTCCACCCCGTTTTTTATTCAGCCCCTCTCTTCAGCACATTTCATGCCGTCTTCGCTGAAGGAGCGCTCGGGCGCGCTTTCAAGCCGCTTACGTCAATTGACGTATGTTGCGGTGCAGTGATGCCAGTGCACGATCCTTTCCTGACAGCGGCACTCCTTCCAGCCGCTTATCACCGGCCTGGGAACCGGTGACGTCAAGCAAAGGGGAACAACCATGAAAAGCGCATTCACCAAACTTGCACTGGCAGGCCTGATGGCCTCCACGATCATCGGCGGCGCATCCGCCCAGGAAGACACGATCAAGGTCGGCATCCTGCACTCGCTTTCCGGCACCATGGCCATTTCGGAAACCACGCTGAAAGACGCCATGCTGATGCTCATCGAAGAGCAGAACAAGAAGGGTGGCCTGCTTGGCAAGAAACTGGAAGCAGTCGTCGTCGACCCGGCTTCCGACTGGCCGCTGTTTGCAGAAAAGGCCCGTGAGCTGATCGAAGTCAACGGCGTCGACGCCGTCTTCGGCTGCTGGACCTCCGTTTCGCGCAAGTCCGTTCTGCCGGTCTTCGAAGAACTCAACTCGCTGCTGTTCTATCCGGTTCAGTACGAAGGCGAGGAATCCCAGCGCAACGTCTTCTACACGGGCGCGGCACCGAACCAGCAGGCCATCCCGGCCGTCGATTACCTGATGAACGAAGAAGGCGTCGAGCGCTGGGTTCTGGCCGGTACCGACTATGTCTATCCGCGCACGACCAACAAGATCCTTGAAGCCTACCTGAAGTCCAAGGGCGTGGCTGAAGAAGACATCATGATCAACTACACGCCGTTCGGTCATTCCGACTGGCAGACGATCGTGTCCGACATCAAGACCTTTGGCTCCGCTGGCAAGAAGACCGCTGTGGTCTCCACCATCAACGGCGATGCCAACGTGCCGTTCTACAAGGAACTCGGCAACGCCGGCATCAAGGCTGAAGACATTCCTGTCGTTGCCTTCTCCGTGGGTGAAGAAGAGCTCGCCGGTCTCGACACCGCTCCTCTCGTCGGCCACCTGGCTGCCTGGAACTACTTCCAGTCCGCAGACACCGACGCCAACGCCGAGTTCATCGAGGCCTGGCACGCCTACATCGGTGACGACAAGCGCGTGACCAACGACCCGATGGAAGCCCACTTCATCGGCTTCAACATGTGGGTCGAAGCCGTCAAGAAAGCCGGCAGCACCGATCCGGACGCCGTGATCGACGCCATCGTCGGTGTCAGTGTTCCGAACCTGACCGGTGGCTACTCCGCCATGATGCCGAACCACCACATCACCAAGCCGGTGCTGATCGGTGAAATCCAGGAAGACGGCCAGTTCGAAACCGTTTGGGAAACCTCCGGCCTCGTCGTTGGCGATGCTTGGTCCGACTATCTGGACGGCTCCAAGGACCTGATCTCCGATTGGCGCGCGCCGCTTTCCTGCGGCAACTTCAACACCGCCACCGGCAAGTGCGGCGGCTCCGGGTCTTAAGGGGGGAACGGAGCTCGGACGGGTCTTACGAGACCCGTCCTTTTCCCCGGTTTTCCAACCGGAAGGGTTTGCCTGGAGAGCCAGTCTTAGCTCTCCCCTCATCCTCAGGAGGGCCACAAGGTCCGTCTCGAAGGATGGTGGCACCCCTGGAAGCAAGTGGCCCATCCTTCGAGACGCCGCAACGCGGCTCCTCAGGATGAGGTCGTCAGGTGAAAGTTCAAAACACCGGTGGACACGATGTCCTTGATGAGATCCTTCCTACTGCTCCTCAGCCTCGCTGCCAGCCTCCTTGCCGCACCGGCACTGGCCCAAAGCGATCCGGAGACGCTCCGTCCGCTGATCAACGACCTGGCCAAGGGCAAATATTCCGAGACGGAAAAGCAGATCGGGGCGCTGGTCGCGACCGGTGATCCGCAGGTGGCTCCCGCTCTTGAAGCCCTGAGCGACGGCGACCTTTACGTGCGCAAGGCCGATGGCGAGGTCTTTATCATCAAGAAGGCCGGCAAGGCCTACGCCTTGATCGATCCGCTAACCTTGGAAACGTCCGGCGAAGCGGCCAAGCGCGAGATGGAAAAGATCAAGGTCAACAACAAGCTACGCCGAGTGATCCGATCCGCGCTTGGGTCCCTGACCCTGATGGCGCCCGATCCGGCGGTACGGATGGCAGCAGCGGAAGCCGTTTTCAAGGCGAAGGATCCAGACAGCATCGAGGCGCTGGATGCCGCCATTGCAGCAGAAGCAGACGACGGTGTACGCAAGAAAATGGAAGAAGCACGGGCAGCGGCGGTTCTGAACTCCGATTTGGACGAAGCGGCCAAACTTCAGGCGGTCTCGACCCTCGGCACCATGGGCAATCGCGATGCGCTGTCGCTTCTGATTGCCGTGCAATCGTCTTCCGAAGGTGCCTTGCGCGACGCAGCGACAACGGAAATCACCAAGATCGAGAAATCCATCGCGGCCTGGGATGCCGCGCAGAATATCTGGTACGGCCTCTCGCTCGGCTCGGTTCTGCTGCTCGCAGCCATCGGTCTCGCCATTACCTTCGGGGTCATGGGCGTCATCAACATGGCGCACGGCGAGATGGTGATGATCGGGGCTTACGTCACCTTCGTGGTTCAGGAGTTCATTCGCTCCTCCGCGCCAGGGCTCTTTGAATATTCCCTGTTCATCGCCCTGCCGCTTGCCTTCCTCACCTCAGGACTGGTGGGCGTTGCCATCGAGCGCGGCGTGATCCGCTGGCTGTATGGACGCCCCCTGGAAACACTGCTTGCGACCTGGGGCATCTCGCTGGTGCTGCAGCAGGCGGTGCGCTCCATCTTCGGCCCGACCAACCGGGAAGTCGGCAACCCGGACTGGATGTCCGGCGCCTTCGAGATCGGCCAGATGACGATCACCTATAACCGCATGTGGATCATCGTTTTCGCGATGCTGGTCTTCGCCGGACTGATGCTGGTTCTGAAGAAGACACCCTTCGGGCTCTACACGCGTGCCGTGACGCAGAACCGGCGCATGGCCGCCTCAATGGGCATCCGGACACCCTGGATCGACGCCCTCACCTTCGGCCTCGGCTCCGGCATCGCCGGGATCGCGGGTGTGGCGCTGTCGCAGATCGACAACGTGTCGCCAAACCTTGGTCAGGGCTACATCATCGACAGTTTCATGGTCGTGGTCTTCGGCGGTGTCGGCAACCTGTGGGGCACGCTCGTGGGAGCGATGACGCTTGGTGTCGTGAACAAGTTCCTCGAACCATACGCAGGAGCCGTGCTCGGCAAGATCTTCGTGCTCGTCTTCATCATTCTCTTTATCCAGAAGCGTCCAAGGGGGCTGTTCGCCCTCAAGGGCCGGGCAGTTGAAGCATGATGTCCTCTTTTCTCTTCCGCGCCATGGATGCCAAAGCGGGGTTATTCCTGGCCATCATGGCGGCCGTGATCGTTCTCGTGCCTGCCGGCAACCTGCTCATGCCCGAGGGATCCACCTTCCACGTGCCCAACTATGCGGTCACGCTAATGGGCAAATATCTGACCTACGCCCTGCTCGCGCTGGCAGTGGATCTGGTCTGGGGTTATTGCGGCATTCTCTCGCTCGGGCATGCGGCCTTCTTCGCGCTCGGCGGCTATGCCATGGGCATGTATCTGATGCGCCAGATCGGCACCCGCGGTGTTTATGGCGACCCGATCCTGCCGGATTTCATGGTCTTCCTGAACTGGGGGGAGTTGCCCTGGTACTGGTACGGCTTCGACATGTTCTGGTTTGCCGCGCTAATGGTGCTGCTGGTGCCGGGTGTGCTGGCCTTCGTCTTCGGCTGGTTCGCCTTCCGCTCCCGCGTCACCGGCGTCTACCTGTCGATCATCACCCAGGCCCTCACCTACGCGCTGCTGCTTGCCTTCTTCCGCAACGACATGGGCTTCGGCGGCAACAACGGCCTGACCGACTTCAAGGACATTCTCGGCTTCGATATTCAAGCCGACACGACCCGCGCCGGCCTGTTTGCAGCCTCAGGCCTGGCGCTGGTCCTGTGCTTCCTCATCTGCAGGGCGATCACCCGCTCGAAACTCGGCAAGGTGCTGGTGGCCGTGCGCGATGCGGAAAGCCGCACCCGCTTCCTCGGCTATCGTGTGGAGCACTACAAGCTGTTCGTCTGGACCCTGTCGGCCATGATGGCCGGGATCGCCGGCGCGCTTTATGTGCCGCAGGTCGGCATCATCAACCCGGGTGAATTTGCGCCTGCCAACTCCATCGAGGTGGTGATCTGGGTTGCCGTCGGCGGGCGTGGAACCTTGGTCGGGGCAGTGCTCGGCGCCGTACTGGTCAACTTCGCCAAGACCTGGTTCACCGCCGCCCTGCCCGACATCTGGCTATTTGCACTCGGAGGCCTGTTCGTGGTCGTGACGCTGTTCCTGCCGAAAGGGATCGTCGGCACCCTTTCTCAGGGCTGGACGGCCTTGCGGCAGCGGAAAGTTTCCGAAGACTTCGAGGCTGGGTCGGACCAACCGCCAAGCCAGGCGCCGCAGTCGCCCGCTTCGCCAGCCAACGTCAGCCCGAAAAAATCTGCCTCGACCGTTCCGGCGGATGCCGAACCCCAGCCCGCGGAGTAAAGCCATGGCACGATCTTCCAGTCTTCTTTATCTCGACGGCGTGTCGGTTTCTTTCGACGGTTTCAAGGCGCTGAACGAATTGTCGCTGACGATTGCCCCGGGCGAAATGCGGGCCATCATCGGACCCAACGGCGCGGGCAAGACCACGATGATGGACGTCATCACCGGCAAGACCCGGCCGGACAGCGGCGAGGTCTTTTTCAACGGAACCGTGGACCTGACCGGCGAAGATGAGGCTTCGATTGCCGAACTCGGCATCGGCCGCAAGTTTCAAAAGCCGACCGTCTTCGAAAGCCACACCGTGTGGGACAACCTGGAACTGGCGCTGAAGGCGCCGCGCGGGCCTTTCGCGACGCTTTTTCACGTCATTTCCGGAGCTGAAAAGAAACGGGTCGAGTATCTGCTCGATCTGATCCGGCTCGGGTCCAAGAGGCACGAACTTGCAGCCAACCTCAGCCACGGCCAGAAGCAGTGGCTGGAGATCGGCATGCTGCTGGCCCAGGACCCGAAGCTGCTTCTGGTGGATGAACCTGCCGCCGGAATGACGGATGCCGAAACCGCCGAAACCGCTGAACTTCTGAAGGATATCGCCAATGATCACTCGGTCGTCGTGGTCGAGCACGACATGGTGTTTGTGCGCTCCCTGGGTGTCAAAGTCACTGTTCTCCACGAAGGCTCAGTCCTGGCTGAAGGATCACTCGACCATGTCTCAGCCGACGAACGTGTCGTGGAAGTTTATCTCGGACGATGAAGGCTAGGCTTTTGCTCCATCCGTTGTCGTTTCGCTTTTCATCTCGGAGATGACGCTAGCAAACGGAGCAAAGACCACCCACCGCATCGCGATCAGCCAAGGGAAGTCAGCCCATGCTGCAAGTTGAAAACATCGATCTTCACTATGGCGCCGCGCAGGCGCTGAAGAAGGTCTCGCTGAAGGCCGAGACCGGCAAGGTGACCTGCCTGATGGGGCGCAATGGTGTCGGCAAGACCTCCACCTTGCGCGCGGTTGCCGGTCAGCACGGCATCAGCGCCGGCAAGATCCTGTGGGACGGCGAGGATATTTCCTCGTTGCCTGCCCATGCCCGCGCCAAGAAAGGCATTGCCATCGTACCGCAGGGACGCGAGATCTTTCCCCTGCTGTCGGTGAAGGAAAACCTCGAGACAGGTTACGCTCCGATCCCGCGCAAGGAACGCTTCATTCCCGACACGATCTTCGAGCTGTTCCCGGTGCTGAAGGACATGCTGTCCCGCCGCGGCGGTGACCTGTCCGGCGGACAGCAGCAGCAGCTTGCCATTGCCCGGGCGCTGGTGACCCGCCCGAAGCTTCTGGTGCTTGATGAACCGACGGAAGGCATCCAGCCTTCGATCATCAAGGATATCGGCCGGGCAATCTCCTGGCTGCGCGATCAGGGCACCATGGCCATCGTGCTGGTGGAACAGTATTTCGAATTCGCCCGGGATCTGGCGGATGACTATGCCGTCATGGATCGCGGGGAAGTGGTGCTTTCCGGCACCGGGGAGGATTTGTCGGAGACCGAAGTCAGGCGGTATCTGACGGTGTAAGGCGACGGGCGCACTCGCTCGCTCCAACCCCTCTCCCCTCAAGTATCGGCACATCCGGCGTATCCCTATAAGAGGGACTGGCCAGCTTCAGTCACTGCCGATTTGACGCACGGCGCGCAGTTGATAGGGTGCAGGCAAATTGCCTGCCTCTTCACTCACTCAGCCGGACCGTCATGTCACAACCACTTTCAAAAGAAGCCGTTTCCGCAATCACTGCCGCTGTCGACACGGCCTTCGAGAACGAGATTGCCTTCCTGCAAGAGATCGTCCGGGCCAAGTCCCTGCGCGGCGAAGAAGCTGGTGTTCAGCGCATCGTCGCCGACGCGCTTCGCAGCCGTGACTATGACGTCGAAACCTATCCCGTCGACGTGGCAGCGCTGCGCTCCCATCCCGCCTATTCCCCCGCGACCATCGATTACAAGGACACGTTCAATGTCAGCGGCCGCAAGACGCCCGCAGCGAATGGACGATCGTTGATCCTGAATGCCCACGTCGATGTCGTTCCCTCGGCCAACCCGGCGAGTTGGACCCATCCTCCCTTTGCAGCCGTGCGCGATGGCGACTGGCTTTTCGGGCGGGGCGCCGGTGACATGAAAGCCGGACTTGCGGCCAATCTCTTTGCGGTCGATGCCATCGAGGCGGCCGGGTTCAGCTTGCAAGGTCCTCTCGAATTCCAGTCTGTCATCGATGAAGAGGTCACCGGCAACGGCACGGCCGCAGCGATCCTGCGCGGCGCGACAGCCGACGCCGTACTCATTCCCGAGCCGACGGATGAAGACGTCATCTATGCAAATTCCGGTGTGATCAAGTTCCAGATTGCGGTTCAGGGCGTCCCGGCCCACCCCCGCGAGCCGGAGTCCGGCCTCAGTGCCATTGAAGCGGCTTTCCTCGTCATCAACGAACTGAAGGCGCTGGAAGCCCGCTGGAACGAGGAAAAGACCGGGCATCCCGGCTTCGACGGTCTGCGTAATCCGGCGAGCCTCAACATCGGCACCATCAACGGTGGCGAATGGCAGTCGTCAATCCCGTTCGAATGCACCTTTGAAGGCCGGATCGGATTTTATCCTGGCGATGCCCCACAAGACCGGATGGCCAGCCTGGAGGACATGCTGAAGACGCTAGGTGCAAGGGACCCCCGGCTTGAAAAAGCCAACCCGAAGCTGGAATGGACCGGAACCTGCCAGGCAGGATACCTGCTCCCCGAAGGCAGCGACGCCGAAAACACGCTCGCAGACGCTCACAGGATCACATCCGGCACTGCTCTCAACCGGTCGATCATGGCCTGTTATCTGGATGCCGCGCTCTACATGAACCATTGCGGCATTCCCGCCCTCACCTATGGCCCGCTGACGAAAAACATTCACGGCATAGACGAATGCGTCAATCTGCCGTCGCTGAAAAGAGTCACCAAGACGATTGCCCTGTTCACCGCCGCGTGGTGCGGCATCACACCAAAGTAGACTGGCGAAGGGGTACCTATTTTTGCCCCCTCATCGCGCAGGGAGATCTTGTGTTGAGCGCCTCGTGACCCCTGGGGCCCAGAAAATGCTCCCGTTTTTTGCTTCGTTCCACTAAGCTGCGCGCTTGAGACGCGATCGGGCAATTGCAGACGCCTTCTCGAGTCTTGTTTAAAAGTGTTTACGGAGCTGATTTTCAAAATTTCAAACCACACGATTTCAACGATCTGGTCTTTTGCTGCCCATCCATGTAATTCGAGCAGCACATAGCGGGCTTACGGTGATTGACTAACGCCTGAAGACCACCCAGAAGCAGGATATTTTAATATGCGTGTTGCAATGATTGGGACCGGCTATGTCGGTCTGGTGTCCGGAACCTGTTTTGCTGATTTCGGCCATGTCGTGACCTGCATCGACAAGGATGCGAGCAAGATCGATGCTCTGAACAACGGACAGATCCCGATCTACGAACCCGGCCTTCAGGAACTGGTTTCCAAGAACGTTGCCGAGGAACGTCTTTTCTTCACCACGGCTCCGGAAGAAGCGATCCGCGACGCGGATGCGGTTTTCATTGCCGTTGGAACGCCCACCCGCCGCGGTGACGGCCATGCCGACCTGTCCTATGTTTATGCAGCGGCAGAGGAAATCGCGCGTCTGATTAAAGGCTTCACAGTCATCGTCACCAAATCGACCGTACCGGTCGGCACGGGCGACGAAGTGGAAGCAATTATCCGCAAGACAAACCCGGATGCGGATTTCGCCGTCGTCTCCAACCCGGAATTCCTGCGCGAAGGCGCCGCAATCAACGACTTCAAGCGTCCGGACCGCGTCGTTGTCGGAACCGAGGACGAGCGCGCGGTTGAAGTGATGCGAGAGCTCTATCGCCCGCTCTATCTCAACGAAACGCCGATCATCGTGACCCGCCGCCGCACGTCGGAGCTCACCAAATACGCGGCCAACGCCTTTCTGGCGGTCAAGATCACCTTCATCAACGAAATTGCAGATCTGTGCGAGAAGGTCGGCGCCAACGTTCAGGAAGTGTCGCGCGGCATCGGCCTCGACAATCGTATCGGCGGCAAGTTCCTGCATGCCGGCCCTGGCTACGGCGGATCCTGCTTTCCCAAGGACACGCTCGCGCTGTCCCGGATCGCGGCAGACGCCCACTCCGATCTGAAGATCGTCGATTCCGTCATTGAGGTGAATGCGGCCCGCAAGAAGAAGATGGCCGACAAGGTCATTGAATTCATGGGGGGTGACGTCAACGGCAAGACCATTGCGCTGCTCGGCCTCGCCTTCAAGCCCAACACGGACGACATGCGCGAAGCCCCGAGCATCGACATCGTTGCAAAACTACAGGCCGCCGGTGCCAAGATACGTGCCTACGATCCGGCCAGCATGGAAGAAGCCGAGAAGGTGATGTCGGACGTCATGTTCTGCGATGGGCCCTATCATGCCATCGAAAATGCAGATGTGGTTGTAATCGTTACGGAGTGGGATCAGTTCCGGGCGCTTGACCTTGATCGCGTGAAAAATCTGGTTTCTGCACCCAAGGTTGTCGACCTCAGAAACATCTACAAACCCGACTACATGGAATCCCGCGGCTTCGATTACACCAGCGTCGGACGCAGCTATTAATCGGGCACTTTTCGCACCCCGATATTTTAGTCAATGCGAGCGCCGGGCTGACAGTAGCCCGGCGTTTGCTTTTTTAAAAATTAATTTAATTTCACATCACTTTTGACGTTTCCAGATTGCTCACGTCGCGTCACTATGGTAACCAAACCCTTAATGGACAACAATTTTCCTGATCTTGTTAACCACATATTAACGATACAATAGCGATTGCGAACGCCTCCAGACAGGATGCAAAAGCACTTCAAGTGGTCTCGTAAATCAGGTTGAGGCTGGCATATCTTGGCAGACGAAACAGTATCTTACGACGTAGATGATCACGGCCGCGATGCCCTTAATATCGCTGGTTTCGTGACCTGGGGCTACAAGCATACCGACCGGTTCGCGGGGGCGACTCGGGCGCGGCAAGCGGCTCGTCCGGCACGTGGCGCACTGCACGCCGGATTGAAGAAATGCATCGATCTGACAGGGGCCGGCACAGGCCTTCTGCTCCTTTTTCCCCTATTTGTTGTGATGGCGGTTGCAATAAAACTGACGAGCCGGGGACCCGTGTTTTTCCGTCAGTGGCGCTATGGTTTGAACGGCAAGAGATTTGCCGTGCTCAAGTTCCGGACGATGTATGAAGACCAGTGCGACAGCACCGGCATTACCCAAACCGTTGCCAATGACCCTCGCGTGACGCTGGTCGGCGCCTTCCTGCGGAAGAGCAATTTCGACGAACTGCCGCAGTTGATCAACGTGCTGCGCGGGGAAATGTCTCTTGTCGGACCGCGGCCGCATGTGCCTGGCATGCTGGCTGCCGGAAGGCCCTATGAAGAGTTCCATCCCAGATACATGGAACGGCACAATGTTCTGCCTGGCATCACCGGCCTGGCCCAGGTCAACGGCTTTCGCGGAGAAACCAAGGATCCGTACGCAGCCCGTATGCGGCTGGCCTATGATCTTGCCTATGTGGAGCGCCAGTCGGTCGCTCTGGACGTCAAGATCCTCGCCACGACCATCGTGAAGGAATTCTTCAACGCCAGTGGTTCCTGAAGCAGGTCGCAACCGATAGCTTTCGTGCGACACGCTTCATAATTTCATGGACGCAAATCTATTTCCAAAGCCGGCACCCCTTTTTTCCAGGTGCGATCCATACTTCAGCAAAGCTTCCAGTCTGCCTCAACCGTCATCGGCACAGGATCAGCCGTCGGCGCACAGCGTCGCCATCCTTTGCAGGGCCAGGAGATAGCCTTCGACGCCACAGCCGGCAATTACCGCATCTGCCCGGGTGGAAACATATGAAAGATGCCGGAAGCTTTCCCGCTTGTGGATGTTCGAGATATGCACCTCGATCACCGGACATTCACAGGTGTTCAGCGCGTCCAGAATTGCAATCGACGTGTGGGTATAGGCCGCAGGGTTGATAATGATGCCAACCGCAGCTTCCCGCGCTTCGTGAATCCAGTCGATCAACTCATGTTCCGCATTGCTCTGGTGGAACGCGATCTGCAGGCCTGCCGGCTCCGCCGCCGCTTCGCACATCTTCCGAACATCGTCCAGCGTCTGAGCTCCGTAGATTTCGGGTTGCCGCTTGCCGAGAAGATTGAGATTCGGGCCGTTCAGAACATAGATGATTTTTGCCATTGAGTTTTCCCTGGATCTTCACAGACAACTTGCCGCGCTCTGGTGAATTTTACCAAGAAATTCGGTGATTTCCGGCAAAAGATTGTGGACGATTACTATGGGAGGTGATAGCGCGAGCCCGCGTTCTTGCCACGCTCCGCTTCACGCATTATTAACCATAAAACTCCAGTGTGAGAAAAAATCGGCGCATC
Source organism: Roseibium sp. FZY0029 (assembly GCF_036350355.1). Classification (NCBI taxonomy): domain Bacteria; kingdom Pseudomonadati; phylum Pseudomonadota; class Alphaproteobacteria; order Hyphomicrobiales; family Stappiaceae; genus Roseibium; species Roseibium sp. FZY0029. Next base: position 252,115 of record NZ_JAZDVZ010000001.1, read on the forward strand.
GGGTAATCATGATCAAACTCCGCGAACGGCTGGACACACTAGAAGCTTTGATGGCAGCCATCGAAGGCTACCATCACCTGCCCATCGATGTTCTTTCCCAGTTCCTTCTTGACCACTACACGGTTGATCTGGATGTGCTGGCGCAGTTTGCTGAAACTGCGGAAAGCGCCAATTCCCAAGGTGCTGCATCTTATCCGGCAAATAACAGGCGCGCTGCGGCACAATCAGCCGCCTGACGCCTTCAAATAGTCTTCCTCTGAAACTATCGCTTAACCGATCGCGGTGAGACCACCGTCGCCTTCGCCACCCTGTTGCGCCGGCTGCTGCGGCTGGCCGGGGCCACCTTGCCAGATTTTCTGGCGATTGCGGATTTCACGCGGGGCCGGACCGAAATAGGTGGCCGTCTTGATGAAATCGCGCGGATGCAGAATCACGCTGGAAACACGCTGATAAAGCGCCTTTGCCGAGATCGGTTTTGACAGCAGCTCATGCACGCCGAGCCGCCGAGCCTCGACAATCCGGCTACGCTCGGTATGTGCCGTTACCATGATGATCGGAATATAGGCGAAGGGATTGTTCGGGCTGCGGATCATGCGCACCATATCCGCCCCGTCCAGGATCGGCATGACCCAATCCAGAATGAGGATATCCGGGTTCGCCCGGTCCATGGCCTCCAGGCCAGACGCGCCGTCTTCTGCCTCGACAATGCGCCGCGCACCGAACCCCTGCAGCATGGTGCGCAGGATGGTCCGCATGTAAGCACTGTCTTCGACCAGCAAGAATGTCAGAGAGGCAAGATCAAGGCTCACCAAGTCCTCCTTGTTTGACTTAACCATTGCCATGAAAGTCTGAACAATGAGTTAGTCCTGCCGTTTTGCGCGGCTCGATCGTCTGCTTATGCGGGATCGACTTTGAATAGTTTCACAAAGGCTTAGAAATTGATTGCAATACAAGAACAGTTTTCACGCATTGGTAAGATTGCGATGAATTAATCTTTTGTACGATTTGAAATTAACGGGACTTTCAATTGTACGCCGCCATCCTTCAGGCACCAAATCGAACCGAATGAGTGGCCTGTTGCAAACGATTGTAAGAACCATGTCCCGTGATACTGACCCGTTCGGGGAAGACGACCCGCTCCCCATGGAGAACGAGCAGTCCGACCTCGCATCACACGCAAAACTGCGAGACAATCTTCTGCTGCTTGCCGGCATAGGCCTCGTCCTGCTGGCCACCGGAATGGCTCTGTCCAACGTCCTTTCCTGACCTGCTCGTTGCTGCCTGTGATCATGCGTTTCAGGCAGAACGTGGTTCCCTGGCACTGAACAGTGCCACACATCCGATCGTTTCCACCGTCACATCGTCAAAGCGCTTGTCGAGTTCTGACCGCAGGACCTCCTTCGTGTCGGCTTCGTTCGAAAAGACGCCTTTTCGGTTATAGACCTGCATCAGTTTGCGGGCGGCACCGGACCTCGGGGCGTCGCCTTGCAGGATGGTGGAACCGAAGACGGTTGCCCCGTCTTCAAGATGCGGGATCGCATGATCGAAAATCACAGCCTTTTCAGCCATTGTGCCCGGCAGGCAATGAAGCACGTAGTTCAGACCTATCGTCTTGAACGTGCCGATATCCTGTGGCCATGGCACCAGTGCGTCTGCCTGAATGGTTAAGGGGTTCAGGCGGGCAATTCTTGCAGCGGCCTTGCCGAGGCAATCGCTGTTGGGATCAAGCAGTGCCACCTTGGGATCTGAAACGGGAAACCGCGCCTTGTCCAGGAAGTAGCCTGTGCCCACGCCGATATCCAGGTGATTGGCGGAAAGATGACGATTGTAAAGCGCGACCAGATGGGAACTCGGGCAACGCCAGATCCAGCGGTTGGACAGCCCCAGGACAAGCGCATCGTAGATGGCAAGCGACGTTCTGGAATAAACGGCATAGCCCGGTTTGTGCGCTTCGGGAAACGATTCCATGCATTGCTCCAATGACCTAAAGGAATGCATGGGGCTAGGCCCACAGAGGGCCAAAGTCAAGATTGCCGGCAATCACTTGCCGGGCAGATCGTCATCGTCAAGGATGCGCCATTTGGCGCCTTCCAGATCGTCATACTGGCCGCTCTTCAGGGACCAGAGGAAAGCGCCAAGCCCCAGCGCTCCCAGAAGCAGCGCGATCGGTATCAGATAGATCAGTACGTCCATGTTGATCTCATTCCGCAGGCTGTTGTTGCGGGGCCCCAGGTACCTCGGTTCCCACATTCCTGTCACCGGCGCCCCAGCGCAACTTGAGCGCGTTTGCGGTAACGGCAAGCGAGGATGCTGACATGGCCGCAGCTGCCATCAACGGCGTGACGAAACCGGCCACGGCAATGGGCACGGCAACGATGTTGTAGACGACCGAGATCCAGAGGTTCTGTTCGATTGCCGCCCGCGCCCGTTTCGACAGCCTGAGCGCGTCGGCCACCGGCTGCAATTTGTCGCCCAGAAAGACAGCGTCTGCCGCCGCCTGACTGAGATGAACGGCCGATACCGGGGACAGAGAGACATGCGCACCAGCGAGCGCTGGAGCATCGTTGAGGCCATCGCCGACCATCAGAACCTTTCGGCCACTGGCCTGAAGTTCTTCCAGGCGCGCAATCTTCTGTGCAGGCTTCATCTCGGACTGCCACTCAGCAACACCAAGCGCAGCCGCACAATCGGCAACCGCAGGCCTGGTGTCGCCGGAGAGGATTTCGAGCGCGTAGCCGCGCGCTTTCAACTCATCAATCACTGCCCTGGCATCCGGCCGCAGTCGTTGCCGGAACGCCAGCAGGCGCGCAGGCTCCGCGCCGAAGCGGATGGCAAGCAGCGACGCTCCCGGGTTCGCTTCCAGGGTGGCCTCGATCTCATCCACCGATGCTTCGCAAAAGAGCGGACTGCCCAGGCGCAGACGCTGTCCGGCGACCATCGTCTCAAGACCGGCCCCGGACGTTTCACTGACGTTTGGCAGGGGCTGCAGCGCGCCTGTTGCCTTGACCAGGGCCGCCGACAATGGATGCCGGCTGGCAAGGGCAAGACGTCCCGCCAGTACAAGCGTTTCGTCGTCTGGATCGATAGAGCTGCACAGGTCAGGCTCGGTAAGGGTCAAGGTTCCAGTCTTGTCGAACAGGATGGTGTCGATGTCCGACAGCCGTTCGATGGCATCGCCGGAATTCAACAGGACACCGCAGCGGAACAACTGACCTGAGGCGACCACCTGCACGGCGGGAACCGCCAGCCCGAGTGCGCAGGGACATGTGATGATCAGAACCGAGATCGAGATGATCAGGGCAGGCTGCCAGTCGAGCCCGGCAAGCAGCCACCCGAGGAACGTCAGTGCGGCTGCTCCATGCACCAGCGGTGCATAGAGACGCGCAGCGCGGTCGGCGATGCGCACATATTTCGATTTTGCCTGGGAGGCAGCTTCCAGCAGGCGATTGACTTCATCCAGCAGCGTTGCGCCGGAGGCCGCCTGCACCCGGACCTGCAACGCCCCTGCCCCGTTCAGCGTACCGGCGTAAACGCGTTGTCCGGGGGCGACAGGCGCCAGCACGCTTTCACCGGTTACAAGGCTCTGGTCGATCTCCGAGACACCGGTTTCGACTATACCATCCACCGGCACCCGCTCGCCGCCGGACACCAGAACCAGGTCGCCCGCGGCAATTTTCGAGAGCGGCACCTCGCGCACGGCTCCGTCGGGATGGATCCGCGCGGCGACTTCCGCCTTGAGCGCGGCGATGTTCTCGGCAAAGGAACGCGTCCGCCCGCGCATGTTGTGATCGAGGTACCGCCCGACCAGCAGGAAGAACAGCAGCATGACGGCGGACTCGAAATAGGCGTGATGCTGGTGCTGAATGGTCTGGACGACTGACAGGGCGACGGCGAGTGTCACGCCGATCACGATCGGCACGTCCATGTTCAACCGGCCGGCGGCCAGGGCATTGAAGGCACTGCGAAAGAACGGGCGCCCGGCATAGGCGACCGTCGGCATGGCGATCAGCGCGGACAGCCAATGGAAGAAATCCCGGGTTTCCGGGGTGATGTCCGTTGCATTGCCCGACCAGACGGAGACAGACAGGAGCATGATGTTCATGCCGGCAAAACCGGCGACCGCCAGACAGCGCAGCAATTGTTTGCCGGTCTTGTCCTGACGTTCCTTCTGGCTGGCAGGATCGAACGGGTGGGCCTTGTAACCGAGCCGCTCCAGCTCGGCGACAATCTCGTCGGCCCCGGTCTGATCCTGTGACCAGTCGACAGCAAGCCGCTGGCTGGTCAGGTTGACACGGGCTGTCCGAATGCCCGGAAGCCGCTTCAGGCCCCGTTCGATTTCTCCCATGCAGGCTGCGCAGGTGATACCGTCGACGGCGAGATCCATATGGACCGCGCCATCTTCGCCCGGTGTCACGAACGCCTGCCAATCACGCTGATGGACCGTCACGGCATTTGCCTCAGTTCTTGACGAAGATCCGGTTTTCGGACCGGAATTTCCGTTCTCCATCCTGTTCGATTTCCAGGATGAGTGTCCAGTTGCCATCGGCAAGGTTTTCGACCGAACCAACATACCGCCCACCGCCATCGGCCGTGAAATCGACCTTAACGTCGGTGTCGTCATGAACCGGATTGCGCATCAGGGCATGGAGCGCCACCCCATAGAGCGGCGTGCCTTGCGCATCCTTGGCCGTGACGACCAGCTTGCCGTCCTGATCGCTGGTGCGGGTAAATTCGCTCGACACCTGCCAGTTCAGTTCCGCCTGGGCTTTCGCCGCCGCGATTTCCTCGTTGTAGGCCTGGCCAGCCTCATAGGAACTTTCCACCACCACGCCCGGGAATGACCCGAGCGCGAGATAGATGAAGATCGCATTGGCGGTAAAGACCACCCCGAAGAAACCCAGAAGCCAGGCAAGGACCGTCTTTCCGGAAATCGCCTTGGGATCCTTCATGTTCGATTGAACCATCGTCATTCCTTGCTCCTCAAGGTTTTTGCGGTGCCTTGAACGTATCCTTGGCCGTCACGACCTCGCCCATCACGCTTTCGGTGATGCGGAAGGTGACCGGCGTCGAATGCGGCATCTTCGCCCAGGGCGGAGAGGTCACGAGAATACGAACTTCACGCGTGGTGTCCGGGCCGACAGAGATGATCGGACGGCCGGCGAAAGTGTCTTCGGTGCCAACGGCTTCGACCATCGTGTTTGCAGGCATACCCTCCACATGCAGCATGAAGTGGCGCTCGTGGCGGCGCTTGTTGGACAGGCGCACGGTATAGCCGTTGCGCACTGAACCGTCGGACTGTTCGACGAACACCGGGTTCCTGTCGTGCAGAACGCTGATGTCGGCGAAATCGCGGTTGAGCAGCGCAAACAGCATGATGCCGCAGACCACGGCAATGATGCCGACATAGAGAACCGTCCGCGGGCGAACGATCTCGTAGACCGATTCCTTGCCCTCCAGCCGGCGCTGGATGTTTTCGTCCGTGTCGTAGCCGATCAGACCTCTCGGCTTGCCGACCTTGTCCATGACGTTGTCACAGGCGTCGATACACAGGCCACACTGGATGCAATCGAGCTGCATGCCCTTGCGGATATCGACACCGGTGGGGCAGACCTGGAAACACTGGTAGCAGTCGACACAGTCACCAGCCGGCAGGCCCTGCTCGGCGAGTTTCTTGTTCTGCTTCAGGGATCCGCGAGGCTCTCCGCGATCCCAGCGATAGGTCACGTTGAGGGCCTTTTCATCGGTCATGGCTGCCTGGATGCGCGGCCACGGGCACATGTAGATGCAGACCTGTTCCCGCATGAAGCCTGCCAGGAGATAGGTCGTCGTGGTCAGGATGGCGATCCAGATGTAGGCAATCATCGGTGCCTGGAAGGTCAGCAGTTCCCAGACCAGGGTCGGCGCATCGTTGAAATAGAGCACCCATGCGCCGCCGGTCCACCAGGCGATCATCAACCATAGGAAGTGCTTGGTGACGCGCTTGCGGACCTTGTCGAAGGTCCATGGGTCCTTGTCGAGGGCGATACGTTCACGACGATCACCTTCCACCTTGCGCTCGACCCACAGGAACAGGTCCGTCCAGACCGTCTGCGGGCACAGATAGCCGCACCAGACACGTCCTGCGACGGCGTTCATGAGAAACAGCGTCAAGGCGGCCAGGATCAGCAGGCCGGTGAGATAATAGACTTCCTGTGGCCAGATCTCGATAAAGAAGAAATAGGCCCGCCGGGCTTCCATATCGACCAGGACCGCCTGGCTCGGTGCGTCCGGCCCACGGTCATAGCGGATGAAAGGCAGGAAATAATAGATGCCCAGCGTGATGAACAGCAGCGTCCACTTGATCCTGCGGAACAGGCCATGCGTCGCCATTGGATAGATCTTTTTGGCTGATGCAAACCACTCTTCGGATTGCGCGCCCTCATGCGTCTCGGTGTCCGTAGACATACCGCCCGTCCTCTTCAACGCGATCCTGCCCCAATAGGATCTTTTGTAAAATCACTCGCCACTCACAATTAGCAGCGAGTGCTCAAAATAAACCGGCGCAAAGCGTCACACTTTGCGCCGGATCAAATCGTTCAGGCTATCTGGCGCATTTGTCGCACCAGATCCGCAGGAATTACTGCCCGCCCCCGAAGGAGTGGACGTAGACCGTCAGAGACTTGATGGTTGCCGGGTCGAGACGGTCGACCCAGGCAGGCATCACGCCGTTGCGCGGATTGTTGATCTGCGCCTTGATGTCGTCCAGAGACTTGCCATAGAGGTAGTTGGCGGACAGCAGGCTCGGTGCACCGACCTCCTGAATGCCTTTCAGGTCTTCGCCGTGGCAGGCCGCGCAGTTGTCTTCAAAGACAGTCTGCCCTGCTGCCAGATCGACGCCTTCTTCGGTCTCAAGCCCTGCGCGGGATGCGACGAAGTTGGCAACCTGGTTGATCTCGTCGCGGCTCAGCAGTTCGTCGCGGCCGAAGGCAGGCATTTCGCCGATGCGGGCTTCGTCATGGCCGGACCGGATACCGAATTCCAGAGTGGTGTGGATGTCATCCAGCGTTCCACCCCAGATCCAGGTATCGTCCTGCAGGTTTGGAAAACCTTCCGCACCCGTACCGCCGGAACCGTGGCACGGTGCACAGTTGTCGCCGAAAGCTGCCTGGCCGTTGGCCCGGGCAAATTGCAGCAGCTCCTGGTCCGTGGAGATATCCTCGAGCGAGGCTGCCACGATCTTGTCGGCGAAGACCGACCGGTCGGAGATGCCCTTGTCATAGGCTGCGATCGCCTCGGTCCGCTGGTTGGCGCCCAGCACACCGGTGGTGTAGCTGGAAATCAGCGGCCAGGATGGGTAGAGCACCCAGTAGATCACGGCCCAGACAATGCAGGCATAGAACAGATACAGCCACCATTTCGGCAGTGGGTTGTTCAGTTCTTTCAGACCGTCCCATTCGTGGCCGGTGGTTTCGACCCCGGAAATATGGTCGACTTCCTTGTGATGTGTGTCTGCCATGGATCAGTCCTCCCGGAACGGGATTTGAGCAGCGTCGTCGAACTTTTTCCGGTTCTTCGGCCACAGTGCGTAGGCCAGAACGACGCCAAACAGGATCATGAAGTAGAGTAGGCCCCAGGTTTGAGCGAAGCCTGCGAATGCGGAGTATGTCTCGTTCATCGCCCTTACCTCGCGTTTGCCTTGTCGTCATAGATCGAGAAATCGACCATGGTCCCGAGAACCTGCAGATAGGCGATAAGCGCGTCCATCTCGGTGACTTCTCTCGGGTTGCCGTCGAAATCGCGGATCGTGGCGCTCGGCCAGCGTTCCTCGAAGCCATCGGCAGCTTCGGTGTCCGGTTTCGCCTGACCGAGGATGTCAGATGCGGCATTTGCGATCTGTTCTTCGGTGTAAGGCACGCCGACCACGGTGTTGACCGACAGGTGAGCCTCAATGTCCCGGGTGTTCAGGCGGTTTTCAGCCAGGAACGGATAGCCCGGCATGATGGAGGCGGGAACCAGCGCGCGCGGGTCCTTCAGGTGCTCCACATGCCAGTCGTCGGAGTATTTGCCACCGACGCGAGCCAGATCCGGGCCGGTCCGCTTGGACCCCCACTGGAACGGATGGTCGTACATCGACTCCGCTGCCAGCGAGAAATGGCCATAGCGTTCCATTTCGTCGCGCATCGGACGCACCATCTGCGAATGGCACAGATAGCACCCCTCGCGGATGTAGATGTTGCGTCCGGCCAGTTCGAGCGGCGTGTAGGGCCGCATGCCTTCGGTCTTTTCAATCGTGCTTTTCAGATAGAAGAGCGGAGCGATTTCGACCAGGCCGCCGATGGCGACCATGACCAGAATGCCGATCAAGAGAACGAAGGAGTTCTTTTCAAAGACTTCGTGTTTTTTCCATGCAGACATTGTCTGTCCCTCCCTTATTCGGCCGGAGCCAGGGAGCCAGCCGGCGTGGCATCGGCTTCTTCAGCCTCGCCGTGACGGACGGTCATCCAGAGATTGTAGGCCATGATCACAGCGCCGAGCAGGAAGAGCCCACCGCCAAGAGCACGGATGATGTAGAAGGGATGCATCGCCTCGACGGTTTCCACGAAGGAGTATTCCAGGAAGCCGAGCTGATCGTAGGCACGCCACATCAGGCCCTGCATGATACCGGACACCCACATCGCGGTGATGTAGAGAACGATACCGATCGTGGACAGCCAGAAGTGCAGGTTCACCAGCTTCAAAGAGTAAAGCTGACGCTTGTTCCACAACCACGGGATCAGGCAGTAGATCGCGCCGAAGGAGATGTAGCCAACCCAGCCCAGAGCGCCGGAGTGCACGTGGCCAATGGTCCAGTCGGTGTAGTGCGACAGGGAGTTGACCGAGCGCAGGCTCATCAGCGGACCTTCGAAGGTGGACATGCCGTAGAAGGCGACCGAAACCACCATCATACGCAGGACCGGATCGGTCCGCAGCTTGTCCCAGGCGCCCGAAAGCGTCATCAGACCGTTGATCATGCCACCCCAGGACGGCATCCACAGGATGATGGAGAAGGTCGCACCCAGCGTTGACGCCCACTGCGGCAGAGCCGTGTAGTGGAGGTGGTGCGGACCTGCCCAGATGTAGATAAAGATCAGCGCCCAGAAGTGCACGATGGACAGACGGTAGGAATAGACCGGCCGCTCTGCGCGCTTCGGGATGAAGTAATACATGATGGCCAGGAAGCCGGCGGTCAGGAAGAAGCCCACCGCATTATGGCCGTACCACCACTGCACCATGGCGTCCTGAACACCCGACCAGACGATGTAGGACTTGGTCGAGTAGATCGAGACCGGAATGGTCAGGTTGTTGGTGATGTGCAGCATGGCAATCGTGACGATGAACGCCAGATAGAACCAGTTGGCCACATAGATATGCGGTTCCTTGCGCTTCCACAGCGTGCCCAGGAACAGCAGCAGGTAGAAGACCCAGACGATGGTCAGCCAAAGGTCGGCATACCATTCCGGTTCCGCATATTCCTTGCTCTGCGTCGCACCGAGCAGATAGCCCGTTCCCGCGATCACGATGAAGGCGTTATAGCCCAGGATCACGAACCAGGGCAGGATCTTGCCCGGCATGCGGACACGGCTGGTGCGCTGGACCACATACATGGACGTTGCCAGAAGCACGTTGCCGCCAAAGGCGAAGATCACCGCGGAGGTGTGCAGCGGGCGAAGCCGTCCGAAGTTGGTCCAGGGCAGATCGAAGTTCAGCGCCGGCCAGGCCAGCTGAAGAGCGATGATCAAACCGACCGTGAAACCGGCGATGCCCCAGAACATTGCCGCGACCGCACCGAACTTGATCGGCCCGATGTTGTAGTTGGGTTTGCCGTCAATTTCGGCCGGAATCGGTTCCCCGCCGTCATCGAAGTAGTTCTTGAAAATCAGAAACACACTGACGGCGGCGAACAACGCGCCTATGCCAGCGTGGAATGCCATGACCTGATCGAATGTCTTGCCTGCCACGATGATGCAGGCAAACGCAAGCAGCACAAGGAAGACGGCGAAGCCGCCTTCCTCGAGCGAGATCATTTTGGCCTTGTTTTGTGCCATTTTAGCGCCCCAGTCTTGAAATCGTTACAAGGTGCCAACGATGGCACGACCATGCACACGACTCTGAAAATGCCGCGTTGATTCATATCAACATGCCCGCAAATGACGATGCCGAAACAGCCCGCAAAGGTCAGATTGCATTGGGTTTATTGTCGCGGGCACGTTGCCGGGCGACTGTAAAGGGGGTGTCACGTCCGTCCGTTTTCAACATCCAGGCCGATGCTGTTCTCCTGCCATGAAAGCCCTGCTCCCATTGCCGATGCCCGGTTCGCCGGTTTTCAAAAGCCAAGGCGCGGGAAACGTGTTAGCCCTTCGTCCTGCGCTGAAGGAGGACGCCCCCGGGCCCGCCGAAAGCCTTCTGCAGCCACTGTTGGCTATCCTCTTCGATACCGGACCTTTCCCTTGACCGAAGCGTTCCAAAAAGGCGCACGCCTTCATCCCAACATCATCGGCAGTCTTTGGATGGTGGCTGCCATGGCCGCCTTTGCGTTGGAAGATGCCTTTGTGAAACAGGCCGCCACGCAGTTGCCCGTTTCGGAAATCCTCGTGCTGTTCGGCATCGGCGGCACCCTTGCCTTTTTCGGTCTTGCCACAGCCACACGGGAAAAGGTCCTGAACCGGGACGTTTTCTCGAAGGTCATGCAGGTGCGTTTCGCTTTTGAGCTGGTGGGCAGGCTCTTCTATGTTCTGGCGCTTGCGCTCACACCACTCTCCTCGACCACGGCCATCCTTCAGGCCACGCCGATCTTCGTCGTCCTCGGTGCTTCGCTGTTCTTTGGAGAGACGGTCGGGTGGCGCAGGTGGACGGCGATCTTCATCGGCCTTGTGGATGTGCTGATCGTTCTGCGCCCGACCAGTGACAGCTTCTCCCTACTCTCGATCCTGGCCGTCATCGGCATGCTCGGCTTTTCCGGACGAGACCTCGCCAGCCGGGCCGCGCCTGCAACCCTCAGCACCAATATTCTGGGCTTTTACGGGTTTCTGACAATCATCATCGCAGGGCTCGTCTATGGTCTGTGGGACCGGTCAGCCTTCGTGGCTCCGGGGACCAGCGCCCTTGTTGTCCTAGGATCCGCCGTCTTTTGCGGTGTCTTTGCCTATAGCGCACTGATGAAAGCCATGCGCACCGGCGAGATTGCCACCGTCACCCCGTTCCGCTATTCGCGGCTTCTGTTTGGTGTCCTGCTTGGTACCGTCTGGTTCAACGAAAAGATAGATACGCAGATGCTGGTTGGATGTGCTGTGATTGTGGGATCCGGACTGTTCATCCTGTGGCGCGGCAACAAGGCAAAGACCCGGCGCACATGAATGCAAAGCCGGCCTTCAGGAACTTATCCGATGTCCCGCAACGCCTGCAGCACTTGCCCCGCGGCACCTTTGCCGCGGCTTGCCGGGAGGCTCCACAGGCAGATCTGTTGGTTTAGAGAAACGGCCGTTGCAAAGGGTGCCACCAGTGTCCCTGCCGCAAGCTGTTCGGCAACAAGCGCGCGATGCGCCATCAGAACCCCTGCCCCGTTGAGCGCTTCTTCCACCGCCAGGGCATAAAGCGAAAAGACCGGGCCGCGCGGTGCGAAACCCGCACGTGGCATCGCGCTCTCTGCCCAAAGGCGCCAATCGTCTGCCCAGGCTGTATCCGTCAGGCAAACCGCTTCTTTCAAGTCATTTGGCTTTCTGAGCTGTTTGGCAAGCGCCGGGGTGCAGACCGGCAGCAACTCATCGCCCGAAAACGCGATCCCGTTGTCCGGAACACTGTCGCAATAAAACAGGCAGAGATCGAAGGGCACTCGCTTCAGGTTCGGCGGTGTTTCCAGAGCCGTCACCGAGATATCGATCCCAGGCAGTTTCATGCGCAGTTGCGGCAACCTGGGGCCCAGCCAGAGCTGAGCAAGCGCCGGCAGGGCAGCGATGTGAATCTTGCCGGGAGAAGCGTCGCGCCTCAGATCCCGCACGGCTGTTCCCATTAGGTCGAAAGCGGCGACGAACCCCGGCAATGCCCGCTCGCCTGTGGCTGTCAGACGGACACCCTTCGCGTGACGTACAAAAAGGGCTGCACCGATTTCCTGCTCCAGCGACTTGATCTGCGCGGCCACCGCTCCCGGCGTGACGTGCAGTTCAGCAGCGGCCTGCGCGAACCCGCCAAGGCGCGCTGATGCTTCGAACGCCCTGAGTGCGTTCAGTGAAGGAAGTCTGGGAACGGGTGGAGCTACGGACATTCTCAAGACCTAATTTTTCTAGCCCTTGAATTCCTAAAATCTGATTTGCGCGAAAACAAGCGGAGATGGACACTTTGTCCAAATAGACCCGGAGTTCCGACATGAGCGCACAAGACAATTGCCCCTGGCTTCCCCCTGTAGCTGCCACCCGTATCGACGAGATCACACAGGCAACCGCGTCTCTCGGATCCGAAGCGCTTGCTGCACGCATCGAAGCGCTTGCCGAGACCAACAGGACCATTCACGAGAAGGACTGTTTCAACCTCAATCCGGCGACCAATGTCATGAACCCGCGTGCCGAAGCCTTGCTGTCGAGTGGCATGGGGTCCCGGCCCTCACTCGGCTATCCGGGTGACAAATATGAAATGGGCCTCGAAGCCATCGAAGAGATTGAAGTGATTGCAGCGAACCTTGCCTGCGAGATCTTCCAGTCGGCCCATGCGGAGATCCGGGTTGCCTCAGGCGCGCTGGCAAATCTTTATGCCTTCATGGCAACGACCAAACCGGGCGATGCCATCATCGCGCCGCCGGCCTCTGTTGGCGGCCATGTCACCCATCACGCGCCGGGGTGCGCCGGTCTCTATGGACTGGACATCCACGAGGCGCCGGTAGATGCCGATGGCTACACGATCGATCTGGAGGGCTTGCGCGCCCTGGCGCTGAAAGTTCGGCCCAAGCTGATCACCATCGGAATGAGCCTCAACCTGTTCCCCCACCCGGTGAGAGACATTCGCGCCATTGCCGATGAGGTCGGGTCGTTCGTCCTGTTCGATGCCGCGCACCAGTGCGGCATGATTGCCGGCGGAGTGTTTTCAGACCCGCTGTCGGAAGGCGCGCACCTGATGACCATGAGCACCTACAAAAGCCTGGGCGGTCCGGCCGGTGGACTGATCGTCAGCAATGACCAGGATCTTGCCCGCAAGCTCGACAAGATTGCCTTTCCGGGGCTGACAGCCAATTTCGATGTCGCAAAGTCGGCTGCACTCGCCATCACCCTGCTGGACTGGCGCGACTACGGTAAGGCCTATGCTGCCGAGATGGCAGCGACCGCACGCACCCTTGCCGATGCGCTTGCAGCGGAGGGTATGCCGGTCTTCTCGACGGCGAAGGGAATAACGGCGTCGCACCAGTTTGCGCTGGAAGCGGCTGCGTTCGGTGGCGGCCAGGCGGCGTCGAAAAAGCTTCGCCAGGCAGGCTTTCTTGCATGCGGCATCGGTCTGCCTATTGCCCCCGTTGATGGTGACATGAACGGCCTCAGATTCGGAACACCGGAACTGGTCCGTTGGGGCATGACGAGCACCGACATGCAGGACCTGGCAAAGCTGATAACAGAAGCCCTGCGTTCGAACGATCCGCAGGCAATGGCTGAACGCGTCGCCACATGGCGGCAGAGTTTCGATACACTCCACTTCATCCGCCCTTGAGAAGCGTCACTCAACGTGCTGAACGGCGGTTCAGGGTTCCGCACCCCGGATCGCCGATCAGCTTCATTTGCTTCGCCGCCCCAGCACCAGACCTGTAACGAACGGCAGCAGCAGCACCATTCCGGTGAAGCGTGCGATCTGGTGGGCGGCGACAAAGGCCGGGTCGAGATCCAGCATGAAGGCCAGCAGTGTCATCACTTCCAGGCCGCCGGGAGCATAGGCAAGCAGGGCCTGACCGAACGGGATATCGACCATTTCGGCAACCATCCAGGCCCCGGCAAGCGAGGTCAGGAACGCCGCTGCGAAGGCGGCAATGGAGGCGCCAAGGACACTGATAAACTGGCGGAGCGTCATGTTGCCAAAGCGGCAACCGATATGGGCGCCCATCATGACGAAACACGGCAGCACAATGTAATTCGGCAGGACGAGCACCAGCAGCCCGGACGCATTGAGACCTGCGCTCATGAAAAACGCGCCTGTCAGCCCGCCACCCGGTACCCTGGTCTTGATCGCAAGCCAGCTTGCGGCAAGGCAGAGGGGTATGCCGATAAGAAAATCCCAAAGACCAGAGACATAGACCGCGCTGCTACCGATGCCCGTCGGTTCCGCAGAGGAGACGACGGCGAACGGCAGAACCGCTACCAGAACGAACAGACGAAGCGACTGGCTGGAGGCAATGCGGGGAAGATCCGCCCCCCTTTCCGTCGCAAGGGCCATGACATACGAAAGAGCCCCCGGTATCGACCCGAAATAGGCGGTTTCCTTCGACCATTTCGCGCCGTAGTGCAGCACCGCATACCCGGCAAACGTCACGGCCACCATGACTGCGAGGAGCATGGCCATGGACACCGGCCATTCCGCCACCCGCTCGACGACATCCGGATGGACCCCTGCTCCCATTGAAATGCCAATCATGATGAACAGCGCGTCCCGCAGCAGGACCGGCATAAGCGTCGGCACCTGTGCCAGCGTCGCAATGGCAACGAACACCATCGCGCCGGACAACCATGCCGCAGGCAGCCCGAGCAGGTTGAACAATGCCCCTCCGGCAGTCGCAATGAGAAGCGTGACCGCCAGTCTTCCGGCGGCAGATTGAATCGATATGTCAGGCATCGGGACCCGTTGAGCTTGGAAAGGCTCCTTGAGCTATAAATGGATTGATCGGCCAGCGCATGGTTGATTGCATGGATCAACATGTACGAGGCGTCGTTTATCAGGCGGTTGTCCCCGGCAATTCCGCAGCGCGGGGCTCTGTGAAAGGTTTACCCTCAATTCCTTCCAGTTCACAGGCCTTGCAGACCGCCGCACGCATTTCCAGCGTTTCTAGAAGAGCACGCAGATGCGGCGATGCCTCAAGAGACCACTTGCCCTCGTTGCGATAGAGCTGCGCCCATCTGGCGCAAGCGGCAAGATAATGGTCCAGGACGGAAAGGTCGGTCCCCAGAAGAAAGGGGCCGCCCCGTGCGGAGAGTTCAGTCTCAAGGTGTTTGAAGCTACCTGTGATCCGGCGGATCAGACCGGCATGAAGGCTCAAGGCCACCTGCGCTTCGGGAACATATCTTTCCGGCTTGAAGGAAATGCGTAGGTCCGAGTGCAACGTGTTTGACAGGAAAAACAGCCACTTCAGGAAACGTCCGCGGTGTGGTGAGCCAGGAGCCGGCGCGAGATGTCCATGTGTATCCGCCAGATGCAGGACAATCGCCGCCGTTTCGAACATTGGGGCGTCCTGTCCCGGCACTTCCAGAACCGGGATGAGCCCCTGCGGATTGAGACGTCGATAAGCTTCGGAGTTCTGTTGCGAGATCAACCGGTCGACAGGCGAATAGTCATACCTGAGGCCAAGCTCTTCCAGGACCATCCTGACGATGAAATTGGCACTGTCCGGAGAGCCGTGCAGGCGGTACCGCTCGAGAAAATCGGCAAGCCGGGCTTCTTCGGCAACGGGCTGCAAGTCGGTCACGCAGAGCATTCCTTCGGTTTGAGTGTCATTCCCGCCGGAGACTTGAGCGATATCAAGGCGCGATCGCGCGCAGCAGGGATAGATCGGCACATGATGAAAGATCCGCTCTCATACGCCATGCGCAATGTACCGCGCTACACCAGTTATCCGACAGCACCGCATTTTCATGACGGCGTAACGGCCGGCGTCTATGCGGACTGGCTCAAGGCGCTTTCGCCGCAGGATTCGCTGTCGCTTTACCTGCATGTGCCCTATTGCCGTGAGCTCTGTCATTATTGCGGCTGTCACACCAAGGCGACGCGACAGGATGCGCCGCTCAAGGCCTATGCCGCAATGCTTGGGCAGGAAATCAACCTGGTTGCCGAGCACATGCCGCATGCAGGTCCTGTCCGCCATATCCATTGGGGTGGCGGCACGCCCAGCCTGTTGCCACGCGAGAGCCTGATCGATCTTACCGGGCTGATGCGTGTCAGTTTCGACCTCTCACCGGATCTGGAGCACGCCATCGAGCTCGACCCGCGGCTTGTCACGGAGCAGCTTGCCGAAACGCTTGCCATCATCGGTGTGAACCGGGCCAGCCTCGGCGTGCAGGATTTCGATCCAGGCGTTCAGAATGCCATCGGCCGGGTGCAGCCCTACAGGGTCGTGAAGCAGGCGGCGGAGTTTCTGGCCGAGGCCGGGGTGACCGCGCTCAATTTCGATCTGATGTACGGACTGCCCGGGCAGTCGCCGGAAACGATTCTCGACACGGTGGAAAAAACGCTTTCGTTGTCTCCCGGCCGCATTGCCCTGTTCGGCTACGCCCATGTGCCCTGGATGCGCAAACACCAGCGGCTGATCGACGAAAGCACCTTGCCGAACGCTGCCGAGAGGCTGGCCCTTGCAGACCTTGCCCGCGCCGAACTGCTGAAGGCAGGATATATCGCCATCGGGCTCGACCATTTCGCCCGTCCGGACGACAGCATGGCCATCGCCCTTTCCGACGGATCCCTGAAGCGCAATTTCCAGGGGTACACGACGGATCAGGGGGAACAGCTGATCGGCTTTGGCGTCTCGTCCATCGGACGGCTGTCTGCAGGCTACATTCAGAACATTTCCGACGTTGGCAACTGGCGCCGGGCAATCATGGTCGGCGAGTTGCCCGTTTCGAAAGGGCTGGCGCTATCCGCCGACGACCGCCTGCGGGGACGGATCATCGAAGAACTGATGACCAACTACACCTGCGACCTGACACCCGCCTGCCGGGCTTACGGCCTGCCGACAAGCCACCTGGCAGATGCTTTCGATGCACTGCAGGACCTGGCAGCCGATGGCCTCGTCCGACTGGATCTTCAAGGTGACACGGCAAAGGTTGAAGTGACAGAGGCCGGGCGGCCTTATGTCCGTCTTGCCGCAGCGGCATTCGACGCCTATCTGGCGGCAAGTCAGGCAAGCGGGAAAGCCCGCCATTCTGCCGCTGTTTGACGACCAAAGCCTCGAGGCTGCAGCTTGGGGCTTGCCGGTTCCGGTTGCCAGCCTCCCGGCAGCGAACCGGGCATCGATGATCGGCCACAAAAAAGGCTGCGAAAATCGCAGCCTTTGAATTGGAACATTAATCAGGGATCAGTGCATGCCGGTCATCTGGCAGAGGCTGCAGACCTTGTTGAGGTGGATCTGGTCCGCGCGGTCAACGCGGATAACGCCCCGGCGCTTCAGATCGGATACCACGCGGCTGACCGTTTCGATGGTCAGGCCCAGATAATCGGCAATTTCCTGCCGGGTCATGTGCAGCCGCAGATCGAAGCCGTCGTCACCATCATCGTCGGCCGGACCGACGCAACCGACGCCGCCCCGATCAGGAACGAGATGCATCAGGAAGCTCGCGACCCGCTCGACGGCAGACTTGCGGCCAAGCAGAACGGCATGCTCGTGAAGCACGTGCATCTGGTTGGTCAGGCATCTGGTGAGCGTGCGCTGAAGCGCGTCGGAGCGCTCGACCTGCTTCAGGTCGATTTCCTGAATTTCGGCATTCGTGAGCGTTTCGGCGGTGCAATCGTATTCGTCGCTACCGGCCAGACCAAAAATATCACCGGGACGAAGAACTTCGACAACCTGGCGGCGCCCGTCCGGCAGCAGCTTGTAGAGCATCACCGAGCCCTTCACCAGCTCGTACAGGCGCTTTGCGGAATCGCCTTCGTAGTAGATCACCGCATGGGTGTCATACTGCACGGCCTTGCCGCCAAACTCTGAAAATGACGTCTTGCTGGGTGTGCAGATCGGAGCGCCCGTCATTCTTGGTGCCGCTCCCTGGCCGGGGGTACCCGCGTCGAAATAAGCCATATGTCCCTCCTTCGTGCTTCAAGCACGGCCTTCAATTGCTACGACAGCGGATGGTCTTTTTCCTCGGCACATTCCTGTCGGCGCCCTGGCAAGATCGACCGCTGATTGCAGGTGTCCCGTCCGACACCTCGCAGCTTGCAGGGTGCACTCTAAAACGCGAACTGCAAAGAATGGAATTCGGTCGACTGCGTAAGAGAAACTACATATGAGTTGTAACGCCGCAGCCGACGAAGGTCTAAGTTACTGGAGTTACAGCCTGAAAAATGCGCGTGTGCGGCGTTAAAGAGCGCCATGAGTCTTGGCGCTCCAGACCTGAAATCCTGGCAATTTCAAAAGTTGTTGCAGACAAAAAGCGTCTTCAGACCATCGCCTTCGGAGCCATGGCCGCAGTGATCATGTCTATCGAGAGCGGCTTTCTCAAAACCGTCAGGTCCGGCAGCTCCCGCAGTTGCCGCAGCAGATTCACTCTCGACTTGCCGGAGATGGCAACGATGCTCGGGGGCGTCGGCAAATCCATGAGTTCGCGAACAACCTCGGTACCGCATCTGTCCGGGAGGCCGATATCGACAATCACCCAGTCGTCCGCAGTGAGAGCCGCGCCGGCGAGAAAACTTTCAGCATCTTTGTAAGTGATCGGATGATGATCGAGATCTTCGAGCGCAATCGCCAGCGCATCGGCGACTGCTTCATCATCTTCAACGATGTGAACAACCACGAAAGTAGATCCTCAAAGCCTGCGAACGTGCAGTCAGTCTCCACTCATACGCCAAAATTTCGTTGCGGGCTGTACGCAAAAATACGTTCCAGCCAGCATATGATGCTGAAATGCCGCTCAGCACAGCGGGCTTTTCTTATCCGGCTGACGGATGCCCCAGAACGATTCGCACGAGATCCGCCGCGTTGCGCGCGCCAAGCTTTTCCATGATCCGGGCCCGGTGCACTTCCACTGTTCTCGGGCTAATGCCAAGTGTGCGCCCGGCTTCCTTGTTGGAAGCCCCGTCCGTAATTTCCTTGAGAACCTCAAGTTCTCGGCGGGTCAGCAAGTCCGCCCCCTGGAACGACGCCGGAACGACCTCGCCCTGCCGCTGCCTGGTGATGGCGATGCTTTCCCTCACCCGCTCCAGAACGGTCTCGGCGGAAAACGGCTTCTCGACAAAGTCGAAGGCACCATTGCGAATGGCTTCGACGGCCATGGGAATATCGCCCTGACCGGAGATGATGAAGATCGGGGCGGGATAGTTTTCCGCGTTCAGCGCCTTGAGGATCTCGATGCCCGACCGGCCCGGCATGTGAACATCCAGCATGACACAGGCCGGCACGGCTTTGCTCGCGGACTGAATGAAAGTGTCGCCGTCGGAGAAGGTTTCGACGACATAGCCTTCCATGTTGAAAAGCACCGACAGCGCGTCGCGCACCGCCGGATCATCATCAACGATGTATATGGCCTCCGCGTCAGCTTTCATGTCCATCACTTCCTCAGCTCATTTTCTGCCGGATCGAGAGATTCGGCTTTTTCTGCAAAATCATCTTCTGGCGGGTCTATTGGCAATGACAGAAGGAAGGAAGCCCCCCGTCCGTTTGCCGCCGGTTCCAGACGCAAATCCCCGCCATGATTTTGCGCTATCGAACGGGAGATTGCCAAACCCAGGCCCACGCCCTTGTGTTTGGCCCCGGTGAAAGCCCGGAACAGATTGTCGACCAGTTCCTCCGGAACGCCCGGGCCATTGTCCGTAACGCGGAATTCCAGACGATCGCCATTGCGGCAAACAGCCAGCACCACCTTGCGGTCGGCCTGATCGCAGACCGCTTCGCGCGCGTTGCGCAGGAGATTGATCAGGATCTGCCGGATCTGCACCGGATCGGCCATCAGCGGAGGCAATCCTTTTGCGATCTCCGCCTTCATGATCGACTTGCCCTGACCACTGCCGAGTTCAGCCATTTCCAGACAGCTTGCAACAAAGTCCCGGACTTCGATTGCCTCGCGGTTGGGCGTCTTCTTTTCCACCAGTTGACGCATGCGCTGGATGATTTCTCCAGCCCGCTCCGCTTCGCGTACCGCCTTGTCGATAACCTCGAGGATGAAGGGATCCAGGGATTTGTCGGCCCGGGTCTTGCGCGATACGGACTGCAGGTACAGGAGAACCGCCGTCAGAGGCTGGTTGAGCTCATGCGCGATTGCCGCTCCCATCTCGTCCAGAGCGCTGATCCGGGTCATGTGAAGAAGCTGCGCCTGGGTTTTGGCCAGCCGGTCTTCCATCTGCTTGCGAGAGCGCAGATCGCGCAGAATGCCGATGAACTGACGCCCGGCCGGCGTCCAAGCCTCGCCAACGGACAGCTCGATCGGAAACACCGTGCCATCCTTGTGGCGGGCCTGCACCTCGCGGCCGATGCCGATGATTTTCTTGTGACCGGTGGTGAGATAGTTGTTCACATAGTGGTCATGCGCGCGGGCGTATTCCTCCGGCATGATCCGATTGACGTTCCGTCCCAGAAGGTCCGCCGCTTCATAGCCGAACAGCCGTTCGCATGCCTTGTTGAAGGCAAGCACCTGCGCTCGATCGTTGATCACGACAATGCCGTCGGCCGCTGTATCGAAAACACTGGCAAGGCGCGCTTCCGTTACGGCTGCATTGTCATCATCGTGATCTGAAACCCCGTCGCGCACTAGCCCTGCACCCAGATGGAACCCATGTATTACGTAGGTTTAAGGGTTTTCCCGTAGGCCAGCAACCCGTTTGCCCCCTAAATCTCTGGTATCCAAGTGCTAATTCGACGCACCGCTTCCGTAAGGTGATCTTCACGCCGGGCATAGCATAAACGCAGGTAGCACTCGCCGCCCTTTCCGAAGGCGGTTCCAGGCGCCAGCCCCACGCCTGTCTGGCGGACGAGGTCGAGTGCGAACTGGCGCGTATCCGTGACGCCCTCAACCGAAAAGAACAGGTAGAACGCGCCGTCAGGCGGCAGAACCTTCACCCGGTTGAGCGCTTGCAGCCCGGTGAGAACACACGCGCGTCCCCTGCGGGCCCGCTCAACCTGCTGCTGAAGGAAGTCGCGGCCTTCTGTCAGCGCGGCCACGGCACCCCACTGCGAGAATGCCGGGACACCGGAGGTGGAATACTGAATCAGGTTTTCAAACACCTGACCCAGTTCCGGCGGAGCGGATATCCAGCCGACACGCCATCCGGTCATCGCCCAGTTCTTCGACATGGAGTTGACGAAGATGATTCGGTCGTCGTCTCCGGCAATATCGTAAAATGACGGCGCGCGAGGTCCCTCCCCGTAGTAGAACAGCGCATAGATCTCATCGGCAATGATCCAGAGGTCGCGCTTGCGCGCAAGTTCCAGAAAGTCCTTCAGCACGTCTTTACTGGCAACCCACCCTGTCGGGTTACAGGGGGAATTCAGAAAAAGAGCGGTCGTCTGCGGTGTAATGGCGGCTTCGACATCCTCTATCGCCAACCTCCAGCCATTTTCCTCTTCGCGCATCGGCACGCTGACCGAGCGCGCGCCATGAATATCGATGGCGGCCGAAATGTTCGGCCAGGCCGGCGTCGGCACGATCACCTCACGCCCGGGCCCGGCAACCCCCTGGACCGCGAGTTGAATGGACTGCATGCCCGATCCGGTGACATAGAATCGCTCTGGCGAGAACGGCTTGCCATAAAGGTCCTGGTGATAGGCGGCTAGCGCTTCGCGCAAGGGCGGGATGCCGCGCTGATAGGTGTAGAAGGTTTCGCCCCGGTCGAGAGAAGCCTTTGCCGCCTCGCAAATGAACGCGGGCGTCGGCAGATCACCTTCGCCTGCCCAGAGCGGAATCAGATCTTCCCGCCCCCGGCCGGCGTTGAACACTTCGACGATACCGCTCTCCGGGGCATTTCTGGCTTCCGGGCTCAATCGCTCGATCAGGCTGGTCACATTGCGGGTCCTTCTTTGACAGCTGGCGCAACCATATCGGGTTTGCGCTTTTCTGTTTCATGAAAGGATTTGAAGATGACTTCACTGATGATGATCAATTGAAACCCCCATGGCGGCCTCCTCGAGCGCCTTGGCGACGCTGCGAAGAGTGTCAGTCGCAAGGCGAATAGACAGATCGGCCCGGCTGTGGTCGGATCGCAAAAGGCAACCTGGCTTGTTGCCGTGAAACAGATCCGAGTCGACCCGGCAAGAGGCGTCCGGAACTATGCCGCTCGGGAGGACGGTAAGCAGATCATGCTGCATGGATGGCTCGTGATACTGGCCGCGACGGCCTACATCCTTTGCTTGTTCGCCATCGCAAGCTTCGGCGACCGTATGCCGCGCCGGTATACGTCCCGCACCGGCGGCCGCCCGTTCATCTACGCCCTGTCGCTGTCGGTCTATTGCACCTCCTGGACCTTCTACGGCTCTGTCGGCAATGCCAGCCGAACGGGCTTTGAATTCCTGACGATCTACATCGGCCCCTTGCTCGTCTTTGCGCTCGGTTATCCGCTGTTGCAACGGATCATCCAGATTTCCAAGACCGAAAGCATCACGTCGATTGCCGATTTTATCGGCGCGCGATACGGCAAGAGCCAGTCGGTGGCAGCGCTGGCCACGCTGATCGCGGTGATCGGCGTCATTCCCTACATCGCCTTGCAGCTCAAAGCCGTTTCGCTATCGATCACCACCATGATCGGGCCACTGATTTCACCAGGTGACATCTTCACACCCGTATTCGATGACGTCACCCTGCTGATTGCCCTCGGCATGGCCATTTTCAGCTGGGCGTTCGGAACCCGGCACATCGACGCGACGGAGCACCAGGAAGGGCTGATGCTTGCGATCGCTGCCGAAGCGGTGGTCAAGCTTGTCGCCTTTCTTGCGGTCGGTTTCTGGGTGACCTACTCGTTGTTCGATGGCCCGGTCGACCTGATACGCTCCATCACGGAAGCGCCTGAAGTCGCTCAGATTTTCGAAAAACCGCTCAATATGGGCAACTGGCTCGTGATGTCGTGCCTGTCGGCCTTCGCGGTTCTGATGCTGCCCCGCCAGTTCCACGTGACAGTCACGGAGAACAATTCCGACGCCGAGCTGCGCCGCGCCACCTGGATGTTTCCGCTTTATCTGGTGCTGATCAACCTGTTCGTGATGCCGATTGCTGCGGCCGGTCTGCTGCGCTTCGGACAGGACGTCAATCCGGACACTTTCGTGCTGGCGCTGCCCATTGATGCCGGACATCCCTGGCTCGCCCTCTTTGCCTTTATCGGCGGCCTGTCGGCAGCAACGGCCATGGTGATCGTTGCGACGGTTGCGCTGGCCATCATGATTTCCAACGACATTGTCGTGCCGCTGCTGCTGCGCCGGCACAGCGAGGACGACATCGTCAACATTGGCGGCCAGGACATGAGCGACAGGCTGCTCACGATCCGGCGCCTCGCCATCTTCGGCATCCTGCTACTGGCGTATGCCTATTACAAGGCGGCCGGCAATACGGCCGCGCTTGTGTCCATCGGCCTGCTGTCGTTTGCCGCAATTGCTCAGTTCGCACCTGCCTTCGTCGGCGCTCTCTTCTGGCGCCGGGCCACGTCTCTGGGGGCCATCGCCGGGCTCAGTGGCGGGTTCGTCTTCTGGGCCTATACGCTGTTGCTGCCCACCTTCGCCAAGTCCGGGCTGATTTCAGACGGATTCCTGGAAACCGGCCCCTTCGGCATTGCCGAACTGAACCCGCAGGCGCTGCTCGGGATCACGATAGATCCCTTTATCCACGGCACGCTTTGGAGCCTTTTCGTCAACATTGTCCTGTTTGTGGGCGGTTCCTTCCTGAGAAAACCGCTGCCTGCGGAAACCCTTCAGGCCAATGTCTTCGTGCCGGCGGAGTTCGCGCCCTCGCCCAGCCTGAGGTACTGGCGCACCTCCGTTACCGCCGGAGACCTGCAGGCGACCGTTGCCCGCTATCTCGGTGAAGAGCGCACCGCCCGTTCTTTCCGGCGTTTCGCCAGTGAGCGCGGCATCGAGCTTGATCCGAAAACACTTGCGGATGCCAACCTGCTGCGCTTTTCCGAGCAGCTCCTGGCAAGCGCCATCGGTGCGGCCTCTTCCCGTCTGGTGCTGACGTTGATGCTCAAGCGGCACGACCCTTCGACAAAGGGTGCGGTGAAGCTGCTGGACGATGCTTCGATTGCCATTCAGTACAACCGCGACCTTCTGCAGACTGCCCTGGATCAGGTGCGCCAGGGCATCGGCGTGTTCGACCGGGACCTGCGCCTGATCTGCTGGAACAGGCAATTCCGTGATCTGCTTGGACTGCCGGCCGAATATGGCCAGGTGGGCACGACACTGGATGCGATTCTGCGCTTCAACGCCGAGCGCGGCGAACATGGCCCGGGACCAGTGGAAGCGATCGTTGCAGACCGGATCGAGAAGCTGGTGCTGATCCAGGAAACCTTCCAGGAAAAACTGGAATCGAGCGGAGCCGTGTTCGAAGTCCGCATCAGCCCGATGCCCGACGGCGGCATTGTGACCACTTACACCGACATTACCGAGCGGGTGCTGGCGGAAGAAGCGCTCGCCCGTGCCAACGAAACCCTGGAACGCCGGGTCCGGGAACGCACGGAAGAACTGACCCACGTCAACGAGCGCCTGGTGGAAGCCACCCGCGCCGCCGAAGAAGCCAATATCGGCAAGACACGGTTCCTGGCCGCGGCCGGTCACGACATTCTGCAGCCGCTCAATGCCGCCCGTCTCTATGCCTCGGTGCTCGTGGACAAGCTGAAGGACGGCAACGACGGCTCGCTGGTCCGCAATGTGGAAATGGCGCTGGAGTCGGTTGAGGATATTCTCGGTGCCGTCCTCGATATCTCGCGGCTGGACACCGGTGCGCTCAAACCGGAACCGGCGGTGTTCCGGCTCGATGAGCTCCTGCGCGGGATCGATCTCGACTTCCAGCCTGTCGCGAAGGAAAAGGGACTGGAACTGCGGATCGTGCCGACGTCCCTTTCGGTTCGAACAGACCGGCGGCTGCTGCGGCGCCTTCTGCAAAACCTCGTATCGAACGCTCTGAAATACACGCAGCAGGGCCGCGTCCTGGTCGGCTGCCGCCGGCGTGGCAACCGGGTGATCGTGGAAATTCACGACACGGGCATGGGCATTCCGAAAAGCAAACAGAAGGCGATTTTCCAGGAATTCCACCGGCTGGACGACGGCATGCGCGTTGCCAAGGGTCTTGGGCTCGGATTGTCCATTGTCGAGCGGATCAGCCACGTCCTGAACCACCCCGTGATGTTGCGTTCGGAAGCCAACAGAGGTTCGTGTTTCTCGGTCGAACTGCCGCGTTCGGCGGACATGCCGGATCTTGTTCCCGTCCCGCAGGTGCCTGCCATCGCGGGGCAGCTCGACGGCCTGTGCGTGGTCGCCATCGACAACGAACCGGACATTCTGAGCGGGATGCGTCATCTTCTGACGAACTGGAACTGCAAGGTGGTGGCGGCCGCGGACGACGTTGAAGCGGCTAATGAGCTAAGCAAGGCCGGCCTGACACCGGACGTCATTCTGGCAGACTATCACCTGGACAACGGAACCGGTATCGAGGCGATCCTCAAGCTGCGATGGAAGTTCGGGCGCCAGATCCCTGCAATCCTGATCACCGCGGACCGGAGCCGCCCGGTGCGCACGGAAGCTGAGGAAAAAGACATCGCCTTCTTCAACAAACCCTTGAAGCCGGCGGCGCTGCGCGCCCATCTGGCACGCTGTCAGGCAGGCCAGGCCGCCGAATAAGCCGGCGGCATGGGTCGGTTCAGAAGACTGTCAGCCCCAATTCCTCAGGAAGCGGAGCGAAGCGCTGCGGGATTTTTCGGTGCGGTGCTCGGTGACCGGTCTTGCCAGTCTTCTCTGCGGATCTGGGCGACCCGCATCGGATTGGGATCCGGCTTGCCGAAGTAATAGCCCTGCATGGTATCGCAACCGAGCGTGCGCAGCGCGTCCACCTGGAACTGGCGCTCCACGCCTTCCGCTGTCACTTCAAGGCCGAGGTTGTGCGCAAGCGCAATCACTGCCGAGATTATGGCAAGGCCATCGCTGCGTTCGCCGATTTCGTCGACAAAGGACTTGTCGATCTTGATCTTGTCGAACTTGTAATGCCGCAGATAGGAAAGCGACGAATAACCGGTACCGAAGTCATCCAGCGCGATACGGATGCCGAGGTCACGCAGCTTCTGGAGCTTGATCGAGGCGGTACCAAAGTCGCGCAGGAATACGGATTCGGTGATTTCCAGAACAAGCCGCTCCGGAGGAAACCCCGTTTCCTGCAACACACCGAGGATCTGTTCCACCAGGTTTGGATCCATGAACTGAACCGGCGACAGGTTGACCGCAACACTTTCCAGCTCCGGGCATTGTGCCGCAGCCGCGCAGGCCTTCTTCAGCACCCAGCTTCCAAGCGGCAATATCAGGCCGGCATGTTCGGCAATCGGAATGAACACATCCGGACGCACCTCACCGCGTACCGGATGCAGCCAGCGAACAAGGACCTCGCTGGACACCACCTT
Source organism: Roseibium sp. FZY0029 (assembly GCF_036350355.1). Classification (NCBI taxonomy): domain Bacteria; kingdom Pseudomonadati; phylum Pseudomonadota; class Alphaproteobacteria; order Hyphomicrobiales; family Stappiaceae; genus Roseibium; species Roseibium sp. FZY0029. The sequence continues at coordinate 278,596 of NZ_JAZDVZ010000001.1, forward strand.
GCCGCTCCTGGCGTCCACGATCGGCTGAAAATCGACGTTGAGCTTGCCATATTCGAAAGCCTCGCGCAGGTCGGATTCAAGTTCACGGCGCTCGCGGACCTCACGCTCCATGTCCTGCTCGAAGGCGAGCGACCGTCCCCGGCCACCTTCCTTCGCCTTGTAGAGCGCAATATCCGCCTTGCGCATCAGATCGTCGACCGTGTCGGTGCTGTCGTGCAGGCGCGTGAAGCCAACCGTGGCGCCAATGGCGAAGTCGCGGCGGCCGATACGGAAAGGCTTGCGGGTGACGGCAACCAGTTCTTCGGCGAATGCCAGGGCCGCCTGTTCGCTGACGAAGCGGCCGAGTGCTGCGAATTCGTCGCCACCGAAACGCGCCAGCATCGTACGACCTTCGCCAAGGGCGGTGAACCGGCTCGCGACCTGGCGCAGCAGTTCGTCACCTGCCGGGTGTCCACTGGTGTCATTCACCACCTTGAAATTGTCGAGATCGATGAGGAAGAGCGTCAGCGTGTTCTGACCATTCTGGTTCTGCTCTTCCAGTTGCGCCTCGGCCTGCTTCAGGAACCAGCTCCGGTTGCCGATCCCCGTGAGGGAATCGTGCTCGGCGAGATGCGAGACAAGGGCACTCGCCCTGTGGGCCTCGGTGATGTCGGACGCAACACCGTGGTAACCTGTGAAGGACCCGTGGTCGTCATAGACCGGCCGCGCCGCAAGCGACCACCACCGCTCTTCCCCTTTCACATCTACGCCGATGACGATTTCGCGGAAAGCCTGCTGACGCTTCATGGCGTTTTCCAGCTTCGTTACCGCGGACCGCGCATCGCTTTCGTTCAGGGAATAGGCCAGATCGACCATACGCATGGTTTCCAGTTCGGCTCTGTCCCGGCCGCTGGCATGCAGAAACCGGTCGGAGATCGAGTGCAGAATGCCGTGGCTATCCGATTTCCAGAGCCAGTCGCTGGACTTTTCCTCAAACTCGTTGAGCAGAAGGGCAATCAGTTCACCGCGATGCTCCAGCTCTGCCTCGGCAAGGAAATGGGAGGCGAACAGCCACGCCGCAGAGGCGATACTGCCGACCACCACCAGCGTGTAGCTGGTCAGCAGAAAGAACAACGGCCACAGCTCCGCACTGCGTCCGATTGCGAAGGACATGAGCGAGGCAACGAACAGGATACTAACCCAGCGGAAGGCTGCCTGCGGGACCGTTGCCAGGGCAAACGCGCCACCGCACAGCATGCCGGTCGTCAGGCAAGAGGCGATCCAGATGCCGTCCGCATCGCCATAGGCAAACGCGGCAACCGGAACGACCGCCCACAGGCTGCTGAAGATCGTTGCGTGCGTGACGGCCTTGTTCAACGATCGCCGTAACGCAAGTTGAACGGGCGATTTTCTTGCCTTCAGCCATTTGAACAGGGTGAGGGACAAGAATGTACCAAGTGCCGCGATCCAAAGCGCAAGAAGGCTCATGGGCATGAAGTTGCGGAACGTGAGTGTAATCACGAGCACGTTGACGATATTGGCCAGCACGATGAAAGGCGTCAGGCGCGCGATGCTTGCTATCTGCGCGGCGCGAACCTTGCGGGCCAGAAGCTCGTCGACCACCGGATGCCCGAACGCCAGCATGAAGGCCCGGATGGGGTTGGCCTCCTGCTTGCCGGTGGGAACGCCGGTATCGGAATGAAAGTCTACCTTGAGCTGACGGCCAGGCACCAGAAAGGCCATTCCGATCATTTGGAAGATCAGTCGCCAATTGAAGCTGAGCCGCATTTTGTCTCCGGGTCATTGCTCGCACTGTGCGCGGCATCGCCCCGCAGCAACGACGGTTACAGCCATTCCCTGAAATTCCGGTAAAAATGATGGTCAGGATTCAGGCATGTTTTTGCAATCATGACTGGAATAAGGCCGGTCTGCCGCGCAAATCCGCAACCATAAGCATTGCCTCGGGCAACAAAAAACGGCGACGGCTCTCCCCGCGGAAGAACCCTGTCGCCGTTCGAAAAGCCTTAAGTCACCGGATTTGATCTGCGCGTTACTGCGCCTGAGCGGCCTCGGCGGTTTCTCCGCCGACCTGCCATTGTCCGGCTTCTATTTTGGACGCCGCGATGACCGCCTGGGTCCGGCTTTCCACGCCGAGCTTTTGCAGGATGGCGGAGACATGCGCCTTGACGGTAGCCTCGGAGACCGACAATTCGTAGGCGATCTGCTTGTTCAGAAGACCTTCGGACAGCATCATCAGCACACGCACCTGCTGAGGCGTGAGAGTTGCAAGACGCTGCACCAGATCGCCGCTGCCATCGTCGGCGGCAAGATCAACGTCCGGCGGGGTCCACATGTTGCCCGACATGACTTCGGAAATCGCCTCCCGAATGACATCAATCCCGTGGGACTTGGGAATGAAGCCGGATGCGCCGAATTCAACGGCGCGCCGGATCGCCTGCGGATCTTCGTTGGCCGAGACCACCACCACGGGCACGCCGGAATATTGCGCTCTCAGATACATGAGCCCGGAAAAGCCGCGCATGCCCGGCATGGACAGATCGAGCAGAATGAGATCGACCTCACCATCCTGCTCCAACCGGGCCGTCACGTCCTCCAACGCACCGGCTTCCTCGATCACAGCTTCCGGATATTGTGTTTCGAGCGTTTGACGCAGAGCACCCCGGAACAGGGGATGATCATCCGCGATGATGAACCGATACGATGTCGCCGACACGTTGTTAATCCTCCCTCAACGGTCCGTTTGGCCCGCAGGATCCGCCTGAGCCATGCGGTGCTGCCATGCAGCGCCCGCTCGCTTCTTGATTGTGTGGCGAAGCCCCATTGTTGCGGCCATCTTAAAGTATGTTTGCAACATGGGTTACGCGCAAGTCAAACCATGCTTTTGACCAACCCCACCGAATCTCTCGCCAGACCGTCACAGCTAAAATTTCAAGCAGCCGCTCAGTTCTGAAATAAAACATCAAGGATACAACCGACCACAACCAACAACTTAAAGTTTAAAAAAATTCATCGTAGTTGAACTTGTTATTTTTCTTCCTTCCTCAACGTTGCTCAAGATAATTTTCCACAGTCTACATTTCCTGTTGATAATCAAAGCAAATACAGCAACAAATGACGGACTGAATACACATCACATAATCAAAATCACTGAGTACACGATCCCATTATGACAATTCAGGCGACGCTGTTTTCATTCGTGAACCGCTGGGAATGCGACGAAAATGATCATCTAAATGTCCAGTTCTACTTTAGCCGCTTCGAAGAAGCAGACCGCCAGTTCAGGCTGTTAACCGGATTAAGTGAAACCATTGTCGGCGCCCGCCGGGTGCGTCATGTGCGCTACCACAAGGAAATGCGCACGGGAGACCTGATCACCGTTCATTCCAGCGTCGCCTTCGACGGGCCGCATATGCTGACCGTCATTCACGAGATGCGCGACGGCGCCACGGGCACACTTACCGCGACCGCGCTTGACGGATATGAGCCCAGCGTTACAGCCGCCAAAACCCTGCGTCAGCGCTTTCGCGACTTCCAGACACCGATCATCGCGGAGGCCGGGCCCAGAGGAATTTCCGCAGCTCCGGCAAATGCGCGCGCGACGCTGGCCGGCCTTCAGGCAAAGGGAGCGCAAATCGTTTTCCGGGGAACCGTGCTGCCACGCGATATCGGCTCCGACGGCAAGGCCGACGACAGATTTGCCCTGTCCTGCTGCACTGATGGCGTTGCCCATGTCTGGCAACGCACGCCCATGACCCACGCCTATCTGACGGAAAACGGGTTCGGCCGGGTGGCCGTCGAAATGAAACTGACGTGGCTAACGCCCCTGAAGACCGGCGATGCAATGCTGGTCATTTCCGGCTTTACCGGCGTCAATCAAAAGACATTCTCGATGCGCCATCATCTGTTTGAATCGCGGACGAACCGTCTGGCCGCCATTCTGGATGTTGTCGCCCTGACGATGGACCTGACGAAGCGGGTTGCCGTCGAATTGCCGCAAGAGGCCTATCAGGGCATCAACAAGATGCTGATCGACTGATTGAGATGCCTACAGGAAGCTGAATTGAAAATGGCGTGTCCCGGGCAGAGGCACGCCATTTTTCATCCGCTGCGCTCAAGCGATTATTTGGTGTCGCCTTCGAAGTCCTTCTGAAGCTCACGCACCATGCCGAAAAAGCGGCGCATGGCGCTTTCGGTGAAGGTCAGAACCTTTTCCAGCTCCTCGTCGTCCTCGGTTGCCGAAGGGCTGCGACTGTTTTCACCTGACTTTGGTGCCGGGCGGTCGAGTGCGGATCCGGGCGGCAACTGGTTGCCGGGCTTTGCCCCGTTGCCTTCCAGCTCTTGCAGGCGGGCTGTCAGACGATCCACCTCACCGGCCAGTTCGTTGATCTCCGCCAGATAGGCTTCTTCGGCCAGCGGGACCGGATTGCAGCGCCATGCTTCGCTCTGCTCCTTGCAGATGGAAACCGTTCCGTTCTGCCGGTCCACTCTCAGAATGTCATCATCAACCATGACCAGCGAAAAGCGGTCCGTCTGTCCCTTCGTGACCGCGTCTGCGGTTTCAGGGGTGACTGTCTCCTGAGCAATGGCTGCCGGGACCAGAAGAACGGCCATGGCCACCCCGCGGAACAGGGGAGCCAGAAATGTGTTGCGGATCGTCATATTGCCTCTCCGGTTGGCGGCCGTGCGTTTCCAGCATGTGGGAACAGCCCTTTCGAAAGCAGGGCAACCATCGGCCAATCGTTTTTCCATGGGTGCCATATTTCCGTGGCCAAAGCACGACCTTAGAAAGTGTTTTCAAGAACCTGGCGTTTGAAGCCAGGATTACGCTTTGTCATCCGGCAACATCGCCTGTAGCGTTTCCAGACGGTCAGCTTCTGCGGCCGGCTTGTCCCAGCGCAATCTGGAAATGCGGGGAAAGCGCATGGCGACACCTGACTTGTGCCGCGTGGACCGATTGAGGCCCTCGAAGGCGACTTCCAGAACAAGACCCTTTTCGGCACCGTGAACAACCTCCCGAACCGGTCCGAACCGGTTGATGGTGTTGTTGCGCACATAGCGGTCGATTTCACGCAGCTCCTCATCGGTAAAGCCGAAATAGGCCTTGCCGACCGGCACCAGCTCGGCCCCCGCCTCTGCCTCACGCCAGACACCGAATGTATAGTCGGAATAAAACGAGGACCGCTTGCCATGACCGCGCTGTGCATACATCAGCACCGCATCGATCAGGAAAGGCTCCCGTTTCCACTTGAACCACAGTCCCTTCGGACGTCCGGTAACATAGGGCGCATCCCACCGTTTCAACATCAGGCCTTCAACGGCCTCGGCATCGGCAGCCGGCAGATGGGCGTGAGGGTCGGCGCGCGCTGCGGTGATTTCCTGCCATCCGCTCGCTTGCACCATTGGGGACAGATCGATGCTTCCTTCCGGCAGACCGGCGACAAACGTTTCAAGCGCCTTGCGCCGTTCGGCAAACGGCAACTCCCTCAAGTCGGTTCCGCCGACACTCAGCAGATCGTAGGCGCGGATCGCTGCGGGATACTCACGGATCAGCTTTGGACCGGCTGTCTTGCGGTTGAGGCGTTTCTGGAGATCTGCAAAGGGACGGACCTTGCCTTCCGAAACCACCAGCAGTTCGCCATCAATACAGGCATCGAATGTCAAGAGCTCCAGAATATCGGGAAAGGCCTTCGATATGTCTTCGCCGGTCCGGCTGAACAGCCGGCGCACGCGCTCTCCCTTGTCGCTCTCACCGGCAGCCGCCTGCACCCGGATTCCGTCCCACTTCCATTCGACCGCAAAGTCCTGCGCATCCAGAAGTTCCGTATCCCTGGCCTCGTCCAGAGGGTGCGCCAGCATCACTGGGCGAAATGGAGCCGGATCGGATGTATCCGGTGGCCCTTCCCGGCCTTCCGCCCATGCGAACAATGCTTCGTAAGGAGGCTCCAGCCCGTGCCAGACTTCCTCCACCAAAGCGACATCCAGACCGCCGAGCTTTGCGACTGCCGTTTTTGCAAGCCGCGCAGACACACCGACACGCAAACCGCCCGTCACCAGTTTCAACAAAGCCCACCTGCCGGTTTCGTCCAGCGTGTCCAGCCAGTCCGACAGCAAGCCGGGCACTTCGCTCTTGCCGGCAGCTTCCAGCCGTTTGACCACTTCAGACAGAGTTGGAGCTGCGTCGCGCACGGCGGCATTCCCAGGGGATGCCTGCGGCCACATCAGGGCAATGGTTTCGGACAGATCACCGACGAAATCATAGGAAAGCGCAAACAGCTCCGGGTCTGTCCGCTCGCTGATCAAGGCCCTCAGCAGGGCCGGTTTGGCGTTCTTGAAACGCAATCCACCTGTGAGGGCGGCCAGTGCGTAGCCCCGGTCCGGGTCCGTCACGCCCTGGAAATACCGGATCAAGAGCGCTTCCTTGGCGAGGCGCCTGGGTTCCAGGGAGAGCCGATCGAGCAAATGGGAAAAGGCCTGCATGAGCGCTATACGAACCGCGAAAGGGTCCGGACTGCAAGCCCTGACGGATTTTCTTTCGAAGGTCTGACCGGGGCCCTTACTGCGTCCGGTCAGACCGACAGGTTTGAAAAGGTTGATGTTCGAGGCGGCTGAAAGCCAATCAGGCTGCAGCAGCGACGCTGCCGGTTTCCGCACGATGTTGGAGCCCGACCGTTTCGTCCTTCACCCATTTGATTTCCATCGCGAACTTCTGGCCGGAAAAGTCCTCATAGGTCACCAGCTGACCGACACGAGCGCCCTCAAAATACGTCACGCCGATGCCGCCTTCGGAACTGTTCATCAGGCGTGTCTCGAACACCTTGCCACCCTCTGTCACAAGCATGACCTGTTGACCCATTTCCTGCTTGCGGGTCGCACGGCGCCGCTCCTCGACGTCACGTGTCATTTCTTCGAGGAAGCCTTCAATGCCATGTGCCATCTCAGTCGCGACCTGCTTGACCTCGCCCGCGATGGTGTCGACCCTTTCCGCTTCACCCGCAGTCGTCTGAATGGCTTCATCGACCGTCTCGGCACTGCGCACGGCATTGCTGGTTTCGCTGGCTGCCAAGGTGATGCTTTGCGAGATTTCCTGGGTTGCGACGCTTTGTTCTCCGACCGCCACGGTGATGGCGCCAGTGACCTCGTGGATCAATTCGATAGACCCCGAAATCCGGCGGATAGAGTCGACAGCGTCATCGGTAAGACCCTGGACTGCGGAAATCTGGCTCGAGATCTCTTCCGTCGCCTTCGCTGTCTGGGTCGACAGTTCCTTGACCTCCGCAGCAACAACGGCAAAGCCCCTGCCCGCTTCACCTGCCCGGGCAGCTTCAATCGTTGCATTCAGGGCAAGTAGATTGGTTTGTTCGGCAATCGCCCGGATCATTTCAACAACCGTGCCGATTTTTTCGACTGCTTCGGCGAGGCTCGAAACGCTGGAATCGGTGCGCTGTGCCACGGTTGTCGCATCATCGATAACACCGCTTGCCCGCTCCGCCTGGCTCATGATTTCCTGGATCGCTGCCGACATTTCCTCTGCTGCTGCCGCCACTGTCTGAACGTTGTTCGATGAGGAGGTCGACGCGTTTTTCGCTTCGGTAGCGGCTGTCGAGGCTTCCTGTGAAATGCCACGGACGCGGGCAGCAATATCCGCCATGGCCGCCGTGCGGCCATCGACGTTGCCCGTAACGGTTTCCATCAGGCTCCGGAACTTTTCGATCAGGGCCTCGACATTGTTCTGGCGCATGCGTTCCCGGTCGCGCTCCTTCACGGCTTCATGTTCGAGGGCCTGCCGAACCCTTGCATTTTCCTGGAAGATGCCCCCTGCCCTGGCAAGGTCGCCGATCACGTCCTTCCGCTCGGAGAACGGCATCTCGAAATCAAGGTCACCCTTCGAAATCCGAACGAGTTCGGCGGTCAGCCGCGAGAGTATCCCGTTCACCCTTCCGATCTGCCAGACACAAAGCCCGACGGTGATCAACACCACGGAAACCTTCGCAATGATGGCATTGCGCAGTTGCGAGGCGGCTTCGTCGGAGAGCTCGGCCGCACGGGCCTGTGCTGCGCCCAGCATGCCCAGCGAAGCTACCCGAATGAGGTTCAACCGGTCAGTTGCCTTGGCAAACCAGACCGACCCTTCAATGCCCTGTCCGTCTTTGATTTCCGGCAGCGCGCGCAGCACATTGCGCCATTCGATGACCTGTTCGACGGACGGACCGGAGACCACGAGGTCATAAGCGGACAATTGTTCCGGTGTTGCGACCTGCTTGAAGTTGTTCAAGAACGCCTGTTCAACGGACAGCCTGTCAAAGTAGGCCAGAAACCGTTCTGTGGAGACCTCGCCGCTTTGCGCGACGATGGTGAACAATTGCCCGCCGATGGCGCGCTCAAGCCCACCGGCCTCGCCTGCTTCGGTCAGTTGGATGAATGGGTTCATCTGCTGGGTATAGATGCTGTCATCAGTCGCCTGAGCGGACGCCTGCAAGAGTGTAATCAGCTCCCTCACCTTGCCGGAATAAAAGGCCAGAACCTTCGGGGTTTCGATAGACTTTTTGTCGACGCTCGCGCGAAGCGTGGCTATTGCGTCCATTCCAGCAGCCGCTTCTCGTGCTGCGGTCAGCACTCGCGTGTTGTCGACGTGAAACCCGTCCGCAGCCTTGACCAACCGCTGAACTGCCTCATCCGTCGCGGTCCGCTGTTTCTGAAGCAGAGCTTGCGGCTCAGCAGCATATCCCGAGGCAATCATCACTGCTGTGCGACCGCGCTCCTTCTGCAATTCATGCAGGACCGCTTCCGATTTTCTGGCCATCTCCGCGATAGGCAGAATTTCAGAGGCATGGCGGCTTTCCCGATAAGCCTCTTCTATGGTCATTGCCCCAAGTATGACGAAAGCAAGCAATGGAACGATCGCCAGCAGCGCGATCTGGGCTCGAATTGATTTCAAAATGTCTTCCCCCAACCAGCAGGTGAACAAATTAACGCAAGGGCAAGTTAACAATTTGAATAACCTGAAGATGAAATTTTGATCACTCACCAACCTATGGTATAATTGCCAGTATCCTCCCGGGTAATCGGCGAAAAAACTCGATGTTTTTGGCAGGGTCATGCCTGACGTCCTGAAATGCGGGATGGACGGACGCGGAAAATGGCTGTATAAGCCGCGGCCATCCATGGGCCCATGACTGGATGGCCCTATCCGGTAGACTGCTGACTGGCATGCAGAAGATCCGGAGCAGTTGAAAGATTTCTATGACCGATTTGACTTCTCTCGCCCCGGCGCTGAAGGCCGCGCTGGCGAAACGTGGCTATGAAAACCTCACCTCCGTTCAGGAAAGCGTTCTAAGCGACGCCCCGCCGGAAGCCGACCTTCTGGTGTCTGCGCAGACCGGGTCCGGCAAGACCGTTGCCTTCGGCCTTGCGCTTGCCCCTACCCTGCTGGACGGCAAGGACACCCTCGGCCAGGCAGGCGCGCCAATTGCGCTGGCCATTGCCCCGACCCGCGAACTTGCTCTTCAGGTGAAGGAAGAACTGACCTGGCTCTACAATGAAGCCGGTGCCGTGACGGCCTCCTGTGTCGGCGGCATGGACCCCCGCATGGAGCGGCGGACACTGGAGCGCGGCGTGCACATCGTCGTCGGTACGCCGGGTCGTCTGCGCGATCATATCGAACGCGGCGCTCTGGACCTCTCCGAGATCAAGGCCGTGGTTCTCGATGAAGCCGATGAAATGCTCGACATGGGCTTCCGCGAAGACCTGGAGTTCATCCTGGACGCCGCGCCTCAGGACCGGCGCACGCTGATGTTCTCCGCCACGGTTCCCAAGCCGATCGCGGAACTGGCCAAGCGCTTCCAGAAAGACGCCGTGCGTCTGTCGACCATCAATGCCCGCGAACAGCACGGCGATATTGACTATGTCGCGCATCCGGTGGCCCCGAACGAGCGCGAAAACGCCATCATCAACGTGCTGCGTCAGCACGAGGCTGAAAAGGCAATCGTATTCTGCTCGACCCGTGAAGCGGTCAGCCGCCTGACCTCGCGTCTTGCGAACCGGGGTTTCTCCATCGTTTCCCTTTCAGGCGAACTCAGCCAGGAACAACGGTCCAGCGCATTGGCTGCCATGAAAGACGGTCGTGCCCGGGTCTGTGTGGCAACCGACGTTGCCGCACGCGGTATCGACCTGCCGAACCTCGACCTGGTCATCCACGCCGACCTGCCGACCGGCAAGGCGGCGCTGTTACACCGTTCCGGTCGTACGGGCCGAGCCGGCCGCAAGGGCACCTGTGTGCTGATGGTCCCCTTCCCGCGCCGCCGCCAGGCGGAACGCGTGTTGCAATTCGCCGGTATCACGGCAACCTGGAAGGGCGCTCCGACCGCGGACGACATTCGTGCGAAGGACAAGGAGCGGCTTCTTGCCGATCCGGCCCTGAAGGTGGAGCTTGAAGAAGAAGAACTGGCGATTGCGAACGAGTTGCTTGCGCTTCACAGCCCGGAACAGCTCGCCGCTGCCTTCGTCAAGTTGCGCCAGTCGCGTCTGCCCGCCCCGGAAGAGGTCTCGGATATCGATGAGACCTCACTCAGAGGCCGCGATGCCGGCTCGCGCGGTGGCCGCACTGCGGAAATCACCGGCAAGTTCGAAGACGGCATCTGGTTCTCGCTGTCGCTCGGCCACCGCCAGCGCGCCGAACCGCGGTGGATTCTTCCGATGATCTGCCGAGCCGGCCATGTCACCAAGAAGGAAGTCGGCGCGATCAAGATCTTCCAGAACGAGCTCTATTTCGAGATCGCCGGCAGCCATGGCCAGCGCTTTGCCGACGTGGTCAAGCGGGAGGGCACGGGCGAAGAAAATGCCACCATCAAACTGCTCGACGCGCGGGGCGGCAAGATCCCGGCTCCGCCGAAGGATGATGGTTTCCGCCGTGACCGCTCTGACCGCTCCGGTCCGCCGAAGCGCCGTCCGCGTGGCGGAGATGCGCCGGACTATGAAAATCTCGGTGCTGAAGACAGCCTGAAGTCGGGCCGTCCGAAGCGCGAAGGCCGAGGCAAATTCGACGGGCCGCGCGGTAAGTTTGATGGACCGCGTGGGAAACCCCGCCGCCGGTCTGGCGACGACGATTTCGTTCCGCATCACCCCGCCTACGAGCCACTGAACACCAAGGATCTGGCCCGCGACCTCGATGGCGATCAGGCTCCCAAACGCAAGAGCCGTTCCGCGGATGCGCCTGAAGGTGAACGGCGCAAGCCGCGCACCCGGCCAGCCGCCAACGCCACAGGGGCCAAGAAGAAAGCCGGGAAGAAAAACAAGCCCTCGCGCGCGGAGCGCAAGGCTTCGAAAACCAAGCCCTGACAAAAAGCCGGTGACCAACGTCACCGGCTTTTTTCTTTTGGACTGGTCTAGCTCTGCCCCGTTTTGCAGACGTCCGGCTTCGGCCCTGCTGACGCCTTGTCTGGCTGATCGATAAGGGTATCCGTGTTCTCCCCCTCCGCGAGAAAGCTGTTCTGCAGGAAGCTTCGCCCCGAGGGAGAGACGTTTTCGTTGCCTTCGATCACGGTTCGCTCGATTGGCTGGTTCAGCATCCGCGCCCGGAACGGGCTGCCGAGATAAAGATATTCGAAGTCCCCCAGGAACAGGTTGTCCCTCACCGTGTTGCCGTCGTCTTCGATCCGGATGCCGGTGACGAGGTTCTCGAAGCAATTGCCTTCGTAGGTATTGTCTTCCGCGAAATCCTCAAAAAGGTGCAATTCCATCGGAAACGGCCATCTGGGAGCAAGGGCGTTCTTGTCAACCAAACCGGCGATCAACTCCGGATTGAAGCGATAGCCCAGGAAATTGTCAGACTTGCCCCACGGGCGCTCACTCATCATCAGGTTCAGGGAAACCGGATTGTCGTAGGGGCTCTTGTCGCCGCAATCCCACATCACCAGATCCCGTGCCTGGCGCGAGGCGACCCAGATGCCGATGTCCATGTTCCGGAAGACATTGCCCCTGATGACGTTACCGTCCGATCCTTGCAGGCGCGGGCGGCTTTCCGGGTTGGTCGTGTGGAATTCCCAGCAGTTCTTGTAATGAAAGATGCCGCCGAAGGCGTTGCTGTCGAAGATGTTGTTTTCGATCAGATTGTAAGCGGACCCGTCCACGGACAGGCCTTCGCGGCGGGTCGGGCCGATGCGCCGGATACCCTTGTTGGTGAAGAGTCCGTTGTTGCGGATCAGATTGCCCGAAACGACGTTCTTCTGCGACCCATGTTCCAGATAGATGCCGACATGGTGACCATCGGCAACAATGGAATTTCGGATCGTCGCGCCGACGACATAATGATCGACAAAGACACCGGTCATATAGGACTGGGTGATTGTCAGATGCTCGAGCACGACCCCTTGCGACGATGTTGCCCGCGCTTCGTCCCGTGCCGGGGCATCATCCGTCGGCGTCTGACCTTCGATCAGGATGCCGCCGGTATCGTCCAGGCGGCAATCGCGGATGGTGACGTTCTTCAGACCGGGCCGGATGGTGATGCCGCGCCGGTGCATTCCCGTGATGGTGCCTCCCCGGCAATCCAGAATGACATTGCCGGTGGAGATCACGATCGGGTCCGTATAGCGGCAATCGGTCTCCAGCAGCACCTTTCCGGGTGCCATGTCCGGCAGCACGCAGTCTCTCAGGCTTTCCGGCGCCGGCGTCAACGCACCAAAGGTTTCCGGTGTCTCTGCCACAGCCTGCACCGACAGGGCAAAAAGCAGGCACAGGACCGGCAGGACAAGGCATCCTGACTTCCCGCTCATCGTTTTATTCATTGATGATGCAGGCAATAACCCAATCCGCTCCGTCCTGGATGAGCTGATAATGGCAGGTAAATTCGAAAACGGCCTCGCCGTCAGCCGTTTCCTGGCTCCAGTCGAGCGTCACCAGAGCGGCCGAGCCGCTGACGTGGCTGGAAACGACGTGGAAATCCGAATGGGACACGCCTTCCTTTTCCAATGCCTGCAGGAGCGCCTCGATATTTTCGATCAGCTCTTCGTCGTCGTTGAAGACATGGCCTTTCTCGTGCTGCCAGATGACGGTCGGCAGCGCGAAACAATCGCAGATCCTGTCGATATCGTAGTCGTTGAAACCGGCCTGATAGTCGTCAAAAAGCTGGGCGATCGCTTCTTCCGCGTCGCCATTGGCACTGGCACCGGCCCCGTTTGTCTGGCCGTTGCCGGCACCTGCAAATCCACCGTCGTCCGCCATGAATGCCTCTCCCCCCAAAAGCAAAATTTGCCGCAATTCCGTGCGGGCCTGATCAGCCTTGTGCGGCCCGCGCAACGTCGGCTTCCTCGCCGTCGTCATAGCCTATCATATTGAGCGGGCGGGCGTTTCGTCCATTCAATTCGCACCAGTGGACAAGTGCCTCTTCCGCGCCGTGGGTTACCCAGATCTGCTCGGCTCCCGTTTCCAGGATGGTGCGACAGAGGTCGTCCCAGTCGGCATGGTCGGACAGGATCAGCGGCAGTTCGGCCCCTCTTTGACGCGCGCGCGCCCTGACGCGCATCCAGCCCGAGGCCATAGCTGCAACCGGATCGCCGAACCGGCGGGACCATCTGTCCGAAAGCTGCCCGGGCGGGCACAGGACGATTTCCCCGGCAAGTTCCTTGCCGCGCTTGCCGACGGGGTCCACTTCGCCGAGATCGATCCCCTGACTCTGGTAGTAAGCCGTCAGCTTTTCCAGTGCGCCATGCATGTAGATGGTCTTTTCGTAACCGGCGGCCCGCAGTTCGGCGATCACGCGCTGCGCCTTGCCGAGCGCATAGGCCCCGACCAGATGGGTCTGCTCCGGAAACAGCTCCAGCGAGGAAAGCAGCTTGGCAATTTCCTGTTGCGCCGGCGGGTGCCGAAACACCGGCAGGCCAAAAGTCGCCTCGGTCACGAATGTATCGCAGGGCACCACTTCGAAAGGCACACAGGTCGGATCCGCCTGGCGTTTGTAGTCACCGGAGACGACAGTCCGCTGCCCGGCAGATGCCAACAACACCTGGGCAGAGCCAAGCACATGTCCTGCCGGATGCAGCGAGATCTCGACACCACGTAGCTTCAGCGTCTCGCCATAATCGATTGCCTGTGCCGACCCGCAGAAATTCTCGCCATAGCGGATTGCCATGATGTCGAGTGTCTGGCGGGTCGCCAGCACCGCCCCATGGCCCGACCGGGCGTGATCGGCGTGGCCATGCGTGATCACAGCCTTTTCGACGGGGCGGACCGGATCGATATGGACACCTGCTTCAGCGCAGAACAGGCCTTCAGGCGTGAGGGTCAGGAGATCGGACATCAGACGCTAGATAGGGCCGGTTTCGCGTTTATGCCACCGCCATGCGGCCAGAAGGCCGCATGGTGTTGTCCCGGATCACTGGCAGTAGCTGTATTCGATACGGCAGCCGGATGCGCCGCTGTTCGAGCACCAGCCCATGGCGAAATTCATCGCGGCCTGTTCGCTGTCGCCTGCCCCGATACCGTTGCTTGAAGGCGAAACGGCCAGCGCATGGCACCTTGCCTGCGTCGTATCTGCAATCCGGCACTGGTTATTGCCACAATATTGCATGGCGAACTGCTCCGCACCCGCCCGGGTCGGGGCAGCACCATGACCAAAGGCTCCACCGGGGGCCAGCGCGAAGGCCATCCAGCCGCCGCCTTGCTGCTGAGCCACGTTCACAGCCGGTTGTGAAGACGCCTGCGCACCGCAGGCCTGATAAACACCGGCAATCTGCGAGCCGTTGGAGCACATGATCCCGCCCCACTGGTAACCGCGCAAACCGCTGTCAGCCACCACTTCGAACCAGTCATAACCATCCATTCGCACGCCCGCGTTTTTCAGGATCGTGACCCAGGTTCCTTCCGAAAGGCTGCCGGTCTGCCGGAAGTTCAAACCGGGCCCGTCGCGAAGCTTGCCCCCCAGAGATTGTCCCTGGAGATTCAATTGCGTTTCGTTCCCGCCAACAGCGCCGTTCGCTTGAGTCTTGTTGCTGGAAGCCGGTGTCGCTATTTCGCAGCGATGCGACACGTCGCCGAGCCAGAGTTCGGGGACGGGCTTGTCCCGGTCAAAGGAAATCTCCTTGCCATCGTTGAAGTAACCGCCCCTCCCGTCCGGTACCAGGATGGTCTTGCCGTCAATGTCCTCAAGAATTGCGCGCCCCTCTTCCGGGATCGTTTCAATGAAGGCGAACTGATTTCCGAGATTGCAACGGTAATTGAGGCTTTCCGAAGCCTTTGCACCCGCGGTTGCAGACAGAACTGCAGCCGATAAAAGTCGTATAAATACCAGTGTTTTCAAAACAACCTCCCCCAAAGGTATATTTCCGCACAATTGACCATGGGGAAGCTGAACGCAAGCCGAACAATCTAGGAACATCCCCCTCGCCTTTCACCAAACCCTGGCCTAAAACCAAGCCATGGACGTGCAGTTGCTACCGAACAGATTCCAAAGCTGGTTCGCCTCGCGGGGATGGGCTCCGAGGCCGCATCAGCTGCAACTGATCGATCATCTTCAACAAGGCCATTCCACGCTGCTGATCGCGCCAACCGGTGCCGGCAAGACCCTGGCAGGCTTCCTGCCCAGCCTGGTGGAACTGGAAGCACGGGGAAAGCGCAAACCCGGTTCTGCAGGCAATGGCATCCACACGCTTTACATCTCGCCGCTGAAGGCGCTTGCGGTCGATATTGCCCGCAATCTGGAGGCTCCGGTTTCGGAAATGGATCTTGCCGTCCGGCTGGAGACCCGGACCGGCGACACGCCGTCTCACAAGCGGCAGCGGCAAAAGCTCAATCCGCCGGACATTTTGCTGACAACGCCGGAGCAGATTGCCCTGCTGCTGTCCGACCCGGCCTCGGCCCGCATGTTCGCCTCGCTTCGAACCGTCATTCTGGACGAGTTGCATGCGCTGGTGACGTCCAAACGCGGCGACCTCCTGGCGCTTGGTCTCGCCCGTCTGCGGCGGCTGGCACCGAACCTCAGAACGATCGGGCTTTCGGCAACCGTCGCCGAACCAGATGACCTGCGCGCCTATCTGGTCGATCAACCGGACCCGGATGGAAGGGCGCTGTCTCACATCGTGGAGGTCGCCGGTGGCGCCAAGCCCGACATCTCGATTCTGGAGAGCGAAGAACGCGTGCCGTGGTCCGGCCACTCGTCACGTTATGCCATTGCCGACATCTATGAGCTGATCAAGGCTCACAATGTGTCTTTGCTGTTCGTCAACACGCGTAGTCAGGCGGAAATGGTGTTTCAGGAACTCTGGCGCATCAACGACGATACGCTGCCGATTGCGCTACACCATGGCTCGCTTGATGTCGGCCAGCGGCGGAAAGTCGAAACGGCCATGGCCTCCGGCGCTCTGAAGGCAGTGGTGGCAACCTCTTCGCTGGACATGGGCATCGACTGGGGCGACATCGATCTGGTTATCAACATCGGCGCGCCAAAGGGTGCCAGCCGCCTTGCCCAGCGGATCGGCCGCGCCAATCACCGCATGGATGAGCCGTCAAAGGCGATCCTCATCCCCTCCAACAGGTTCGAAGTGCTCGAATGCCAGGCGGCTCTTGCCGCATCGATGCGTGGCGACCAGGACACGCCGCCGCTGCGCCAGGGCGCGCTGGACGTGCTTGCCCAGCATCTGCTCGGCCTTGCCTGTGCAGACCCGCTGGATGCAGTGGATGTCTTCAATGAGATACGGTCCTCGGAAACCTACAGGCACCTCGACTGGGAGACCTTCGAGCGAGTGCTCGATTTCGTCGCCACCGGCGGCTACGCACTGAAGAGCTACGACCAATATGCCAAGCTGCGGAAGGGCCAGGACGGGCTTTGGCGCATCTCCCACCCGAAAATCGCGCAGCAATACCGGCTGAACGTCGGCACCATTGTCGAAGCCCCGATGCTGAAGGTGCGGCTGGTGCGCTCCAAGGCTTCCGGACGAAGGGCGCCCGTTGGCCGGGGTGGCCGGGTGCTGGGCGAGATGGAAGAGTACTTCCTGGAGCAGATGGCCCCGGGCGACACGTTTCTTTTCGGCGGCGAGGTGGTGCGTTTCGAGGGCATCCGCGAAAACGAGGCCTATGTCTCGCGCACCACATCGGACAATCCGATGATTCCGTCCTACATGGGCGGCAAGTTTCCGCTCTCCACCTATCTCGCTGAAGGCGTCCGCACGATGCTGGCGACACCCGAGACCTGGAAGGCGCTGCCGGAACAGGTGCGCGACTGGCTGACCATCCAGCAGGAAAAATCCGTGCTGCCGGCGAAAGACGGCCTTTTGGTAGAAACGTTTCCGCGCGCAAACAAGCACTACATGGTCTGCTATCCGTTTGAAGGGCGCCTGGCGCACCAGACCCTGGGCATGCTGGTGACCAAGCGGCTGGAGCGGCTTGGCGCAAACCCGCTCGGCTTCGTCGCCAACGATTATGCGCTTGCCGTCTGGGGACTCGGCGACCTGTCTTTGCTGTTTTCCTCCGGCCGGATCCCGCTCGACAGATTGTTCGAGGAAGACATACTCGGGGACGATCTCGATGCATGGCTCGCCGAATCCAGCCTCATGAAACGTACGTTTCGTAATTGTGCTGTCATTGCCGGTCTGATCGAGCGCCGCCATCCGGGGCTGGAGAAATCGGGCCGGCAGGTAACCGTTTCCTCGGACCTGATCTATGACGTGCTACGTGCCCATGAACCAGACCACATACTCCTCAAGGCAACCTGGAACGATGCCGCGGAAGGACTTTTGGATATCTCGCGTTTGGGGGAACTTCTTGCCCGTATACGTGGACGAATCACGCATACTGAACTCCCGCATGTGTCTCCCCTTGCCGTGCCAATTCTTCTCGAAATAGGGAAAGAACCGGTCTACGGGGAAGCCATGGACACGCTGCTGGCCGAGGCAGCCGAAGAACTCGTACTGGAGGCCATGGAATGAGTGCCCTGACATCCCATCTGCGCAAATATGCAGCTGCGCCGGTATGTCATGACATTCAGATCAATGGCCAGTTGGTCGGTCTGCATGACAGCGGCATTCTGTGGTGGCCGGATGAATCCACCCTGGTGGTGGCAGATCTCCATCTCGAAAAAGGTTCCAGCTACGCCCGGCGCGGCGTGATGCTGCCGCCCTATGACACCGGGGCAACGCTGGAGAAGCTTGCCGGCGTGATCGATGCCTTCGATCCGGCTTGCGTCGTTTGCCTTGGCGACAGTTTTCACGATCCCGATGGGTCCGACCGCTTGCCAGCGCCTTACCGTGCCATGCTGACGACCTTGCAGCTGGGCCGTGAATGGATCTGGGTCACCGGAAACCACGATCCGATCGCACCGGTCCGCCTTTGCGGTGTCACGGTTGATGAGATCACCATCGGACCGCTGACCTTCCGTCATGAGCCGATTGAAAAGGTCGGGTCTTCTTCGACCGCAGGCGAAATCTGCGGCCATCTGCATCCGGCTGCCCGCGTGCGCCGTTTTGGCCGTTCGATCCGCCGGGCCTGCTTCGTCACCGACGGCACCCGTCTTGTCCTGCCCGCCTTCGGCGCGCTGACAGGTGGCCTCAATGTCACTGATGAAGCCTATGGCATGCTGTTCCGGCGGCGCCAGTTTTCGGTCTTCATGCTTGGCAACGACCGTCTGTTCCCCTTTACCGCCAGCCGGCTGGTCGGGGACTGACAGGTCTCGGTTTCTGATCCCGAAAGTGTCTCTCGTCAGGCTGTCTCTTAAGCCGGCCTCTTCTCGCCTGCCTTCACCCAAGCAATGACCAGTTCATAGAAGACCGCCAGGATGACGGGCCCGAGAAACAGGCCGATCAAGCCATAGGCTATGGTGCCGCCGAGCACACCGATCAGGATCACCAGCATCGGCACGTTGAGGCCCCGGGACATCAGGATCGGCCGCAAGACGTTGTCGATGAGCATGACAGGCACCATCAGCACGGTGAACAGAAGCGCCGGCATCAGGTCCCAGGAACTCCACGCCCAGATGATTGTCGGGATGATCACCAGTGCCGGGCCAATCTGGACGATACACAGGATCAGGGCCACAAAGGTGAGGACGCCGGCAAGAGGCACGGAAAAGGCGATCAGCACGATGCCTGTGAGCAGCCCCTGAACGACGGCGACACCGATGACGCCACGCGAGACATTGCGGATGGTGGCTCCGGCCAGATCGACGAATTCAGACCCACGCGGAGCAATGATGCGGTCGGCGAACAGCTTGGCGCCCTTGGCAAGAGCGGGAGCCGGCACAAACAGGCAGCCTGACAGAATGATGGACACAACGAAGAACAGAACGCTGCCGCTGAGAGACGCCAGAACGCCGAGAATGCGACTGCCGGCAGGCACCAAGGTCGGTCCGACCTTGGCATACACCTGTTCCAGCCCCTGGCCGGCAAGTTGCCAGATTTCGGAAAGCTTTGCGCCGACCACCGGAAAAGCGGCCAGCTTCTCCGGCAACGGCGGCAGCTTGAGCACCCCACTGGCAACGCCGTGGTACCACCCTTGCAGCGTATCGACGAGACTGACCACCAGCACCGCGACGGGCCCAATGACAATCGCCAGGCAGAAGAGGGTGATCAGCACAGCTGCCAGAACCTTGCGTCCGCCAAGCCTGGCTGTCAGCCAGCCAAAGACGGGATACAGCGCAACCGTCAGCACCACGGCCCAGACCAGAAACAGAAAGAATGGTGCAACGAGCTGAAGCGAGAAATAGGCGAATAACCCGAGAACACCGAGGCGGATGGCAATGTCGATGACCCTGGCATCAAGCGTCGGGTCCTGTTTCACGACTGTTTTCACCCGCGGTGTGGATGAGGGTTCTTCTGTCATATCCGCCTGCCCCAACAGTCTGAAAAATCGGTGGACTTGAGAATAGCCGCGGCAGCGGAGAGCGCCAGTGGAAAGTGCGCTTGCAAGCGGTTTTACGTTGCGCACCAAAGGTGTTGCGCAAGTGCAGGGCAATCCGAACCGAGAGCGTTGGATAGCTGCGGGAAGCCCCAAGGCGGACTAATCCTTGCGGAAGATCACACCGGCGAGCCAGCCGGTAAAAATGGCCAGAGAGACTGCGAGAAGGCCATAAAGCAACGGATAGGACTGGGCCATTTCGAAGGTGACCTGTTCAAAACCGCTTTTCGCGACGGCCAGTGTCTGCTCTGTCTGGGCCACCACATTGCCATGCAGGAACAGGAAACTTTTCACCTTGTAGTCGCCAACCGGAATATTGGCCGGCAGCGGAATATTGGTGCGGAACATCGTGTCGGTCAGAAAGGTGATCGAGGTTTCCTGCTCCGAATAGAGGCCCATCTGCTTGCGCAGACGAACGAAGGCGCGGCGAAAATCGTCCCGATCGGACAGCGCCACGTTGGAAACGCCGGACACCGCCAGATTGATGTGGTTGAGGCCGATGCCGAGATCATCAAGCACCGTGCGGTTTGCCATTCTGCCGATGTTGATCGTGCTCGCGACGGCATAATAGGACGGCACGTTTTGAAACCGCTCGGCCTCGCGGTTGACCCACACGCCCAGAAAGCGGCCCTTGCGGCGCGTGGTTATATCCTGGGGCGGACCTTCCACGACGATGGCAAGTTCGTAACCGCTCGGGTCGTTCGGCTGGCGCTCGATGTTGCTGGCCTGCCCGAAAATGACGATTTCCGTACCGGTGAAATTGGACTGGATCGAGATCAGGTCCGACGACAGGGACGTCACCAGTTCCTGAGCGGGCCGGTTCTGCGCGTTTGCGCCTGTCGCCAGACACAGGACGATCGACAGAAGCAGGATCAGCCGGCTCATGCCCCTGCTCCCTTCCGGATCGCGATGGAATAGAAATCGTCCGGCGTCAGCAGAAGGTCGACCGCAAAACGCAGGCCGACAGCCAGCACAAGCAGAGCCAGCAGCAGGCGGAGCTGGTCGCCGCGCAGGTTCTGGCCCATGCGGGCGCCGAACTGGGCTCCGATAACACCACCGATCATCAGCGTCATGGCCAGAACGATATCGACTGTCTTGGTACCCATGGAATGGAACACGGTTGCGGCCGCCATGGTGAACAGGATCTGGAACAGGGAGGTTCCAATGACGATGTTGGTCGGAACGCGCAGCAGATAGATCAGCGCAGGGACCATCATGAAGCCGCCGCCGATGCCCAGGATCGTGCCGAGAAAGCCGATGATCGCGCCAAGCCCGACAACCGGAATGACGCTGACATAGAGCTTGGAGCGGCGGAAGCGCACCTTCAGCGGCAGACCGTGGATCCAGTTATGCTGCCCGGGTTTGCGCGCCTTGGGCGCTACACCGGATTTGCGCCGCCGGATGGCACGGATGGATTCGAACAGCATCAAGCCGCCGATGGCGCCCAGGAACGTCACATAGGACAGCGAAATCACGACATCGAGCTGACCGACAGACTGCAACACCTGGAACAGGATGACGCCGATCAGCGAGCCCAGCACACCACCGCAGAGCAGGATCGTGCCGAGTTTCAGGTCGATGGCCTTTCGTCGCCAGTAGGTGACGACAGCCGACGACGAGGAGGCAACCACCTGGGTGGTGACGGTTGCGACGGCAACAGCCGGTGGGATGCCGGAGAAGATCAGCAGCGGCGTCAGCAGAAACCCGCCGCCGATACCGAACAGTCCCGACAGGAACCCCACGGCACCGCCCATGCCGAATATCACGAAGATATTCACCGGAATCTCGGCTATGGGCAGGTATAATTGCACGGGATCAACCGGAAAATTGCAGAAATGACTGCATATTGATTACGATGAAATGGTTAAAGACCTGTACTGTCCGGCCTGTCAACCGGCCTGCAGGCCGGTTCCGTTCCATTCGCCGATTTTAGACCAATGACCGGCGGAATTCGACCAATGCGTTGCGAATTTGTCCCGGCATCAGGCCCGTTTTCAAGACCGCATCCGATACCGCTTCTCCCGTCAAAAATCTGATGGCATTTTTGCCATGGGTTTATCCAATGCAAAGCTGACAGCGGCATCCGTTGTTGCCGGCACGTTCTTTCTTCCGGCACCAGGAGAGATCAAGAGCGCTGCCACACAGCCAGGACGCCCAGCCGGGCAGCAAGCCTGACTGGGCGTCATTCCGAGTTCGGATTTCCAGATCTTTCGCCGGTCAAGGTCGATCAGTGCTTCCGGGTCAGATCGCCTGGCTCTTCAATTCGTCCAGCAGACGACTGTCAACTTCTCCGGTTTCCGGCATTCCGAGACTGCGCTGGAAGGCGCGGATCGCGCTACGGGTGCGCGGCCCCATCTGACCGTCCGGCGTGCCGGTGTCGAAACCGAGATAGTTCAGCTTGTCCTGGGCTTCCTTGACCATGGCCGTGTTGTCGGGAGCCTGGATCGACACCTTTTCCGCCGGCAATGCAGCGGCATCCACCCAAGCCGGTTCCATCGTCACCTTGTTGGCAGCCGCATCGGGCGTCTTCAGCTTGAAGCTCTCGACGGCAAGCCGGGCGTTGGCGAGCATTTCCTGGTCCATCATGTTGGCGACGTCGTCACGGCGCTTGGCCGCTTCCGGATCGCCCTGATCAGCTGCGATGGCAAACCACTTGTAGCTGGCAACCAGGTCCTTATCGACACCGATGCCGCCGGCATAGAGGATGCCCAGATTGAACAGGCTGTCCTTGACGCCGAAGTTGGCGGCTTGCTCGAACCACTTTGCAGCGGCGGCATAGTCGGGCTGTTCGCCGCCCCCTTCCGCATAAAGAACGGCAAGGTTGTGCATGGCTTTCGCATTGCCTGCCTCGGCGGCCTTGGCGTACCAGGCTTTTGCCTTCGGCAGGTCCTTGTCGACGCCGCGACCCTTCTCGTAAAGGCTGGCGAGCCGGTACTGTGCGGGCGCAAGGCCCTTGTCGGCCGCTTTCTGATACCAGACCGCCGCCGTGGCCAGATCTGCCGGGACGCCGTTCCCCTCGGTGAATTTCACACCCACCAGGAACTCCGCGGCCGCATTGCCACTGGCTGCAGCACTGCGCAGCGCCATCGGACCAACGCCTTCCGGCGGCAGGTTGGCGAGGAGGTTTGCCGGCGCACCAGCGTCGCTTGCAGGCTGGAACCCTGACACTGTGCTTTCACCGGCAGCGCCAAAGGTGCTCGCAACGCCAGCAGGCGGGGCGAAGGCCAGTTCGGTTTCCGGGGCAAGCGGTCCGGTGGCAGACGCTGTCTGGACGGTGCCGCTCTCCGTGACCGGAGCTGAGGGAGACGGTTCGGGCTGCGCGGCGGCCACAGCCGGTGCCTGCTCCGTCATTGCATCGCCTGTGTCGTCCGGCAGAGGCTGACCTGCCCCGGATGCCACACCTTCAGAACCTGCGGGTTTTGGACCCGAAGCTTCGGCGCCGCGGCTTTCTGCAAGAGCAACTTCAGCTGCCTTGTCAGCGACCGGCTGGGCATCTGCCTGTGCCGGGGCCGCATCCGCCATGTCCTGCGCGGGCACGGCTTCAACGGTTTCGGGCGTATTGGCGGCAAGCTGGTCGCCCTCTTCCGGGACACCGGTTGCCATGCGGAACACCTGCAGCGTGCCGAGCAGCAGCACGACGGCAGCAGCGGTGTAGAGAATGGCGCGGCGGCGTCCATTGGAGGCCTGGGGCGTTTCCGGCGCCGGGCGGTCACCCGGGAGAACGGTCGCATCCTGAGAATCGAACGCCTGATCGGCAACTTCCTCGGCCTTCAGTTCCAGGTCTTCGACAGGCTCAACCTTGTCTGCCTTGGCGGCGGACTTGTCGCGCTTGAGGACGTTGCGCAGCCAACCGACGCGTGCCTTGCCGCGTTCCTCGTCGGCCACTTCCGGTTCTTCGACCGTCTGTTGGCGCTTTTCGAGTTGAGCGGCTTCGGCAGATGCAGCCTGTGCGGCCCGCCGGGCGGCGGCAATGAAGTCGGCTTTGCGGTCCCGGGTCCGGTCGTCGGAACGCGGTGCTTCAACCGGACGCTGCTCGCCTTCCGACTTCTTGCTCCTTGACCTCTTGGAAAAGAGCGGAGCAGGCTCGTCGACATTGATCGGTGAGAAGCTGGAAGCCGGCCCGTCGCCGATATGTTCGGCACGTTCCAGATTGTCCAGGCGTTCGGTCAGCGATCCAAGAACGGATTTGACGCCGTCAAAGGTGTTGCGTGTCCGCTCGTCGTTTCCTTCGGCGGCATCCAGCAATCGCTTCAGATCGGACTGAAGCTCCGTAATGGCCTGATCATACTGGCCGCTACGAGCTGTCGGAGCGTTTTCGATGGCTTCCAGGGCAGCTTCGCGGGCAATCCCGACGACGTCCGCCCGGGTTTTCTCCAGGCCCTTCTCGATCCGCTCCAGGAACGGCGAGAACTGCTCCATGCTGAAGGCGCGCGAAGACGTGCTTTCGATCTGTTCAGCGAGCGCGGCAACCTTCGCGCCAAGCTGTTCGAAGCGGCCGTCATCGGTCACTTCGGCGCCCTTCGACACAACCTGCGCCAGATCGGCGATCCGCTGTTCCAGTGCCTCGGTGGAGGCCGGGGCGGACACGCTGGCGCGCATGGACCCGATTTCCGCCCGAAGCTTGTCGAGATCGGATGTCGTAACGGTGTCTTTCGGTTGTTCCAGACGCTCGGTCAGATCGTTCAGGCGTTCCTGAAGCTGGACAAGGAACTTGGTGTCCGGCGCATTGCCGCCTGCCCGCATGGCTGCCGCATCCAGAACAGGAACGGGCCGAGCTGATTTCTTTTCGATTGCGTCTATCTTGCTGGAAATCGTTTCCAGGCGGTGTTCAAGAGCCGCGAAAGCTCCCGCATCGCCCGAAGGCAGCGGCCCGGCCTGTTCCATCCGCTCCAGGCGGTCAACGATCTCATCGAGACGACGGTCGACCTGGCCCAGATGCTGACTGTCGACCGGAGCGGCGCGGTCATCGGCCATCATGCCGACGATGTCCTCAAGACGCCCCTGCAGCCTGGAAATGGTTTCCGGTTCCGGCATGCGCTGTTCCATGGCGGACAGACGGCTGTCCAGACCACGCTGTTCACGCGCCAGCACTTCCAGATCGTCCAGCCGGCTGGAGACGAACTTCATCCGGTCGTCGATGCCCTCGACAAGACCCTTGATGTCGATCTGTTCGACGAAGCCGCGCACTTCCCGCAATTCAGCGCGGAGAGGTTCGATCTCGTCATGGCCCTTGCGCTGCAAGAGCTCTTCCATACGTTCGGCAATGCTGACGACCCGGTCTTCCAGCACCATCATGTGCTCGGACCGGGGCAGCGCGGCAAAGGCGTCCTCGATTTCGTTGAGGCGGGCGGTCACGCCCCTCAGAACACGCGGGTCCACCGAAGCACGTGACAATTCGTCGAGGCGTTGCAGAATGTGGGCATAGCCATGCTCAAGGGTCTGCAGAGCCCCTTCCACGTTGGTGCGGCCAACCATGTCCTTCAGATCCGCAACTTCCTTGCGGATATCGCGGGCAAGCTGATCGTTCTTCTTGTCGGCCCGCAGACGCTCGACCATGTCGGACAAGCGGCGCAATTCCGCGTTCTGCCGGCTCACGGTTTCGTTGGTGCCGCGCGACAGGCCGCCAAGCGCCTCGCGCAGGGAACCGAGTTCGTCACGAACCTGATTGAAAGCCTGTTCCTGCGGCGCTCTCAGCGCATCGATGCGGCGGCCAAGGTCCTTGTAAATATGCATGGATGCGTCGTTTCTGCCGCGCCCGTCCCGGTCCCGGTGGCGGGACGGCTGCCGCGCGTAGTGCGTTCCGTAAGCATCGTCTTCTTCATAGGAGGGGTCTTCGGCAGGCAAATTGTCGATGGCGTAGCTGCCGGGGCGCGGACGCGAACTTGGCGCTGAGCGAAGCGGCTCGTCCACGAAATCGGAACGATAGTCCTGCCCGTAATCGTGTCTCGGGTCAGGTCTTGCCAGCCCTTGTACCTGTTCGTCCAGACGATCGAGAGCCCCCATGACGTCATCGATGCCCGGCTCCCTGTGCTGCGCTCTGCGGCGCGGCGCAGGCTGACGCGGCTCGGGCCGGCGGGTTTCAGGCCTGTTTGTTGGCCGACGTGGTTCCGCCTGGTCCGCCAACAGGCGGTCCAACTCGTCTGCCACGGCATCGAGGTCCTCGTCGCGTTCTTCGGAGGGATAACGGTCCTGACCGCCGAGCGCCGTTGCAGTACGCGTCAACCTTTCGATACGGCTGCGCGCCGGCTCGCGGCGCGGTGCATCGTAAAAGTCATCGCCTTCATACGCATCACGGCCGCGGCGTCCTGCCTCGTTTTTCTTCCAAGCCGGCATCTCTTGACCCTGGGCTGACGGTCATTCAGACCGCTGATGGAGCAGGCTGCACCAAACTTCCGTCGAGGACGGGACAGGCGCAGCGTTTTGAAAGACTTTGTCGTTTTAGGGTAAACAGGCCGTTAATTGGCGTTGCTAAATGCGAAAACAGTCCGTTTTCGAATGAATAACCGCATTTCTGGGGAACAGGGTCGAGCGAATCGCCGAACGCTACGTTAACGAAATTTCCCCCCGGGCCCTTCCGTGACTGGACGTTAACGCAAACGTAAGCTAAATAGTACGCAAGAAACCGGCTGAGCCACTGTGCACACAAACGCGTCACCTGCCAACGCACCGCAGACCATGTCTTCGGAGCGGGTTTCGAAAACTGCATAACATCAACGATGAGCCGGGCAACGGCTGGAAAACGAGAACAAACTGCTATGAGCGAAGCTCTTTCGATCCTCAATGAAGATGATCTTGTGGACGTTGTGTCCGCGACCGACGACAGCACCAAGAAAACCCAGTTCACGATCGGTGATCTGGCAAAGGAATTCGACTGCACCCTGCGTACGCTACGCTTTTACGAAGACAAGGGGTTGCTCAACCCGAAGCGTGACGGCCTGAACCGGGTGTATAACCGCCGCGACCGCGCCCGCCTGAAGCTGGTGCTCATGGGCAAGCGCGTCGGCTTTTCGCTGTCCGAAATCCGCGACATGCTCGACCTTTACGACCTGCGCGACGGCCAGGTGACCCAGTTGCGCGTTGCGCTGTCCAAGTTCAACGAACAGATCGCCGTTCTTGAAGAACAGCGCAAGGACATCGAACAGGCCATTGAGGAACTGTCGCGCACTGTCGAGATCGTGTCCGGCATGCTGAAGCACAAGGAAGCGGAAGAGGCATAAGCCCCTTCCTTTCCGACCTGATAGAATTGAAACCGCTGGAGCCACCTCCGGCGGTTTTTGTTTGCAAAGCTGCCCTTGCGCAATTTTTACGAGAACCGACAGCCTTTTCCCAAATCGACAGAATTCTTCAAAAATACGCTCTCTCAACACGAATTCGTGTGCCGAACTCCCGGAAATCATTCCCATCAGCATGTTTTAGGCGTATTTTTTTTGTCACCCCTTCCGTCGGGACACCACTTGCCGGAAAAAAACAAGACGCGTATATAGAGCCCAAGGTGACGTTTACGGAAACGTAAGGTCAATACATAAACGGCAAATCTGGGAGGATTTCCATGCCGAGCTATACCGCTCCCGTCGATGACACGCTTTTCCTGTTGAAGGACGTGTTCGGCTACGACCGATACTCCAACCTTCCGGGCTTTGCCGATGCACCTCTCGACCTGGTGGAAGCGATCCTGCGCGAGGGCGGCAAGTTTGCAGAAGAAGTTCTTCAGCCTCTGAACCAGATCGGCGACAGTGAAGGCTGCACCCGAAATGACGATGGCAGCGTCACGACGCCAACAGGCTTTCTCAAAGCCTACAAGGCCTTTTGCGAAAACGGCTGGGGCACACTGTCGGCCGATCCGAACTATGGCGGCCAGGGCTTGCCGCATACGCTGACAACCATTTTCAACGAGTTCGCCTCGTCGGCCAACATGGCCTTTTCCATGTATCCAGGGCTGACAGCAGGTGCCGTTGCGGCCCTCACGATCCACGGCACGGACGAGCAGAAGCAGACATATCTTCCCAACATGATCGCCGGGACGTGGACCGGCACCATGAACCTGACTGAGCCGCATTGCGGAACGGATCTCGGCCTCATCCGCACCAAGGCGGTGCCGCAGGCCGACGGGTCCTACAAGATCACCGGCACCAAGATCTTCATCTCCGCCGGTCAGCACGACATGGCGGAAAACATCATCCATCTGGTGCTGGCCCGCATCGAAGGTGCACCGGAAGGCACCAAAGGCATTTCGCTGTTCGTCGTGCCGCGCAATGCGATCGGCGATGACGGCTCGGTGGGTGACAACAACGGCGTTTCCTGCGGCTCCATCGAGCACAAGATGGGCATTCACGGCAACGCGACCTGCGTGATGAACTATGACGATGCCACGGGCTGGCTGGTCGGTGAGGAGAACAAGGGCCTGCGCGCCATGTTCACCATGATGAACGAAGCCCGTCTCGGGGTCGCCGTTCAGGGTCTTTCCCAGTCGGAAGTCGCCTACCAGAATGCGGTCACCTATGCCAAGGACCGCATCCAGGGACGCGCTCTCACCGGCCCGAAAAATCCGGACAAGCCTGCCGATCCGATCATCGTGCATCCGGACGTGCGCCGCACCCTGATGCAAATCCGGTCCTTCAACGAAGCCGCCCGTGCGCTGATCATCTGGACTGCGCTGCACGGCGATGTCTCGCACCGCTCGGACGACGAAAAGTCCAAGCAGTTTTCCGACGACATGATGGGCCTGATGACGCCCGTGCTGAAGGGCGTTCTGACAGACACAGGCTTTGCGAACGCGGTCAATGCACAGCAGCTTTACGGCGGCCATGGATACATCAGCGAATGGGGCATGGAGCAATTCGTACGCGATGCCCGTATTGCCATGATCTATGAGGGTGCCAACGGCATTCAGGCGCTGGATCTCGTCGGCCGCAAGCTGCCGGCGAACGGCGGGCGCGCGGTCATGAGCTTCTTCAACGAGGTCAATACCTTCCTGAAGGAGAACAAGGACAATGAAGCCCTTGCCGCCTTCACCGGCCCCTTGAAGAAGGGCATGGACGATCTTCAGGCCGCGACCATGTGGTTCATGAACAACGCCATGAAGAACCCGGACAATGCCGGCGCCGGTTCGGTCGACTACATGCACCTCTTCGGTCTCGTCGCCATGGGCTACATGTGGGCAAAGATCGCCAAGACGATCCAGGAAAAGACCGCGGAAGGTGCAGGCGACAAGGCTGACTGGCTGGAAACCAAGCTGACCTTTGGCCGTTTCTTCATGGAGCGCACCCTGCCGGAAACAGCCGCTCACCTCGCCCGGATCTCGTCCGGCTCCGAAACCATGATGTCGGTTGCCGCGGACGCCTTTTGAGGGCGTCCGGGGACCGGCTGGCTGATGGCGGAAATTTGAGCCCGCAAATCGAAACCGGCCGCTATAGTCGCGTTCCAATTTGATTTGCGAGGGGATTTTCAAGTTATGGCTGAATACGTTCTTCACTGCATGGCCCAGTCGGGGCACTCCTACAAGGTGGCCCTGATGCTGGAACTGTGCGGTGCCGACTGGAA
Organism: Roseibium sp. FZY0029; assembly: GCF_036350355.1. Classification (NCBI taxonomy): domain Bacteria; kingdom Pseudomonadati; phylum Pseudomonadota; class Alphaproteobacteria; order Hyphomicrobiales; family Stappiaceae; genus Roseibium; species Roseibium sp. FZY0029. The sequence goes on from NZ_JAZDVZ010000001.1 coordinate 308,014, forward strand.
GCCGGAATGGGTCGACTTCTTCAACGGCGCCACCCGTACGGAAGAGTTCCGCGATACGCTGAACGAGATGGGTGAAGTGCCTGTGCTTGTGCATGGGGACGCCATCCTGACCCAGTCCGCCGTGATCATGGACGACCTGTCCGAGAAATTTGGCGCCTTTGGCTGGGAAAACGACGAGGAACGGCGGGAAATCCTGCGCTGGACGATCTTCGACAATCAGAAGGTTTCCGGCATGCTCGGCCCGCTGCGGTTTCTGCGTACGCTGATGAAGACCGGCGAAACCGACGTCGTCAAATGGCTGGATGGCCGTTCGAAAGCCGCGCTTGCGATCCTGGACAAGCATTTTGCGAAGAACGATTTCGCCATCGGCAAGAAGCCGACCAGCGCCGACTTCTCGCTGTGCAGCTATCTCTTTTACGAAGGTGAGCTCGGGATCGATCTCGAGGCTTATCCGAATGTCACAAAATGGCTGGGGCGGATCAAGGCTCTGCCCGGCTGGAAACATCCTTACGACCTCATGCCCGGTCATCCCTTGCCGGAAAAGACCTGAGGCCAATCCGCTCCAGAGGAGGATCTGATGCCCGAAGCCTATATTTACGACCACGTGCGCACCCCGCGCGGACGCGGCAAGAGGGACGGTTCGCTGCACGAAGTGCCCACCGTCCGTCTGGCTGCCACCGCGCTGGAAGCGATCCGCGACCGCAACGGTCTCGACACGACCCGGGTGGACGATGTTGTCCTGGGCTGTGTCGACCCGGTCGGGGAAGCCGGTGGCGACATTGCCCGTGCGGCGGTGTTTGCAGCCGGTTACGACAAATCGGTTCCGGGCATGCAGATCAACCGCTTCTGTGCATCCGGTCTCGATGCGGTCAACATGGCTTCGGCCCAGGTGATGGCAGGCCAGCACAAGCTGGTGATTGCCGGCGGTGTGGAAAGCATGAGCCGCGTCGGCCTTGGCGCCTCGGGTGGCTCCTGGCCGATCGAGCCGCAGGTCGCCATTCCCTCTTATTTCATGCCCCAGGGCGTGTCGGCGGATCTGATTGCCACCAAATACGGTTTTTCCCGCGATGACTGCGACGCCTACGCGGTGGAAAGCCAGAAGCGTGCCGCCAAGTCCTGGGACGAAGGCCGGTTCTCCAAGTCGGTCGTGCCGGTGAAGGACGTCAACGGCATCACCATTCTGGACCGGGACGAGCACATGCGGCCGGACACCGACATGCAGTCGCTCGCCTCGCTCAATCCCTCCTTCGAGATGATGGGCAACATGGGCGGTTTCGATGCGGTCGGCATTCAGGCCCATCCGGAAATCGAAAAGGTCAAGCACGTCCACCACGCCGGCAACTCTTCCGGCATTGTCGACGGCGCTGCCGCTGTGCTGATCGGCTCCAGCACTGCGGGCCGCTCCTGCGGCCTGAAACCGCGCGCCCGCATCAAGGCCTTCGCCAACATCGGCTCCGAACCGGCCCTGATGCTGACCGGCCCGGTGGATGTCACCGAAAAACTGCTGAAAAACGCCAAGATGGACATCAAGGACATCGATCTCATCGAGATCAACGAAGCCTTCGCCTCCGTCGTTCTGCGGTACCAGCAGGCCTTCGATCTCGATCCGGCTATCGTTAACGTCAATGGCGGCGCAATTGCCATGGGCCATCCGCTTGGCGCTACCGGTGCCATGATCCTCGGCACCGTGCTCGATGAACTGGAACGCCGCGATCTCAACACCGCCCTCGTCACGCTGTGCATCGGCGCAGGGATGGGCACGGCGACCATCATCGAGAGGGTCTGACCATGATCAGCAACATCGACAGGGAGTTCGCCCAGATCACCGACTATTGGTCTCCGCGCGTGGTAGCCGATGTCAACAATCAGAGCGTCAAGCTTGCGAAGCTGAAAGGCGAGTTCGTCTGGCATGACCACCAGGACGAGGACGAACTGTTCTTCATCGTCAAGGGCAGCCTCACCATCCGCTACCGCGACCGGGACGACGCCGTCCTGAAGGCGGGCGACATGCATGTCGTGCCCAAGGGCGTCGAGCACAATCCGCTCGCTGAGGACGAATGCTGGGTGATGCTGTTCGAACCCGCAGAGACCAAACACACCGGCGACGTTGTCGTCGACGGCACGAAGACGGCTGCGCAACAGCGCGCCCATCTGCAGTCGGCCGGCGCCTGACCCGAGGAGGACCATCACATGAGCTACAAGAATTTCACCGTTGAAACCGATGAGGACGGTTTCGCCCTGATCACCTGGGACATGCCGGAAAAATCGATGAACGTCATCGATCTGTCGGTCATGGACGAGCTGGATGCGATTGTCGACCAGGTGGCCGGGGACGAGGCCATCAAGGGTGCCGTGATCACCTCCGGCAAATCCGCTTTTTCCGGTGGGGCTGACCTGACCATGCTGGAAGGCCTGCTGAAGGACTTCCACGTCAAGCGCGGCAATGACGCTGAAGCGGCTGCCAAGGCGCTCTTCGACGGTTCGCGCAAGCTGTCTCAGGTCTACCGCAAGCTGGAAACCTGCGGCAAACCCTTCGTGGCGGCCGTCGCCGGCACCTGCATGGGCGGCGGCACGGAGCTGGCGCTGGCTTGCCATGGCCGGGTTGTCGATGAAGGCCTGAAAATGGGTCTGCCTGAAGTCAAGGTCGGCCTCTTCCCGGGTGCCGGTGGCACCCAGCGCGTGATGCGCATGACCGACGGCCAGCAGGGTATGCAATTCCTGCTGCAGGGCCGTACCTTGCGTGCCCCGCAGGCCAAGCAGATGAAACTGGTGGATGAGGTCGCGCCGACCAAGAAACTGATCGCCGCTGCCAAGAAGATGCTGAAGGCAGGCCTGGACCCGGTCAAGGACTGGGACAAGAAGGGCTACAAGCTGCCGAACGGCAATGTCTATTCTCCGGCAGGCTTCCAGTTCTGGCCGGCCGCCAACGCGATCTATCGCCGCGAGACCCATGACAATTATCCCGGTGCCCGCTACCTGCTGCGCTCGGTTGTCGAAGGCCTTCAGTTGCCGATGGACCTCGCGCTCCGGGTGGAAAGCCGCTACTTCGCCAAGGTGTTGCAGACGCCTGAAGCTGCCAACATGATCCGCTCGCTGTTCGTCTCCATGCAGGAGCTGAACAAGCTGGCCCGCCGTCCCGCCGATCAGCGACCGAACAAGATCCGCAAGATCGGTATTCTGGGCGCTGGCTTCATGGGCGCAGGCATTGCCTATGTCACGGCGCAGGCTGGCATCGACGTCGTACTGATCGACCGCGACCAGGAGGCCGCCGACAAGGGCAAGGCCCATTCCGACGAGCTGATCACCAAGGCGATCAAGCGTGGCCGGGCGACCGAGGAGCAGAAGGAAAAGCTGCTGTCGAAGATCACCGCCACCGTCGACTATGAAGCCCTCGCCGACTGCGATCTGGTGATCGAAGCGGTGTTCGAGGACCGCGACATCAAGAAGGCGGTGACGGAGAAGGCGGAAGCGGTGATGAAGTCCCGCGCCATTTACGCTTCCAACACCTCGACGCTGCCGATCACCTCGCTGGCCCAGGCATCCAAGCGGCCGAAGAACTTCATCGGCATTCACTTCTTCTCGCCCGTCGACAAGATGATGCTGGTGGAAGTGATCCTCGGGAAGCGCACCTCCGACCGTGCGCTCGCCATGGCGCTCGACTATATCAAGGCCATCAAGAAGACCCCGATCGTCGTCAACGACAGCCGTGGCTTCTACACCTCACGCGTTGTCATGACCTACATCCGTGAAGGCCTGATGATGCTTGCGGATGGTGTTCCGGCGGCCATGATCGAAAATGCCGGCAAGATGGGCGGTATGCCCGTTGGCCCGCTATCGCTTGGCGATGAAGTGGCGCTGGATCTTGCGTGGAAGATCGTGTCCGCAACCCGCAAGGACCTCGGCGTCAAATACGTCGAGGGCCCGCTCGACAACATCCTTGAGGAGATGGTCGTCAAGCAGGAGCGCTTCGGCCGCAAGAACGGCAAGGGCTTCTACGACTACAAGGGCAAGGACAAGAGCCTGTGGCCCGGCATTCCGGAAGTCACCGGCCAGCCGAAGCCTGCCGAGAGCTTCAACATCGAAGAGCTCAAGCAACGGCTTCTGGTGATGCAGGCGCTCGAGACCGCCCGCATCTTTGAAGAAAAGTGCCTGACGGATGTGCGTGAAGCCGATGTCGGCTCGATCCTTGGCTTCGGCTTTGCCCCCTATACCGGCGGCACGCTGAGCTACATCGACATGATGGGCACGCCCGCTTTTGTTGAGCTGTGCAAGAAGTTCACCCGCAAATGGGGCCCGCGCTTCAAGCCCAATAAGCTGCTGAAGGACATGGCCAAGGAAAACGAGACCTTCTACGGCAAGTTTCCGCCGAAAGCGGACGCCAAGGTCAAGGACGCCGCCTGATCACAAGCCGGTGCCGCTCTCCGATGGGAGCGGCACCGGACTGTCGCCCGCCCAACAATTGTTAGCATTTTACGACAAAACTTGATCCGGCGTGACTTGTCATGCACAGTTCCCCCTCGAATAAGGCATTGGCTTTCTGGAGAAACGTATGCCACTTGAGGGCGAATGGGCGCGCTCCGATGTCTTCCGCGTTCTGCGTGACATCTGTTCGGATGCCAAACTTGACTGGCCGCAGATGGCCAGGCTCTATGAGTTCGACCTCGCAAGCCTGGACGATCCTCAGGGAACCGTCCCAATAGCTGCCTGGCATGCCGTGTTTGAACATGTCGCCGTTGTTCTGGACGACGACGCTGTCTTATTCGACATCTTCAACACCATCGATATTGGCTGTTTTTCCATCTTCGACTACCTGTTCGCCTGCGCCCCTTCGCTTCGGGACGCTTGTCAGGCCTGGGCAAGGTTCAGCCCGATCAGAACCAATGCCTATCGCTTGAAGTATGATGAGGACGAGACCGGAGGCTACGTCGAGTGGCCCATTCTCGAGGGACGAGGGGAATGGCGGCAGAACGTGTTTGCTCGCGTGGGCTGGGCGACACAGCAGATTGAACATGCGCTCGACATGCAGGTGCCTCCAATCCTCATCGAGCTTGCGACACCGCCGCCCAGATGCACTTCCAATTTTCAGAAAAAGTATCTGGGCCGGATCAAATTCGGGGCGACACGGAACCGAATTTCGTTTCCGAAGTCTCTGCTCTCCCGCCCTCTGCGGCGCCACGACGCCCATTTGTACGAGATCATTCTGAAATCGGCGACCTCGGAACTGGAGCGCTTCGGCGAGCTTGAATCACCGCTTTCGCGCATTGCGAACGAAGTTGCGGCCAGCCTGTCGACCGGCGCCTGCACTTTGCCGCTCATCTCCTCCAAACTGGGCATGTCCCAGCGGGCGGTCCAGCGGCTTCTTGAAAGAGAAGGCACGAGCTTCCGCCAACTTAGCGAGGAAGTTCGGCGCTCCGCTGCCGAACGCTATCTGCTCGGGACGGATATGCCGATGAAAGAGATCGCGTATCTGCTCGGTTTTTCGGAATTGAGCACCTTTTCCCGTGCGGTGAAGACCTGGTTCGGGGTGTCCCCCAAAAAGGTGCGGGATGCACCGCGCTCCAGACCGCATGCAACGGACAGAACCGCATCGGCACGCAAACAGACGGTCAAGCGGTCGAAGACGGCGGCAACACTCCCCTCTGCCCTACGGCAGTCCGCCGCCGCAAAGTAAAATCCCCGCGGTCACGGCCACGGCCGTTACGCTGACACTTCGTTATTTTCCAAGAATTGCGGCACGGCGGCTTCGGGCTTGTCGCCACCGTGCCAGAGATCATTCGTACTGCCGGCGGTCTCACGGGTGTTTCTCCCTGAAACCACCTACCGCAACCGGCTGTTCATCCAGTTGGATGAAGAACAGGTGGGGTCGATGGCGGCTGGCCCATCCAGCGATGTGTGTGCCTTATCTGCCGGTTCGGGATAGTTCCCGCGCCGGCGGCTTTCTTTCACCGCAGGTAGAGGACGGCAGACCGCAGCGGATGTGGGTAGCCGCAAACGATCTAGATGCACATTCCTGAAAGTATTCATACGCCAAGCCTGCATCCATGTCTTTGGCATGATGCGTACAGAATTATACGATTTACGACATCAAGTTTAATTAATAAAAAATCTTACTATCTGCCATCTTCAGAACGTCCGGTCTCGCAGTGTTTGGGTGGCCTCATTGTAATCGGCAACGAATGTTCCTAACTTCTGGCCAGGATTGATACCAACATCATGCAGGAGACCCATATGTCCGACACCGGCCTGAGCCGTTTTCTGGGAGGCTCGCCAGCCCAGGTGCTTTTGCGGCTTGTGTTCCTGTCCTTCGTTGTCGGCATCATCCTCTCCGCGCTGAACCTCGACCCGCTCGACCTGATCACCATGTCAATCGAGTTTGTCGAACGCCTGTGGAACATGGGTTTCAACGCTCTCGGACGGCTGGGCAAATATCTGGTCATTGGTGCAATGGTGGTCGTGCCCATCTGGCTGGTCACCCGCCTTCTGGCCATGGGGCGCAACCGCTAGGAACTGGGATGGGCAACGTTCCGACCTGGGCCCCGCGCGCAACTTCCACGGGAAATTAACGCTTTCTTAAGCAAAATTAATGGAAACTGGCGCGGCCTTCCCAAGCCTGAAAGGGCCTTTCCATGTCCGCCGTTGCCACATCCAGATTTGCCGCCTCCTTTCAATCCTATTCGCGTATGGGCACTCAGGCGGGCAATCGGGCAGCTTCGCTGGGCGCAGCGCAGAAGCTCACCACCTTTCTCACGGCGACCGGCTCGGCGGAGGACGAGGACAAGGCAAAATCCCTGTTCGAGACGTACAAGGACTCCGTCGAACTCAACAACAGTCTTTCCCGGTCGGTGGAATCCAACAAGGATGCGTTGCTCAGCCAGAAGATCAACAAGGCCAAGGAGCGGATCGAGCGGCTCAAGGAAATGCTTCGGTTCGCAACGCCAGAGCAGGCCAAGCGGCTGCTCAAGGAGCTGAAACAGGTCGCCAAGGAGTTCAAATCCGCTTCCCAGGACCTGAAATCGGCAGGACAGAGCCTGAGCGGTGGGGCAACCGGCGCGGGCGCTCTTGCAGGTGCGTCAAGCCTCACCGGCGCAACCGGCTCGCCAGCGGTGACAGCGGACGCAAGCGCTCTGGGTACCGGAGCCCTGGGAGCTGGAGGTCAGGTGCCGGTCACGGACGCGGTCGCGACGGCAAGCATTTCCGAAGCAAGTGTTCCAACTTCCGCGCCTGAAGCAGGCCCAGCCTCGCCGTCCGGCGCAGACCAGGCCGAAGCCTCGGGCCAGGCAGATCAAAGCCAGGCAAGCCAGGGTCAAACGGATCAAGGTCAGAACGGTGAGGAACAGGATCGGTCCTCCCCGGAGGAGCAAAAGTCCGAGAGCTGGAAGGAAGACCTCGCGGCCGCCATCCTCACCTATACGGAACGACAACAGGAAACGGACAGGGCTCATACCGCAAGCCGCCGGTCAGGGCTTCAGCGAGACAAGGAAGCCCTTGCCAAGATGGCCGATGACATCAAGGCGCTGGCCGAACAGATCGAGCGCCTGCTCAAGCGGGATGACCGCGACTCCAAAAAGGACCTCAAGGATGTCCGCGAGAACCTGAAGGACGGCATCAAGGCACTGAGAGACACAGAGATCGCGGCAGAGCCGGAAGTACCTTCAACCATTGCCGCCGGCAGCACGGACGCTGTCTCCGCAGCAAACGTTGCGGCAAATGTTTCCGTGCAGATGTCGGATATCGTGGTTTGATCCGTTTTCCCCAGGTGTGGACGTCTCAGCCCGCCGCAGACAGCGCCCCCTCCATCAAAACCGCCCTTGCTGTCCGGTGCAGCGTGACATGGCGGTCGGCCAGTTCGTCGATGTCTGTTGAATAGCCTCCGCCCAGAACGCCGGCCAGAGGCACGCCTGCCTGTCGCACCGTTTCAATGACATAACGGTCGCGCCGGCAAAGCCCTTCGCGTGACAGCGCCAGCCTGCCGAGGCGGTCGCCCGAATAGGGGTCGACACCGGCATTGAAAAAGACGATGTCCCACGGACCCTGGCGCAGCAGGTCCGGCAGCACCTCCTCCAGAACAGCAAGATAGACTTCGTCTCCCGTGCCATCGGCAAGGCCTATGTCGAGATGCGAAAGGACCTTGCGGACCGGGTAGTTCTTCTCCGAATGGAGCGAGAACGTGAAGACATCCGGGTCTCCTTGAAAGATGTCCGCGGTACCGTCGCCCTGATGGACATCGAGGTCGATCACCAGCGCCCTTCGAATGGCCCCGTCCGCTTGCAGCACCTTGATGGCAACGGCGACGTCGTTGAAGACGCAGAACCCGGCGCCATGCGCCCGCCGGGCATGATGGCTGCCACCAGCGGTGTTGCAGGCAATGCCGTGTTCCAGTGCCAGATATCCCGTGAGCACGGTTCCACCGGTGGCGCAGCGGGCACGAAGGGCGATGTCTTCGCGCATCGGAAACCCGATTTCCCGCGCTATCTTCTCCGGCACACGGGCATTGAAGACCTGGTCGACATAGGCGGGATCATGTGCCAGTGCGACCCACTCGAAAGGAGCTGGACGGGGCCTGAAAAAGCCGCTGTCGCCCAAGAGGCCTTTTTCACGTATCAGCTCGGCGACGGCGCGGAACTTGTCCATCGGAAACCGGTGATTGGCGGGAAGATCGGCGCAATAGGCCGGATGGTGTACGATCGGCAGGGTCATCTGTGCGCAATATAAGGCGCTTGTGGCGTCACGGGCACCCCTTTGCGCAGAGCCAATGACGTTTGTGACGCCACCTTCAGGAGCAGCCCCCTTCCCTGCCCCGTGTCAAGGCGGCGACGTATACCCGGTATGTGCGGAAAAGAATTGACGTGCAGGGACATGGCGGACATGAAGGTCTTCCCTTTGAAGCGAGCCATCATGTCCCACCCTCTAGCTACCGGCGAGCGGCCAAGCCTGGCCTTTGCGGTTACGCACCGCTCCGTTCTGGCAATCGCCATTCCGATGACGCTCGCCTATCTGTCGACACCTCTGCTCGGCATTGTCGACATGGCCGTGATCGGGCGCCTCGGAGACCCGGCCCTTCTTGGCGGTATCGCCATCGGCGGCATCATCTTCGACCTGGTGTTCACGACGTTCAATTTCCTGCGGTCCGGGACAACAGGGCTGACGGCACAGGCCTATGGGGCCCAGAACGAGGAAGAAGTCAGGGCGACACTGCTGCGCGCCTTTCTGATCGCAGCTTTCGGCGGCCTTCTCGTCATCCTGTTACAGAGCCCCTTGCGGGAAACCGGCCTCTGGTTCCTGGGAGGCAGCGCCGATGTGCAGGCCGCCACGAGCCGCTATTTCGATATCCGCGTCTACAGCGCCCCGTTTCTGCTTGCCAACTATGCCATTCTCGGCTGGTTCATCGGCCTTGGGCGTGCTGGAACCGGGCTTGTTCTCCAGCTTGTCCTCAACGGGCTCAACATCGGGCTCAGTGTCTGGTTCGTCATCGGGTTCGGCTGGAGCGTGGAAGGCGTTGCCCTGGCAACGGTCCTGAGTGAAATCGCGGCAACATGCCTGGGTGTCGGGCTGATCGTCTTCACCTCCGGCAAGGCGCCATGGCCGGCTCCCAAGGTCATTTTCGACCGCCGCTTGCTGGTGCGCATGATGGCCGTCAACCGCGACATCATGATCCGCTCCTTCACCCTTCTGTTCGCCTTCGCGTTTTTCACCGCGCGTTCGGCAGACCAGGGCGACACCGTTCTTGCGGCCAACGCGCTGCTCGAAAAATTCATCATGCTGACGGCGTTCTTTCTGGATGGCCTTGCCACCGCGGCGGAACAGCTTGCCGGCAGGGCCGTCGGCGCGAGATACCGGCCCGCCTTCGACCGCACCTTGAAACTGACGGCCCTGTGGAGCTTTGCGCTGGCCGCGATCCTGTCAACGCTGTTCTGGTTGTTCGGCCAACATGTGATCGATTTCATGACGACAGCCGAAGATGTCCGCCAGGTGGCTGCAGCCTATTTGGGCTGGGCCATTGCGATGCCCCTGTTCGGGGTGCTGGCTTTCCAGATGGATGGCGTCTTTATTGGAGCCACCTGGTCGTCAACCATGCGGAACATGATGCTGCTGTCGCTGGTCGTCTATCTGGCAGCCTATTACCTGCTGTTTCCGGTCCTCGGCAATCACGGCCTCTGGCTGGCGTTCCTGCTGTTTTTCGGCACGCGCGGACTGACGTTGCTGGCGGCCTGCCCGAAGCGGGCGGCGGAAACCTTCGGAGCCGCCTGACGGCGGCTCTTACTAAGCCGTTTCCGAGGCCCAGGCGTCCACATTGGCATCGCGAGCCTCGCGCAGCGATGCGATCCCGTGCTGATCCAGTTTCGCAGACAGGCCGCTCAGGATCTCGTCGATCAGCCCCGCACCCTTGAACACGAGAGACGAATAGAGCTGCAGCAGATCGGCACCCGCGGTGATTTTCGTCCAGGCAGTTTCCGCGCTGTCGATACCGCCAACACCGATGATCGGCAGGTCGGGTCCGGCCAGTTTGCGGGCGCGCGCCAGCATGATGGTCGACCTACGGAACAGGGGCTTGCCGGACAGGCCGCCGGTCTCCTGCGACGGTCCCTTGCCGCTGAGGCCTTCGCGCCCGATGGTCGTGTTGGAGACGATCAGACCGTCGACAGTCTTGGCGAGCACTTCCTCGACAATGTCCCGCAGGTCTTCATCTGCCACGTCCGGCGCGATCTTCAAAAGGACTGGAACCTTGCGTCCGAGCTTTTGCGTGGACGCATCCCGCGCACGGATCACGGCGGTCAACAGATCGGCAAGCGCAGACCGCGCCTGCAGGTCGCGCAGCCCCGGTGTGTTCGGCGAGGAGATGTTGACCGTAAAATAGGACGCCAGGTCGGCGAAAGCGCTGATCCCGGCGACGTAATCGGCGATCCGGTCGGTCGCATCCTTGTTGGCCCCGACGTTGATGCCGACAATGCCAGCATGTTTTCGCCGGGCTTCGAGGCGCTGGCGCAGGGCCGCATGGCCTTCGTTGTTGAAACCGTAGCGGTTGATCACCCCTTCATCGTCTGGCAGACGAAACACGCGCGGGCGTGGGTTTCCGGGCTGTGGCCTCGGCGTCACCGATCCGGCTTCGGTATATCCGAAGCCGAGCTTCAGCAGGGCATCCGGCACTTCACCGTTCTTGTCGAAACCGGCTGCCATGCCCAGCGGATTGGGGAAGGTCAGATCCCAGAGCCTTACCGCAAGACGCGGATCGTCAGTCCTCCGGCGCGCAGGCATTAGTCCGGACTTCAAGGCCAGAATGGTCGCACGGTGCGCAGTTTCAGCGTCCAGGCACTGAAGGCCTTTCAGCGCGGCGTTTTCCATAAAGGGCGGTATCATCGCGCCAGCTCCGGAAAGTCATGCGACCCGTCCGCCGAAAGCGGCAAATCCTTTACCCAGAGTGCAGTCGTCGGGTCCAGCGGAGCGTAGAGATGTGGGAACAGGGCGCCCCCGCGCGAGGTCTCCCACTTCAGATCGTCGCCGAAACTGTCCGCATCGAAGGCGGCGATCAACAGCTCCCGCTGGCCCGCGAAGTGCTTTGCAGCGGTTTCCCGAACCTGATCTTCAGCGGAAAAATGAATGAAGCCGTCCTGAAGATCCACCGATGCGCCTTTGAAAACGCCGAGGCCGATAGCTTCCTGCCACAGGGATTTTGGAACGATCTTGAATATCAGTGTCATCTGTCTGCCTTGCCTTGTGCCAGCGACGGCATGGCAGGCAAAGGCCCGGCGCATGCTCAGCCGGTCGGGACACTACTCATCCGGGCCGCCCCGAACAAGCCGCACGCGCAGGCTTGCCTGTTTCTTTTGAAATTTGGCCGGGAAAACCCATATGCGTGAAAGGTATTTATTCCTGTCGCGCAATACGGAGAAACCGGTAACCGTGCTCTCACACGAAAAAGTCTGGGCTGCCATCGACGCCCTCGCCTCCCAGAACGGACTCTCCCCGTCCGGCCTGGCACGGCGGGCCGGTCTGGACCCGACCGCGTTCAATCCGTCGAAACGCGTTGCGGGCGACGGACGCCCGCGGTGGCCCTCTACCGAGTCGCTTGCCAAGGTGCTGGCGGCGACCGGCGAAGCCCTGAACACCTTTGCCGCACGCGTGGAGACCGTGGACGGGCCCAGTGACAGCCTGCCTGCCCTGGTGCCCCTTGCCGCACTGGAAGCTGCCTCAGACCGCGCTGCCTTCGACGGCGCGGGCCGCCCCTCGGGCGCGAGCTGGCAACGTTTCAGCTTTCCGCTGCCCGGAGCCTCCTTTGCGCTGCAGGTGAGCAACGAAGACTTCCAGCCTCTTTACAGAAACGGCGATATCTTAGTCGTTGCCCCCGATGCCCCGCTTCGAAACGGGGACCGGCTGGCACTCAAGCTCGCCAGCGGCCGTCTGTCAATTTATACGTTGCAGGAGGCAGGCAGCGAAGAACTGGCTGTCCGCACAATCGGGGACAATTCTCACTCCATGCGTTTTCGGCACTCGGCAATCGAGTGGACTGCCCGTATTATCTGGGCGAGCCAATAACCTGCGAGCCACCATTGATGAAGCTTCGGCCTCTCATAATGCCTGCAATCGTGCTGACCACCGCAGGTGGTCTGCTCGCATGGCTGTTGCTGAGCGACCCGCCTTCCGCGCAGAAGGAACAGGTAGCGGCAAGCCGTGTGGCTCCTTCCACCGCCGAAGCGCAAGAACCGGTACAGACGGACGAGACCACCTCGCAAGCTGCCCCGACGCAAAGCGAGCCGGTTGTCGTCGTCGCAGCCGCACCGCGGCCGGATGATATTCGCAACGTTTCGCCGGAAGGTGTTTCAGCGCCGAAAGTCAACGGCGATCTGAAACGTATCGAGCCTTCCAAACGCTATCTGGAACTGAAGGACCCGCCGGCCGAACCCATCCCGGACGGACCACTGGAGTTGATGCGCGTGCAGGTTCTGGATGGCGGGCGTATCAAGTCGGACAGATTGACGGTGACGCTTGCCCATATCGTTCCGCTGAAATCGGACGAAACCTGCGTTTCACGCCTGGGCGGCACCTGGCCCTGCGGTGCAAGGGCACGCACCTTCCTGCGAGGCCTGGTGCGGCAGTTGAAGGTGGTCTGCGACAAGATCGAGGACACCGGCCCGCAACAGATCCTGGCCACCTGCAGCCGCGGTTCCATGGACCTCAGCAGACGGCTTGTCCGCTACGGCTGGGCGGATCCGGCCCCGGATGCTCCTGAAGACCTGTTTGAACTTGCCGAAAAGGCCAAGGAACGAAAGGTCGGCAAGTGGCAGTCGGAATGGCTGAACGAGTTGCCGACGACCGAGCTGGAAACCGAAATACCGTCCGCATTGCCGGGGCTGGAGGAACTTGCACCGGAAACCGTCGAATGGAGCCTGAGGACAGAACCGGATCAGCCGGATGATGGTCAACTGACCATCGAGGACTACCCCCAGGCTGACCCGACCGTACGTTGACGGTGAACGGGCTTAGACTTCCTGGAAGCAAAGCGGCGGACAGGCGATAACGCCAGTGGTTCGAGGCCAAGGCCACAGGCAAAGACCTTTTGCGGGCGCCGGCAAGCCCGTTTCGTGTTTAACCGGATTGGTATTAGGCTTTCAGGTTCGGAGAAACCGGATCTGGAGTTATCATGACCGGAGACATCAAGGTCGGAATTATCGGTGGAACAGGCCAGCTCGGCAGTGCCATCGCAGGGGCGTGGCTGGACAGTGGCTGCGTCAAACCTGATCATCTCTGGATATCCAATCGCTCCGGAACCTCTGCAGGCTTCGAAAGCTGGCCGGAGATCACCTTCACCCCATCCAATCAGCTTCTGGCCGATGCCTGTGATGTCATCCTTCTGTCCGTCCCGCCGGCGCTTGTCGATACGGTTCGTATTTCAGCCACCGACAAACTGATCCTCTCAGTTATGGCGGGCGTTTCGCGCGACCGGCTCAAGGCCATCACAGGCTCGGACAGGGTCGTTCGCGCCATGTCGAGCCCGGCGGCTGGCAAGCGGCTGGCCTACTCACCCTGGTGTGCGGCTTCTTCGCTCACACCAGCGGACCGGAAGCGCGTCCAGACACTGCTATCGGCCTGCGGTCCAAGTGATGAAGTCGCTGACGAACAGCAGATCGAGGTGTTCACCGCCATAACCGGGCCAGTTCCCGGCTTTGCCGCCTTTTTCGCCGACTGTCTCGTTGAGTATGCCCGCGCCAACGGGGTGGAGAGGCACATTGCCGAACGCGCTGCCAAACAGCTGATCCTTTCGGCGGGACAGATCATGGCGGGAGACCCAAGATCTCCGGCAGAAAATGTTCAGGAAATGGTCGACTACGCTGGAACGACCGCCGCCGGTCTTCTCAAGCTGAAGGAACTGGGCGTTGCCGATTTGATCGGTGAAGGACTGGAGGCCAGTACCGCGCGTGTCAGAACCATAGCCGGTCCGGACTGATCCGCGCAGCGCCCGCCGGAAGGTAGACCGTAAAGACGAAAAGCGGTGCATCTGCACCGCTTTTGCTCTTGTCTTTCGATCAGGCCGTCAACTCGCCTGCCAGCGCCTTGCGGATCATCTCACGCGTTTCAGCAATGCCGTAGAGAGCGACGAAGGATCCGAAGCGAGGGCCTTTTTCCTGCCCGAGCAGAAGCTGGTAGAGCGCGGAGAACCAGGCGACGGATACACCGGGACCGCCATCCGGGCCCTTCTTGGACGGGTCCTGATAGCGCTCGATCGACCGGGCAACGTCCAGAACCGCGTCCTGGATGGCTGCGCCATCCGCATCGGCCGGCAGGGCTGCCAGGGTTTCATCCAGCTTTTCCAGAGCAGTGCGCTCGACATCGTCCGGAACCTTGAACGACTTGGTCGGTTTGACGAAATCGTCGAAGTAGCGGATCGCATAGCCGACCAGCGCATCCAGCTCCGGATGGGTCGATGCAGTGACGCCCGGAGCGTAGCGGGAGATGAACGCCCACAGCACGTCCTTGTTTTCCGCGTTGGAGGCGGACACGAGGTTGAGCAGCATTGCGAAGGGCACCGGCATGTCGATCTTCGGGATATTGCCCGAATGGATGTGCCAGGCCGGGTTCTGCAGCTTCTGCTCCACCGGCATCTGCTCATATTTCTGGACGAAGGTGTAATATTCGTCCACCGCCTTCGGGATGACGTCGAAATAGAGCTTCTTGGCCGTCTTCGGCTTCTGGAAATTGTAGAGCGCGAGGCTTTCCGGCGCGGCATAGGTCAGCCATTCGTCGATGGTCAGACCGTTGCCCTTGGACTTGGAGATCTTTTCGCCTTTCTCGTCCAGGAACAACTCGTAGACGAAGTGTTCCGGAGCCGTGCCGCCCAGGATGTTGCAGATCTTGTCGTAGATCGGCGCATTGGTCATGTGATCCTTGCCGAACATCTCGAAATCGACGTCAAGCGCGGCCCAGCGCATGCCGAAGTCGGGCTTCCACTGCAGCTTCACCTTGCCTCCGGTGACCGGCAGAGTGATGTCCTCGCCAGTCTCGTCGGCAAAGGTGATGGTGCCATCCTTCGGGTTGACGTCCTTCATCGGCACATAGAGCACCCGGCCCGATGTGGGCGAGATCGGCAGGAACGGCGAATAGGTCGCCTGGCGTTCCGCACCGAGCGTCGGCAACATCACGTCCATGATCTTCTGGTACTTCTCGGTTGCCCGGATCAGCACGTCATCGAACTTGCCGGCCTTGTAGTATTCGGTCGCGCTGGCAAACTCATAGTCGAAGCCGAACGTGTCCAGGAACCGGCGCAGCATGGCGTTGTTATGGGCTGCAAAGCTGTCAAAGTCGCCGCCGAACGGGTTCGGCACCGCAGTCAGCGGCATCTGCAGGTAAGGTTCGAGCGCTGCGCGATCCGGTACGTTTTCCGGGATCTTGCGCATGCCGTCCATATCGTCGGAGAAGCAAAGCAGCCGGGTTGGGATCTTGTCTTCGGTCAGCAGGCGGAAGGCGGTTCGCACCATGGTGGTCCGCAGAACTTCGCCAAAGGTGCCAATATGCGGCAACCCGGACGGGCCATAGCCCGTCTCGAACAGAACCGGCTTGTCCGATCCCTTTTTCTCGATCCGTTTGACCAGTTTTCGCGCTTCTTCGAACGGCCACGCTTTCGATTTCGTGGCCGCCTCGACAAACTCTTGCGAAAGGTCAAGCGGAGGCAGGGATTGTTCGGTCATTTTTCAAGTCGTTCTGTTCATGAGAATGGATGGAATGCAGCCGGCCGGATTTTGGTGTTTTCGGCCGGTTGCTGCGGCGCGACACTAGATCAACACGCTTCCATGTGCAATCGCATGAACACAGCTAAGTTGACCGGAACCGGGGCCTTTTGGCACTCTTTCCGCCCTCGGCGAATTCACGGGTCCAAAAGCTGGCAGCAGCTCTCACCTGATTGTCTCGCAGCGGTGACTTGAAGCTTGTCTCCCAACCCGCTACATCGGGCGCACGATCAAGAAGAAAATGTCCGACTTTTGGCGCCACGGGAGAATGACCAGTGTCCATGAATGAGCCGATCAGCGTACAGGAAGCCCTCATTTACGTGATGGTTATCGTCTCGGCGTCTGACAACCAGATGACCGACAACGAACTGGCCACCATCGGCGACATGATAAAGATGCTGCCCGTCTTCAATGGCTATGACGGCAACCGGATCATCCCGGCCGCCCAGCGCTGCGGCGATATCCTGCAGGAAGACAATGGCCTGCAACTGGTGCTGGAACTGGTTGGCGACGTGATTCCGACAAAGCTTTACGACACGGCCTATGCTCTTGCGGTTGAAGTGGCTGCTGCCGATCTCCACGTCGAGAAGGAAGAATTGCGCATTCTCCAGCTTCTGCGCGACCGCTTCAAACTCGACAAGCTGACCGTTGCCGCCATCGAACGTGGCGCGATTGCCCGCCACCGGACCATCTGATCCTCAGGGAGCAGCTATTTGAAATCAATGAAGGCCCTCGCCTGGGCCGGTGCGGTGCTGCTTGCCGTCCTGGCTGGTGTTTTCCTGATTTTCCAGGGCCTTCAGGATTTCGAGCTTTCTGAATACGAAAGCCGTTCGATTGTCTTTCCCTTCGAGGGATATTCCGTCGCCGGCACCCTTCATCTGCCGCGAGCCAAATCCCCGAAGCCGGAAACGCCAGCCCTTGTGCTGCTCGTTCATGGCGACGGACCAGCCGACCGCTATTCGGGTGGCGGCTACTTGCCGCTTATCAGCAGCTTGCTGGACAATGGCATGGCCGTCTTTTCCTGGGACAAGCCGGGCGTTGGTGCGAGCGAAGGCAACTGGCTCTCCTTCTCAATGGAAGACAGGGCGCGACTTGCAGCAACAGCCCTTGCCGCGGCAAGAGAGCAGCCGGAGTTGGCAGCGTCTGCCGCCGGATTTCTTGGGTTCTCACAAGCTGGATGGGTTCTGCCAATCCTGGCGGAAGACCCTGCTCAGGGCGATTTCTTCGTGATTGTTGGTGGTGCGGTCAACTGGTTGCACCAATCGGGTTATTATACCCGTCGCAGGCTGGAGCTTGCCGGTGCCGACAGCACGACACTCGACAAGGCTCTTGCGCAGGACACAGAGGACGGACAAAGCTTTCTCGACGGGACGTTTTCCTATCAGGACTATCTCGACAGCGGTATGGACACTACTCCGATGCCGGAAGACCGCTTCGAATTCGCACTCCGGAATGCAGCAGCCGACTCGACCGCAGCCCTTGCCCGCATTTCCGCCCCAGTCCTGACCGTGCACGGCGAAGAAGATCTGAACGTGGATCCCGATTTCAATTCCGGCGTCTATCGAAAGATCCTGAAGGATCGCAACCCGGCCAACCGTTTCGTGATCTTTCCAGGAGCAACGCATGCGCTGTTGAGGGCAGATGCGTTCAACTATCAGCTTGAAGGGCAAATGCCAGAGTGGTCAAAGGCCCTGTTCACGGTTCTGGGACGCCGTGCCTACGCACCTGGTGCGCTGGACACCATAACCGCCTGGATCAACGCGCAGGCGGCGTCGGCATATGCCCGGCCAACTTCGTCTGATCGTTCAAATTGAAGTCTTTTTGTTTCCGGTCCTTCAATCCGCCGCACCTTATCACCGATGCGGGGACAGCACGCTTGTGGGCTGCCGGGGCCTAAAGGTCCTTCAGTGCGGAGACGGGGACATGAGCAATCAGGCAATCGGAGAGCGGACGAGCGTGCGCTATCCGCTGAGGCGGCGGCGCCAGAGGCTTCGCTCGCAACGGCCCGCACCCTATGCTGTCCGCTACGTGCAGGTGCGCACCGCGCCGAAGCAGGCCAATTGGGGCACGCGGATGATGATCGCCTTCGCGGGTTTTGTCTGCGGTCTGGCAGCGGACGCGCTGGTGACGTTCGCCGAAGACCACTTTCATCTGGCCAAGAACCGCGACCCGGACCTTTTTGCCTGGGTGCTCGGCACCGGCTTTGCCGGACACATCATCTACCTTGTATTCGGAATTCTTGCTGTCGCGCTGCTGACGGCCTTCAACCGCCGCAAGTGGATCTTGTGGCTGCTGCTTGGCTTCGCCGGTGGCCTTGCCAGCATCTGACCGGCAAAGGCCTTAATTGAGGCTATGGATCGCGTCCGGCAGGTCCAGCGAGAACGCCGGAATGACAACATCGAACATGGAGCCGTCCGGGCGTTCCATCGAATAGGATCCGGCCATGATGCCGCTGTCGGTCGAAAGCGGGCAGTGAGACGAATACTCGTAGGTCTCTCCTGGCTCTATCACCGGCTGTTCGCCGACGACCCCCTCACCGCTAACTTCTTCCTGACGTCCCAGAGCGTCGGTGATCTGCCAGTACCGAGTCTTCAGTTGCACCGGTTCGCTGCCACCGTTGTGGATCTCCACCATATACGCCCAGATATACTCGCTCTCTTCCGGACGTGATTCATCGTCCAGATAAAACGGCTCGACGGAGACTTCGATCCCTTGGGTGATGGCGGTGTAACTGCCAGACACGACTTTTCCTTAATTCCAGACCTGCGAACCTTGAAATAGACCGGTTCGAAGTGAGTTCCACGGGAGGCACCCGCTCATTCAGGACGCGCTTATAGGGCGAATGACGCAAGCGTGAAAGAGGGTTGTGACATCTGAGGCTGGAATTGCTTGAGATTTGAGGCTGGATTTTGCAAGAACACGATCTGTCTGTCCAAACACAGTGACCTTTTGATGTTCGATGCCCGTCTGCGCCCGTTGATCGACCCGCCACTGAACCGGCTGGGCCAGTCCCTTGCCGGCACGGGTCTGAAGGCCAATAGCGTGACCCTTGCAGGTTTCGCCATAGGCATGGCGGCAGCCGTTGCCATCGCCACAGGCCATACGCTGATCGGTTTTTTCCTGATCGCGCTAAACCGCTTTGCCGACGGCCTCGATGGTGCCCTGGCCAGGGCGACCACCAAAACGGACCTTGGCGGCTATCTCGACATCACGCTCGATTTCTTCTTCTACAGCGCCATCCCCCTGGCCTTCGCCATACAGGACCCAGCCAGCAATGCACTGGCGGCTGCGGCTCTGCTCGCCAGCTTCTACGCGAACGGCTCAGCCTTTCTGGCCTTTGCCATCATGGCCGAGAAAAACAAGCTGACCACCAACGCCCAGGGGGCGAAATCGCTCTATTACGTCGGAGGCCTTGCCGAGGGGGCGGAAACCATCGCGCTGTTTCTGCTGATGGCACTGATGCCCGGCTGGTTTCCGCTGCTGGCCTCTGTATTTGCCGCGATATGCTTTGTGTCGGCAGCCGCCCGGGTGCTCATTGGCGTCCGGGCGCTGCGGCAGACAGGCCGTTAGATCGCCTGGAGCGCCTTTTCGATGTCTTCCAGCAGATCCTGAGGATCTTCCAGACCGATTGATAGCCGCAGGATACCGTCGGTGATACCGAGTTCCGCGCGGGCTTCCTCGCCGATCGACTGGTGTGTGGTCGTTGCCGGATGGGTGATCAGGCTCTTGGCGTCGCCCAGGTTGTTGGAGATCTTGATGATATCCAGCGCATTGGTGAAGCGGAACGCCGCTTCCTTGCCACCTTCGATTTCCAGCGCCAGCATCGTGGACCCACCGCGCATCTGGCGTTTGGCGACATCGGCCTGCGGATGATCGTCCCGGCCCGGGTAAATCAACCGCGTCACCTTGGACTGACCTGCCAGGTAGTCGGCAATCCTGCCCGCCGTTTCCGTCTGGCGCGCAACGCGCAGCGGCAGCGTTTCGAGGCCTTTCAGCAGCACCCAGGCACTGAAGGGGCTCATGTGCGGACCGGTGTGCTTGATGAAGGGCATGACTTCGTCGTTGATCCACTCTTCGTCCGACAGGATCACCCCGCCAAGGCAGCGGCCCTGACCGTCGATATGCTTGGTGGCCGAATAGACGACTACGTCGGCACCGAGTTGAAGTGGCGACTGGTAGAGCGGTGTTGCAAAGACGTTGTCAACGATCAGCCGGGCTCCGGCTTCCTTCGCGATCTGCGCCACGGCCTCGATGTCGATCACTTCCAGCGTCGGGTTGGTCGGGCTTTCCAGGAACAGTGCCTTGGTGTTCGGGCGAACCGCTGCCTTCCACTGCTCGATGTCGGTTCCGTCGACCAGCGTGCTTTCTACGCCAAATCGCGGCAGCAGGGTTTCACAGATATAACGGCAGGAGCCGAACAGCGCCTTGGCGGCGATCACATGATCGCCGGCCTTGACGGAGGCCATCAGCGCCAGATTGACAGCCGCCATGCCGCTGGCTGTTGCCCGGGCGGCCTCGGCCCCTTCCAGCGCCTTGATGCGGTCCTCGAACATCGTAACGGTGGGGTTGGCATAGCGGGAGTAGACATAACCCGGATCCTCGCCATTGAACCTGGCCTCGGCAGCTTCAGCACCGCTGTAGGTGAAGCCCTGGGTCAGGTAGATGGTCTCAGAGGTCTCACCAAACGGTGACCGCATGGTGCCGCCATGAACCAGAGTGGTTGCAGGGCGCCAGTTCTTGTTTCCGGTCTTGGTGGTCTCAGTCATGTCTTTCATTCGCTCCAAACGCAAAAAACCCCAGCCTCAAGACCGGGGTTCTCACCTCCGGCCTTTTTAGCAACTTGTTTAACGTGGCTGCAAGCCGGCCGGCCCAAATCACCACGAAGTGCGCTTGTCCTACGGGAAAAGCGGACACAGGTCAATTGTCTTGCGTCCTTTGCGCTCAAAAGCCCGCTTCTGCCAGAATGCCTGTTGGCGCGGGCGGCCCGATCCTTTAATGACCATAGACCAGCAAAACGCGGAATATCTTCATGAACGTCACAGCGGGTCAGGCCTTGAACGGAAGCGCAATTCTCACAGCAAACGGCATTCTGCCGGAACGGGTAATCCAGGCCATGTTCGCCGCCGGAGAGATTTCAGCGGACGCCCCGCCTGTCACCGGGCAGATCCAGCCTGCCAGCCTCGACCTGCGCTTGGGTCAGCAGGCCTACCGGGTGCGCGCTAGCTTCCTGCCGGGGCCGGAAATTCAGGTGGCCGCGCGCCTTGAGCAGATGAAACTGCACACCGTTGACCTGAGCGAAGGCGCGGTTCTCGAAACCGGCTGCGTCTACATCGTGCCGCTGCAGGAAAGCCTCGCGCTGGCACCCGATATTTCCGCGACCGCCAACCCGAAAAGCTCTACCGGGCGCCTCGACGTCTTCACCCGGGTCATCACCGACAACGGGTTGGCCTTCGACACCATTCCCGCCGGTTACACCGGTCCGCTTTATGCGGAAATCTCGCCGCTGACCTTCCCGATCCTCGTGCGCTCAGGCTCCCGCCTCAGCCAGATCCGCTTCCGGCGCGGCCAGTCGCTCATTCCCGATGCTGATCTGGAAGAAGTCCATAAGGCCCACACCTTGATGAGCGGCGGCAACGAGCGCATCGGCAATGGGGTGCAGCTCTCCATCGATCTGGAAGGCACCGGCCCGAACAGCCTGATCGGATATCGCGCCAAGCATCACTCCGGACTGATTGATGTGGATGTCGTGGGAGCGCAGGATGTGCTGGATTTCTGGGAGCCGATTTATCGCCGCCAGCGGGCGGAACTGATCCTCGATCCGGACGCCTTCTATATTCTGGTGAGCCAGGAAGCGGTGCATGTGCCGCCGGATTATGCCGCCGAAATGGTGCCGTTCGATCCGCTCGTCGGCGAATTCCGCGTCCATTATGCAGGCTTCTTCGACCCGGGTTTTGGCCATGCGGGAGCTGGCGGTGTCGGCTCGCGCGCGGTTCTGGAAGTCCGCTCGCACGATGTGCCCTTCATTGTGGAACATGGCCAGACCATCGGCCGCCTGGTCTATGAACATATGGCAGAGCGCCCGGCGACGCTTTACGGTGAAGGTATCGGCTCCAACTACCAGGGCCAGGCGCTCAAGCTGTCGAAACACTTCAAGGCAACCGCCTGATCGCCGATGGCCCTGAAAACCGTCACGCGTGAGTTCGAAGGCTTTCTGGAAGACCGGAAGTCCCGCTTCCTGGCGCATCTCGTTCCGGTAGAGCAGTTCGAGCAGCGGCTGGAAGAACTGCGCAAGGAACACAAGAAGGCCAACCATATCGTCACGGCGCACCGGCGACTGCTGGAAGACGACCGGATTGAGGAAAGCGGCAAGGACGACGGCGAGCCGGCAGGCACCTCCGGCATGCCGACGCTTCGCGTGCTGCAAGCGGCAGACCTGATCAATGTCGCCGTTCTGATCGTGCGCTATTTCGGTGGCACGAAGCTGGGCGGCGGCGGCCTTGCGCGGGCCTATTCCGGCGCTGCCCAGGATGCGATCAACAATGCTCACCTTGTACCGTTTCAGAAGATCCTCTCAAAAACAGTCCGCGCCGATTTTGCGACCGGATCGGAACTGGAACGGCGGATCGAGAGCCTCGGCCTGACGGTGATGACCCGTGACTATACCGAAGACGGTGTGACGCTGACAGTCGAGGGGCCGGAAGAGGTTCTGGCGGAGCTTTAAAAAACGACTGCGTCCCGCCGCTCTTTCGAAGCCACGAGACCACTCCCCCAGTCGTCATTGCCGGGCTTGCCTCGGCTTCAGGCCAACGCGCGCCTACGTGCGCGACTTGTCGACCTCAGCCTGCAGCTGCCGGACCTCGTTGCGGAGCGCCCTCACCTCTTCCAGAATGAGGCCAGTGTCGACATGGATGGCCTGCCGGTTGGCGTCGGCTTCGGCCTCGTGCTCCTCCTGCATTGCGGAGACGATGATACCGATGAAAAGGTTCAGCACCGTGAAGGCCGTGCACAGGATGAAGGGCACGAAGAACAGCCAGGAATATGGGTAGACGTCCATGACCGGACGCACGATGCCCATGGACCAGCTTTCCAGCGTCATGACCTGGAACAGCGTGTAGAGCGATGCGCCGAGCGTGCCAAACCATTCGGGAAACGCTTCCCCGTAAAGTTTGGTGGCCATGACGGCGAAGACATAGAAGACCAGCGCCATCAGCACCACGATCGAGCCCATACCCGGCAGAGCGGCCACCAGTCCGCCGATAACCCGGCGCAGGGACGGTACGACGGAAATGAGGCGCAAGGCTCTGAGGATACGCAGCGACCGCAGCACGGAGAGGTTGCCCGTTGCCGGCATTAGCGAGATCGCGACGATACTGAAATCGAACAGGCTCCAGGGATCCTTGAAGAATTTCAAGCCATGGGCATAGAGGCGCAACATCAGCTCGATGACGAAAATGCCCAGGATGACCTGATCGACGAGCCTCAGCAACCCGCCGACCTCCGCCATGACGGCAGGGCTCGTCTCCAGACCCAGCGTAACCGCATTCAGAACGATGACGCCGATGATACAGGCTTCCCAGTTGCGTGAGGTGACCAGCGCCCTGACCTGATTTCGCATTGATGTGCCCCGATTTGATGGCTTTTCGTGCGTGCCGCAATGCACGGGCCGGAACATGGCGATTTCAGTGCCGCAGCGCAAGATCGCAGCTCTTTGGAAAAGCATCTCTCCCGCAAAGAAGCCTGCTTGACAGGTGGGGCAAGTCGGCGCAGAAAGCTCATCAGGTTCGGCGGGTGTAGCTCAATGGTAGAGCAGAAGCTTCCCAAGCTTAAGACGGGGGTTCGATTCCCCTCACCCGCTCCAAACCTCTTCATCCTATCTCCCTAATTTTTAGCAGCTCCCTACCTCTGTCAGCGCAGAGTTTTCCGTATCTGTGCGTGTTTTCGGATATCCGAGCGGCTGAGTCCGACGTCCTCCAGCAAATAGTCAGGCAAATCTGCCAGATGAGCCATATCGCGTCGATGACGCAGGCGTTTCAGCAAGAAATGAAAGACGGCGGCTCCCAGACCTGTCCTGCGGACGTGCGTCAGGTGCAGTGTTACATGGCGATCGGACATCTTTTTTGCGCCTTTCCAACGAGACAGGAACAAGTTTAGAAAAAGCCGCCGCGAGCGGTGCGCAAACTTCTCGCTTAAAAGCGACTAGTTCGCAAAAATTAACACTCTTCGATAATGTGTCGCACGACGATGCCTGAGAGGACCTTTTTCATGGATCTGGACGATTTCGATCATCAGCTTTTGCGCCTGCTCAGCCTCGATGCCCGCCAGACCGGCAAGGAGCTGTCGGAGAAAATCGGCCTGTCTTCCGCTGCCTGCCTGCGCAGGATTCAGCGCCTTCGGGAAGTGGGGGCGATTGAGCGGGAGGTGGCCGTTCTGTCGCCAGAGGCAACTGGCGCTTCCGTTACCTTGCTCGTGATGCTGGCGCTGTCGCGCGGACAGCCCGAGCGCATGGCGAAGTTGCTGCAGAAGTTGAGGAAGCTACGGGAAGTGAAGAAGATCTATCACGTCACCGGCCCGGCCGATCTGGTCCTGACGGTGCAATGCGCTTCGATGGAAGCCTATGCGACCTTCACCGAAGCCCATTTCTATGAAGACGAAATCAAGGGCTTCGACACAATCGTCGTCCTGCGGTCCTATGATCCGGAACTGCAGACCTGATGCTAGTCCGCGCACACCAAAGAGCGGGCTGACAAGCGCTGCCGGTTCGCGATATCCTGTCGTTGCGATTCCCGGCACGTATGCCGACCATGACTTGATATGGAACGAGACGTCCGCGTGCCACGTTCACGACCCCTTCTCCGCACTATTGGCCGTCTTGCTGCCGGGCTGTTGGCGCTCGGCGCCGTGACGCTCGGTCCCCTGTCGGCCTCCGCCCAGGAGCCATCTGTCCGCGTTCCCAATTTCTGGGATCCCAAAGCCGTCCATGACCGGCCGAATTCCATTCCGGACAAGATCCAGTTTCTGGCAACCGATGGATATCCGCCCTTCGTCTTCCGCGACCAGCATGGCCGGCTCACCGGTTTCAACGTCGATCTCGCCCGGGCACTGTGCCAGGAACTGGGCAGTTCCTGCGCCCTGCGCATCAAGGATTTCGAGGTTCTTCTGCCTGCACTGGACGAGGAAGAAGGCGATGCAATCATCTCCGGCCTGTCACGCAGCCTTCCCGCCACACGCCGTCTCAACTTCACCGAGGATTACCTGAAGCTGCCGGCACGGTTCGTGGTTCGGGCGTATAACGCGGCCGATTTCAATGAACAGGCACTCTCCGGCAAGAGGATTGCTGTCGAGGCCGGGTCCCGTTACGAGGCCTTTGCCAAGCGCTTCTTTCCCGAGGCAGAGATTGTCAGCCTGGAAACCGCGGAGGCGACCCGGGAGGCCGTCAAGGGAGGGTCAGCCGACGCGCTGTTCGGCGATGGCCTGAACCTGTCCTTCTGGCTGCCGAGCGAAGCTGCGGATGGCTGCTGTGCCTTTGCCGGAGGCCCGTGGCTGGAGCCTGGCTACTTTGATGAAGGCATGGCCATTGCCACGCGCCAGGATGACCCGGAACGGGCGGCCGCCCTCACCTACGCCTTGCGGCAGCTTCATCAGAAGGGCATCTACCGCGAGCTTTACCTGCGCTATTTCCCGATGAGCTTTTTCTGATCTCTTCCAGCCATGACCGTCAGGAATGCTATCAGCTCCTGGCTGACGGTTTGCCGTCGTCCGCCTTTCTGGAGCGGTCCGGATTTTTCAGGAACGGGATCCACAGGCTGAAGGGGAAGGAGTGTGCTCGTGGTGTGAGCGCGGCACCGAGCCCGATTTCCATGGTTTCATGCCCCTGTTCGGGATCTTCCACGTAGGTTCCGAACAGACGGTCCCACACTGAAAGATAGAACCCGTAATTGGAATCTGTCTCGTGCGGCAGCACCGAATGATGAATGCGATGCATATCCGGAGTGACGATCAGAAAACGCAAGGGGCGGTCCAACCAAAGCGGCAAGCGGACATTGGCATGGCTGAACACCGCAGACCCGTTGAGGACGATCTCGAAGATCAGCACTGCCTCGACCGGACCACCGAGCGCGATGATGACCAATCCTTTCCAGAGGAAAGACAGCAGAATTTCAATCGGGTGGAACCTGAGCGCTGTCGTCGCATCGACTTCGCTATCAGCATGATGCGTCCGGTGGATGCGCCAGAACAGGGGAACCTTGTGGGACACCAGGTGCTGGAACCACACCGCCAGATCGAGCACGACGAAGGTTATCAGACCGGCCAGAAGACCTGACCATCCGAGAAGCGCAAAAAGGCCCCAGCCCTTTTCCTGCGCCAGCAGCGCCAGGCCGACCCCACCAATGGGAAAGATCAGCCGCACCAGCAGCGCGTCGAGCAGGACAATGCCCCAGTTGGTCGGCCAGCGCTTCAGACGGCTGCTTTTCAGGCGGCGCCGCGGCAAGCCAGCCTCCAGCAGCGCCATTATCAGGAAGATGCCGCCGAAACAGGCCATGCGAAGCTGGTTGATGTCGATCTGGTCAAACATGGGGTCTTTTGAAACGTCCTGACTAATGCAGCTTGCCACAGTCCCGATGGCACGATAGGGCGGTACAACAATACTCCTGATATCATTTCTTGCCGCTGCGACAGATCACATCATCATGACCGACTTTCTCTGGACCCGCCCCGAAACGCCCGCTGTGGCAACCCTGCTGCTGGCCCATGGGGCCGGAGCGGCCATGGACTCTGCCTTCATGAACAAGCTGTCGGCGGCTCTCGCCCGCGAGGGCATTGCAGCGGCGCGCTTCGAATTTGCCTATATGGCCGGGCGCCGGACCGGAGGCCCGAAAAAGCCGCCACCACGGGCCGACAAGCTGATTGCCGAGTTCCAGACGGCCCTGCAGTCTGTCCTTGGCCAGAGCGACGGCCCGCTGCTTATTGGCGGCAAATCGATGGGCGGCAGGGTTGCCGCGATGCTGGCAGGCGGCGGCTCGCTGCCCGGGCGCGTCAAGGGCGTCGCCTGTTTCGGCTACCCCTTCCACCCTACCGGCAAGGCCGAGGCCGAGTGGCGGCTCCTGCCGCTGCAGGACGCCAAGCGGCCGGTTCTGGTGCTGCAGGGCGACCGGGATCCTTTCGGCTCCAAGGCGGAACTCGACGAAGTCACCCTGCCCGCTCATGTCAGCCTGTCCTATCTCGAAGATGGCAACCACGACTTCGGCCCGCGCGGCAAGTCACCGGCAACACTCGACGGCAACATCACGCTGGCCGCAGAGGCCGTCAGGGCATTTGTGGACGGGTTCGCGAGCTAAGGCCTGCCCGGACCCGGTCCGCCCACCCGAACAAGCACAGGGCAGGTCTATGGCCTACTTGCCTGAATGCTAGCCGAAGCCAGTGCGATGCTTTCGCCCCCTCCAGGAATAAGTGGGTTCCGGGTTTCCTGCGGTCGCTCGGGATAACTGCGGTGTCGATCTGAGACCTCTATCAACATACGAGCAGTGACCTTTCGAACGAGCAGCCCATCCTTTGAGACAGCGCTGAAACGCTTCTTCAGGATGAGGTCGGCACGCCCGCCACCTCTCAATCTACCGACAAACTTTGAGGGTCGGTTCAATCCCTCAAATTCATCATGCAAGAATGAGGGGCATTGGCCGCGGAAAAAAGCCCGGACCGTTTTCGATCCGGGCTTTCTGCAATGTGCCTTCAGTCCGGCTTACTGGCCGGGCTTGCCGTCGAATTCGTAGCGGGTGCTGCAGAATTCGCAGGTGACGATGATCTTGCCGTCGACCGTCATATGGTCGACGTCGTCCTCACTGAACCCGGCCAGAACATTCTCGATCTTCTCGCGCGAGCAGCTGCACTTGTCGGCCAGCGGCTGCGGTTCGAAGAGCCGGACGCCGCGTTCGTGGAACAGGCGGAAAAGCAGCATTTCCACGCTGACTTCCGGGTCGGTCAACTCGACGTCCTTGACCGTTTCGACCAGGACCTTGGCTTCCACCCAGGCATCGTCCTCGTCGATCTCGTGCGGATGCGTGCCTTCAGGCGCGTCGCCCGGATCGATGTCGGCCTGACGCATGCGTTCCGGCGCCTCGGGCAGGAACTGGATCAGGATACCGCCCGCAGTCCAGGTTTTTGCAGGGCCTTCGCCTTCCTGGCGGGTGAACAGTTCACCGACCCCAAGACGCACTTCGGTCGGGATCTGCTCAGACCGTTCGAAGTAGCGCCGTGCCACTTCCTCCAGAGACACGCCATCCAGCTCCACCAGCCCCTGGTAGCGCTGCATGTGCGGGCCCTGATCGATGGTCATCGCAAGATGTCCGTGGCCAAGCAGTGCCTCCTGCGTCGCCTTGCCGTCGGTCATCAGGGCTTCGACTTCTCCGGCATCGAAAGTTGCGCAGGCGCGGATCGCGTCGGGAGTCTTGAAGTCGACCACCAGCATGGACACCGGCCCCTTCGTCTGCGTCTGCAGCGTGAAGCGGCCGTCGAATTTCAGCGATGTGCCCAGCAGGCTGGTCAGAACGATCGCTTCCGCAAGCAGACGCGAGACCGGCTCCGGATAAGCGTGACGGTCGAGAATTTTTTCCAGGACGGGACCAAGCGCGACCGCACGGCCGCGCACATCGAGCCCTTCCACGGCAAAGGGCCGGACAGCGTCCAGCCCCGCAGGCGTGATGCCCAGTTCATCAAGATTAAGTGCCACTTGGCTTGCCTTATGCTGCGCCGAAGCACCAGGCCAGAATGCCCTTTTGGGCATGGAGCCGGTTTTCGGCTTCGTCAAACACAACGGAGTTGGGACCGTCCATGACGTCCGAGGTGACTTCCTCACCCCGGTGAGCCGGCAGGCAATGCATGAACAGGGCGTCCTGGTTTGCCTCAGCCATCAGGCGCTTGTTGACCTGATAGGCGCTGAGGAGATTGTGACGCGATTCCGCGTCGTCATCGCCCATGGACACCCAGCAGTCGGTCACGACACAGTCGGTCCCCTTGACTGCCTCATATGGGTCCGTCGTCACCTGAATGGAACCACCCTTGGCACGGGCAGCTTCAATCAGGTCCATCGGCGGCGCCAGTTCGCCCGGCGTCGCGATGCGCAATTCGAAATCGAAACGCGGCGCGGCATGAATCCACGAGGCCAGCACGTTGTTGCTGTCACCGGTCCAGGCAACGCTCTTGCCCTTGATCGAACCGCGATGCTCTTCGAAGGTCAACAGATCCGCCATGATCTGGCAAGGATGCGAGAGCTTGGTCAGCCCGTTTATCACCGGCACCGTTGCGTTCTCGGCGAGTTCGCGCAGTTCGTTGTGATCAAGGATGCGGATCATGATCGCGTCTACGAAACGCGACAGAACCCGCGCTGTATCGGCGATTGTCTCGCCGCGGCCGAGCTGCATTTCCGCACCGGTCAGCATCAAGGTCTCGCCGCCAAGCTCACGCATGCCAACATCGAAGGAAATGCGCGTACGGGTCGACGGCTGTTCGAAGATCATGGCCAGTATCTTGCCGGCCAGCGGCCCCTGGCCGCGATGCACGCCGTTCCGGCTCGACTTGATCTTCCGACTGGCGTCCAGGATGGCGCGCAGTTCGTCGCCTTCGAAATCCGTCAGATCCAGAAAGTTCCGGTAGGTTCCGTTTGCGGTCATCAGGCCGCTCCTTCCGTCAATTTCGCTTCCACAGCGACAGCAGCCTGTTCCAGGCGCTCGACTGCAATGGAAATTTCCTCTTCGCTCATGGTCAGCGGCGGCATGATGCGCACCACGTTATCGCCGGCTGGCACTGCCAGGAGACCCGCTTCACGGGCCGCAAGCACATAATCGGCCACCGGCACCACGCATTTCAGGCCGAGCATCAGACCATTGCCGCGCACTTCCGCCAGAACGTCCGGATGGCTGTCCACCAGCCCGGCCAGCTTCTGCTTGAAGCTGAGGCCTTTCTGACGAACGCCTTCCAGGAACCCGTCTTCCAGCACCACGTCGAGCACCGCATTGCCGACCGCCATGGCCAGCGGGTTGCCGCCAAAGGTGGTGCCGTGGGTTCCAGGCGAAAGGGCTGCTGCGGCTTCCGCGGTTGCAAGGCATGCGCCCATCGGGAAACCACCGCCGATGCCTTTGGCGATCGCCATCAGGTCCGGCTCCACGCCCGCCCACTGGTGCGCGAACAACTTACCGGTCCGTCCGACACCGGTCTGGATCTCGTCGAAGATCAGCAGAATGCCGTTGTCGTCACAGATCTTGCGCAGCGCGCGCAGGAAGTCGGCCGGAATTTCGCGGATCCCGCCCTCACCCTGAACGGGCTCGATGGCAATCGCCGCGGTTTGCGGACCGATGGCATCTTTCAGCGCATCCAGATCGCCGGCCGGCACCTGATCGAAACCGGGAGCCTTCGGGCCGAAGCCTTCAAGGTATTTTGCCTGACCGCCCGCCGCGATGGTCGCGATGGTCCGGCCGTGGAAAGCGCCTTCGAAGGTCACGATGTGGAACCGTTCAGGATTGCCGTTGTCATAATGATACCGGCGCGCGCATTTGATGGCAGCTTCCATCGCCTCGGCGCCGGAATTCACGAACAGCACCTTCTCGGCGAAGGTGGCCGCGCACAAACGCTGCGCAAGCCGCTCGCCGTCGGGCATCTGATGCAAGTTGGAGGTGTGCCACAGTTTTGCGGCCTGATCCTGCAACGCCTTGACCAGATGCGGATGGGCATGACCGAGTGCGTTGACCGCGATGCCGGAACCGCAATCGAGGAATCGTCGGCCATCGGTGGTTACCAGCCAGACACCTTCCCCATGATCGAAAGACAGGTTCGATCTTGCGTAATTTCCGAATAGTGCAGTCGCGGACATAACCTCGTTTGTCTCCTTTAAACGCCCCCGCTGTCCCTGCGTCGCCCCGACGCCGGGCCGCCATCTGGAAAAGATCGCGAAGGGCCAAAACGCAACGTGCCGCCCCGATGAGGCGGCACGTAGCGGTTTCCTTATACACTGCCGGTACCGTGCACTGTCAATGGAAATGGCGCACTGGACATTTCCCCCGCCCTGGAAGACGGATTTCATAAAATTCTCAATGACCTCGCCATAATTGGGGAAAAGTCGTTTCATCCCCAACTGGTTTGGGTCCGGTGGTTGCCTGACAAATTAACGTTATTGTAACCTCTGAACAATCAGACACGAGATCTCGTGAGGCAAATCACCAAAAGGCACTAGATATGCCATTATTAAGCGTGCTTACGCATGCTTAACACGGGGTTAATGGCCGCGGGTCGGTCAAACTAAAGGGTGCGGCGATGAGTTGGACAAACGAACGGGTTGAGCTTCTCAAAAAGCTTTGGGGCGACGGCTTGAGCGCGAGCCAGATTGCGGGAGAACTGGGTGGCGTTACCCGGAATGCCGTTATCGGCAAGGTGCACCGCCTTGGTTTGTCCGGCCGTGCCAAGTCCACGTCTTCAAGCGCAAAGCCGCGCCGGCCGCGGACGGCAGCTCCGGCAACGGGCGCCGCGCCAAAGAAGCCGACCAGCTCACATCCGCAGTCCATCGGTGCAACGGCGCTGAAGGCGGACATGTCACCGGCGCCGGTGGTTGAAGCCAAGCCGCGCGTGGAGCCGATTGCCGAACTGGTGCCGATCTCCCAGCGCGCGACCATCCTGACGCTGACCGAGCGGACCTGCAAGTGGCCGATCGGCGATCCGGCGACCGACGACTTCTACTTCTGCGGCCGCCATTCCGATGCCGGCGTTCCCTACTGCGCCCATCACTGCAAGATCGCGTATCAGCCGGTCGCTGACCGCCGCCGCGACCGCAAGACGATGGCTCAGGCAGGCTGATAGCCTGTAAGCAAAACGATTTCTCGAAAAGCCCGCCGTTTTGGCGGGCTTTTTACTTGGACTTTCGCTCCGCTGATTTGCCTTTCCCATCCACTCGCATCAGACCATTGCCCGAGCAAGGCCTTCGCGGGACCAGGCTGCGACGCCGCGGAAAGCTCTTGTGAGGGAAAGACAAAGCCTCTGAGACGAAAAAGCCCGCTCAAGAGCGGGCTTCTCATCGTATGATCCGAGCTCTGACCTCAGGCGGTTGCGGCGGTGAACTGGTCGTTGAAGGCATACCCGGCACCGCGAACGGTGCGGATCGGGTCCTTCGCCTTGCCCTTGTTCAGGGCCTTGCGCAAGCGGCCGACGTGAACGTCGACAGTGCGTTCGTCCACATAGACATCATGCCCCCAGACACCATCCAGCAATTGCTCGCGGGAAAAGACACGGCCGGGCGAAGTCATCAGAAATTCCAGCAGGCGGAATTCGGTCGGTCCCAGGTGAATTTCCTTGGCGTTGCGGCGGACGCGGTGGGTTTCGCGATCCAGCTCGATATCACCGGACCGCAGCATGGTGGACACCACTTCCGGGCTTGCCCGCCGCAGGATGGCGCGCACGCGGGCCATCAGCTCCGGGACCGAGAAAGGTTTGACCACATAGTCGTCGGCACCGGTCGACAGGCCGCGGATGCGCTCTGCTTCCTCGCCGCGTGCCGTCAGCATGATGACCGGCAGACGTTCGGTGTCCTCGCGCGCTCTCAGGCGGCGGCACAGTTCAATTCCGGAAAGGCCCGGCAGCATCCAGTCGAGCAACAACAGATCCGGCAGGCTTTCGCGCAGGCGGATTTCCGCCTCATCGCCCCGGACACAGGACTCGACCGAGTACCCTTCTGCTTCCAAATTGTATCTCAAAAGAAGGCTGAGCGGTTCTTCGTCTTCAACGATGAGCACCTTCGGCATACATCTCGCTCCAATTACAGCAACCGGCGCCAAGGCGCCGGCCGTTCAGATCTTTTGCAAATGCGACAAACGCCGGCGCTCAGACCGCGCCGGTTTCGTCGACCTTTGCCCGGTCTTCCGGCAGACGTTCACCAGTGACCATGTAGTAGACGTTCTCGGCGATGTTGGTCGCGTGGTCGCCAATGCGCTCGATGTTCTTGGCGCAGAACAGGAGATGGACGCACTGGGTGATGACGCGCGGATCTTCCATCATGTAGGTCAGGAGTTCGCGGAAGATGGACGTGTAGATCGCATCGACCTCGGCATCGGCTTCCTGAACCCGGCGCGCGGCTTCCGCATCCTTGCGGGCGTAGGCATCCAGCACCTGCTTGAGCTGGGACAGTGCCAGTTCGGTCATGTGTTCGACACCAATCGCGAGCTTCTTGTTCTGCAGGTCGCTGTCGATGGCGATCACTCTCTTGGCCACGTTCTTGGCAAGATCGCCGACACGTTCCAGGTCGTTGGCAATGCGGGTGGCAGCGGTGATTTCGCGCAGGTCCTGCCCCATCGGCTGGCGGCGCACGATCAGTTCGATCAGCTTCACTTCAAGTTCGTTGTAAAGCGTGTCCAGACGGATATCGCCCTTGATCGTCGCCTTGGCAAGCTCCAGATCCTGCGACACCAGCGCAGAAACCGCATCGGCAAACGCCGTCTCGGCAATGCCGCCCATTTCGGCAACCTTGCCGGCCATGGCCGTCAATTCGTCATCGTAAGCCGTGACTGTATGTTCAGACATCCTGTGTCCCCTTCAGAAACCTAAAAAATGCTTAGCCGAAGCGGCCCGTAATGTAGTCCTGCGTACGCTTGTCCTTCGGATTGGTAAAGATGTCCTCCGTCAGACCTTCCTCCACCAGAACACCAAGGTGGAAGAACGCGGTACGCTGAGACACACGGGCAGCCTGCTGCATCGAGTGGGTCACGATCACGATGGTGAAGTTTTCGCGCAGTTCGTCGATCAACTCTTCCACCTTCGCGGTTGCGATGGGGTCAAGCGCCGAGCACGGTTCGTCCATCAGGATCACTTCCGGGCTCACGGCAATTGCACGCGCGATGCAAAGACGCTGCTGCTGTCCGCCCGACATGCCGGTGCCCGGCTCGTCCAGACGGTTTTTGACTTCTTCCCAAAGGCCGGCCTTCTGCAGGCTGGACGCTACGATTTCATCCAGCTCGGCCTTGCTGCGGGACAGGCCGTGGATCCGCGGACCGTAGGCGATGTTGTCGTAGATCGACTTCGGAAACGGGTTCGGCTTCTGGAACACCATGCCGACCTTTGCGCGCAGCTGCACCGGATCGACCTTGGGATCATAGATATTCTCGCCATCGATCTTGATCGAACCTTCGACACGGCAGATGTCGATGGTGTCGTTCATGCGATTGAGCGTGCGCAGGAAGGTCGACTTGCCACATCCGGACGGGCCGATGAAGGCCGTTACGGAGCGCGGCTGGATTTCGATGTCCACGTCCTTGATGGCGTGTGTATCGCCATAATAGACCTGCACCTTGTTCGCGGAAATTTTGCTTTCGGTCATGGTTTTCGCCTGTTCAAAATTCGGCATCTCGTTCATCGGAGCTATCCTTACCAGCGGCGCTCAAACCTGCGGCGCAGGATGATAGCGATAATGTTCATGGTCATGAGGAACACCAGCAGCACGATGATCCCGCCCCATGCGCGCTCATAGAATGCCGGATCGGCGCGTTTCGCCCATTCGTAGATCTGGGCCGGCATGGCCGAGTTCGGAGAGAAGAAACCGGCGGCCACACCATCGGGGAAGTTGGAGGCGATGAAGCCGACCATCCCGATCAGCAGCAGCGGAGCTGTTTCCCCAAGGGCCTGCGCCAGACCGATGATCGTTCCGGTCAGAATGCCCGGCATGGCCAGCGGCAGCACGTGGTGGAAGATCGACTGCATCTTGGAGGCACCGATCCCGAGGGCCGCATCGCGAATGCTCGGCGGAACCGCCTTCAGCGAGGCGCGGGTTGAGATGATGATCGTCGGCAGTGTCATCAGCGTCAGCACCAGGCCACCGACCAGCGGTGCAGACTGCGGCAGGTGCATGAACTGGATGAACACCGCCAGGCCAAGGATACCGAACACGATGGACGGCACTGCAGCCAGGTTGGAGATATTCACCTCGATCAGATCGGTGAACTTGTTCTGCGGTGCGAACTCTTCCAGATAGATGGAAGCGGCGACACCGATCGGCAGCGACAGGAACAGCACCACCAGCATCATGAACAGCGAGCCAATCATGGAGGCCCCGATGCCGGCCTGTTCCGGGCGGCTGTCGGACGCATCGGTTCCGGTGATGAAGGACCAGTTGAAGCGCTTTTCCAGAAGGCCGGCAGACTTCATCTGATCGACCAGATCCAGATGCGCCGCATCCAGGTTCTTGTCTTCCGCAAGGTCTTCCCGCTTGACGCGGCCCTTCAGGTAACCGTCGACGCGGGACGAGGCGATCAGTTCGAAGGTGACGGTCGTCCCGATCTTGTCCGGATTGGCCAGTGCATAATCACGAACCGTGGCGGCAGCACCTGACGAGAACAGCTTCTGCAGGTCCTTGGCCGACATGTCGGTTGCGATGTTGGCACCAGCGAGTTCCTTGGCAAAGGCGTCGTCGATGATGGCCCGGTATTTGGATGTCTTGACCACCGACTTTTCCGCATCGTCGATCTGCTGCTGGTTGAGCGGAACATCCACCTTGACGAAGGTCTGGCTGAAGGCGCCGAGACCGTTGGAGAGGATTGCCCACAACAGCGCGACGAGGAAGAACAGGCCAATGCCGATGGCAATGATGCCATAGAGCTTGAAGCGGGCTTCAGCGGCGTTGCGCTTTTTCGTCAGCGGATCGAGTTCGAGGATCGACGTGATCTTGTTCGGGGTCGGAGCACTGGTCTTGCCCGACGGAGGCGTAAGGGTCGTGTCGGTCATTAGTCGTACTGCTCCCGATATTTGCGCACGATGTAGAGCGCGACGATGTTGAGCCCCAGGGTCACGACGAACAGGGTCATGCCGAGTGCAAAGGCGACCAGGGCTTCCGGGGAGGCAAAGTCGGCGTCGCCGGTGAGCTGGCTGACGATCTTCGCGGTCACGGTGGTCATCGCTTCGAGCGGGTTCATGCTGAGCCGGGCGGCAGCGCCCGCACCCAGAACAACGATCATGGTTTCACCGATGGCGCGCGAGGCCGCCAGCAGAATGGCGCCGACGATGCCCGGAAGAGCCGCCGGCAGAATGACCTGCTTCACGGTTTCCGAATGGGTGGCGCCAAGGCCGAGCGATCCGTCACGCATGGCCTGGGGCACGGCGTTGATGATGTCGTCGGAAAGCGAGCTGACGAAGGGGATCAGCATGATGCCCATGACGGCGCCCGCGGTGAACACCGAGGAGGCACCGGACATCCAGCTGACGCCGAGCGCGCCGCCGGAACCGAAGACGTTCATCAGAAGCGGGCCGACCGTAAGCAGTGCGAAGAGACCGTAAACGATGGTCGGGATGCCGGCCAGGATCTCAAGCAAAGGCTTGGCGACGGCGCGCACGTGCGGCGTCGCATATTCGGACAGGTAAATTGCGGCGAACAGACCGATCGGCACCGCAACGGCGAGCGCGATCAGGGAAATATACATGGTCGCCCAGATCAGCGGCACGATGCCCAGCTCCGATCCGCCGCCGAAGCTCGGCGCCCAGGTCAGGCCGAAGAAGAAGTCCGCGGCCGGATAGAGCCGGAAGAACTCGACCGTGTTGAAGATCAGTGACAGCACGATGCCGACAGTCGTCAGGATGGCGATGGAGGCCGCAGCGATCAGGATGTAACGGACAACCGTTTCCACCACGTTGCGGGCACGGAAATCCTTGTTGGTGCGCATCACACCGACAGCAAAGCCGATCACACCGGCAGCCAGAACGGCGATTGTGCGCAGCAGCAGACCGGTGCCGGAAATGCTGCGGTAGGTCTGTGCCGCTCGCAGAGTTTCGGCGGTTACCTCGGACCCGAGCGCAACGCCGATCTCGCCGAGACGGCTGCGCACGTCGGTCAGCTCGGTACGGATGGAAGACGCCATATCGGCTGACATGGCACCTTGAGAAACGGCAAGGTCGAGACCTTCAGCAACACGCACGACGTCGCTCATGATGAGATCGAGCGAGCTTGCGGCAATGGTCTCTTCGGAAATCTTTGAAGATACCTGACTGTCCAGAACGATCGGCTGGATGATCAGCCATGCCACGAGCAGCAGGAGAGCGGGAACCAGTATCGAAACGACAACGTTCCAGCCGTAGTAGCCAGGTAGGGAATGGAGCTCTCGCGAATCCCCTCCAGCAGAACTTAACGCTTTTCCGCGGCCGACTATGTATCCGGCGACAGCCAGAACCAGCAGCGCAATAAGAATATAGGGAAGTGACATAGGGCGACCCAACCGGCAAAGAAGAAAGAAAGGGCGGCCGAAGCCGCCCTTTCGGAAAGATGTGCTTAGTTGCCCATCGTTTCTTCGGCTTCGACGGAAGCCTGCGTAGCGGCAAGCTCCGGATCGGAAACCAGGCCATACTGGGCCAGCGGGCCGTCGGGGCCAGCGATTTCGTCAGAAACGAAGAACTGAGCGTATTCTTTCAGGCCCGGGATCACGCCGATGTGTGCCTTCTTGATGTAGAAGAACAGCGGACGGGAAACCGGATACTCACCAGCTGCGATGGTTTCGGTGGACGGAGCAACGCCGGCCATGGTTGCCACTTTAAGCTTGTCGGTGTTGTTTTCGTAGAAAGCCAGACCGAAAACGCCAACGCCATTCGGGTTGGAGTCGATGCGGGCCAGGGTTTCGGTGTAGTCGCCGTCGATGTCGACAGACTTGCCGTCGGTGCGGACCGCGATGCAAGCGTCTTCAGCGTCGTCTTCGGACATGCCGCTGTCGATCATGGCCTTCAGAGCGCCGGATTCTTCACAGCCGACAGCCAGAACTTTTTCTTCGAACACTTCACGGGTGCCGTGCTTGGTGCCCGGAATGAAAGCAGCGATTTCTGCGTCCGGCAGGGCGGCGTCAACTTCGGACCACTTGGTGTACGGGTTGTCGACGATCTGACCGTCCTTCAGGACTTTCGGAGCCAGAGCGTTGAACCACTGAACCTGGGTGAATTCGTTGAAAGCCGGGCCGTCTTTCTGGGAAGCGAAGACGATGCCATCGTAGCCGATGCGGACTTCGATGATGTCTTTCACGCCAGCTTCGGCACACGCCTTGATTTCTTTCTCGCGGATTTTGCGGGAAGCGTTTGCGATGTCGATGGTGTTTTCACCAACACCGGTGCAGAACTTCTTCAGACCTGCAGAGGAGCCGCCGGACTCGACAACCGGGGTCGGGAAGTCGGTGTTTTCGCCAAATGCTTCAGCAACGATGGAAGCATAAGGAAGAACCGTGGAAGAACCAGCAATCTGCACCTGGTCGCGGGCCTGAGCCGAACCAACGAATGCAGTGGAAGCAACGGCAAGAGCAGTTGCGCTAACGAGGGTCGTAAATTTCACTTGACCACTCCCTTTGAATGTCAAGGTTTCTAGATGATCACCGCGCTTAGATCTGCACGAGCGATGCGGGGAACCTAGGCTCCACGGATGAGAGTTCTATGACAGTTCTTTTTCACTTTTGTGACAATTTAAGTTATTGATTTCGTTCGACAAAATCCGCTCCTTGACGGTTTTATGTCGCAAACGGTCACAAAAACAGGCCTCAGAGCGCACGGTGTGCATCTCTCACCTGTCTCGGCAAAGTTGGCAATGACGCTTTTTAGTCAGCCCGACTTCTCTGGCTCGATCAGGCATGCTCCGTGGCATCTGCCGCTACGGCCAGTGAAGGTTATGCGGCCTGGTTCGGTCTGCTCAGAGATGCAGAGCCGGAAGCGCCTGTGCCTCGGCAGCCTGCTGCCTGCGTTTTTCCGCGGACAGGGGAATCAGTCCCTTGCCCGCCAGGTAACCGTCATCGCCCCAGGCTTCCTCGCTGGTGAAGGCGGATACATAGGCCTCCATGCCGGGAATAAGGCCTACATGTTCCTTCTTGATGTAGAAGAACAGCGGGCGGGACACCGGGTATTCACCAGATGCAATTTTTTCGAAAGTCGGCTCGACCCCGTTGACGCCGACGCTCTGGATCTTGTCGCGGTTCTGCATCAGGAAGGAATAGCCGAAGATGCCGACCGTCACGGGATTGGCTTCCAGCGCACCGACGATCAGATCGTCATTTTCGCCAGCCTCTACAAAGCTGCCGTCCCGGCGCATTCGGGTGCAGCCCTCTTTCTCAAGATCCTCGAGCGTCTTGCAGCCCTCTTCCATGACGAGTTCCTCGAACGCATCACGTGTTCCGGACGTCGGCGGCGGCCCCAGCACCTCGATCTTTTCCTGCGGCAACGTGGCATCGATATCTGACCAGGAGAGATTGGGATTGTCGACGAGTTGGCCGTTCTCCGAAAGCGTCTCTGGAAGCTTCTCCGCCAGGGCTTCGAAGATCTGCTCGACCGTGAGGGTGAATTTTGGTCCCTTGCGTGAGTTGGCCAGGACGATGCCGTCATACCCGATTTGCACTTCGACGGGCGTGACACCGTTGGCGTGGCAGGTTTCCAGCTCGGAGGCCTTCATGCGCCTGGAGGCGTTGGTGATGTCCGGCGTGTGCTCACCGACGCCGCTGCAGAACAGCGCAAACCCCGCACCGGACCCTGTAGATTCGACAATCGGGAACTTCATACCGCTGTTGCCCACCGCTTCCGCGACAGCGGTTGAAAAGGGAAACACCGTCGACGAGCCGACGATGAGTAGTCGATCGCGCGCTTCTGCGCTCAGGGACGCCAGGCAGAAAAGGCCACACAAGGCAGCGCGAGCTGAAAAACATATCGGCACGTCAAAACTCCAGGGCGAATAATGCGGGCGCGATCCGGAACGCCATTTTTCCTCCGGGCGGATCGCCTGGCCGGTCACAAAACACTGTTCTGATCTTACTGAGGCAATCCTCTAGCAGCTTCCCGTCTCAGGAATACGACAGTCGACTGTGCGCCTTCAGGCAGAGATCTTCTCGGGCAGATCTTCCGCGTTCTCCGTGGCAGGCAAACTGACCTTGAACGTCGCCCCCTGGCCCGGTTCGCTTTCCACTTCCAACCGGCCGCGGTGGCGCGTCAGGATGTGCTTTACGATGGCAAGCCCGAGGCCAGTGCCTTTCATCGCCCGGCTCGATTCCACGTCGACCCGGTAGAACCGCTCCGTCAGGCGCGGCAGATGTTCGCGCGGAATGCCCTCGCCGTAATCGCGCACCGACAGTTGCCAGGACAGGGCATCGTGAGGCGCGGTCGGCTTCGAAAGGCCAACGTCAACAAATTTGCCGTCGTGTCCGTATTTCAACGCGTTCTCGATCAGGTTTTCCGTCACCTGGATAAGCTCGTCCCGGTCGCCCTTGATCCGCACCGGGGTATCGGGAAGCTTTAAACGGATCTCGACCCCCATGTCGGTGGCAAGCGGCGACAGTGCGTCGGCGGTGTGCCGCACGATCTCCGACAGATCGACCTCGTTTGCGGGGCGCACATGGGCTTTCAATTCAATCCGGGAAAGAGACAGGATGTCGTCGATCAGCCGACGCATTCGCCCGGCCTGATCCAGCATGATCGACAGGAACCTGTCCCGCGCCTCCGGATCGTTGCGGGCGGGACCTTGCAGGGTTTCGATAAAGCCTGTCAGTGAGGCCAGTGGCGTGCGCAGTTCATGGCTGGCATTGGCGACAAAATCCGTGCGCATGCGTTCCAGCCGGCGGTTCTCGGTCAGATCCTGGATCACCACCAGAATAAAGTCCGGCAGTTTCGGGACCTTTTCCTGCACACCGCTGCCGGGCATGTAGATCGGCGAGATATGAGCCTCGTACCAGGTTTCGGTCGGCACTTTCTCGATCCAGCTTATCTTCTCTGCTTCACCGGTGGCGCAGACACGGTCGAACGCTTCCAGCAGTGACGGCGCCCGCAGCGAAAAGGACAGAGGATCACCGGGTTTCACGCCTTCATAAATCGACAGCGCAGGCTTGTTGACATAGCGGGTGATGCCCCGCCCGTCGGCAACGAAACAGGGGGTTGGCAGCGCATCAACGGTGACCTTCATGCCCGTACCCGGCCACATCCTGCGGATTTCACGCTGAGCATTCAGCTTGACCCTGCGGCTCGATGACTTGCGGGGAACGAAGCAGGCGACGACAACCATTGCCGCCATGACCAGCAGTCCCGTCGTCAAAGGCACTTCATGCAAGACGACGGCACCAGTGGTGGCGGCAAGCGCGAACAGCAGAATCCAGCGGGCTTCGCCGAGTCTGGTCAGGGGCGATGCAGCCTGCCGATCTTCAGCGGGCTCTTCGATTGGCGAAGGCGGTTGGGTCATGGAATGTCGAGCGGATTCGTTTCAGCGGTTGGTCTCCCGAGTGCAGACACTATTTCGACGTCTCAGTAAATTCGCAAGGCCGGAATAGGGAGATCGGGGCAGCATGGATGATTTCACCTAACATGGAAAACATGTCATCCAAGCGACAAAAAGCGACTTTCCTGAAAGCGCACTCACTGACGCTGGAAGGCGGTGTCCGGTTTCAGTTTGCAGCGCCCGGAACCGTCACCGCGCAGCCCGCCATTCAACGGCTTTTCGGCAAGGGATGCCTGGCAACCGCCTTCAGATTTTCCAGAATCCGGGGCCAGCCATCAGCCTGGCGCATGTGTTCCAGATATTCCGCTCCGGCTTCGCCATGCCTTAAAAACTCGCTATGGACGATTTCCAGACGCGTGCTGTCTCCAGCTTCACGGAAGTTGACCATGACACGGCTTGCTGTTGCAGGATCCGCGACTTCCTCGCCATCGCGGCTGACCTGCCAGGCAAGGCGGATGTAGAGTGGAGGCTCCAGAGACAGGACGGTGCCCCAGATCCTGTGCTGTCCGCCGGCGTCGATCTCATAGCAGCTCCCGCCGGCATAGGGATCGATCCCCGCCTGCACCTCCCCATCTCCCGCGTCCTTGAATGGAGTAGTCCACCACAGGTCGAGCCGGTCGACAAACAGTGAAAACGCCTCAGTTCGTGGGAGATTCAAGATGCCTTCGACCCGGCACTCGGTGTCATGTGTCATTTTTTTCCGTCAAATTCGTTCTTTCCAACCCCAAACGCACTGTTTCACATTTAGGCCCGGCTTGGCAAAGTAGCGCTTCCCTAGCCGATTCAAACGTCAGATACATGACGTGCAGATCCACCCGGATAGCGCAAGGCCGCTTGCCTGCGCGCAACAACGAACCGGAGATAACATGAAGCACGATCGCGCGTTTGATCCGCAGTATGGAACCGCCGTCGAACTGTTGCCGGGCGTGCGTCGGCTGACGGTAAACAATCCGGGCCCTTTCACCTTTCACGGCACCAACAGTTATCTTCTGGGGACCAGTCGGTTGATCTGCGTCGATCCGGGACCTGCTCTGGAAGGACAGGTCGAAACCATCCTGAAGGCTGCGCAAGGCGCGTCCATCGAAGCGATCCTGGTGACGCACACGCATGTGGATCATTCACCAGGGGCACGGCTGTTGAAAGAAAGGACGGGGGCAGAGATCATCGGATGCGGCCCCCACCGGCCAGCGCGTGCGCTTCTGGAAAACGAGGTCAATCCGCTCGATGCCAGCGGAGACAAGGACTATGCACCCGACAGGATGCTTGAAGACGGCGAGATATTCGAGGCCGCCGGCATATCGCTGGAAACCGTTGCCACCCCCGGCCATACGTCCAATCATCTGTGCTTTGCCCTCACCGGCGAACCGGTTCTGCTGTCAGCGGATCATGTCATGGGCTGGTCGACATCGGTGGTCGCACCGCCTGATGGCAGCATGCGGGACTACATGGCCTCCGTCGACAAACTGCTGGCCCGCGCGGAAGATATCTATCTGCCGGGGCATGGTGGCATGGTCCGCAACGCGATTGAGTACGTCCGCGACCTGAAGCGCCACCGGCTCGACCGGGAAGCTTCCATCCAGCGGGAACTGGCGAAAGGTGAAAGATCGATCCCGGAAATCGTTTCGGTGCTTTATGCCGCCGTCGATCCGGCGCTGCATCCCGCGGCAGGTCTGTCTGTCTTCGCGCATCTGGAAGATCTTGCGGACCGTGGCCGTGTGGAGGCCAACCCTGAGCTGTCGCTGACCGCCCGCTATCGTCTCACCGGTTGAGGCTGCGGGCGATCAGCCTTCAAGATCGATCGCATCGAGACCTTCGGCAACCGGCGCGTCCTCATCCTCGAAATATGGTTTGAAGCTCGGCAGCGGAATTGTTTCGCGCAGGTCCTCCACCGGTTCGGCCGGCAGGTCCTCTTCCAGCTCTGTCTCGTCCACGGACAATCTCGCCAGATCGCCATAGGTCTCCAGCAACACCCGGTCGATTTCGCCGAAGACCAGACGAATACGATCCGCATTGTCGGTCAGGTCTTTCAGCGGCGTACGTGAGCGCGAGCGGACATCGAGCAGCGCGCCAACGGTATCCGGGCGAATGCGCAAGACGATGTCGTGTTTCAATCCCAGTATCCGCGAGGTGCCTTCTGCCTGCAGATAGGTCGGCGCATCCAGGAGATCAGGCGGCAATTCATCAACGACCTGCCAGTTCAGCGCTTCAAGCGCCTTGGCGCTGGCCGCGTGAAGCTGCGCCGTGGAAATACGGTATCTGCGGGGAACGATGTCCGGATAGAGGCGATCTTCCATCGACGTGCCGGCCACGCTCCTATCCGGCCCGGCGCCGGTATAGGCCGCCACACTCGGCCAGACGTCTTCCACCAGCACCGTGTTCAGCCAGTCGAGAAACGGCTGATCGTCGGAAATCACCGTCGTTTCCAGGCTGGGCGGATCGGTCCGATTTGTCGCAAGGTCGCTCGCGCCAGCGTGCATCACCAGCATGCCGACGACAAGCACGGGCGTTGCCAGTGCAAGCATGCCCAGAAACAGTCCGGTGAGCGCTGCCGGAACGCCAGGTCCGCCATAGGTCCAGATCCGATGAAAGCCAAACAGCGCGAGCAGGATGGCGCTGAGCGCAATCGTTGCCGCTGCGATGAGCGACAGGACGAAGACGTCCGCTTCGATGAGGCCGAACCGCTTTGCCAGAAAGGCAATTGCCGCAAGCGCCAGCGCCACGGAGCCAGCCGTTCGGCTTGCCGGTGCTGAAGCTGTTTTGTAAACGGCGTAGCGCTTCATGAGATCCCATCTCGCCTGGGCTGCCGCATCTGCGCGGCATGCTGTCCACCTGATTGTTTCTTCGTTTACAGCCAAATTGTCAAAAATGAACTTCACTTCGGCGGCGAACACATCATACATTCCTTCCGGGCAAACGATAAACGTGCAAGCAAGACACGCCGGAATGACAGTTTCAAATCGGGGTAAGGCATGACCGGATTGCGGTCCCGCCATACGGCGAATGAACCGGAGCACCGCGCTTCCGGTGACGGAAAACAAAAAACGTTTTCACCTTTTGGCCTTTTCCGGCCGGGCTCTGCCAATATCTGCCTGTGTCACCTGCTTGTTCTGACGCTGCTGCTGTCGCCCATCGCCCTGTCATTTGCCTTCCTCTATGCCGAACAGGGTGGCCGCTGGCAGCAGGCGCATTACCATTATCTGCGAACGACGATTGCGCTTCTGGTCATCGGCCTGAGCGCTGGCGGTCTGATGATCCTGCTTGGAGCGTCAATTTCCTCGGCCCTGATGCTCGCCGGACTGGGCCTTTGCGCTGCCACAGTGCTGCTCAGTTTTGCCCGATCACTGC
Source organism: Roseibium sp. FZY0029 (assembly GCF_036350355.1). Taxonomy (NCBI): domain Bacteria; kingdom Pseudomonadati; phylum Pseudomonadota; class Alphaproteobacteria; order Hyphomicrobiales; family Stappiaceae; genus Roseibium; species Roseibium sp. FZY0029. The sequence continues at coordinate 352,807 of NZ_JAZDVZ010000001.1, forward strand.
ATGGTTTCTACAGCGCCTTGCGCGGTTCTCCGCTGCGCAATCACAGAAGCTATTTCATATGAACCAACAGTCATATACTTCCCAAGTCGGCAACCTCGCCTGATTGGTAAAGAAATCATTACCGATATACTTCAAATCCACACCGGTTTCGTTACATCTTGTTATCGTTTTTGACTGGCTGATTTCCGCCAATGAGCGCATGCTTTTTGTCATCCGATGCAAAAATCGGCTGAAAGGCGTGTTTTGCGCCTTCCGTTTGCCGCAATTGGATACGACATGCACACCGCCCGCGAGCCATGAATATTTCAACCCAGAGAGCGGGCACTGGAAGAGACAACGGACGAGACAAATGTCTGAGCAACCTGCACGCCCTGCCCCGAAGCAAAACGCTGACGCGAAACTGGTCAACCTCTACAAACCCGTCGGCATCGCAGCCCTCAATGCGGCTGCCCTTTGCAAGAATTCCGGCACGGTGGCAAAGAAGAAAAACTGAGCAGCCGCTGCTGACGCGTCCTGCGCCCAAACCGTCTGCTGGCTTCCAGGTAGCCAGCTGGCCGTGGTGTTGAAAGACGCTTGATTACCGTCGGCATGACCGGTCAAGGATAGTGTTCGGGCATGCGATCGACGCCGATTGAATGTCCGCCTTCCGGAAGCGGAGATGAACCGCGGGTGCCGCAAAGTCACTTCTTTCAGATGGTTGCCGTCTTCCGATCTGTTGGGCAAACTGCCGCCGAACCGGGCACGATTTGTGCCCTCCGGCGGAGATTTCTTGCATGATCATTGCCTATTGCCCGACGGTCAAAGGGTTGGAGCGAATCGAGCTTTCCTCTGGTGCGCCCTTGCCGTCCACATCCGTTTGGATCGACCTGATCGCCCCGACACAGGAAGAGCAAAAGGCAGCCGAAAAGCTGATGGGCGCGGAAATCCCGACGCGGGACGAGATCGCCTCCATCGAAACATCCGAAAGGTTGTATCTGGAACCGGGCGCCGTGGTGATGACCGCACAGCTTCCCATCGCCACCCAGATGATCGACCCCGCCCTTTCGTCAGTCACCTTCGTCGTCAATGCCAAGCGGCTGGTAACGGTGCGTTATGGCGAACCGAAATCCATCGCCCTTCTGTCGCGCAAGGTTCAGGCCGATTCGGGGATCGCCCACAAGGGACCGGCCGTTCTGTTCACGATGCTCGACATTATCGTTGACCGGTGTGCCGACGAAATGGAAAGCGCCTCGGCCCGCTATGACAAACTGGCGGTGCAGGTGTTCGGCGACGGCCTCAACATGCGCAAGACCGCCAGTTATCAGATCGCCATCAAGCAACTGGGGCAGATCGGCTTGCACGTTTCCAAGATGCACGACGTTTGCACAAGCCTGTCGCGGATGATGCTTTACCTCAGCACGCACGCCAAGCGGTTGAACCTGAACGAGGAGCAGGAAGCCGACTGCAAGATGTTCGGCAGGGACATCCATTCCATCAAGGAACATGGCGACGCACTGGATGCCAAGCTGTCCTTCCTGTTGGACGCGACAGTCGGTCTCGTCACGCTGGAACAGAACCAGATCTCCAAGATCTTTACCGTCGTCAGCGTGATCTTCCTGCCGCCGACGCTCATCGCGTCGATCTACGGCATGAACTTTGCCAACATGCCCGAGCTGAACTGGCAACTCGGGTTTCTTTTCTCGCTGGGCCTGATGGTGTCGTCGGTAGCCCTGACGTTCCTGTTCTTCCGCTGGAAACGCCTGCTTTGATCCGACCAACCGTCTGACTGCTTGTTAGCAAGGCCTCACGGACAATCACATCAAGGATAGAGGCGCGCCTTGCTCCAAGACTGATCTGCGGAGGTGCGGGTGAATTGCACCCGGTCATGCAGCCGGAACGGCCTGTCGTGCCAGAATTCGATGGAAAGCGGCACCAGACGCATGCCGGACCAATGGTCGGGCCGCGGAATGTCGCCGATGCCGAATTTGGCGGTGTATTTCGCGACTTCCTTTTCCAGCGCGAAACGGCTTTCCAACGGTCGGGACTGCCTGGACGCCCAGGCACCGATGCGGCTGCCGCGCGGCCGGGAGCGGTAATATTCGTCCGCTTCCTCGTTCGAGACTTGCTCGACCAGGCCGCGGATGCGCACCTGGCGGCGCAGTGACTTCCAGTGAAAGCACATGGCGGCCTTGCCGGCGGAGAGCAGTTCCCGCCCCTTGGCGCTTTCGAAGTTCGTGTAAAAAACGAAGCCGCGTTCGTCGAAGTCCTTCAGGAGAACCATACGCACATTGGGCAAGCCGTCTTCATCGACCGTCGACAGCGCCAAGGCATTGGGGTCGTTGGGCTCTGATGCTCTGGCGTCCTCAAGCCATTCTGCAAAAAGCTCAAATGGTTTCACTACCTCTGTAAAGTCACCTTTTGTTAACTCTTCAGGGGGATCTTTAAGGTCTGTCATCGGTAACCTGTCGAAGGAAACGACAGCCTTTAGAGCGGCATCAAAAGCCGGACCGGGGGGCTGCCTGAAAAATGTATCGTATGCGTTCATATACTGCCGGGCACATAAAGATCCAACCCTTAGCCGCACTTTGCGTGGCCCTTGCAACCGCACTTGGCGGCTGCAGCCAGTTCTCCATGCCCATGGGCAGCAACAATATCGATTCCCCCACTCTTCTGACCGGTTCCATTCCGTCTGCATCGGATGTCGCCTATGCGGACATCAACGAGGACGACCGGTCAGTCATCGCGCAAAACCTTGACACCATTGGCCCGGACCTTGCCGCCGGAAAGCCGACGGACGCCCTTTCGCTGACATGGCTCAATTCGATCAGCGGCAACTCAGGCACCCTGTCGAGCATCAACGCGTCCAACTTCAGCGAGACCGGCTGTCTCGGCTTCAAGACCACCGCGAATACAATCGTCGGCATCAAGCTCTACAGCGGCACAGCCTGCCGTGACGTGACGCAAAAGTTCGCAGTCACCAGTCTGAACGTCGCCGAAGCTTGAACCCGGGCGAAAACCAGCTAAAACCGGAAGGTCCTCAAGTCGCAGGCAGGGTCTGGAATTTTTTCCTATCCATCCCGATATAAAGGACAAGTCCGGTCAAGCATGACCTGCTTCACCTGCACGCTTCGTTCGGTTTGTCGAACAAGGCAGTGCGCGGGTCGGCCTGCCGGAAAATCTTAGGAACCTGGTGAGACGAATGCGTGATCCCTACAGTGTTCTCGGGGTGGCAAAATCTGCCAGCGAGAGCGAAATCAAGAAGGCCTTTCGGAAGCTGGCCAAGAAATACCATCCGGATCAGAACAAGGATGATCCGACGGCGGCGCAGCGTTTTTCCGAAGCAAATCAGGCTTACGAAATTGTCGGCGACAAGGAAAAGCGCGCCAAGTTCGACCGTGGCGAAATCGACGCGGAAGGCAAGCAGCGCTATCAGGCGCATGGTTTCGACGGCTTTTCCGGATATGAAGACTTCGGCGGTGGCGCGCGCACCCACAAGACGTCCGGAGCCGCCGGCGGCAGTTTCGACGACATTCTGAACGACATCTTCGGCAGCTTCGGCGGTGGTCGTGCGCGTGCCGGCGCGGGAGCCGGACCCGGCGGCGGTTTCGGTGCCGGAGCCCGTGCCAAGGCACCACCAAAGACGAAGGGTGCCAATGCGGAACTCGTCGCGCGTGCCTCGCTGGAAGACATCGTCAACTCCGGCAAGACCCAGGTCACGCTTCCAAGTGGCAAGACGGTGAATGTCACCCTGCCCAAAGGCGTGGTCGAAGGCGAAAAGATCCGGCTCAAGGGTCAGGGGCATCCGGGCGAAAACGGCGGCCCCGCCGGCGACGCTCTGGTCGAGATCCGCTTCAAGCCGCACAAGCTTTTCGAAGTGAAAGGATCCGACCTTCACCTTGATCTGCCGCTGACGCTTTATGAAGCCGTTCTGGGTGCGAAAGTGCGCACGCCGACCCTGTCCGGAGCCGTCAACCTGACCATTCCGGCCAATGCCTCCAGCGGCAAGACCATGCGGCTGAAGGGCAAGGGATTGCCGACGAAAACCGGTGGCCACGGCGACCTGCTGGTCAAGCTGCAGATCGTGATGCCGCCGCACAGCGATGACGAGCTGGACACGCTGATGCGGGCCTGGAAGGAAATCACTCCGTATCGCGCTCGCGGTCCGGAATTCGACTAAGCCGTATCCACTTCATCGCGTTGAAACTTTTTTTCGCCCCGTCTGTACCCACAGGCGGGGCGACGTTTTTTTGTGCCCCGATCCGATCCCCTATCTCCACATTTGTCAAAAGCCGGGCCTTGCGTATTTACATAACAAGTTATATATCATGTTATGTAAATGAAGGTCCCCATGAGCGAAGACGTCGTCCGCGCGCTCGGTTATGCCACGCTGGGCAGCCGGCTGAAGCGGATTGGAGAAATTCTGCAGGCACAAACGCAGACCGTTGCCGCCGAGCTTGCCGGCACCGATCTGCCAACGCCGCATAACCCGGTTCTTGCCGCACTTGATCGGCAGGGCCCGCTGAGCATCGGCGATCTGGCCAGGGCCCTTGGCCAGAGCCAGCCGGGCGTTACCCGATTGATCAACAAGATGAAGTCGGATGGCCTTGTCGAGGCTTCCGCCTCCAAGCAAGACCGGCGCGTGACGACAATCGGGCTGACCGCCAAGGGGAAAGCCCTGGTCGCCCATCTGAAAGAGACGCTCTGGCCCGCAATCACCCTGGCCGTTGCCGATGCCTGCAACGATCTGGAAGGCCCTCTGCTCGATCAGCTTGCCGGTCTGGAGGACGCTCTGACTGCCCGGCCGCTTTCCAGCCGCTGCAAGGACACCCCGTTGCAGGCCTGGGACAGCCTGCAAACGCCCCCGGAGGATACAGCATGATCAAGCGCATCTGGCACGGCTGGACAGACCCCGGCATGGCCGCCAGCTACGCCCATATTCTGGAAACGCAGGTGCTTCCGGGCATCGAGGCGAAAGCCATTCCCGGCTATCTCGGGATCGAGGTGCTGCGGCGGGATCTGGAAACCGAGGTGGAATTCATCACCATCATGAGTTTCCGCTCGATTGACGACATCATCGCGTTTCAGGGGCCGAATTACGAACGTTGTTATGTTCCCGATGCCGCCCAAAAAGTCCTGAAGCGGTGGGATCTGATTTCACAACACTATGAGCTCGAAGATGCACGCAGTTATGAATGAACCGAGCCGTGACAGCCTTCTGAAGCGGGTTGTCTGGTCAGCTCTGACCTCCCGGCATGCGCAATTCAGCCAGGGAGGCGACCTTGCCCGCCGTTTCGATCCGGCCATCTCCCCCTTTGCGGCAGCGGCGAACAACTCGCCCGAAGCTCTGGCTGCCCTGGCGGAGCTGATCCAACCAGGTGACGACCGGGCGTTTATACTGCAGGCGGACGACATCGCCCTGCCCCATGATCTTGAGGCGGAGATTACCGCGCTGGGAGTGCTCATGGTGGAAGTTTCCCCGTCAGCAGGCCCATCCCCCTCAACGCCCATCATGCAGCTTGGTGAAGCAGATGTGCCGGACATGGTCGAGCTTGCAACGCTGACAAAACCGGGCCCTTTCACCGCACGAACGCCGGAGCTGGGAACCTTCTTCGGGATCAGACAGGACGGTCGTCTGGCTGCCATGGCTGGCAGCAGGATCAACCTCGACGGCTATACGGAAGTCAGCGGGATCTGCACTCATCCCGATTTCCGAGGCAGAGGCCTGGCGTCCGAACTCTCTCTTCATGTGGCAGACATCATCAGGAGCCGCGGCGACATTCCGTTCCTTCACGCCTACGCGGACAATCATGGAGCAATTGGTCTCTACCGCAAGTTGGGTTTCGAGATATGGCGGGAGGTCAACGTAGCCGTTGTCAGACGCAAATCTCAGGTCGACCCGAACTGATCCCTCACATCGGAAATGCGCCGTTCTCTTTCCTCCTGAAACTGAGCGAGACGTTGGCGCAGATATTTTGAAGCTGACCGGTAATGGCTGGGGCCTGCAGCTTCCGCCCAGCGGCCGGTCGTCCACTTGTTGTTGGAACCTTTCATCGGACCGCCGTAGAGCTCTTCCTCGTCCAGGCTTTCGATCAGCGCAAGCAGTTCGGCGTGATTGCCCTCAAGAAGCGAGCGCACTGATTGCCACGACAGGCCGGATTGTCTCTGCCTCAGATCGGCATTGTATCTGGGCGTCTCGTTCCACTTGTAACCTTTTGCCGGAAACCAGACGGCCCGGCCCGCCAACCCCTCCCGGTACCAGCCGAGGAACAGGTCGATCCAGTGGGCCCTGTGGCCAACGATATCCTTCGGCGAAATACCGTCGGCGTCCTTTTCAAGGCGCAGCATCGCGGGCAGGTCGTCAAGAAGCTGTTGCAGCTTCGAAAACTCTCGCTCGCTTGCGGCCAGCAGCTCTGTCTTGGATGTTGCCGGCATGCCGCTCTCCCATGACCGCCTCATGCGGGATCAGATTGCCTGACGATCCACTCCCGGTGCGCAGATCACCTGTCCTGCCAGCCGTACCACCAGTAGGCGCCCTGAAGATAGAGCTTGCGCAGGGACGGCAGCGGAAACCTGGCGAAGGGACGTCGCAAGGGGACCGGCAGGTCACCCGGCTGGAGCTTGCCCAGCATCAGTCCGGCGACCTTCTCTCCCGAGATGGAGGCCATGGCGATACCGCTGCCGTGCCACCCCATGGCGGCATAGATGCCGTCAAGGCCGGGCACTTCACCGACGAAAGGGGTGAGATTGCGCGCCAGGCATACGTGCCCATACCAGGAATGTTCCGCTTCGACGTCGGCCCAGGCCGGAAACATCTCGTCGAAATCCGCTCTGGCACGCTTGTACATGGCCGCAAGGGACTGTGCGTTTTCGAATATCCCGCCGCGCGTGCCGAACAGGAACCGCCGGTCCGGCAAGAGGCGGAAATAATGCAACAGGTTGCGGGTGTCCGCGGCCATGGTGTCGGTAGTCCAGCCCTGCGCTGCCAGTTCCTCCTCGCTCAACGGACGGGTGACCAGGATGGACGACATCACCGGCAGCGTGCGCCCGTGCAGCCACTTGGGGGCGTCTTCACGCGCGTAGCCATTGCCAGCCAGGAGAACCTTTTTGGTCCGGATGAAACCGTGCTGGGTTTCCAGATGCCAGCGGTCACTGTCCCGGGTGATACCGGTCACCGGTGATTTTGCGAAGATCTTGCCGCCGACGCGGCGCACCTGCTCCGCCAGCGCCTGAACGTAGGCCATGGGATTGAGCGCGAAACCATAAGGCATGTGCATGCCCCCGTGGAATGTCGGCCCGCCATACCCTTCCGCATCCAGGTCCGCCTTGGAAAGAACCCGCGCCTTGATGCCGAAGTTCTCCTTCAGGAAAGCGGCTTCGGCCTGAAACCCGGCGAAATCCTTCGGCCGGTGGGCGAGATAAATCTCGCCCTTGGAATGACGATCGGCGTCAACACCCCAGCCCTCCAGCCGCTGGGCAACAAGATTGACGCCGGCAACCTGATAGGCAACGAAGCGGCGCGCTTCTTCCAGACCGAATTTCTTGATCAGGCGGTGCTCGTCGAGCTTGGTTCCGCCCAGGCAGCAAAACCCGCCATTGCGGCCCGACGCACCGTAGCCGACGTGTTCGGCCTCCAGAACACAGACCGAAACACCAGCCTGCGCGAGCCGCAGCGCAGCGCTCAGCCCGGCAAAGCCTGCGCCGATGATCGCCACATCGAACACCGCGTTGCCGATAAGCTGCCGGTCCAGTTTGACCTGCGGAACGCTGGCTTCCCAGTAACTGCCGATGGTTCGGCGCGTTTCCGTGCGATTCAGCGGCATCTCAAAATCCGAGCCTGTCTCGCAGTGAGAACCAGGTCATGGCCAGCACCAGAAGTGGGAAGCGCAGCCGGTCACCACCGGGGAAAGACGGTATGTCGAGTTTTTCAAAGACATCGAAACGTCCGGCGGTTCCCGTCACGGCTTCCGCCAGAACCTGGCCGCCAAGAGTTGCCATGGCAACGCCGTGGCCTGAATAGCCGCCGGCCGTCAGCATGTTGGGGGCCAGGCGCGCAAAATAGGGCATGCGCTTGGGCGTGATCGCCAGCGTGCCGCCCCAGCCGTAGTCGATGGCCACATCGCCAAGCTGCGGGAAGATCTCCAGCATCGGCTCACGCACGAAGGCCTTGATGTCTTCCGGGAAGCGATAGCCGTAATTCTCGCCGCCGCCGAACAACAGACGGCGATCCGCAGACAGGCGGAAGTAGTTGATCACGAACTTGCTGTCAGCCACAGCGACATTGTTGCGAATGATCTTCTGCGCTTCGTCTTCCGAAAACGGTTCGGTCGCCACGATGAAATTGTTGATCGGCATGACGTGCGCGGCGGTCTGGCGGTCGAGACGGCCAAGATAGCCATTGCAGGCCAGAATGAGGTGATCCGCGCGAACGTCGCCCAGCCCGGTCCTCACCGTGATCCGCTCCGTGCCCTGACCGTCGATGCCGGTAACCTTGGTTTCCTCGAAAATCCTGGCTCCTGCGGCTTCGGCCGCCTGGCCGAGACCAAGCGCGAAATTGAGCGGATGAAGGTGACCTGCCCCGGTATCCAGAGATCCACCGTAATAACGCGGACTGCCAACCTGCTCGCCGATTTCATCAGGTCCGACGAAGCGGATGTCCTCATAACCGTAGACGAGCCTGAGATGCTCGACATAGTCGCGGCTTTCCTCAACAAAACTCTTTCGGTGATCGGCATGCAGTATCCCCGGCGTGTAATCGCAGGCGATCTGGTGTTTCACGATCAGGTCCTTGACCAGCGCCTTGGAATCTTCTGCAAGATCCCACAGCAATCTGGCGTGAGACTTGCCATGGCGCTGTTCCAGGACCGTCTGGTCCATGCGTTGACCGGACCCGACCTGGCCGCCATTGCGGCCCGACGCACCCCATCCGATCCGGTTGGCTTCCAGCAGGATGACATCAACGCCGCGTTCGGCCAGATGCAAGGCGGCAGACAACCCTGTGTAACCGCCGCCGATGACGCAGGCCGTGCAGGTTTGAGAGCCATCCAGCACCGGGTGAGCCGTTTGCCTGTTGGCAGTCGCGGCGTAATAGGAAGGAGGGTGTTGACCTGGCGTGTCATTAGCTGTCAGGAGATCAAGCGAAGTCAGCATGTCGGAAGCCAGGCCCTCTTATCAACATGAATTGCAGTGGCGGGGAGTACAACGCCACATTCCCTTGTTCAGCAGTGGGATTCAAGGTGTAATCAGTCGATAGCAGGCAGGTTTTACCTGATTTTGCAAGCTCTTGAGGATCCCGTAACGTCAGGAAGATCGGTCAGAAGGGTCAGATGACGCAAAAGGAAGGCAAAACTGTGTTTGGTCCCGTAGAACATCCCTGGTTCGATCCACTGTGGCGCAGAATTGTGCTGGTCGCCTTTTGCGCCGGCTGGACCGGCGTGGAATATGTCTACGGCACGACCACCTGGGTCTATATCATGTCGGCCATCACCGCCTACGCGGGATGGGCCTACCTGTTCCACTACAAGGGACCTGACGATCCGAGCCGGGTGACCCGTCAGCGGATGGAAGACGATGAGGGTTGATGCGTCGGACAGGGACGCTGCCAGACAGGGGGAAGGGCTGTTCTTCCGTTTCCTGAAACGCGCTTTGCCCGTACTGATGATGTGCTGGACGGGTGCAGCTACTGCACAGGAAGCCGGGTCAGCCGTCGACGTTCTCAACAAGCGCTGCGTCGTCTGCCATGGCTGCTATGATGCCCCTTGTCAGCTCAAGCTGTCGTCCGCCTCGGGCTGGTTGCGAGGCGCGAGCAAGCAGAAAGTCTATGATTCCTCCCGGCTGGAGGATGCACCGATGACGCGCCTGGGCATCGACGCGAAGTCGGTGCCTGCCTGGCGTGCCAAGGGGTTCTTCAACGTTGCCGGCACACAGGAGGGACCATCCGTTCTGGAACAGTTGCTTCTGGCCGGACGCAAGACTTCGTTCAAACTCGGGGCCCCGCTTCCCGACGGCATCGACATTTCCACGCTGCGGGCCAATACCTGCGCTATGCCCGGCAAGGTGAAGGATTATCTCAAGGAACATCCGCAGGGTGGCATGCCCTTTGCCATGGCACCGCTTGCCGACAGCGAATACGAGACCTTGCTGACCTGGGCTCGGGAGGGAGCGCCTGCCCCGGAGACCGACAAGCGCCTGCCGAAGAGCGTCGATCGGACGGTGCATGCCGTTGAGACTTTCTTCAATCGCAGCGACAAACGATCGAAACTTGTCGCACGATACGTCTACGAGCACCTGTTCCTGGCCCATCTGCATCTGGAAGGCGACGACAAGGACCGGTTCTTCCGGGTGATCCGTTCCAGAACCCCGGCCGGTTCGCCCGCCGATGAAATCGCCACACGCCGCCCCTTCGACGATCCGGGAGGGCCCTTTCATTACAGGCTCATCCCGATTGACGGCACCATCCTGCACAAGGAGCACATGGTCTATGAAATCGGGCCCAAACGGCTCGACCGCTATGCAGACCTGTTTCTGAAAAGCAACTGGGAGATCGAGAGCCTGCCGTCCTATTCAACGGCCGCGGGCGGCAACCCTCTGTCGACGTTCCGCGCTATCCCTGCCCGCAGCCGTTACCAGTTCCTCCTGGACGATGCGCTGTATTTCGTCCGGTCCTTCATCCGCGGCCCCGTCTGCTACGGACAGGTTGCCGTCAACGTGATCGAGGACCGCTTCTGGGTGTCTTTCCTGAATCCGGATGCAGACCTCTCCATTACGGACCCCACATTCCTCGAAACAGCCATCCCAATCCTGGAACTGCCGGTTGCCCAGACCAATGGTAAATTGTCCAAGCGACTGGAAGGGTTCCTGTCGCTGGGTCCGGTCAAATATCAGGAGTTTCGCAAAGGACAGTATGAGCAGAAGTTCAAGGTGGAAGGCGGCCCGGACTATAGCGATATCTGGGATGGCGACGGTACCGAGGCCGATGCCCGCTTGACGGTCTACCGCAACTTCTCCTCCGCGTCGGTGGTAACCGGTTTCGTTGGCGCAATTCCAGAAACAGCCTGGGTTATCGACTTCCCGCTGTTCGAGCGGATCTACTACAATCTGGTTGCCGGGTTCGATGTCTTCGGCAATGTGGAACACCAGTTGACGACGCGGCTCTACATGGACAGCCTGCGCCGGGAGGGGGAGCGGACTTTCCTGTCGTTCATGCCGCCCCAGGTTCGCAAGCCGCTGCACGACAGCTGGTATCAGGGGCCGCTCGTCAATCTTGTCGATCTCTGGAAGGAAAGTGCGCTCGACAGCAAGTCGCCAACGGGCATTCACTTCACCACCAGCCACGCCAAGGCGGAGTTCCTGACCTCCTTGCTGCGTAAACCTGCGGGCCTGTGGGCCGAGCATGATCCCATCAACCGATGCAGCGGAAGCACCTGCGCGGCCGACGACACCCCGGCCGGTCAACTGCGCCCGCTTGTCCAGAAGCCTGCGCCATATGCAAAGTTCCTGGCAGATATCTCGGTGCTTCTCGTGGAGACGGATCGCGACACACAGGTGTTCACCCTTGTGCACGACATGGCCCACAGCAATGTTGCCTTCATCTTCAACGAGGACCTGCGCCGTGAACCGGAGAACGATGGCGTGACGGTCGTTCCCGGCCAGTTCAGCAGCTATCCGAATTTCATGTTCAAAGTGAAAGAGGCCCACCTGCCCGCCTTCGTGGAGACGGTTCGCAAAATCCGCTCTCAGGACGACTATCTCAAACTCGTGGAGCGGTATGGCATCCGCAGAACGGCCCCCACGTTCTGGACCGAGTTCGACCGTATCCAGACCGCCCTGAAAGACCAGGATGAACTTCAGGCGGGCTTGCTTGATCTCAACCGTTACCGGGACCCGAAACCCCTCGATCCGATCGATCGACTGTTCGAGTTCACCTTCTCGCTGGACTAGTCTTGCGACAGGAGCGGGCGGGCTTGCAAATTTCCCCGCTGCCCGAAGGTCTGAGGCCACAATGTCAAAGGACGCATTTGTCGTGGATCCCGTCTGCACATTTCACCCTTCTTAGTTGTCATCCCCGCGAAAGCGGGGATCCAGTAACCCCATGAATTCGTTATAAAATAAATTCCTACCTCACGGAGTACTGGTTTCCCGCTTTCGCGGGAATGACAAATGCGGTGAAGCAGTCGCCCCGGACACCACTTTCGGGCCAGAGGTCCAGGATAAGCCGGAGTTTGTTGCGATCAAGCAGATAAACTGCTCATATCCTTGAACAACTCCCTCACCTCGCCTCACCGCCAAGTTCCCAAAACATCCAGTCGCAGAAGATCTGGGCGTCGGGACCAAGTGCCTGGCGGGGTCCGTCGGTGACGAGATAGTAGCTGTGCCGGCTCTTGATCTTCTTGTCTGAGGACCGGATCAACCGGCCGCTGTCCAGATAAGGCTGGGCGAGCGTTTCCAGGACCAGGGCATGGCCATGGCCGAGAGCGGCCAGTTCCAGGGCCGACAGGGTCTGGTCGACCTGCAGGCCATTGCGCTTGGGCACTGCATGGCCATGGCTCCGGAAGAAGCTCTCCCAGGTATCGATGACGCCCATGATGTCGAGACGGGTTGCCCCTGCCAGCGCTTCGATATCGCGTTTGTCCGGGTCGAGCGCCAAGTCCGGATGGCAGACCGGGATGATCGGGTCGTTCACCAGAAACGACACCACACCGTCAGTCCAGCTGCCGTCGCCGAAGCGGATATCGATGTCGAACAGTTCCGGACTGAGCGTCTCTGCCCAGGAGGCCGAGATCATCTGAAGGTCGACGCCCGGGTGCGCCTCCTGAAACGCGCGCAGCCGCGGGATCATCCAGAGTTGACCGAAGCTGTTGAGACAGCGAAAACGGACCGGTTGTCTGTCGCGTTCACCAAACACCGAAACCGTGGCAATGGACAGGTCGGAAAAGGCCTTCTCGACCGTCGGCAGGTAGGTCTGCCCGAGCCGGGTCAAAACGAGTTCGCGGTGGACGCGGTCGAAGAGCGGATAGCCGAGGAGCTGCTCCAGTTGGCGCACCTGATAGCTGACAGCGGCAGGGGTGATGAGAAGCTCCTCCGCTGCCCGGGTGAAGTTCCCCAGCCGGGCAGCCGCCTCGAATGCGCGCAGCCACGTGAGCGGTGGCAGGCTATAGGCCATTTCGCCGTCCTTTCTTCTCCCGGTGGAACATCTGCCTCCACCTGCCGAAACGAATTCGCACCTGTGTAGACAGACTGCTCCTTCAAATATTTTCGAGGCTATACCAAATATTTTTTCGCTTCAGGATTTTTCGATCCTCACCGACACTTTGTCCAAACAGCAGTCAACCGGCAGCAGAACATGAACAAGGTCGATTACATCATCGTTGGGGCCGGCTCGGCCGGATGTATCCTGGCGGAGCGCCTGAGCGCCGATCCGCAAACCCGTGTCCTTCTTCTGGAAGCCGGCGGGTCCGATGCCTCGCCCTGGGTGACGCTGCCGCTTGGCTACGGCAAGCTGAATTCCGACCCGAAACGCACCTGGCAGTTCATGACCGACCCGGATGAGGGCCTGGGTGGCCGCAGTGTCTACTGGCCGCGCGGCCGGTTGCTGGGGGGATCTGGCTCGATCAACGCGATGGTCTATTGCCGCGGCCTGCCCGGCGATTTCGAAGACTGGGAGGCCTCCGGTGCAAGAGGCTGGGGGTGGGCGAACGTCAAGTCGACTTTCGAACGCCTTGAAACGCGGGTCACCTGCGACGGCGTCAAACAAGGCAATGGCCCAATCCATATCCAGAACGTGTCCGATCAGGTCCACAGGGTGAACCGGCATTTCTTCGCCGCGATCCGTGAGGTCGGGCTGCCGTGGAGCGACGATTTCAATGGCGATGCTCCGGAAGGTGGCGGCATTTACCAGATCAACACCCGGGACGGCCGCCGGTGTTCCTCTGCCCGCGCCTATCTTCGTCCGGCGCTTGCCCGCAAGAATCTGAGCGTTCGTACGCAGGCCCAGGTGGCCCGCATTCTGTTTGACGGAAACAGGGCGACAGGCGTGGAACTCCTGAGTGGGGAAACCCTGTTTGCCGGCCGGGAAGTCATCCTAGCGGCTGGCGCCATCGGCTCGCCGCAACTGCTTCAGGTTTCCGGCATCGGTCCGGGAAAGCTGCTGAGTGAACTTGGCATTCCCGTCATCCACGCCAATGATAATGTCGGCGGCCATCTTCAGGATCATCTGGCTGCGAATTTCACATTTCGTGCCAAGGAACCGACGCTCAACGCGATCCTGCGCCCCCTGCTCGGCCAGGCTCTTTCCGCCATGCGCTATGCGGCAACGCGCAAGGGACCTCTGGCGCTTTCCGTCAACCAGTGCGGCGGCTTTGTGCGCTCGCGGCCGGATCTCAGCCGGCCGGACCAGCAGCTATATTTCAATCCGATCAGCTATCGCTTGCGGCCCTACAAGGACAAGACCCGGCTGACCATCGATCCGTTCAACGGCTTCATCATCTGCGCCCAGCCGGCCCGTCCGACCAGCCGGGGCCGCATCGACATCAAAAGCGCCGATGCCAGTGCCGCGCCCTCGATCCGGCCCAATTCGCTCGCAACAGAGGAAGACCGTCAGACCGTGATCGATGGCGGAAAGCTCTGCCAGAGACTGATGGCAAGCCACGCCTTGAGCGCGCTTGTCGAGCAACCGGTCGCCCCCATCCTTGGCGACCTTGACAGCGACGGACTTCTGTCGGACTTCCGAAGCCGGGCGAGCACCGTCTTCCATCCGGTGTCGACATGCCGCATGGGGGAGAACCGCGAGACCACCGTCGTCAACAGCCGCCTGCAGGTGCATGGGGTTGAAGGCCTGCGCGTTGCCGACGCGTCCGCCTTTCCGAACATCACCTCGGGCAACACCAACGCCCCGACCATGATGCTGGCCCTCAAGGGGGCAGATCTCATCCTGGAAGACCAGAAGCGAGCCCTCTCATGACCGTTCAGGACATTGCCCAAGACTATCTGACCACAGGCAAGCTCGACGCCTTGCCCGACGGGCATTTCATTGCCGGCAAACGCACTCCTGCCTCGAACCGCAAGATGGAAAGCTTCGACCCGGGCCGGGCGGAAGCCTTTGCCGAATTTTCACTCGGGTCCGACAACGATATGGACCAGGCCATTGGGGTCGCCGAGAAAGCGGCCGCACGCTGGCGTCAGGTGACGCCCGCCGAGCGCTGCCGTATCCTCAACGCTGTAGCCCGGGTATTCCGCGAAAATGCCGATCGCCTGGCCGTGATCGAGGTGATCGACAGCGGCAAGACGCTGGCAGAGGCCCAGGGCGACGTTCAGTCCTCCGCGCGCCTCTTCGAATATTATGCAGGTGCCGCCGACAAGCTTGACGGACGGTCGGTCAACCTCGGCCCTGCCTACACCGCCTTCACCGTGCGCGAACCGGTCGGAGTTACGGGGCATATCATTCCCTGGAACTATCCCACCTCGACCTTCGCGCGCGGTGTTGCCCCTGCCCTCGCGGCGGGCTGTTCCGTTGTCGCCAAGCCGGCTGAGACGACGCCCTTCACCGCGCTGATCATGGCCGAACTTCTCTGTGAGGCCGGTGTGCCGGAAGGACTGGTGAATGTGGTCACCGGGCTTGGCAGCGATGTTGGTGCGCAGATGGCCCGCGATCCCCGCATCAAGCAGCTGACCTTCACCGGTTCCGTCACCACCGGCATCAATGTGGCTCAGATGGCCGCGCCGAATGTGACCCGGCTGACACTGGAGCTCGGCGGCAAGTCACCGCTGATCGCTTTTGCCGACGCTGATCCGGAACAGGTCGCCGATGGAGCCTATTGGGCTATCTTTTCGAACTCCGGCCAGATCTGTTCGGCCGGATCTAGGCTGATCCTGCACAAGTCGATCCGCGACGAAGTGCTTTCCATCCTTGCCGAACGTGCGGCCAGGATCAGAACCGGTCATGGCCTCACGGCTCCGGACATGGGCGCCATCAATTCAGAACTTCATCTGGCCCGTATCAAGGCTCATGTAGACGCCGCGAAAGCGCGCGGTGCCAATATTCTCACCGGCGGCGACGTCACCACCGACACGGACACCGGCAAGGGCTGGTTCTTCCAGCCGACGGTGATCGCAGACCTCACGCCGGAAGATCCCGCGGTGAGGGAAGAAATCTTCGGCCCGGTTCTGTCGGTTCAGATGTTCGAGAGCGAAGAAGAAGCCATCGCGCTGGCCAACGGTACCGACTTCGGACTGGTCGCGAGTGTCTATACGAGAGATATTGGCCGGGCGATGCGCGTTTCGGGGGCCATGGATTGCGGACAGGTGTCGGTCAACGACTACTGGGCCGGCGGTCTTGAACTGCCTTTCGGCGGCAACAAGAAGTCAGGCTATGGCCGCGAAAAAGGCTGGGAAGGCCTCGACGCCTATACCAAGGTAAAGTCCATAACGATCAGCAACGCGAGCTAAGCGGACCAACATGAAACTCGACCAAATCGAGACCTTCGTCGTCGAAAACGCCCCGCCGCGCCATGGCGGGCGCTACTTCATCTTCGTCAAGCTGGTGACCGCATGCGGGATCGTCGGCTATGGCGAGATCTACAACGCGACCTTCGGCCCGCATCTGGTTGCCGAAATGGCAAAGGACGTGTTTCAGCGCCAGTTCGAAGGCGAAGACCCGCACCACATCGAGAAGCTTTGGCACAAGACCTATAGCGCCGGTTACACGCAGCGTCCGGATGTCACCGTGATGGGTGTTTTGTCGGGTCTGGAAATGGCCTGCTGGGACATCATAGGCAGGGCAGCCGGCAAGCCGACGTATCAGCTTCTTGGCGGCAAGGTGCATGAGCGCCTGCGCTCCTACACCTACCTCTATCCTTCCGACGGCGATGTCTATCCGGATCCGTCGAAGCCCAATGTCTACAACGACCCGGACATGGCGGCGGAAGCGGCAGTCAAGGCCGTCGATCAGGGCTTTACGGCGGTAAAGTTCGATCCGGCCGGTGCCTATACGATCTACGATGGTCACCAGCCGAGCCTTGATGATCTTGAGCGGTCACAAGCTTTCTGCCGGCAGATCCGCAATGCCGTCGGCACCAGGGCCGACCTTCTTTTCGGCACGCATGGCCAGTTTACCGTGTCGGGAGCAAAGCGCCTTGCCCGCCGGATCGAAGCCTATGATCCACTCTGGTTCGAAGAGCCGATCCCGCCGGAAAAGCCTGAGGACATGGCAGAGGTTGCGCGGTTTACCTCCATCCCAGTCGCGACCGGTGAGCGGCTCTGCACCAAATATGAATTTGCCCGGGTGCTGGAACTTGGTGCGGCTAGCATCCTTCAGATGAACCTCGGACGCGTCGGCGGTCTGCTGGAAGCCAAGAAGATTGCAGCGATGGCGGAATGCCGTTCTGCTCAGATAGCACCGCATCTTTACTGCGGTCCGCTGGTGGCGCTCGCCAACATCCAGCTTGCAACCTGCAGCCCGAATTTCCTGGTGCTGGAATCGATCCGCACCTTCGACGGTTTCTATGCCGAGCTGCTGAAGACGCCGATCCGCTGGGAAGACGGCTATGTCATCCCCTCGGACGAGCCGGGCCTTGGTCACGACCTCAACGAGGACGTCGCCCGGGCGCATCCTTACACCGGCAACGAGCTGCATCTGGGGTTCCAGGAAAGCCCGGCCTTGCCGCTCTAAAAAGCAGTTCGGCCGCAGAGAGAGCACCCTGCGGCCGAAACATCAGTTTTCTTTTCTCAAGCTCAGGCCGCTGTCTTGGCCTTGAACTCGATCCGACGGCGATGCAGGACCGGCTCGGTGTAGCCATTTGGCTGGCTGGTGCCTTCGAACACCAGTTCACAAGCCGCCTGGAAAGCGACCGAACCGTCGAAGTCTGCGGCCATCGGCCGGTACAGCGGGTCGCCCTCATTCTGACCATCGACCACTGCGGCCATACGCTTCATGGTTTCCAGAACCTGCTCCCGGCCGACAACACCATGGTGCAG
Source organism: Roseibium sp. FZY0029 (assembly GCF_036350355.1). Lineage (NCBI taxonomy): Bacteria > Pseudomonadati > Pseudomonadota > Alphaproteobacteria > Hyphomicrobiales > Stappiaceae > Roseibium > Roseibium sp. FZY0029. Next base: position 370,753 of record NZ_JAZDVZ010000001.1, read on the forward strand.
CCAGTTGGCGATATGCTGCGAGGAAATGCGCAGGGTTGCGCGGTCTTCCATCAGGCCGACATCGTTGATGTCCGGAACCTTGGAGCAGCCGACACCCTGTTCCACCCAGCGCACGACGTATCCCAGAATGCCCTGGGCATTGTTGTCGAGCTCGGCCTGAATGTCTTCAGGTGCCCAGTTGGGGCGCTCGGCAACGGGGATGGAAAGAATGTCTTCCAGCTTGGCGGCGTCACGACTCTTCAGCTCCTTCTGGCGCTCTGTTACCGCCACCTTGTGGTAGTGCAGCGCATGAAGCGTCGCAGCCGTCGGGGACGGAACCCAGGCAGTGTTCGCCCCGGACATCGGATGACCGATCTTCTGCTCCAGCATGGCGTTCATCAGGTCGGGCATGGCCCACATGCCCTTGCCGATCTGGGCATGCCCCGGCAGCCCGCAGGCAAGACCGACATCAACGTTGTTGTTCTCGTAGGCACTGATCCAGGTTGAAGCCTTCATGTCGCCCTTGCGGATCATCGGGCCGGCTTCCATGGAGGTGTGCATTTCATCGCCGGTCCGGTCGAGGAAGCCGGTGTTGATGAAGAACACCCTGTCCTTTGCCTGGCGGATACACTCTTTCAGGTTCACCGTGGTGCGGCGTTCCTCGTCCATGATGCCCATCTTGAGCGTGTTGCGCGCAAGGCCGAGAGCATCTTCCACCCGATTGAAGATCTCGCAGGCAAAGGCCACTTCTTCCGGACCGTGCATCTTCGGCTTGACGATATAGACCGAGCCGGCGCGGCTGTTTAGTTCACGGCCGTTCGGACCGATGTCGTGCAGCGCGATCAGCGAGGTGATCATGCCGTCGAGAAGACCTTCCGGCACCTCGTTGCCGTCCTTGTCGAGCACGGCATCGTTGGTCATCAGGTGGCCGACGTTGCGTATCAGCAGCAGCGAGCGGCCGTGCAGCGACAGCGCGGTTCCGTCAGGTGCCGTGTAATTGCGGTCGCCGTTCATCCGGCGGGTGACGGTCTCTCCACCCTTCTGGAAGGTTTCTTCCAGGTCGCCCTTCATCAGGCCAAGCCAGTTGGTGTAGATGACGACCTTGTCTTCTGCGTCCACCGCAGCGACGGAATCCTCGCAATCCATGATCGTCGACATGGCCGATTCCAGAATGACGTCGGCGATGTGGGCATCATCGGTCTTGCCGATCGGATGTTGCGCATCGATGTTGATTTCCAGATGCAGGCCGTTTCTGACCAGCAACACCTTGTAGGGAGCTGTATTGTCTCCGGAATACCCGGCAAACTGAGAGGCATCGGCAAGGCTCGTGCTTCCGGTCTTGGTGGAAATGACCAGCGCTTCGTCTTCCACGGCGAACCCGGTTACATCGGACCAGCTTCCGTCTGCCAGCGGGGCGGCTTCATCGAGAACCTTGCGCGCATAGGCAATCACCTCTGCGCCGCGCGCCGGATCAAATCCCTTTCCGGCCGGCAAAGAGCCCATTGCATCTGTGCCGTAGAGCGCATCATAGAGAGAGCCCCAACGTGCATTGGCGGCGTTGAGGGCGTAGCGGGCGTTCATCACCGGAACGACAAGCTGCGGACCGGCAACGGTGCCGATTTCCGGATCGATGTTGGCGGTCCCGACGGAAAAGTCCGGTCCTTCCGGCACCAGGTACCCGATCTCCGTCAGGAAAGTCTTGTAACCGTCCATGTCCGGAGTGCCCGGGTTGGCCTTGTGCCAGATGTCGATCTTCTGCTGCAGGCTGTCACGCTTGGCCAGAAGCTCCCGGTTCTTGGGTGCCAGATCGTGAATCAGGCTCGACAGGCTTTTCCAGAAATGTTCCTGCTCGACACCGGTATCCGGAAGAGCTTTTTCATTGATGAAGTCATAAAGAACCCTGGCAACTTGCAATCCATGGGCATCGACGCGGCCTGTCATCTGTCAGCTCCCTAAACGAACTTGAAAATCTGATATTAGCCCGTGTTTTGGGGTCTAAGCACGCAATCGTCAATTGGCGGACCTATTGGATGACTTTTTCCATTTTGGAAAAGATCCAGATCATTATCTCCAACAGTATAAGACGGTATACAAAAAGATTGCTCTTTGCCTCCGCGCGCCAATCCGTTACCGATGGACCTTCATTCCATCTTCCACGCAACGGTTTCCATGTTCTCGCTGGTTAAACGTGTAGGCGACCTGTCCTACGGCAATGCCCTGTTGATGCTGACCCTGACTTCACTGTTCTGGGGCGGCAACACCGTTGCCGGCCGCCTTGCGGTGGGCGAAGTGTCCCCCATGGTGGTGGTGTTCCTGCGCTGGGTAATCGTTGCCGGCATCCTGGTGCCGCTGCAATGGCGGCACATATGTGCGGAATGGCCTCTCATGCGGCCCTATTCCTTCCGCATGGTGCTGATGGCCGTTTTCGGGTTCATCGGGTTCAACACCCTGTTCTACATCGCCGCAACGAAAACCACGGCCGTCAACCTGGGCATTATCCAGGGGTCGGTCCCGATCCTTGTTCTGATCGGTTCCCTGATTGCCTTCGGCACCAGGATCCGGGCCCTGCAGGTGCTCGGCATTCTGATGACGCTTGTCGGGGTGACGCTGATTGCCGCCCAGGGCAGCCTGGACGTGCTGCTGGCGCTTGCCGTCAATCCGGGCGATGGCGTGATGCTGATCGCCTGTGTGCTCTATTCCGGATATACGCTTGCGCTGCGCGACCGGCCTCGGGTTTCGCCACTTGCGTTCTTTGCGGTTCTCTCCGGCATTGCGGCACTCACATCCCTGCCCGGGCTTGGATATGACATTGCCGCCGGCACCGTTCAGTGGCCGTCGTTCCAGGGGTGGCTGGTGGTCCTCTATATCGCGCTCTTTCCGTCCTGCATCGCGCAGATCTTCTTCATGCGCGGTGTCGAACTGATCGGACCGGCCCGCGCGGGGATCTTCATCAACCTCGTGCCGATCTTCGCGGCCATTCTGGCGGTGTCCATCCTCGGAGAACCATTCAAATGGTACCACGGCTCCGCTCTGGCGCTGGTGATCGGCGGCATCTGGCTTTCAGAGCGCAAGGCAGGCTAGGCGAAACAGCATTACGCTGAACTTTTTGGGCCTGTGCCAACGCCCCACTCCGAGACAGCCAGTTCGCGTTTTTGGAATAACATTTTCTATCTGACCGGGATTTCAGTCGTGTTCCGCAGTTTCAAAGATACGCTCCGCACAGTTGTCCTGGCGGCAGCCACCTTGTGTCTTGCCTCAACCGCCGAAGCCGGATTGTTGTCGCGGCTTGCGCGGGAAGCCGGTGATGCCGCGGGTTCCGCAGGCAAACACATCAACACGCCCAAGCACCTTCTCGATGAGGGCGCTTCAATTGCAAAACGGCTTCCCAAGATCTCGGGCGCCGCGTCCATTGCCTTGGTTCCAGCCCCGGGAAACGCCTGGCAGCTTGTTACGCCCGAAGGCAAAAGCCTTCATCTGTCCTCCCTCACTGATCTGCCAGACGCCCTGGATGATGCCGCAAGGCAATCACACCGGCCGTTGGCGGGCGATCTTCCGGGCAAGACAAAGGCCCCCGACGCGCTGCAGCTCGCGGTCCGGGAAGCCGACTTCTTCCAGCTTCGAGACCAGCTGGACAGCCTGCCGCCGAAGGCCCGGCCCGTGATGGTGTTGCCCAACGGCAAAACATACGACCTCAAGCCTGTCCGCCATCCCGGCGGCACGAGGCTGGCGGTCGCGCTTTCGCCGGACGTCCTGATCGATCCGGCAACGGCAAGAGCACTCGACGGAAATATCAGGTTCCTGTCGCGGCCGGTCAAACAGGCGGATCTCAAGATGGCCCGGTTCGACAGTGCCGCGGCGGCGAACGCGGCAGTTCCGGGCGACATGGTAGCCAATCTCAATGCCGACATTCTGGCGTCCAGCCTGGCGAAATATAAAAACAGGACACTCGTCGTGAGTGGCCGCATCACTCCGAACCCGCAAACCGGGCGGACGCAATTGAGCGTGCGCGACGGCAAGTCCGTTCGGGAAATCGACCTCGACGCCTTCCAGGCGGCAGCCGAAAGCCAGCGCGTGAACCTGATGCTTGTCGAGAGTGCCACGCTGGTTCAACCAGGCAAAAGCTGGTTTTCAAAGACCGCGCTTGAAAAACGCTTTGAAGCCGCACAATCTTCAATGACCCAGGCCGACCTTCTGAAGGCTCTGTCGCCACCCAAAAGCACGACTGTGATCAGTGCCGCCGACGAGAGAAACTTCCGGCTGGTAACCGCAACACGTTTCGATGCGGCAGCGAAACCCGCGACCGCCATGGCGGACGTACCGTCGTCGGCCGGAGACGACTACACGCTTGCCGGCTGGCTTCTGGATGCAGGCTTGCGGACAGGCGTCCGGACCATTCACAGCAACAACGAAGACCCCGTTCACACGGACGAAGTCGAAAGCCGCTGGATACCCTGGGTCTCCAACTTCAACCTGTTCGGCTACGCGGTGCTGTCCGCCGTCACGTTGTTTCTCAGCTGGTATCTCTGGCGCTGGTGGAACCGGCTCTGGCACTTCGTTCTCAAGAACAGCGCGGCTGCCGAAGCGCCCTCCCGTTTGCTCAAGGCCATCAAGATCGTTCTCTTCGTGCCGTTTGCACTTGTCATGGCGGTTCCGGCAATGATCTGGCTCTTCGTTGCCGACTGGGTGAGGTTCCTGACGTGGCCCTTCCGCAAAGTATTTGGCCGCTAGGCTTTGGACCCAAGGTCTTTTTCCCTCAATCCTGTGACTATTGCCGGGGGCCGCAAGAATAATTGAAACGCTAATTTGAAATTGCCGCAATCGCGGTGCACCATGAGGGCATGGAAACTCCATTAATTACAGGCGCTTTCGCGCTGCTCCTGATCACGATTTCCCTGCTCCAGCCCCTTGCCCGCCGGCTTGGGCTGGCGCCTAGCGTCTTGCTGGCAACTGTCGGCACGATGATCGGCATTCTGGCGACCTATCTGCGTTATACGGCCGAAACGAATGCCTTTAATGCGATTGCGGACGTCTTCATAAATCCCCCGCTGGATTCGGAGATGATCCTCTATATTTTCCTGCCAATCCTGCTGTTTCAAACCGCGCTCACGCTGGAAGTCCGACGGATCATCGAGGATATTGCCCCGATCCTGCTGATGGCAGTCGTCGCCGTTTTTGTTGCAACGGCCTTTATCGGGTTTGCGCTCTATCCGCTGGCGACACTGTTTTCGCTCACGGATATCACGCTGATCGCCTGCCTTCTGCTTGGCTCCATCGTTGCGACCACGGACCCGGTGGCCGTCGTCGCCATCTTCCGGGACATCGGCGCGCCCGCGCGCCTCGGGCGCATCGTGGAAGGCGAAAGCCTGCTGAACGACGCTGCGGCCATCGTGATCTTCGTCATCCTGCTGCACATGCTGACGGGTCACGAGACGATGACCATCGGAGAAACCGCGATTGCCTTCAGCCGGTCCTTTGCCGGCGGCATCATTGTCGGTGCGCTGCTTGGCCGGATCGCGGTTTCGCTGCTGCCGGTCATGCGCGACATTCCGCTGGCACAGGTGACGCTGAGCCTGGCTCTGCCCTATGGCACCTATGTGCTCAGCGATCAGTTTGCCGATGTTTCCGCGGTCGTTGCGGTGGTTTGCGCCGGAACGGTGTTCAACCTTTACGGCCCGGCGCGCATCCAGCCGGCAAGCTGGCAGTTTCTCCATGCGGTCTGGGAGCAGATCTCCTTCTGGGCTGCTTCGCTCATCTTCCTCTTGTCCGCCATCCTGATCCCGCGTTTCGTTGAGGGCTTTACACCCATCGATATCCTGTTGCTGTTTGTGGTCATCGTCGCGGCGCTGGCGGCGCGTGCCGTCGTCATCTTCGGACTGCTGCCGGTGCTCAGCGTGTTCCGAATGGGACAGGCGGTCAACAACCGCTACAAGACGGTGATCCTGTGGGGCGGCATGCGCGGCGCCGTCACGCTGACACTGGCGCTCAGCGTATCCGAGCACGCGATGCTGTCGGATGAAGTGTCGGTCTTCGTCACAAAGCTGGCAACGGGCTTCGTGCTGTTTACACTGCTCGTCTATGGCACCAGTCTGAAGCCATTGATCAGGCTGCTCGGCCTCGACAAGCTGAACGCCCGCGACGAGGCCTTGCGCACGCAGTATCTCGCCCTGGCGCTGTCAGACGTGCGGCAGGAGGTGGAAACCGCCGCCCGCAACTATCACATTGCACCGCGCGTCACGGACGAGGTTCTGAAGGATTACGAAACCCGTGCGGCGGCAGCAGCGGCGGAAACCAACAAGCTGGAAGAACTCAAGGACTGGGACCGTGTCCGCATCGGCCTGATCGCGCTCGCCGACCGGGAACAGCAGCTTGTGCTGGAGCACTTCCACGACAAGACCATATCCGGCCGATCCGTTTCGCGCTTCCTCGCCATGACGGGGCGAACCGGAGACCTGACGCGATCCGATGGCCGGTCCGGTTATAACCAGGCCGCGCGGCAGCCGCTCAAATTCGGCCTCGGGTTCCGACTGGCGCAGGCTCTGCAGCGGCGGCTCCGCATCGCCCGGCCACTGGCCATCCGCCTTGCCGACCGGTTCGAATTCCTGCTCGTCTACAGGATCCTCGCCGACGAACTTGTGGACTTCAACAACCGGCGCATACGGCCCCTGCTCGGTGACCGCGTTGCCGACATTCTTCAGGACACGCTGGCAAACCGGCAGGACGAAACCCTTGCCGCCATCGATGCGCTGCGCCTGCAGTATCCGGACTACGCCGATGCCCTCGAAGGGCAGTTCCTGCGCAAGGCCGGTGTGCGGCTGGAAGAAACGGCCTATGACGAAGCCAAGGAGCAGATGCTGATCGGCACCGAGCTGCATCGCGAACTCCTGCGCGAGGCCGAGCGGACCCGGAAGGCCTGCCACACACGGCCGAAGCTCGATCTTGGCCTGAAGACCCGCGAACTCGTCAGCGCGCATCCGCTCTTCGCCGACCTTACCCGCAAACAGCAAAAGGCCATCCGGCGAATGATGCGCCCGCAATTCGCGACGCCGGGCGAGAAACTGATCCGCAAGGGCGACCGCGGTGATGCCGCCTATTTCATTGCATCAGGCGCCGTTGAAGTGCGCGCGCCCAGTCACAACATCCGCCTTGGCCGTGGTGACGTGTTCGGCGAAATTGCCCTGATGACCGGCGGCCGCCGCAGTGCTGACGTGGTCGCGCTCGGCTATTGCCAGTTGCTGAGCCTCAGAGCGCAGGATTTCAAGGCGCTTCTGGGTGAAAACGAGGATCTGCGTAATCACGTCGCCATGCTGACCAAACGGCGTCAGTTGATGAACATGGACGAAGGCGAAGCGGAAATGGAAGATCCTGTCTTCCCCATTTTCTCGGAGATCAGAACCAGCACAAAGTCCGACGAAGCCCCTGCCCCGGAGAAAATCCAGACAGAGCAGGACGCAAACGAAACGGAAGCCGAAGTCTTTACCTTCGACGGGGATGACGCGCAAAACGATCCGTCTCTCAGGGAAAAGCTGGACGCTTCTGAGACCGTCACCGTAACTGCGGAAGAGACACCCCTGCCGGAAAGTGATCAACCCGGCAAAGCCGACGCCAACGAAGGCATGGCTGAGGTGGAGAACAAGAGCGCGAGCGACACCGGGTCTGCTAATGCGGAAACGGATAAGAGCGACGCAGGAGGGCAGCAGCCAGCTTCGGCACCTTCTGGCGCAGCCTCGTCGCCGCATGAAGCCAAGACGGAACAGACTGAAGAAGAGCCCGCCAAGAGCAAGCCGAAGGAAACTCAAAAGCCGAACGCCAAGACCCACGAAACGGCATAGACCCGCTTATGACGGGACCTTGCCGCAGGGGCCAAACCCCTGCGGCGATGACGGGAAGTGTTACCCGGCTTTCTGGATTTCCACCGAATGCGGATAGGGAATGGAGATGCCGCCGGCATCGAAGGCTTCCTTCACCGATTTCAGCATGTGAAATTTCAGCTCCCAATAGTCGCTGGCGTTGCACCAGAGCCTGACACCGAGATCAACCGAACTGTCACCGAGGTTGGTCAAACGGACCCAGGGTTCGGGATCCTTGTGCACCCGCTCGTCCGCATTGGCGACATCAAGGATGATCTGCACCGCCTTGTCGATGTCGTCGTCATAGTCGATGCCGAAGGTCAGATCGAGACGACGTGTGGAATGGGCCGAGAAATTGGTCACCACCGTGCCCCAGGCCTTCCCGTTCGGCATGATGATCTGGACATTGTCCGGCGTCACGAGCTCGGTGACGAAGATGTTGAGATCCTTCACCGTGCCGGACGTCCCGCCGATATCGACATACTGGCCTATCTTGTAGGGACGGAAGATGATCAGCATGACACCGGCTGCGATGTCGCTCAGCGTGCCCTGCAACGCCAGACCAACGGCCAGCGTGCCGGCGCCGAGAACCGCGACCAGACTGGTTGCCTGAATGCCGAAAAGCTGCAGAACCGCGATAACGGTGACGAGCAGAACCAGCCAGCGGACGATCGATGCCGCGAAGCTGCCGATGGTATCGTCAATCCGCGGGTGGGCCACAATGCGTTTCTTGACGATGCTCGACAGGAAGCCCGCCAGAAACCAGCCGATCACCAAAACGATGACGGCTTTCACCGCGTTGATGATCAGTGGCGTATAGACACTCACCTGGTCGATTGCACTTTCCATAGGTTCCCTCCGGCCTTCTGCAGTCACTTGATTATGTGGAAGTACTACCAGCAGATTTTGGGACTGGCCAGCAACGCCCCCGGAGATTGCCGCTCGTTTCCGGTTCAGCCGGCGATAATCAATTTTCCAGTGGCTGCCCCTCGACATAAACCCGGCGGATCTGAAGATCTTCGGACAGCAGCAGGATGTCGGCACGTTTCCCGCATTCCAGACTACCCACGTCAGTGGAGATGCCGGTCCGTTCCGCCGGGGTCAGGCTAGCCATACGGATCACTTCATAAAGAGGTGCCCGCGTTGCCCGCGCCATTGTCCGGACCATGTGGTCCATACCATGCATTGAGCTGGCCAAGTCACCGTCGCGACCGCGCACGGTCGTTCCGTCACTGATCACAAGTGTTCCGGATGCAGCCGGTCCAAAACGATATTCTCCAGCGGGACAGTCCAGCGCACGGTTTGCGTCAGTCACCAGGCAAAGCCGCTTTGGGCCGATCATTCCTTGGGCGAAGGCAAGCAGATCGTCCGACAGGTGGTAACCATCGGCAATCACCTCGGTACTCATCTCTTTGTTTGCCAGAACGAACTGTTCCATGCCGGCTCGCATCGGTGTGCCGAAGCGTTTCCTCAGCGAGGCGACAGAGCTCATCGCGCACCAGAAATGGTCGACGTGTCGCACCCCGTCGAGAAAAGCGGTTTCCATTTCCTGCCAGCTGGCGTTGGAATGACCGCAGGTCAGGAAACATCCCGAGGACGCGGCGAAACGGTAGAAGAGGTCTGCTCCGGGAAGCTCTGCCGCACAGGTGGCAATCCGGACGATTTCCCTGGCCAGGAAATGTTCATATTCGTCCCGTACCGGATCGCGCCGTCCTTCAGGCGCATGTACTCCGACCTTGTCCCGGGCAAAATAAGGCCCGTAAAAATGAACTCCGGCAATCCGTGCCCCTTTGGGCGGGCTCCAGCTGGCCTGCACCTGCTCGCAGGCGGTGACCATGGCTTCCAGCTCTGCCCGACTGCCGGTGGTGGTTGTCGGGAACAGCGTGGTGGTCCCGTGCCGAGCGTGAGACCGATTGACAGCGATGACGGCCTCGGGAGTACCGTCCATGTAGTCGGCACCTGCGCCGCCATGAACATGAATATCGACGTATCCCGGTGCGACGAAATCGGCCTCGATCACAGGTCCGTCCTGGATGGGGTTGTCCGGCCCGACATGCTCGATCCGGCCCTTGCGGCAGACCGCATACCCCTGTTCCAGGATACTGTCCGGAAGAACGATATTCCCCTTGAACACGATTTAACCGTCCATGACGCCAAGATCTCCCTTCTATTGCTGAATTTTGCCAGCAACTTGCATTGCACGATTCTGCGCATTCATGCATAAACAGGCAATATTTCCTGGAGATGTCAATGCAAACGGATGCCAGTCCCGACGAGCGCAGAAAATTCATACTGGAGACACTCGGCCGCAAAGGCCGGCTGACAACTGGAGACCTGGCTACGGCCTTCGGGATATCGGAGGATTCTGCCCGGCGCGATTTCAGAGAACTGGCAGCCGAAGGTCTCATCCAGCGCGTCCATGGTGCCGCGTTACCGGTTTCACCGGCGGAGCAACCGTTCGCAAACCGCTACAAGATATCCGCGTCCCCCAAAGCACGACTGGCGAAAGAAGCTGCGTCGATGATCAGCTCAGGCCACGTGGTTCTGTTCGATGGCGGTACGACCAATCTTGCCATAGCCAACAAGATCCCGAAGTCGCTTCCGTTCACTGCCATCACCAACAGCCCGCAGACAGCGACGGCCCTGGTAGATCACCCGCATGCCGAAATTGTCCTGCTGGGCGGCGTGTTTGACAAAAGAAGCCAGATGACCGTCGGGGCAAGTGTTCTGGACGCTATCGAACATATCAATGCAGACATCTGCTTCTTCGGCATTCATGGCATTGACCCAACAGCAGGTCTGACAACAGCGCATTATGACGAGGCGGCTCTAAAGCGGGCGATGATCGCAGCCTCGTCGGAAACAATAGCGGTGGCAACTGCCGACAAGATCGGCACCGCCGCCGCTTATCGGATCGGACCGGCCGGGCTTCTCAACACGCTGATTGCCGAAAAAGAGCTCGATCCTAAAATCCTGAGGACGCTGTCAGAGAGCGGCGTCACTGTCCGGCTCGCCTGATGCCATCTGCCAGTCTTCCAGAAACTGCGCCATCTCCTCGTTGCCACATCCTGTAATGGCGCGCTGATCGAGCAAGCTGCCGGCTTCAAGCAGCAGTCGCGCGCAGACGATGTGATCCGCTTCTTTACGCTTGGGGGAAAATTCCGAACCGTGAATGACGGTGTCGAGGGCATCGCCGCCAAAGAGGTTCTTGCGGGTGAGGTCCGGCCCAAGCGAGAGGAAATAGGCGAGTTCGTCCGCAAGGCCGTTCCAGCCTGCCAAATGTAGCGGCGGCAACCCCATTTCGTCGGGCTCATCCGGGTCCAGACCGGCGACAATCAGCGCCTTCATGTGGTCCAGCTTGCCGGGAAGGATGGCAAGCCGCGTCAGCAGGCTTTTGTCTTCCTTGCCCAAGCGCGCAACGTCCAACCTTCCCGGGTCCGACATCCCTTTCGCGCAGGCCGACAGCACCTGTTCGTTCGAGGTCAGCGCTTGCGCATGCCCACGCTTAGCCAGGAAGGCCGCGACGGGCAGGTTGCCGTAAATCAGTGCCATGGCATAGGCGGTGTGCCCCTCCCATTCCGTGTCCGGATCGGCGCCGTGAGCAAGCAACAGCTCGGCAATCTTTTCGGAACACCCTCGCCGGGCAGCCTGATGAAGCGCTGGAATGGAGTTCATCGGCTGGCCGCTCGGGTGATCCGCCACGGTGACATTCGGATCGGCTCCGGCTTCCAGAAGCAGCCGGACCTTCGTCACGTCGCCGAAATCGAGCGCACGCGGCAAGGCGTTGGTCCCGTCAGGCCTTGCCCCGTGTTTCAACAGTAGGTCAAGCGCACGGGAATCTCCAAGCTCGGTGGCGTGGTAGAGGCTTTCGTTGTCGTTGGGATCGGCCCCACGCTCCAGCATCCAGCGGCCCAGCTCGAAATTATCCGCATGGCACAAGGCGCCGTAGAGTGCGGACAACAGATGCGTGTCCCCTGGCTGCTCCGGATAACCGTCATTCACATCCGCCCCGTTGCCCACAAGTAGTTCGGCAATGGCAAGCATCTGCGGGGCGAGTTCCGGCCGCCGGTGAATGTTCTTCGAAAACGCCAGATGCAGGATCGGTGCGCGCACGCCGACTTGACGTATGGCAGCTCCGGCGTCGGTTTCCAGGGCGGAGCGGACGGCCTCCAGATCATACAGGGCGATCTGAAGTCCGAGATTGTCGTCCTCTAGCGTTGGGTCATCGGCAAGCAGTTTTTCCGTAACCCAATGCTGGCCGAAATAAAGCGCCTGTGTCAGCCGCTGCGCGCGTTCAGCCCGGCTCATGGATGCCGTTTCCAGGGCGAATTTCAGCTTCGGCCAGCTTTCGTGACCTGCCTCGCGAGCAATCACGTGCAGAAAATCCGCATGGCGCGGCGGCCTTGCCATGTCCACATGTGCGGCAAGCCGTGCGACGGCCTCTGCCTCGCCGCTGTAAAACGCCTTTTTCAGACGGCGAGCGGATTTGCGGAAATGATCGAGGGAATGGGAAGACGCAAGTCCTGCGGACATGGCTTTTCTCCTGAGTTGAAAGCCCGGGCGATCCGCTGGTGTCGGGCGCAGGTGAAAAACCGGCAAATATCCTTAGTCGTCAGGGTGCTTTCGCTTTCCGCGGATCCGCTTGCCGCCCTCATCGGCGACATCAGACTGCATGAGGGAAAAGCAGATTTCAACCCCGAGGCTCAATCGGAACCATGCTCGCGTTCATACCGTTCACGGGCGCTGGAAACAGCCGCTTCATTCTCGATCGCCCAGCTTGTCAGCGCCTTCAGCGGCACCAGAAGCGTCCGGCCGAGCGGAGTCAGGGAATAGTCGACCCGCGGTGGAATGGTGGGCGTCACAACGCGATTGACCAGCCCGTCCTTCTCAAGCTCCCGCAAGGTCGCGGTCAGGGATTTCTGGGTCACGCCGCCAATGGAGCGTTTGAGATCGGTAAACCGCTGCGGCTCGGCTTCAAGATGGGCGACCACGAGGCTGCACCATTTGCTGCAGACCGTCTGCAACAGCCTGCGCACCGGAGCGCAGCGCGGGTCGTCGTGATGCGGCAATTGCTCACGCGGAAGGTCTTCGACGGATTTTGCCAGGGGTTTCATCAAGGATACCTCGGTTTCCAAAAAGTGCCGTCTTGCGGCTCGCTGCGTCATACCTCATTTCATACCAGTATCCAACGTATACCGAGGTATCGCCTGGATACTCCTCCCAAGATTTTGTTTCTCAAGGAATTCAACATGTCGCTGAAATTGAAGGTCATCTCCGGGTCCACGCGCCCCGGACGGGTCGGGCCCACCATTGCAAAATGGGCGGCCAGCGCCGCTGAGGCGCATGGCGGCTTCGAGGTGGAATACATCGACCTCGCCGACATCAACCTGCCGCTTCTGGACGAGCCGGCACATCCGGCCGCCCAGCAATACACCCATGAGCACACCAAGCGCTGGAGCAGCATCGTTGCCGATGCCGACGCGTTCTTGTTCCTGACCCCGGAATATGATTCCTTCGCACCGGCTTCGCTCGTGAACGCGATTCAGGTGCTGTACCGCGAATGGAATTACAAGCCGGCCGGCATCATCAGCTACGGCGGCATTTCCGGTGGCCTGCGGGCGTCCCAGACGCTGCGCGATCTGCTCGCCAACGTCAGCGTGGTGGCTCTGCCGCAGGTGGTTCCGGTTCCCTTCTTCCCGGAATTCATCAGCGACGAAGGGGTCTTTACGCCGAACGAAAAGATGACCGAAGGCACCACGCTGATGCTGAGTGAGCTCACCAAGTGGGCAAACGCGCTGAAACCCATGCGTGCTTAATACAAAAGGCCGCCGGATACCTAGCCGGCGGCCCTCAATCGTTTCGTCCGTTGTGACGCTCCCGGCCTTAGGTCTTCACCGGGCCCATATCGCAAGGGGGTTCGCTGTCGTCGGGCACGAAAAAGTCCGGGGCCAATGCCAGACTTGGGTCCACCCGGTATTTGTCGAAATCGGTCATGCCGCGGCTGGCCAGAAAGGTGTCATCGATGACGAACTGTCCGGTGAACTCTTTCGACGGCGTGGTGAAGATCTCATAAGCCGCATCGGCCAGAATGTCCGGCGTCCGGCTCTGCTGCATCATCTTGTCGCCACCGATGATGTTCTTGATCGCCGCTGTTGCGATGGTCGTGCGCGGCCACAGGGCATTGACCGCAATTCCTTTTGAGCGAAGCTCGCCAGCCAGACCCAACACCACCAGGCTCATGCCGTATTTGGCAATCGAGTAGGGTGTGAAGGGTGCAAACCATTTTTCCTGCATGTCCAGCGGCGGAGACAGCATCAGGATATGCGGATTTTCGGACTGTTTCAGATGCTCAATGGCATGTTTGGAACAGGCCAGCGTGCCACGTGTGTTGATCTGGTGCATCAGGTCGAACCGCTTCATGTCGGTCTGTTGCAGCGGCGTCAACTGGATAGCGCTGGCGTTGTTCACGAGAATGTCGAGACCGCCGAAATGTGCCGCCGTCTTGTCGATGGCCTCCTTGACCGCTTCGTCGTCACGCACATCCAGCAGCACCGGCAGAGCCTTGCCGCCGGCTGCCTCGATCTCCTCGGCAGCGGTAAAGATCGTGCCTTCCAGTTTCGGATGGGGCTCCGCCGTCTTGGCGGCGACGGCGATGTTGGCTCCGTCGCGCGCGGCCCGCAGCGCAATCGCCTTGCCGATCCCGCGTGACGCACCGGTGATGAAAAGTGTCTTGCCCTTCAGGGACATGGTGGTTCCTCCATCTGTCGCCTTCCGGCGACGACCTTGCGGTCTAGAAATTTCTCGTTCCGACCAGGCGTGGGTCAGGCCTTCTTTTTCGTCATGAAGGCCTGGAACGCAGCTATGGTTTCCGGGGCGCCCAGCCGGCTGGCAAAGATCCTGATTTCCTCTTCAACGCGTTCGGAAAGCCGAGCTGTGTCCCCGCGCAGAAGTTTTCTGGAAAGCGCCATTGCCTCCGGCGGCTTCGCAGCGATTTCCTTTGCGCAGGCCAGGGCTGCCGCGTCGACATCCCCTTCCACCACTTCGTTCACAAGCCCGGCCTGCTCGGCTTTTTCAGCCGAAAAGGCGTTGCCAAGGCACAGCAGTTCAAAGGCCCGGGCCGGCCCCATGATCAGCGGTCCGAGCAGGCTTGATCCGGCTTCCGGAACAAGCCCCAGATCAACGAAGGGCGAGCGGATGAGGGCGCGCGGGCTGGCAAAAACCATGTCGCAATGCATCAACAAGGTGGTGCCGACACCGATGGCGATGCCATCGATGGAAGCGACCAGAGGCTTCTCGTTGCGAACCAGAGCCCTCAGGAAGCGAACGACCGGCGTCTCACCAAGCCTGGTCTTGTCGGCATATTGCAGAAAGTCGCCAATATCGTTGCCGGCGGTAAAAACCTCCGGCAGACCGCAGATCAGATGACAGCGGATATCCGTGTCCGTGTTGCCGGCCTCCAGAGCTTCTGCGAGATCGGTGTACATCTGCCCGGTCAGAGCGTTCTTCTTTTCCGGCCGGTCCAGACGCAAGGTCTGGACGCCGTCTTCAAGGGACTTGCGGATCATCATCTACTCCGTCAGGCGGTTCAGGACGCCATGGCTTCAGCGTCGAACGCCTGAATGGCTTCGGCAGACAGAAGAATATCCGACTTCAAACCGGCGGTTTCCCCCATCGTGGTTTCGCAGAAGCTGCGGGCGAGCAGCGTGCGTTCGGACAGCCGCTGTGCCGGTTCGCCTGAAGAGGCAAGCGCGCCCCTGGCAAGCAACACGCCCCCCAGGGTCAGCCCAGCGAGCCGCAGATATGGCGTTGCACCAGCCAGCGCATCGCCGATCCGACCCTCCGCCTGGGCGCTCAGCATGAAGCCGGTTGCCTCTTCAAGGTCCCGGATGCTGGCCGAGAGCCGGTCCGCCGTTGCCCCGAACTCGGGCCGGTTGGAGGCCGCAACCTCGTCGGCCACCGTCTGCAGTTCCGCGATGAAGCCCTTGATGTGCTCGCCACCGGACAGCGGCAGCTTGCGCATGACCAGATCGATGGACTGGATGCCGTTGGTGCCTTCATAAATCGGGGCGATCCGGGCATCGCGCAGATGCTGCGCCGCGCCCGTTTCCTCGATGAAGCCCATGCCGCCATGGATCTGTATGCCGAGCGAGGCGACCTCGACGCCAAAATCCGTCGGCAGGGCCTTGGCAATGGGCGTCAGCAGGCTGGCGCGTTCGCTCCAGAAGGTCTTGCCGGCCTCGTCCTCGGCCACCTTCGACATGTCGATGGCGTGGGCGCAGGCGTAGCAGATGGCGCGGGCGACCTGTGTGCGGGTCTTCATGCCCAGAAGCATGCGTTTGATGTCCGGATGGCGGGCAATCGGGCTCATGCCCTCGCCGGTGTCGCCGGGCGCACGGCCCTGCTTGCGCTCCAGCGCATAGGCGAGCGCATGCTGATAGGCGCGCTCGGCCACACCCAGCCCCTGAATGCCGACTGCCAGACGGGCGTTGTTCATCATCGTGAACATGCAGGCCAGGCCGCGATTTTCCTCACCGACCAGCCAACCGATGGCACCACCTTCGTCGCCATAGACCATGGTGCAGGTGGGCGAGCCGTGAATGCCCATCTTGTGCTCCACACCGGCCACCTTCACGTCGTTGCGCTCGCCCAGAGAGCCGTCGTCGTTGACCAGGAACTTCGGCACCAGAAACAGCGATATGCCCTTGGTGCCGGCAGGGGCATCCGGAAGGCGTGCCAGCACCATGTGAATGATGTTGTCGGTGAGATCGTGGTCACCATAGGTGATGAAGATCTTCTGGCCGAAGATGCGGTAGGTGCCATCATCCCGGCGCTCGGCCTTTGCCTTCAGCGCGTTCAGGTCCGAACCGGCTTGCGGCTCGGTCAGGTTCATGGTGCCCATCCATTCGCCGGAGACCAGTTTCTCCAGGTATTTTGCCTTGAGTTCGTCCGAGGCGTGTTTTTCCATCGCCTCGATGGCACCGATGGTCAGGGTTGGGCCAATCGCGAAGGCCATTGACCCGGAGTTCCACATTTCCAGTGCAGCCGCGGACATCATCACCGGCAGGCCCTGGCCTCCGGACGCCGGATCGGCTGTCAGGCTGTTCCAGCCACCCTCGATCCAGGCATGATAGGCCTCGCGCCATCCCGGAGGCGTGGACACCTTGCCATCGGAGAGCGGGGTGCCGTGCTTGTCGGCAACGGCATTGAGAGGCGCGATTTCCTCGGCGGCGAACCGGCCAGCCTCAGTCAGGATGGCATCGACAAGATCGTCACCGAGTTCGGCGTGACGGGCACTCTTTTGCAGGTCGGACAGACCGCAGACGTGTTTCAGAGTGAAGGCAATCTCATCGACGGGTGCGCGATACATTCAAGTCCTCCCAAAACCAGTTGGCTTTTGATTCATTCCGCCGGATGACGGTTTTCGCTGTTCCGAGCTTGACGGCGGCAAGGCTACTCCGCAAAAGGCAATATCGACAGCGGTTTGAAAGGACAATAGACCCGTTGACGTTAACGTCAACCCGTATCGCAGCGGCAGGTCATCGTCTTTTTGGTCAATTGCGGAAGCGAGATGTCCGGTCGGTCTGGTTCCCGCCAGACAGGCCTGCAACACCGTCACCGGAACGAAAAATCTTCGCGTATCCAGGTTGCCCGCAAACGCCTGATACGTCAGCGAGTGAGGCACATGCGGACTTGGACGCTCGACATCGCGGAAGCCGACTGGCAGGCAGCGCCTGAAGCAGATGCCGTATGCGCGGCCCTGATGGCGGGTGAGCTGGTGGCGGTGCCGACCGAAACCGTCTACGGCCTTGCCGCCGATGCCACAAACGGCACAGCCTGCGCAAAGATATTCGGAGCCAAGGGGCGGCCGCAGTTCAACCCGCTCATCTCACACGTCCAGACACTGGACGTTGCTCTGGAGCATGGCGTTTTCGACGAACGTGCGCTGGCCCTTGCCGAGGCCTTCTGGCCCGGCCCCCTGACGCTGGTCGTACCCAAGCGCGCAGCGTCCCCGATTTCCGATCTGGCAACCGCCGGCCTGCAGACCGTCGCCCTTCGGGTTCCGGTTGGTCCGGTGATGCGCTTCCTGGCTGAAAAGACCGGCAGGCCAATTGCCGCGCCAAGCGCAAACCGGTCAGGCAAGATCAGCCCGACGCGGGCGGAAGATGTCGTTGCAGATCTCGGCCCTTCGCTCAGCTTCGTCATCGACGCGGGTGCTTGTGCCGTCGGTATCGAATCCACCATCGTCGGCCTGGTTGACGGAACGCCGCGCCTGCTGCGGCCGGGCGGTCTTGCTCGTGAGGATATCGAACGTGTGCTCGGACAGCCTCTTGAAGGTGCCAGCCCGGACATGCGGCCAGATGCCCCGGCAGCACCGGGAATGCTGACCTCACATTATGCGCCCGATGCGGCCATGCTGCTGAACGCAAGCGAGGTGAGTGCCGGCGACGGGCTGCTCTCTTTCGGCTCCAATCGTCTGCCTGGGGCAGAACTTGCAAAGGCAGAATTCAACCTGAGCCCGACAGGCGACCTTGCAGAAGCCGCCGCCAATCTGTTTCGCGCCATGCGAATTCTCGATGCCCAGGGTGTCAGCATTATCAAGGTGCAGTTTATCCCCAGCTTTGGACTAGGCGAAGCGATCAACGACAGGCTGCGCCGCGCAGCCGCCCCGCGCGACTGACCCCAGCCAGCCCCTTGCCTTCGATTGAGCCGGCTAAATTCAAGAGCTGAGCTTTTGACGCATTCTTCAGCACCAAAACAAAAGGCCTTAAAAAACAGCAACTCGGAAGCAGGTGCTAAATTTCAAGCTGAATCCGGATCACCTTAAGTTAATAGAAAAGATCAACAAGTTTCCACCTTCGCGGGAAAGCAAACCTTGCTGCCAAATCTCGCCTTTGGTTAAGCAATTCATACAATATCCGGTGATATAAGAACCTCTACTGCAAACTTATCAACACCATGCCCCAAATGGATTACGGTAAAAAGCTCGCGTTCCCTTACTGGAATCGCGTAGTTTAAGAATCAGAATTGAGATGCAGCGGACCTCCCCTCGGGCATTGCGGTGCTCGCACCTCGGTAAGGGCCGGCACGTTAGCCGGCCCGTTTTTTTGCCCTTTCCTTGACCCGACCCAAACCTGACCGGCCGTACGGCCAGCAACCGAAGCGATTGGCCAAACGATTGGTATGGCGACTGCTAGTCTGCTTCATGGTTTGCACGCAGGGGTCGAGCAGGCTTTGGACTTTTCCAGGATCATCATTCGACACGTGGACACGGCAGGGTTGATGCGTCCCTCGCCGAACGTCCGACATTTCAGCTCAGCTAGCCCGCTCCCGGTTTTCCGCCGCTCACCTGATTTGCCGCAGCAGTTAGTCCAATGCGGGAATTGACAGTCTGTTCTGCAACCGCTCTGATGCAGAGGCTACAAAAGATAACAATCGACCTTCCGGAAACGTCCCTTTGTCTACGCTGCTTCTGCATCATTCGTCCTATCTCGATCACCTGACACCCGTGGGGCATCCGGAGCGACCGGACCGGATCCGGGCGATCGACAGGATATTGGAACACGAAAAATTCCAGTCCGTTGAGCGCGATCTCGCGCCCATGGGCACTGTTGAAGATATCGCCCGCGCGCACCCGATGAGCTACGTCGACCAGATCCACCGGCTGGCTCCGGCAGAAGGCACGGCTCGGGTCGATGCCGACACCACCATGTCGCCAGGCACCTGGGAAGCCGCGCTGCGCGGTGTTGGCGGCGCTTGCCGTGCTGTCGACGAGGTCCTGACGAAGAGGGTCAACAACGCCTTTTCCGCTTCCCGCCCTCCCGGCCACCATGCGGAAAAAGACCGTGCCATGGGCTTCTGCTTCTTCAACAACGCGGCGGTTGCCGCGCGTTATGCGCAGGCGAAGTTCGGTCTGGAACGGGTGGCCATTGTCGATTTCGACGTTCACCACGGCAACGGCACCCAGGACATCTTCTGGGACGATCCGACGGTGATGTATTGCTCCACGCACCAGATGCCGCTTTACCCGGGCTCGGGAGCTGCGTCGGAGACCGGAGAAGCCAACACAATCGTGAATGCACCACTGGCTCCGGGCGAAGACGGAACCGGCTTCAAGGAAGCCTTCGAGGTGCTGCTCCTGCCGCGTCTCAATCATTTCGCACCGGAACTGGTGATCATTTCCGCAGGGTTCGACGCGCACATGCGCGACCCGCTGGGCGGGCTCAACCTTGTCGAAGCGGACTTTGCCTGGGCGACACGGGCACTGATGGACGTCGCGGACGCCCACAGCGATGGCCATCTGATCTCGGTTCTTGAAGGCGGATATGATCTTGAAGGTCTGGCACGATCGGTCGCTGCACACGTCATGACCCTCATGACCGGTTAGGGCGAAAAGCACGGGGATGACCGGGAGAAGGCCGAAATCAAACCTTGACCTTCGGCCCGCAGACCGCAAGTTTCCCTCAAGACCAGACGCCATTCAGACAAACGGGATCCTACCGATGACCGATGCCGCCAACGACATTGCCGGCCTTTCCTTCGAAGAAGCGCTGAAGCAGCTCGAAACCATTGTGCGGGAACTCGAGCAGGGCAACGTGCCGCTGGAGCGGAGCATCGACATGTATGAACGCGGCGACGCGCTGCGCAAACATTGCGACACGCTGCTGAAATCCGCGGAAGCCAAGGTCGAGAAGATCCAGCTTGGCCAGAACGGTGAAGCCAGCGGCACCGAAGCGCTCGATCCGCAATAAGCCGGCCACGTGAACCAACGGGCCTCCTACCGCTTTCGAACCGTTTGACCGCGTGCTTGATCGTGACGCCGTTCTTTGGAAGCCAATTCAAGAGACGAAAGCGGCGTCTTATGCCTCCATCAAATATCCGTGCGCCGGGTGAGGTCTTGACCTGCGACGATGTCAATCCGACACTTTGCACCACTCGATATCGTAATTGCGCGCATTTTCGCCAAAACCTGCACGTTTTCTGCCAAACTGCCCTTTAAGTCGTTTCTATTAAATGTGAGCGTTTCCATCACAGGAATCAGGGAGCCAATTTGGCACATACCCCCTGCCCGATTTGCGCCCTATATCCGGTTGGTGTATGCCTGCCCGCCATGTTTCAAATCGTGGAGCTATCTCCAGAGTGACTTCCAAGCCCGATACCCCTCTTCTTGACCAGGTAAAGTCCCCGGCCGATCTGCGCCAGCTTGATGAAAGCGATCTCAAGCAACTTGCCGACGAGTTGCGCGCGGAAACAATCGATGCCGTATCGATTACAGGCGGTCACCTGGGCGCAGGGCTTGGAGTCGTCGAGCTGACGGTCGCATTGCACTATGTCTTCAATACGCCCGACGACAAGCTCATCTGGGACGTTGGCCACCAGTGCTATCCGCACAAGATCCTGACGGAGCGCCGCGACCGAATCCGGACCCTTCGCCAGGGCGATGGCCTGTCGGGCTTCACAAAACGCGCCGAGAGCGCCTTTGACCCGTTTGGTGCGGCGCATTCCTCAACCTCGATTTCGGCAGGTCTCGGCATGGCCGCCGGCCGCGATCTCAAGGGCGGCAACAACAACGTCATCGCCGTGATCGGTGATGGCGCCATGTCAGCCGGCATGGCTTATGAGGCGATGAACAACGCCGGCCACCTCGGGTCGCGTCTCATCGTCATCCTGAACGACAACGACATGTCCATCGCACCGCCGGTGGGTGCCATGTCCGCCTATCTGGCCAAGCTCGTTTCCGGCCCGACCTACCAGACCTTTCGCGATGCCGCCAAGAACCTGGTCAAGAACCTGCCCAAGCCGGTTTTCGAGAAGGCAGCCCGCGCCGAGGAATACGCCCGCGGTTTCTGGACAGGGGGAACGCTGTTCGAGGAACTCGGGTTCTACTACGTCGGCCCGGTGGACGGTCACAACCTCGAACACCTCCTGCCGGTCCTGAAGAACGTCCGCGACACGCACCACGGCCCGATCCTGATCCATGCGGTCACGCAGAAGGGCAAGGGGTACGCGCCCGCGGAAGGCGCGAAGGACAAATATCACGGCGTTGCCAAGTTCGATGTCGTTACCGGCAAGCAGGCCAAGCCGAAGGCAAACGCGCCCAGCTATACCAACGTTTTTGCAACGTCGCTGATCAAGGAAGCGGAAACGGACGACCGGGTGGTCGCCATTACCGCAGCGATGCCGGACGGAACCGGCCTTGATCTGTTCGGCGAAGCCTATCCGAAACGTACCTTCGACGTCGGCATCGCCGAACAGCATGCGGTAACCTTTGCCGCAGGCCTTGCGACCGAAGGCTTCAAGCCGTTTTGCGCGATCTACTCCACCTTCCTGCAGCGGGCCTATGACCAGGTCGTCCACGACGTGGCTATCCAGGGCCTTCCGGTGCGCTTTCCGATAGACCGTGCAGGTCTCGTTGGCGCAGATGGTCCGACCCACGCAGGTGCCTTCGACACCGCGTTCCTGACCTGCCTTCCCGGGTTTGTCGTCATGGCCGCGTCTGACGAAGTGGAACTGCGCCACATGGTGGCAACTGCCGTTGCCTATGACGAAGGCCCGATCTCGTTCCGTTACCCGCGCGGCGAAGGCGTCGGTCTCGACATGCCGGAACGCGGCAGCGTGCTTGAAATCGGCAAGGGCGTCATCCGCAGGGAAGGCACGAAAGTCGCCCTCCTGAACTTTGGCGGCCGCATGAGCGAATGCCTCAAGGCTGCGGACGAGCTGGATGCTGCCGGTCTTTCAACGACTGTCGCCGACGCCCGTTTCGCCAAACCTCTCGACATGGACATGATCCGCCGCCTCGCCCGCGAGCATGAGGTTCTCGTCATGATCGAGGAAGGGTCGGCCGGCGGCTTCGGAAGCCACGTCCTGACCCGGCTTGCGGAGGAAGGCCTCCTGGACAACGGGTTGAAAGTTCGTGCTCTCGCTTTGCCGGATGCCTATCTCGACCACGACAAGCCGGATGCGATGTATGCCCGGGCCGGTCTCAACAGCGACGGCATTTTGAAGACTGTCTTCACCGCACTCGGCACGGCCTCAGTCAGCGCGCCGCAACGCGCCTGACCGGGCATCAGCCCTCCGGGTGCGGCTGATCACCTGCGACGGAGAACAAAGTCGACTGGGGAGCGGGTTTCGATCCTGATTGACACAGGCTTCCATACCTGAAAAGGCTGGACGAAAGAAACGGACGCGTCGGATCAAACCGGCGCTTTTGTTTTATTTCTAGAGCACGATACTGCCGCAACGCTCGTGACCGGGCTGCGGCGATCCATCGTCAGGATGCAGCCATGGCTCAGACCCTTCTTTCCGTCTCCGCTCTCTTGTTGTCGGTCGCCCTGCTCATATTCGGGCACGGCCTGCAGACAACACTGCTGCCCCTGGCCGCCGAACGGTTTTACTTCACCGACTTCGAAATCGGTCTGGTGTCCTCGGCCTATTTCTTCGGCATGGTGATCGGCTGCCTCGGCGCCCCTCTCGTGATCATGCGTGCCGGGCACATCCGGGCCTTTGCCGCGCTTGTGTCGCTGATGTCGGCAGCAGCCATCCTGCATCCGGTGCTTATCGATCCCTATGCCTGGATGATCATCCGCATGATCTCCGGCTTCAGCCTTGCCGGCTTCTACATGATCGTCGAAAGCTGGCTGAACGAAAGCGCCTCGAACGAGAACCGCGGCACGGTGATGTCGTTTTACATCGTCATCCTGTTCGGTGCCCTGATGCTGGGGCAGATCTCCATCGCGTCGATGAACATTGCCGATTTCATCCCCTTCGCGATTGCCTCGGTGATGGTTTCCCTGGCCGTGATGCCCGTTTCGCTGACCACATCGACCCAGCCTGCACCGATCACGCTGGTACGTTTCCAGCCGGTGAAACTCTATAAGAACTCCCCTGCCGCCTTCATCGGCGTGCTTTTCATCGGCAGTTCGCAAGGGGCACTGCTTACGCTCTCGTCTCTCTATGGGTCGCAGATTGGTCTTTCCACCAAGGAAGCGGCCTTTTACGCGGCGGCCATTGTCGGCGGCGGGCTCATCGCGCAGTGGCCAGTGGGCCGGCTCTCCGACCGCATCGACCGTCGTCTCGTCATCGCCGGTCTAGGCATCGCAACGGCAGCCGTTTCAACGGCAATCGTCTTCTTTTCACCGCAGGATTTCATGATCGCGATGTTGAGTGCGGTGGCCATTGGCATGGTCGTGCAGCCGCTGTATGCAATCGCGGTTGCCCACGCTTTCGACCATGCGGCATCGGAAGATTTCGTCGCAACTTCCTCCGGCATGCTGCTGTCGTTTGGTATCGGCTCGATCATCGGACCGCTGGCCGCTTCCATGATCATGAGCCACACCGGCCCGTCCGGTCTCTACATCATGATCATCGCGGCGAATATTCTGATGGTGATCTTCATCCTTGCCCGTGTCCTGACCCGCGAAGCACCGACCGGCGAAGAAAAGACAGACTTCGAATACGCATCCACCGCACAGGTCGGTTCGGTTATCTCGGCCGAGCCCCTGGATGCGGCTGCGGAAGAATACGTCATCGCGCCCGAGGATTTCCCGGCTTACGAAGACGACATCTACAATTTCGAAGCCTCCACCGAGGCCGACACGACCGCCGAGGATGCTGTCACTTCCGACGAACCTGCCGCAACCGACGACGCAGCTGGCAAAACACCGCCGACGGCCTGATGCCTTTCCGCAGCACGTGGCTCGGCCTTCGGTCCTCGCGCCTGCGCGGTTTCGCCTCTCGACACGGCGGTACAACCGGCTTATAGCCGCTGGTATGAAAGCGCGCGTCACAAAGTTGCAACAGCTGCGGCAGGAGCGCCACCCTCTGGTGGCGCTTGTGGGCCTTGCCTTTGCGATGCGGCTTGTGCTTCTGGTCCTTGCCAGTGCGTTGTCGCCGGACGCGGCGGTTGCTGCGGGTCTCACCAGCCTTTGCCAGCCCTCCGGGCAGGAACAGAGCCTGCCGGGGCCGCACAATCCGCTGACCTGTCAATGCGGCCCGGTCTGTGCCCATGGCTGCGCAATCGCGCCCTGCCTTGCGAGCGCTGTCCCGCATTTGAACGAACCGCTCGCAAGCACCGGAAAACCGGATTTGCCGGCAAGGCAAGCGGCGGCCCTGGCTCTGGCTCAGCGGTCCAGTCCCATCAGGGCGCCTCCTTCCTCGGCCTGAAAAACGTCAAACGTGTCAGACCTAAAGGAATAGCATTATGAAAATCTGGAAAACCGTTGCGGCTGCCGCCGCCCTTTCGCTTGTGTCCCTGTCCGCTCTCGCACATGACTACAAGGTTGGCGAGCTGACGCTCAATCATCCCTGGACCCGCGCAACCCCGCCAAAAGCCAAGGCTGGTGGTGGCTTTGTCGAAATCATCAACAACGGCACCGACGCAGACCGCCTCGTCGGGGCAAGTTCCGATGTTGCCGCCAAAGTGGAAATTCACGAGATGGCGGTGACCGACGGCGTGATGAAAATGCGCAAGATGGAAAACGGCGTCGAGATTCCGGCCGGTGAAACGGTTGCGCTTCAGCCGGGTGGCTACCACGTCATGTTCATGGGTCTCAACCAACCTTTCGAAGAAGGCACCAGCATTCCGGTTGTCCTGACCTTTGAAAAAGCCGGCGATGTTGCCGTCGAAATGGCTGTCTCCAAGATGGGCGCCAAGACCCCCGATGGCGGTGCGGAGCATGGCGCCATGGACCACAGCAAGATGGATCACGGCAAGAACTGAGCCCCGTCTGTGGGCGTTGCTTCGGTCTCGATAAAACGCCCACACCCATTTTCAAAGTGTCAGAGCCCCTCCCTGCCTCGCAACATGTGCCGGGGGCTCTGATCAGGATAGGACAAAACCGATGTCTGGTTTGAAACTCTTCCGGTACGTGGCCTGGGCGGCTGTTGCCGTGCTTGCGATCGTTTCCGGAGTGCTGGTCTATCAGCAGACGGCTGGCAACAAGAACACCGGCGGCCTGATCGAACCGCTTGCGGCAATCGGCGGCCCGTTCGAGCTTATCAACGGCAGCGGCGAAACGGTGACCGACAAGACCTTTTCGACGAAGCCGACCGTTATGTTCTTCGGCTTCACCTTCTGCCCGGATGTCTGCCCGACGACACTTTCCGAGCTTCAGGGCTGGATGGCGGAACTCGGACCGGATGCCGACAAGCTCAACTATGCGTTCGTGACTGTGGATCCGGAGCGCGACACACCCGAAGTCATGCGCGACTACGTGTGGGCGTTCGACAAACGCATCGTCCCGCTGACCGGCACGCGAGAGCAGATCGATCCCATGCTGAAGGCATACCGGGTCTATTCCAAGAAGGTGCCTCTTGACGATGGCGACTATACGATGGACCATTCCGCTGCCATCTATCTCATGAGTGCGGACAACAAGTTCGTCGGCACGATTGCTTATGGTGAGGCGGAGGAAAACGCCCTGAAGAAGCTGCGCAGGCTCATCGACAACGCGCCGGCCTCTTCCTGAGGCAACATCTGGAGCAAGCCGGACACGATGCGGATGCCACTGTTCATGGGACTGACCGCCGGCGCAACGGGGCTCGTCGCGCTTTCGGCGTTTCTGTGGCTCTATGCCGGTGAGCGGGTTTATGCCGACCGCCTGATCTCGGCAATCGCCGGCTGCTTCTGAATTTCACATGTCCAAACAACGCCTCGACCAGCATCTCGTCGATACGGGTGTCTTCCCCTCCCGCGCACGGGCTCGCGACGCGATCCTGCGCGGGACGGTCAGCGTCGATGGTCTTCCCTGCACCAAACCGGCGCAAAAAACCTCGGCTGATGCCCGCATCACCGTTGAAGATCCGGCCTCCGGGTATGTCAGCCGGGCCGCCCTTAAGCTGATAGAAGGCCTCGACCGGTTTGGCGTCGATCCGGCAGGCAGGATCTGCCTCGACATTGGCGCTTCCACCGGCGGGTTTACCCAGGTCCTGCTGGAACGCGGCGCCGACAAGGTTCACGCCATCGACGTCGGCCACGGCCAATTGCATGAGAGCCTGACAACGCATCCGAAGGTAGCCGCGCGCGACGGTCTCAATGCCCGGGACCTGAGCCTTGAGGATCTTGGCGGAGATGCCCCGGCCCTGCTCGTCTCCGATGTCAGCTTCATCTCGCTCAAGCTTGCCCTGCCGCCTGCCCTTGCCCTCGCGGCGCCTGGCGCGGAAGGCGTCTTCCTGGTGAAGCCTCAATTCGAAGCGGGGAAGGACAATATCGGCAAGGGCGGCCTGGTCGATCCGGAGATTGCCGAAGACACCGCGAAATCCCTGCAAGTGTGGCTGGGCACCATGGCGGGCTGGCAGGCGGGTGACCTCGTTCCCTCCCCGGTCAAAGGCGGCGATGGCAATGCGGAGTGGCTGCTTTACGGAAAGAAAGCGGGTTGAGGGCCACGGCTCTCCCCTGTCCCTTGTCTGCATCCTGAGAAAGCGCGAAGCGCTGTCAAAAGAATGGTGCTGAGAGCCCGCTTCATGATCAAGGCTTGCTCAATCCCCATCTTGGCGCTATCGCTCGCCCATGAGCGAGAGAGAGATTGAAATCACCACGCTCGGCCACCGCGGTGACGGTGTTGCCGAGACGGAGACCGGGCCAGTCTATGTGGCAGAAGCCCTGCCGGGCGAAACCGTCCGGGCCAATGTGGTGGACGGACGCGCGCAAAATCCGGTGATCGTCACAAAGTCCCCGGACCGGATCGAACCGGTATGCCGCCATTACCACGCCTGCGGCGGCTGCTCGGTTCAGCATCTTGCAGAAGATCCGTATCTGGCCTGGAAGCGCGGGCTTGTCGAAAAGGCCCTGCGTGATCGCGGCATCGAGACCGACGTCTCCAGCACGATTGCGGCAACCGCGGGCGGACGCCGCCGGGCCGTGCTGACGGCCACCCGCGCTGGGCGCCACACCTTGCTCGGCTATCATGAAAAGGCCAGCCACCGGCTGGTCGATATCGCCGAATGCCCAGTGCTTGACCCTGTCATCGTTGAAGCGCTGCCCGGCCTCAAGTCGCTGGCTGCGGAAGTGCTGCCGAAAAAAGGCGAGCTTCGCCTGACCGTGCTGGTGACCACCACCGGTCTGGATGTCGCGCTCGACAAGGCCGACAAAGGATATGAACGCAAGATCCCGGCCCTGTCGCAAAAGGTCGTCGATCAGAATCTCTCCAGGCTTTCCGTCAACGGCGAAGTCATTCTGGAGCTGCGCCCGCCCCTGCTCGACATGGGTGGCATCGGCATTGTCGCCGCGCCCGGAGGCTTTGCCCAGGCGACGCTGGCGGCGGAACACGCTCTGTCCAAGCTGGTTCTGGACGGTGTCGGCAAGGCCAAGACCATTGCCGATCTCTTTTCCGGTGTCGGCACATTCGCACTCAGGCTTGGCCGGCAAGCCAATGTGCATGCCGTGGAAGGCGATGCTGCGGCACTGGCCGCCTTCGACAAGGCCCTGCGCAAACCGCAAGGGCTGAAGAAAATCACCTTCGAACGGCGTGACCTGTCGCGCAGGCCACTGGTGAAGGACGAACTGGAACCTTTCGACGCCGTTGTGTTCGATCCGCCGCGCGCTGGCGCCCAGGCCCAGGCGGAACAGCTGGCCCTTTCCAAGGTCAAGACGATTGTTGCCGTCTCCTGCAATCCGGCGACGCTTGCCCGGGATCTGCGGATCCTGCTCGACGGCGGATATGTGCTGCAAAGCGTCACACCCGTGGACCAGTTCCACTATTCGCCCCATATTGAGGCAGTGGCGGTGTTGACCAGGCCTTGATCAGGGAGTGAGCCATGAGTGCGGCGGATGAGGAATTCGGATCTGTCAGAGGATCCCGCAACCTACCGCCGCTGCTGAGCCTTGCCCGGCGAACCCGCTATGCGCTTTACCAGGGCAGCCGGGTCGCGCTTTACACCCTTCATTCCGAAGCCATGCGGCGGATGAACCGGGATCTCCAGAAAGAGCTTCCCGAAACGCCGAAGGTGGTGCCGACCGGTCCGGTGCCGAGCCAGAGACGCATGCTGTCGGACATCGTCAAGCTGTTTGCGGACGATTTGAAGGCCGTCGAGGACGGTCTTTATCCGCTGCCGACCGATGGAACCATGACGCCGGGCGAGTTGATCGCGACCAGCCGCGCCTTCTTCAAGGACGTGCCGGAGGTCGCGCGCCGGCGTGCGAGCGGTTCGCACCAGGAAGTGAATTCGACTGAGGGCTTTGCGGCGGCCCTGCCCCGCTATTACAGGCAGAACTTTCATTTTCAGACCGATGGCTGGTTGTCGGAGGAAAGCGCCCGGCTCTACGACTTCCAGGTGGATGTGCTCTTTTCAGGGGCCACCGCCGCGATGCGGCGCAGAGCCCTTGTGCCGTTTGCCCGCATCTTGCGCCGCAAGGACCAGCGCCGCGTTTCCTATCTGGACATCGCCTGTGGCACCGGCGGTCTCTTGCGGCCT
This sequence comes from Roseibium sp. FZY0029, assembly GCF_036350355.1. NCBI lineage: Bacteria > Pseudomonadati > Pseudomonadota > Alphaproteobacteria > Hyphomicrobiales > Stappiaceae > Roseibium > Roseibium sp. FZY0029. The sequence continues at coordinate 399,987 of NZ_JAZDVZ010000001.1, forward strand.
GCCCTGTCCGCTTTCCCGCGCCTCAAGGGCACCGGGCTCGATCTGTCGGAACCTTATCTGAACGTTGCCCGTGAGCGTCTGCCGTCCCGCCGTGCGGGCTATGTCTGCGGTCTTGCCGAAACATTACCCTTTGCGGACAATTCTCTGGATGTTGTTTCCTGCGTCTTCCTGTTTCACGAACTGCCGCCGAAGATCCGCAGGCAAGTCATGGCTGAAGTGGCCCGCGTTCTGAAACCCGGCGGCTCGTTTCTCTTTGTCGACAGTCTGCAAACCGGAGACGTGCCGGAATATGACGGACTGCTGTCGGTCTTTCCGCAGCTTTTCCACGAGCCTTATTTTACGTCTTATCTCAGCGAAGATCTGACAGGGCTTGCCAAGGCGGCAGGGCTAGAACAACGCTGGATGGTTCCGGCCTTTGTCTCCCGCGTCGCCGAGTTTGTAAAAAGCGACTGATCTTTCAGTATCACTGAAATTTTTTACATCTTCTCTTGAGACTGAAAATATTCGGGCGTATATCCAACGTCATGAGATTGGATCTATGGCTCTTGCAGACCGGGGAAAGCCGCAGCGCCTTTGCGCGCCGCGCCAACCTCTCGCCTGCCTCCGTTACGGCTCTTTGCAACGATCCCAATGTCTGGGTCTCGCGGGATATGGCCCGCAAGATCGCCATTGCAACCAATGGCGCCGTAACCCCCAACGACTTTCTCGGACTGTCTACAACCAAGGAGCATCCCGTGTCCCAGGCCCGTGTCGCAGAAGCAATCCGCGCATTCGAACGTGGAGAAATGGTGGTCGTGACTGACGACGATGACCGCGAGAACGAAGGCGATCTGATTGTCGCTGCGGCCAAGGTCACGCCCGAACAGATGGCCTTCATGGTGCGTCACACCTCCGGCATCATCTGCGCCCCCATGACGGTTGCCCATGCACGCCGCCTGCGGCTTGACCCGATGGTTGCCGAAAACGATGCTCCGCTCGCAACGGCCTTCACCATTTCCGTCGACTACCGCCAGGGATTGACCACCGGCATATCGGCCGAGGAACGCTGCTCCACCGTACGCGCGCTGGCAAACCCGAATGTCGGCGCCGATGATTTCGTCCGCCCCGGGCACATCTTCCCGCTTGTGGCCAAGGAAGGCGGCGTCATGATCCGCTCCGGCCACACGGAAGCTGCCGTCGACCTGTGCCGTCTTGCCGGCCTGGAACAGGTCGGTGTCATCAGCGAGCTGGTCAATGATGACGGCACCGTGAAGCGCGGCCAGCAGGTGGCCGAATTCGCCGCGGAGCACGAGCTGAAGATGGTTTCCGTGTCCGACCTGATCGCCTGGCGCCAGCGCACCGAGAAGCTGGTGGAGCGGGTCAATGAACAGCCCGTCGAGACGGTTTTCGGCCCGGCGTATGCAACCACCTATTCCACGCCCTACGACCCGATGCACCATCTGGCCATCGTCTATGGCGACATTCTGGACGGCCGCAGCGTGCCGGTGCGCCTGCAACTGGAGTCCGTACTGGACGACGTCTTCGGTGACGCCCAGCCGCTTGACCAGATCATGAAACATTTTGCGGATCGCGGACGGGGCATTATCGTCTATCTGCGGGAAGGCTCGGTCGGCGTTGCCCGTCAGTCGAAGCGGCCAAGATCGGATTTTGAAGCCGCCGATACCGAGGAACACAGCTCCGCACAAGCTAGACAGGAACAATGGCGTGAGGTCGGACTTGGTGCACAGATCCTGAAGGACCTGGGCGTCAGTTCCATTCGCCTGCTGGCTTCTCGTGAGCGTCATTACGTTGGGCTGGAAGGGTTTGACATCAAGATTGACGAAACAGAGATCCTCGACACCTGAGGATCCTTCGGAAGGGGCCTTTCATGGCGGCGAAGAAAGAGGCAGTCAAACAAGAGGAAAACGCAAAGCTGGCTCCGGTGCCCTTCACTGTCGGTTTTAACCGCAGTCAGAGCGAGAGCCTCGTCTACGGCAGCCTCATCCTCGGTATTCTGTTCGCAGTGATCGGCGCCGTCGGCGGCCTTCCCCTGCTGGCTCTCGCCTCCCTCGCCCCATTTGGAATCGCCTATTGGCACTACCCGATGGTCGAAAAAGGCAAGCCTCAGCTCGGCGCCAATGAGGAAGGGCTCTATGTGGAGCGCATCGGCTTCATCGACTGGGCCGCGATCCGGATGACCGACGTCAAGCGGACGTCGGTCCGCAACATCGAGCTGGTTCGGCTCGACGTTCTTCTGACCCGGTCACTCGATGACGCCGTGACCAAGGCTCAGACCTTTCCGGTCTGGAAGAAGTTCATGATGCGCAACTGGAAGCGCACCCCGCGCGAACACGGCCGGGAACTGCTCGCTATCAACCTTCACACGCTCGCCGCCGATCCGGAAGAAATCCTGAGCCGCATTCGGGCCTTCAAGTTCGTCTGATCCGCCGCCCAAGACAGCCATCGGACCAGACATTTTCAGAAGTTCCCGAAAAAACGGCCGGTCACCGTCGTCCCGCCCAGGAAAACCCGAACGGGATGATCGCTCAAAGGCAGAACCCGGCTGCCTTACATCAGGTTTTCCTTGAAGAACTCGATCGTTCTTTCTTCCGCGAGCTTTGCTGCTGCTTCGTCGTAACGCGGTGTCGTGTCGTTGTGGAAGCCGTGGTTCACGCCCGGATACATATGGGCCACATAGGTCTTGCCGTTGGACTTGAGGGCTTCCTCATAGGCCGGCCAGCCGGCATTGATGCGCTCGTCCAGCTCGGCATATTGCAACATCAGGGGCGCTTCGATCTTGGAGACATCCGCGGGATTCGGCTGACGGCCGTAGAACGGCACACCGGCGGCAAGCTCCGGATAGGCAACCGCGATTGCGTTGACCACACCACCGCCATAGCAGAAGCCGACAGCGCCCACCTTGCCAGTGCTGTCGTCGCTTTTAAGCAGATACTCAAAACCGGCGAAGAAGTCGTTCATCAGCTTGGTGCCGTCGACCGTGCGCTGCAGCTCGCGGCCCTGATCGTCATTTCCGGGATATCCGCCGACGGAGGTCAGGCCGTCGGGCGCCAGTGCCATGAAACCGGCCTTGCCGAGACGGCGGGCAACATCCTCGATATAGGGGTTGAGGCCCCGGTTTTCGTGCACCACCAGCACCGCCGGCAATTTGCCGGTCGCGCCCGCCGGCTTCACCAGATAGCCGTTGACCTCACCATGGCCGTTGGGCGAGGGATACGTGATGCGTTCGGTGACGATACCGGGATCATCGGGAGCAACCTGCTGGGCAAGCGCATAGTTGGGCGACAGTTGGTCCAGCAGCATCGCGGCGGTCAGTCCACCAACCGCGAATTTGGCAGCGCCGTTCATGAACTCGCGCTTGGTGATTTTTCCATGCGCGTAAAAATCATAAAGATCGAGCAGTTCCTGAGGAAAATCCTTTGCCGTCATGCGGCGTACAGGCGTCATTTCGTTCATGTCATCACTCCCTGAAATGCATCACACGTCATGCTGCAGATAAAACTAGGGGGATGACGGGCAAGGTCCATGGCCCTCGCCTTGCGGAATTGTAATCAGTTGTAACGCTGGCAGCGACGGTCAGCCGATCTGGCCGCGATGACGCAGGAAATGGTCTGCCAGGACACAGGCCATCATCGCCTCGCCCACCGGGACGGCGCGAATGCCGACGCAGGGGTCATGCCGGCCCTTGGTCATGACATCGACCTCTTCACCCTTGCTCGTGATCGACTTGCGTTCGGTCAGGATCGATGACGTCGGTTTGACGGCGAAGCGCACGACCAGCGGATCACCGTTGGAGATCCCGCCGAGAATGCCGCCGGAATTGTTGCTCAGGAACACGGGACGGCCGACATCGTCCAGGCGAATCTCGTCGGCATTGTCTTCACCGGTCAGGCTTGCGGCATCGAACCCATTACCGACCTCGACTCCCTTGACCGCGTTGATCGACATCATTGCCGCGGCGAGATCCGTGTCCAGCTTGCCGTAGATCGGCGCGCCCCAGCCGGCAGGCACACCTTCGGCAACCACTTCAATGACCGCACCGACGGAAGATCCGGCCTTGCGGATCCCGTCCAGATAGTCAGCCCAGAAGACGGCCGCCTCGGCATCGGGACAGTAGAAGGCGTTGTTGTCGACTTCAGCCCAGTTCCAGTTGCTCCGGTCGATCTTGTGCGGACCGATCTGCACCAGGGCACCGCGAATGGTCACACCTTGCAGCACCTTGCGGGCGACAGCCCCAGCGGCAACACGCATGGCCGTTTCACGCGCCGACGACCGGCCACCGCCACGATAGTCGCGGATGCCATATTTGGCGTCATAGGTGAAGTCAGCGTGCCCGGGACGGAACCGGTCCTTGATCTCGGAATAGTCCTTGGAGCGCTGGTCGGTGTTTTCCACGAACAGCGAAATCGGCGTTCCGGTGGTTTTCTGGATGCCATCCTCATCGACCATGACACCGGAGAGGATCTTGACCTCATCCGGCTCGCGCCGCTGTGTCGTGAAGCGGGACTGGCCGGGCTTGCGCTTGTCCATGAAGCCCTGGATATCGGTCTCCGTCAGCGGAATGAGCGGCGGACAACCGTCGACCACGCAACCGATGGCAGGCCCGTGGCTTTCGCCCCAGGTGGTAACCCGGAAAAGATGACCAAAGCTGTTGTGCGACATGAATGGCGACCGAGGTTTGCAAATGAAGTTTCAGGCGCCGAGCGATACGCCATCACGCCCGCAAGCTCAAGCCCGCAGCCGGGAATAGGAAACTTTTTGGCAGGCTTCTGCCCTCTGGGGATTACCAAAATTGAAAACAAGTAGATTTCCAGTGGATGCTGCAGCCCTCTGAAGAGGTTTCACAAGCTCTGCTTGCAGGACATCGAAAAATTGCGAATGACGCGCCGAAATTCGACCCTGGATTTGCCAATCCTTAAACCTCTACCTCTATTACACGTTGTGAACGAACAATAACCAAGAGGCAAATCGTTGCGGATCAGGGGCTGGCTAACTGGACTGATCGTGTTCCTGCTGGCACCCAGCCTGGTGTTTGCCTCGCTCTGGTTTCACAACAAGTTCGACAAGGTCAACTCGATCGACAACAGCCTCGCCGGTCTTCACCTGATTGAAGCACTGGGACCGCTGCAGCAGGAAAAAGCCCTCACCGGAAAGATCAGCAGCTCGCCGGACCTCTTGCGCGAGCGCCTGGAAGAGCTGGGCGGTAGTGAGCGGTCTGCGGACCTTATGCCATTGCTCGACACCCTGCTGGAAGAGCGCAGCATTCCCCTCGCGCTTCGTCAGGCTCAAATCCTTTCCTCTAAAATCTCCCAGATCACGAGGTTGAGTTCAGCCTCCTCCTTCAAAACCGCAAAGCTTCCGCAGCTCATCACCGACACCTTGCCGACCGTGGTGATCCAGTCCGCGATCATGGCGAACAACGCCAAGAGCATCTCCACCTGGGGCGAGATCAACGTCTGGGACAAGATGGTGATCCCTGTCCAGGGCGGGCAGTACAAGATTGCAGCCGACGGCGCCGCGCGCGACACCATGGAATACTTCCGCGACCTGACCGGCGCGCAAGCCGAACTTTTGAAGGAGCAGGCCGGCGTCTTCAGGACAACAAACGTTACCTTCCAGAACGCCGGGTCAAAAATGCTGTCTTCGACGATCACCGCAGAAAAAGGCGGAGACGTCATGACCGGGCCGGTGATGGACATGCAGCCGGCGCTGGTAAATGCCACCTTTGCCTTATGGCAGTCCACGGTCGACTATCTGTTGATGGACCTGCAGCGGCAACGGTCCGAAACGCTGTTTGCCGTTTCCCTTGCAGGGCTTGTCGGCGGACTGGTGATCGTCGCGGCCTTTGCCATAGCCATCGCCCTGTCGCGCGCGCTTGCCGACAAGACGCAGCAGGAGTTCGAAAGCCTCGGCTTTCATGACCCCCTGACCGGCCTTCCGAACAGGCGTGCCCTGTTGAACACCATCCGCAACCTGCCTCCAGCGGAGCCCGGACTGCGGACCGGCGCTATCCTGATCGACCTTCGAGAATTCAAGAAGGTGAACGACCGGTTCGGCGATCACAACGGCGATTCCCTGCTTCGGCAGGTGGCAGAGCAGTTGAACCAGCGCGCCGAGCCCGATGACTTTCTGTGCCGCACCGGCGGGACGGAATTTCTGCTCCTGCGTCCGCGCCTCAAGAAGGCGGCACGCTTTGAGCAACTTGCCTTCACCTTGCTTCAGGAAATCTCGACGGACCGGATCATCGGCAACAACAGATCGGCGATCGAGGCCAATGCGGGCATTTTCATCAGCAATCCTGGCGACCAGATCTCCGATCACATTCTGACCGACGCAGCTCTGGCCCTCAGGGCGGCAAAGCAGAAAGGGCCGCGCAAGTTCGGCCGGTTCACCCCGGCGATGCGCACAGCCTTTGAGGAAAGCGACCAGATTGCCAAGGAGCTGCAAGACGCGCTCAAGGAAGGCAACATCGTCGCCTGGTTCCAGCCTCAGGTGAATATTCACACGGGCGAAGTGGTGGGCGCCGAGGCCCTGGCCCGCTGGATAGACAAAGACACCGTCCGCTATCCCGGCGCCTTCCTGCCGGCGGCCATGGAAGCCGGATACATGGACGACATCGAAGACGCGGTGCGCAGCCATGCGCTGACCTTCGCCGCAAGCCTGAGCGGCAAGACCCGGTCCGCGATACATCTGGGCCTCAACGTCACTGCCGGTCTTCTGACCAGCGCCAAGGCCGTGGACGTGCTCCACAAACGAGTGATCGACCTGGGCCTGAAACCGGCCCATGTGAGCCTTGAAATCCTGGAAGCCGTGATGATCGACGAAGCCACGGCCGCGCCGATCAAGCAGAACATTGCGCGTCTGTCTCAGCTTGGGTTCTTCATCGAGCTGGATGACTTCGGAACCGGCCATTCCAGCATTTCCAGCCTGCGCGACCTCAATGTCGACCGGGTCAAGATCGACCGCAGCTTCATTTCCGGAGTTGATACAAACCCGGCGCTGCAGAAGTTTACAAGCGCACTGATCAACCTTGCCAAGAGCCTCGACATCAGTGTCTTGGCAGAAGGCGTGGAAACCGTGGGCGAGCGGGACTGGCTGAGACGCAATGGCTGCGATGTCATCCAGGGTTTCCTCATATCGCAGGCTGTGCCAGACACCGACCTTGCGACGATGATCCTGCAACAGAATTTCAAGCCCAAGGTGTCTGCACTCGACGGAAACGGGCTGTTGCGCAGTCAGGCCTGACCGGCCGCTTTCGCCGTCATTTCTGCCTGCCGCTTCTTGAATTCGGCTGCTGCAAATGAAAACCCGCCGTCTGCGCCGTCCACAAAGTGAATATGCCGGCTGTTGCTGATGTCCTCCACGAAGCAAGTCATCAGCGCCGATGTGGAAACGTGCAGTCCGTACGCAAGATCGCCGGCCGCATAACCGGCTTTCAGATAGTCTTCGACCCTTCCAAGCTGCTCGGGTGTCAGATCCAGAACGAGCTGAAGGCTGTCGCCAACCTTGCGATGGTCCGTGTTCAGGCCAAGCTCGGGAAAGTATCGCTTCGGGTCGAAGGGACCTATGCGCCAGCCTGTGTGATGGCTGATCATGAAGACAACCGATTCCATCATCGCCTTCGCCCATCCGCGAAAGTGCCTGCCCGGAGACCCGAGCCGGACCTCATGGCGCGTGCCTGTGGGTGGGAAGCGGAAACGCAGACGCGACTTGTCCGCAAGCCTTGTGCGGCTGTCATCCGTCGAAGGGTCATAGCCGAGTTTTTCGGCAAGCCCTTGAAGGATATCCTGCATCGGAATGCGGCCGGTCGGTTTGACGATGAGAGACACGATATGGCCATTTTGCGAAGGAAGCGGCTCCCAACGGCAGGACAGCCCGTCAAGCGGCGGCAAAGCGGCATTTGGGATCGAGATCGCAAACGGGTGGGACTTCTCCTGATCTTTCAGGATCCGGTCGGCTATCGCCAGCCCGTCTCCCAGGATCATGGCAAGGTGATTGCCGGGACTGAGGAGGTACTTGCGCACTCGGACATCGCCGCCCATGGCCCGCAGATGGGAAACCGGGATGGCCGCGGCCCGCAACTCCAGCTCCATTACCTGACGCGCCAGACCGACGACGCCTGCAAGCGCATCGCAAGCAGCCTCGACATCCTGTTTGGGCACGAGCAGCATTGCCCCGTCACCCCCGAAAACAAAAGGAACCCGGTCACTGCCGATCCGGTTCAGGACTGCCGCGATTGCCGCGGCACCAACCATGTTGACTTCCTTGTAACGGCCCTGGGCAACTGCATCGCTGGAGCGGACAATATCTGCGGCAAGAACGTACCAGTCGTCCGGCACGGGGCGGTAATCGGCGAGATCCCCGACCGTACTGAAATCTGAAAAGCTTGGCAGCTCGCTGTAAAACTCATTGGCGGACACGGCACCTGACCTAGATTTTCTCCGGGCTCCCTTGCATTACCAGTTTTCTTTTACGCTGCGGTCGTCCCGACCGATCACCGGCACGGAACATGCCCGGGGGCGAACGCACCACAGGGGGTGAGTGCCTTTTTTGTTGTGTCGGCGATCACAAGCAAAACTACCTCTCATACGTACATTTCGGAAAGCAACGGACCGGCACTTTCCATAAAGGGACTCCGAAATGACTTACTCAAGAACGGCTTTCGATCAGGACCTTCTGACACTTTCCTACAATCACTATCAGTTGAATGAACTGAGGCAGAACCCCTGGGACAAGAACCGGACGCACTATGAAGCGCCCGGCGATGCAAACAGCAAGATCAGCTTATCGCACATCTCGAGGCAAACCGCGTGGGCTGTCTATGACAAAGTCGCCCGTTCGAGTGGCGACATGTATGTCGGCAGGCTGGAACAGACCCGACAGCTTTACCGGCGCTTCAATCTGGAGGACCCGAACCATTTCAACCTGACCGAGGGCCTTCCTATCAACGTCCAGAAACTTGCTCGCTGGTCTGTCTGCATCAATGACTGCTGGATCCTCGGGGCCATTCACACCCACAAGAAATTCTGTCTCGTTACCAAGATCCGCAACCCTGGTGAGATCTACGATTACACCAAAGATTTTTTCTTCGTCACGGGCCGGGAGCTCTATGGACTGAGCAGATTCGGATATCAGCCGGAACGGGAATGGGGAAGCGTCATGACCTTTGTCTGCACCAACACGCAGAAGGCCGACCGTGCGACGCTCAGGGACTACGCGGAACTCATGGGCCGTGCCGCCAACAGCGTTGTTGCAAAAGCGAAGATTTCGCTGTTTTCCCAGGGTATCTACTGATCAGCAGACCGCGTGCGAACGGTCGTCAGATCAAATTGGCAGCCGGTGCTTCAGACAATTTCGAACGTGCCGTTACGCCAGACAAAGACCTTGTCCTGCGGCACGTCCAGCTTGGGCACCAAATCGGTGCCCAGCCCTTCCAGCAAACCGCGCAAAACGCGGAAGACGCCACCATGGGACACGACGACAGACGGCCGGTCGACTGTCACCAGCCAGCGGCCGATGCGTTCCGTCAGCATCTTGTAGCTCTCGCCGCCGGGAGGAACGAAGCCCCACTTGTCGGCACGGCGGTGCAGAATCAGATCCTGTTCCTCATCGGCCAGTTCTTCCAGCGTAAAGCCTTCCCAGTCACCGAAGGTAATCTCCTTGAGCTGATCCTCAAGGCGGTAGGCCTCCACCGGCAGCCCCATGGACTGGCGCACTAACTCCATGGTGGACCGAGTGCGGTGGAGCGGTGAGGCAACAAAATCCAGCCCTGCCGGATCGATCGCCTCGCGCTCCAGAAATGCCTTCAGCCGCTCGCCATTGCCGCTTGCCTGGCCGCGTCCAGTGTCATTGAGCGGAATATCCTTCTGCCCCTGCATGCGCCCTTCGTAATTCCAGTCCGTTTGTCCATGGCGAACAAAGACCAGGAACTCCGGATCGTGCAGCCTTGGCAGCAGACCGGATGTCGGGGCACTCAGCACAGATGTCATGTCAGTTTCCGGAAGATGCGGTCAGCCCTGGCGAACGGGGCTCGTCCAATATGAAAATGGCCGGTTTGAAACCGGCCATCCGAAACGATCAATCCTTGACGACTGAGATATCCGGCGCGTCCACCGCCTTCATGCCGACGATGTTGTAGCCGCAGTCGACGTGCTGGATCTCGCCGGTCACGCCACGGCCGAGGTCGGACACAAGGAACAGGGCACTGTCGCCAACCTCCTCGATCGTCACCGTGCGACGCAGGGGCGAGTTGTATTCGTTCCATTTCAGAATATAGCGGAAGTCGCCGATGCCGGAGGCGGCAAGGGTCTTGATCGGACCGGCGGAAATCGCGTTGACGCGAATGTTCTGGGGGCCGAGATCCATCGCCAGATATTTCACGCTGGTTTCAAGCGCAGCTTTGGCAACGCCCATGACATTATAATGCGGCATCACCTTTTCGGCGCCGTAGTATGTCAGCGTCAGGATGGAACCGCCATCGGACATCAGCTTCTCGGCACGCTGGGTGACAGCGGTCAGCGAGTAGCAGGAGATATCCATGGTGCGAGCAAAGTTGTCGGAAGACGTATCGACGAAGCGGCCGGTCAGTTCGGATTTGTCGGAGAAGGCAACTGCATGAACGAGAAAATCGATCTTGCCCCATTTGTCTTCCAGCGTCTTGAAGACCGCATCGATGGAAGCGCCATCGGTCACGTCACAATGGCCCACAACAATGGCGCCCAACTGGTCAGCCAGTGGTTCGACTCGTTTCTTCAACGCGTCGCCCTGATAAGTAAGAGCCAGTTCTGCTCCCGCGTCGGCCAGTGCTTTGGCAATGCCCCAGGCAATTGACTTGTTGTTTGCCACACCCATGATCAGGCCGCGTTTGCCATTCATCAGTCCGCGCGTTTCCGCCATAGTCGTCTCCGAAAGAATTCCAATACCACCCCAGCGGGCTGGCTTCCTATGGCACAAGGGGTCTGTTCCTTCAAGAGACACGGTGACGGAATGAAGCGTCGACGCAGACGCTTTCAGACACTATGTTGGCGCCCGAATTTTACCGTCAAACTTCACGAGGACCTCGCTCATGGAGCGCACTGCCCATGCCGACCGCTTTGCCGAGATGATTGGCAAAGCCAACGTTCTGACCAGTCCGGACGACCAGGCTCCCTACCTCACAGAATGGCGCGACCTGTATCAGGGCGTCACTCCCATGGTGCTGCGCCCGGGCAGCACTGAAGAGGTCAGCGCTGTCATGACCTATGCCTATCAGAACGATCTCAAGGTCGTGCCGCAAGGTGGCAACACAGGTCTTGTCGGCGGCCAGATTCCGCAGGAAACCGGCGACGAAATCGTTCTTTCCCTATCTCGGCTGAACAAGGTTCGCGCGGTCGATCCGGCAGGCTTCACCATTACGGCCGAGGCTGGCGTGGTGCTGGAAACGCTGCAGAACGAAGCGGAAAAGGTGGACCGGCTGTTCCCGCTCGCCCTCGGCGCGCAGGGCTCGTGCCAGATCGGCGGCAACATTTCCACGAACGCCGGCGGTACCGCCGTTCTGGCCTATGGCAACACGCGCGATCTGGTTCTGGGCCTCGAAGTGGTGTTGCCGACGGGGGAGATCTGGAATGGTCTGAGAACCCTTCGCAAGGACAATACCGGTTATGATTTGAAACAATTATTTATCGGCGGTGAAGGGACACTTGGCATCGTTACCGCCGCGGCACTCAAACTTTTCCCCAGGCCCAAGAAACTGGAAGCTGCCTTCGTCGGCCTGCCGGACCCGCATGCCGCCCTCAAGCTGTTCACGCTTGCCAAGGCGCAAGCCGGCCCGGTTCTGACCGGTTTCGAGATCATGCCGCGCATCGGCGTCGAATTCTGCCTTCGCCATCTTGAAGGGGCGCGTGACCCGCTCGAAGGTGAACATGCCTGGTACGTGATGATGGAGCTGTCCAGCGGTTCGGACGCCTTTCCTGTCCGGGACCTGATGGAGAGCATTCTTGGTGAGGCGTTTGAAGATGGCCTTGTGGAAGATGCCGCCTTCGCCCAGAACCTGACCCAGGTTCAGGACTTCTGGCATATCCGCCACGGCATGTCGGAAGTGCAGAAAGCTGAAGGCGGATCGATCAAGCATGACGTTTCCGTGCCCGTTGCCTCAATCCCCGACTTTCTGGACAAGGCCATGGCTGCGGTCGAGGCCTTCGTTCCAGGCTGCCGCCCCGTTCCGTTCGGCCATATCGGCGATGGCAACATCCACTTCAATGTCAGCCAGCCGGTTGGTGCCGACAAGGAAGAGTACCTGGCAAAGTGGGACGAAATGAACGCGATCGTTCATGGCATCGTCAACGACTTTGGCGGCAGTATCTCTGCGGAGCACGGCATCGGCCGTCTCAAGCGCGATCTCCTGAAGGACGTCAAGAAGGGGATCGAACTGGATCTGATGAAACGGATCAAGGACGCATTCGATCCCAAAGGCCTGCTGAGCCCCGGCCGCGTTCTCTAGACTGTCACCGCCTCAATTCTTCAGACAATCAGTGCCGGCGTACCAAGCGCCGGCATTTTTTTGAGCAGCCCGGATTGCATCGTCCAGAGTGCCCCGTCAGCGCCGCTTGCGACCTGCATTCGCCTCAATGCAGGCGACGGATTTAAAGCTTCATTCATCACCCTTGGATTGTATTATTTTCAAGTTACACGACAAAGTATAATCTTCCTGAGCGCTGCGCATTATTTGAAACCCTTTATTTCAGGCACCCCACCATGACAAAAACCAAATGGACATGTTCCGTCGGCAGCGATGGAACCGCATCTCTTTATTGCGAACTCTCGGAAGAGGGACAGCCACCCAAGAGCGAGAAAGTCAAACTGAAAGGGGTCTGCTATTCCCCTGCCCCGATCAATGGCTCCAATTCCTATGCCCCCGCCCTGGGAGACTGGTATTGGGATGATTACACATCAGGCAGCACGCCAATTTCCAGTTGGTCTCCCTTGCTGTCACGCGACACGGCCATTTTCAGGCAGCTCTTTAACAATTCGCTTCGGGTCTACTGCATGCTGTCGCGGCAACTGGAAGGAAACGGAAGCTTTCCGGTTCCGTGGGACAGCGGCACCTATTTCACTCATCAGCATTTTCTGGATCTTGCCTGGGACGAGCCCGCGCCGCCGGAAGCGAAGATGCACCGGTCCGTGCTGGTGGGAATTCCCCTGCCCGCAACGATGTTCTGGAAGACCCAGTATGACCAGTCCACACAGGCAGAGATCAATTACTGGACCAATGTATTGCGTGAGACCGTCAGATCCGTTGCAGATCATCCGGCGGTGGCGGGGTTCACTATCCAGAACGAGCAGGACGGCGCCGACGTTTGCTACAACAAACCGGATTTGGCCAAGTTCTGGTGGGGTCAGGTGGAGAAGATGGCCGCCATCGTGAAGGAAGAAGCGCCAGACAAACTGGCGGGTATGGCCACCCATGACGACCCCAACATTCCCCTGAAGGCGTCCTCTTATATGGAGAACTGCCCGAGCATCGACTTCTGGGGCGTCAACACCTACCAGACAGAGACCTTCGACAGCATCTTCAAGGACTATGGCAACTTGCCTCCGCGGGCCTTGAAGCCCGTTCTTCTGACCGAATGGGGCGTGCCGGCCACCAGCCACAGGGACCCGAACGACGCCGGGACGATCTATGCCGACGATCAGACCTGCAGCAGGGCAGCGCAAGTTGCGCAGAAAATGCTGCCGCAGGCCTTTGCCCATCCGCTGTGTATCGGCCTTTATTACTTCGAATTTTGTGATGAACTCTGGAACCAGCCAGAAGCTCCCAACATCTACACCTGGTGGGGCGGTCCGCCCGCTCCGGGTTTCCCTAACGGCTATTGGGACAATGACGGCTTTGGCCTCCTTTCAGTGGAGCGCGGCCCTGGCCTGAACAACAACGCCCCCATCTGGCACAACACCGGCCCCACCATGCCGATAGATGTCCATACGAAGAGAAACTATCTGTTTTCGACTGTTGCGAAAATTTTCCAGACGACACCTTGACCTCATTCCTGGCGAAGCCGGCTCATTGGAGGCCGGCTTCGCCAAGCCAACGTGACCGGCCGCCGTGCTTTACTGACCTCTACTTGGAAAATGCATGCCAAGGGCTATGTAAAAGCACCTAGTGCCGGAAAGCCCGTGCCCACCGTCAACGGCCCCGGCTATTCAATTGTCAAAACTGCCAGGTTGCCGAAGTTTACCCGGAGCTGGGGATAAGATTTCTGTGGCCCGTGAGTACAGGCAGCACCCGCAGTGTATGCATTGAGATTGCCAGGATCTTGATCTGTCAGCACTTTACGGAAAAGGGAACCAGTCGGAACACGTTCTCCAATCGCTCACAGCGCCTGATTTGACCATGCGCATTGTCCCCAGCTTCCAAGATGGGCCGTACCTGATCAGCTTCCAAAATGACGATCATGCGCTCTCACCTCCAAAATGCGGGTGAGCCGGCGTTTACGCATCCTCGTCAGAAATGACATGATCTTTCGATTAAACCAGATTTTTTTATTGCCTAATGTTCTTAATTTGACAGCGGACTTTTGAAAACTCGCAGAAAAATTCCCGAAAAGTTAAATTTTTCCTAAAGTTGTCTTCAAGCTCAAAGGCAGAGCAGCAACAGCAACAGGAGAACAACTAGGTCGGGACTTGCGGCATGTCCTGACGATGACGAAAAGCAAGATTCGCCATGTAAAATTTACATGCGCAGTGCCCGTCATCTACAAAAATCACAATATGATACGTCTATGACCTCATAAAAATAAGCTATTTGTAAACATGGTAAGCAAAAGGTTAATGGTGTTTCATAGGCGTTAATAAGCCAACCGGTCCAAAGACCCAGAACGGGCAAGAGACCTAAAGAAAGAAACGGACAACGAGGCGGAAAACCGTTGTCCATAGACAGTGCACGGGGGGGAGCGATTCCAGAAAAACGGTCCCTCCGATGGAGGCCACAATGCAGGTTCAGAACTTAGCTGGTTCGGATCAATGGGATCGTGTGAAAAAGGAACTGAGAAACGAGCTCGGTGACGATGTATTTTCCAACTGGTTCGGCAGAGTAAACCACGAAGAAACCACGGGCGATGCGGTGCGCCTGTCGGTACCCACCCGCTTCCTGAAAAACTGGATCCAGAATAACTACGAGAAGCAGCTCGTCGGGCTCTGGAAACGTGAACAGGACGCTATCAACCGTATCGAGCTGACCGTTCGCGGTGCTTTGCGTCCACGTCAGATCAATACCGGTCTTGCCCCCAAGGCGATCTCTGCCCGGCGGATCAGCGGCCGTCCCGGTCCTTTCGCGAGCACGCCTCAATTCGGCGCTTCTTACGGCGTTCCGGTCATTCCCTGTCTTGCAGACAGCAATGAGGGTGCGGCGGCCGAGTTCCTGAACGGAGCGTCCCTCAATCCGAAGCTGACGTTCGACACCTTTGCGGAAGGCGCTTCGAACAGCCTTGCCTGCGCCGCCGTGCGCCAGATGGCGGCCGATCACCAGGGCACCCTGGATATGCTCTATATCCATTCTGCCACGGGCATCGGCAAGACGCACCTTTTGCAGGCAGCGGCCTCTGAAGCCCGCAAGACAGGACGGCAGGTTGCGTATCTGTCTGCCGAATTCTTCATGTATCACCTGGTCCCGGCACTCAGAACACCGGCATTCCCGGTGCTGCGGCAAGCCATGCGCTCCATCGACCTGTTGCTGGTAGACGACCTGCAGTTTCTGCATGGCAAGCAAGCCGCCGAGGAATTCAGCAAGACACTGGAATTGCTGATGGAATCGCCGAGCCAGATCATCATGGCGGCCGACCGGCCCGCAGAGGATCTCGATACGCTTGGCGACGCCCTGCGCTACCGGATCCAGAAGGGCGAGGTCGTTGGCATTCAGGCCACCGACTATGCGCTGCGCCACGATATCCTGAAGAAGCGGATCAACGCAGCGCGCCGCACGCATCCGGGATTTTCCGTTCCCGAAGATGTTGCCGATTACATTGCGCGTTACGTGATCGCATCGGCCCGGGACCTGGAAGGCGCGCTCAATCGCCTGTTCGCCCACAACCAGCTTACAAAACAGCCGGTGACGATGGACCTGGCGGAAAAGACCCTGCACGACCTCGTGCGGATCGGTGAGCCGCGCTCCATCAAGGTGGAAGAGATCCAGCAGGTGGTTTGCAAGCATTTCAGCGTCACCAAGGCAGACCTGTTGTCGTCGTGCCGAGCCCGCACGCTGGTTCGTCCGCGCCAGATCGCGATGTATATCGCGAAGGTGATGACCGGACGTTCGCTGCCGGAAATCGGTCGGCGGTTCGGCAACCGCGACCACACGACAGTGCTGCATGCGGTCCGCAAGATCGAGGACATGGTGACCAAGGACAAGGCCCTTGCCCAGGAAGTGGAACTTCTGAAGCGTCTGATCCACACCTGATCTGTTTCCGGGAACACCCCTCCCCCGGGAAACCTGCGGCGGCGGGCCTGCCCGCCTCCGCGATTGCCCTTCCCCCTACACCGGGCAATCACCCGTCTGCGTCCACAAGGGCGTAGTCAAACTCAGGCGGGACCAGCCGCCGGGTATTTCATCTTAACCTCCCTCCCCTTGAAGCCGCGCAAGCGGCTTCTTTTTTGCCGCGTTGACAGGCGCTGCGGCCGGGCGTATGCCTTGCGCCGGTTTGAGGGAACCGGCCGCCCGCAGGCTTTGGCCATGGTGAATACCCTTGCGCAAGACATCTTGCAGCTTTGATCGACCTTCACGAGACAGTGCAGGCTGATGGCAACGCGGGCCCCATGACGGGTCGCCGCCAATTGGCGAACACCTTACCGCCTGCCTTTCTTGGAAAGGTAATCCCATGACGCTACCCAGCGTTGCCAATCTCAAGGCACAGGCCAAGCGCCTGCGCGCCGCGCTTGCTGCCAAGGGGCAGGACATCTCGCACAGCCAGGCGCTTGAACTTCTCTCCGCTCAATACGGCTTCAAGGACTGGAACACGGCCTCCGCGACCGCTGCCCGTCCGAACCAGATGCAGTTTGCCGTCGGCAGCCGCGTCTCCGGCACGTATTTGAAGCAACCCTTCGAAGGTGAAGTGCTGTCGCTGAGCCGGATTGGCCCCACAGGCCACTACAGGGTGACCATCAAATTCGACACGCCGGTGGATGTGGTCACCTTCGACAGCTTTTCCGCCTTTCGCAGCAGGGTCGTGGTCGTGATCACCGGCGACGGTATCGCGGTCAAGCGAACCTCCGACGGTGAACCCTATCTGCGCATGCAGAGGACAGACTGACTTCTTGAAAACCTGACGGCCCTGAGCCGCTGAACGCTGTTTCACAGGAGACAACGTTCAGCGGCTGAGCGTCAGCGCAGCCGTGCGATCACCAGATGTCCGGGAACGGGGTCGCCTTCTTCCAGGCGCACGATGATCGGATCCATCGCGAGAATGTCGAAACCGGCCGTATCGAGAGACGTGCGAATATAGCTTTCTCCCTGCGCAAAGCGGCTTTTGGGCCCAACCATATAAGAACGGCCCTGCAGCACTTCTTCCGGCAGGGTTTCGGTCGAAAAGGCCAGGTAACCACCCGGGGTCAAACGGTCGACGGCACCTGCCAGAAAAGGTTCGACAGCGCCCAGATAGGGAAACACGTCGGTGGCCGCGATCATTTCCCAGCTTGGCCGTGAGCCGTCGTCTTCCTCGAATTCCTCAAGAAACGCGACAGCCTCGCCAACGTAAAGATCGTCATAGACTTCCCGGTCATAGGCAAGCTCGATAATCCGCTCGGAAAGATCAACGCCGGTCCGATGGCTCGTGCAGTCGGCAAGGGCCATCCCCGTAAGACCCGTCCCGCAGCCAAGGTCGAGCAACCGGTCGAAAGGACCGATCTCGAGCTTCTGAACAAGGTCGCGCACCAGCAACGGCACGCAATAGCCAAGTTCATCAACCAGGATGTCATCGAAGACATCGGCATGCTGGTCAAACAGGGTTGCGACATAGGCATCCGGCATTTTCTGCGGCGCGGCTTCCGCGCCAATGGCTGCCAGGCGGATGCTGACACCGCCCGGATCGTCCGGATCGAGTGCCAAGGCTTCGCGGAAGGCAAGCGCGGCCCCTTCCAGATCACCTGACTTCTGCAGGGTCAGGCCGCGATTATAGGCTTCCGCCAACGCTTCGTTTTCGGGAGCGTCGTCGTCGAAGGCCTCGTCCGGCTCAAATTCAGGCGTGTCGTTATTGCTCATGATCTATCCTTGCGGCTGAGCCCCTGCCCTACAGCCATGGGCAGATTTTTGCACGGCAAATTTGACTGCCCGGAGCGGATCAGAACAGATCGAGCTGCTTTTTGTCGACCGGCGCTTTTTCCGCCGCCGGCCTGGCAATCTTTTTCAAGGGCACCGACATTTCGTCCGGCGAAATCTCGCGCTGCACATCGGCGTCATCGTTGGCCACTTTGTTCACGCGGTTCGAAACCGGCGTTGCCACCAGAAAGTCGTCCTCGACCGGCCGAAGCAGCTGTTCCGCCTCTCGCCTGTCGACATTGGCAACATCCAGCCAGGTGCCGAAATCCTCCCGCTTCAGAATTACCGGCATCCGGTTATGGATCGCCGACATCATCCGGTTGGACTGGATCGTGAGGATCGCGCCGGTATCGATATCGCCGCCATCGGGATCCGACCAGGTTTCCCAAAGGCCGGCAAAACCCATGATGTCGCCTTCCGCCGGGCGGATCCAGAACGGTTGCTTGCCTTCCGGCGTGCGCCGCCACTCGTAAAAACCGGAGGCAGGCACGAGGCACCTGTGATGGCGCATGGCATTGCGGAACGATGGTTTTTGCGACGCTGTTTCGGCACGCGCATTGATGAGGAGCGTGAAACTTGCCGGGTCCTTGACCCACGGCGGCATCAGGCCCCAGCGGACAAGGTGAAAGCGCCGTGTGCCGTCGAGCGACTGGCGCACGATGGCCAGTGGCTGGGTTGGCGCGATGTTGTATCGCGGCGGGAAATTTGGCTGATCGACATAGTCAAAGAAGCTGCGCACAGCATCCGGTGGTGTCGTCAGAGCCAGGCGGCCGCACATCGCTTTTCTCCCATGAGGCTACCTCAACCACGGCAAACTGGGTTCCGCCGAGTTAGGCAATTGGAAATAAAAAAGAAGTACCGTAGGCTCCAAGTCAATAACAGGGGGACGGGTATGGAATGTTTGCATCCAGTTTTGGGCGCCGGGGAGCTGGCAGCCGAAAGGCTGGAAGAGGCAAACATTAATCCCCATACCGGCCTGGCGACCGATTATCTCAATCATTTCAATGAAGTGATGATGCTTCTGGAAATGCTTCCAGATATGCCGGACTGCGCCGAAGATGTTCTGGAATGGGAACCTCTCGACTATGAGGGCCACTTCGAGAACTCGTCTTTCAAGGACAAGAACCTGGCCATCATGGCCTATCACGCTGCCCCTGCATATTTGCGCGAACACCTGGAAAAACAGGTCGCGGGCATCAACAAACTCGTGGGCAGCATTCAGGACCAGCTTCGCGACACGCCGGATCCGGCAATGATCGCGGCAGACATAGCCGACAAGGCCACGGTTGAAATCAAGCCTCTGATCGCCGTTGCCGGTGCCGTCATCCACGGCCATGTCGAGCCCGAAGCAACCCAGCACGAAGGCGAAGGCGCGCAGGCGGAAATCGACGCCCTGTTCGCATAACGCAAGGCCGCTTATTCTGGCCGGGCAGAATCAGAATTTTCTCCGCCCGCCGAGGTTCCATGTCGAGGTTTTATCCGGAAACGCCACGCGCCAGTGTCAGTGTGCTGTGTCACCGCGAGGGCCGTGCCCTGCTTGTGAAGCGCGGCAGACCTCCATTCAAGGATCACTGGAGCTTGCCGGGTGGCGTGATCGAGCTGGGCGAAACCCTGCAGGAAGCAGCCGCTCGAGAACTGTTTGAGGAAACCGGCGTCACCGCGGAACTTGGCGAGCCTGTCGAGACATTCGATTCGATCCAGCGCGACGAAGATGGCCGCGTTGCCACCCATTTCATCCTGACGGTGTTTTGCGGCCCCTATGTTTCCGGCGATGCAGTTGCCGCCGACGATGCCGCCGCGCTCGACTGGGTCCGGATAGAAGACCTTGATGGTCTGTTGACCACGCCCGGCACACCTGACCGCATCCGGCGGCACATGGCCGCTTTCGGCCAACAGCAGACGGACGTCTAATCTTGGGATCAACTTGCCATAGTGCTTGCGGTGCCGGGCCGGGTTCCGCATGATCGGCCCATGATGAACCGCCGCCTGCAAGCTTTCTTTATCCGGACCGCTGTCGTTCTGGCCTTCGGGAGCGTGTATCCGGTTCAGGTTGTATCGGCCCAGGAAACTGCGATCGACGAGCCGCCCTACGAACAGCAACTCATGCGTCTGTCGGAGATCTTCGGAGCGCTGCATTTCCTGCGTCCGCTGTGCAAGGAAAGCGACAATCCGAGCTGGCGTGACCGCATGGAGGATTTCCTGGACGCTGAAACGCTGGACGAGAATCGGCGCCGCAGATTCATTGAGCGTTTTAACCAAGGATATCGTGGATTCTCAGTCGCTTACAGAGAGTGCACCGAGGCTGCCCGTCTCGCAATGGCACAGTACTTGAGCGAAGGAGAGGTCATCATCAGCGACGTCACGAGTCGCTACGGCCGGTAATTTCCGCAAAAATATTCAAATCGTTACGAGTTGGTTAACCTTTTGAATCAAATTTGTGGGTGGCCGTTAAGTTTGCGTTCACGGTTACTTATCAGCGCGGTTCGCCGTGCTAGGATCAATACTCAAGATTCGGGGCAGGAACACGCAGGGGTTGTTTCCCTTGCGTTCGGGAAGGACCGGTAAGGAAGCGAATGATAAACGACGATTACGCCGACGCGGCGATGGAAGCCGAATTTGCTGAAGACGAAGACATCAGGCGTGCTGCCCTCGGCTTCATTTCCGACGCATGGGCTGAAGCTATCGCCAATGGCGTGGATGCGGACGCGGTCGCTCATGCGGCGATGTTCACAGCGCTTGCGGATCTGGTTGCTGCCTATGGTGAGGATGCCGTGGCCAAATTGGCCGAAGGCCTGCCGGATCGTATCCTGCAAGGCGACTACACCGTGAACCGGGTTCTCCAGTAATCCCCGTACGGCACACGTTCTGAAAAGGCCGGTTGTCCGGCCTTTTTGATTCCAGCCTTTTACTTGCAGCCTCGTGTCTCCGGCGCGCCCTAAGCGGTCAGCTCAATGCCTGCAGCTTCCAGCGCGAGCTTGAGATAGATCAGCGCTCCGAACAAGACCAGCAGAAATCCGGCAATATGGTTGGCGCGATCCAGCCAGAGGTCGTCTATACGCGACTTGAAGTGCGAGACGGATGCCGAAACCAGCACCCACCATGTGGTTGCGCCTGCTGTGACCCCGGCAACCATCACCAATGCACCAAAATGGTCACCGCTCTGGGGGCGGTAGTCGCCGAGACTGCCGAATATCGCCACAAAGGCGAGCACTGCGCCCGGATTGGTGATGGCCATGAAAAAGGCCGCCGTCGCATCGGCCCAAAATCCGTGTTCCCGTTGCTTTCCGTCCCGGGTCAGATGCGGATGGGTGTTCCAGATCTTGATACCGAAAATGATCAGCAACGCCCCGCCGAAAATCTCGATGAGGTCGAACTGGCCCCTGATGAAATTGGTGACCGCCGAGACGCCGAAAATCGCCGCTGCGGCAAAAATGGTATCGGCGAGCACGGCACCCAGCCCCACGAAAACCCCTTGACGGAAACCGCCGTGCACGGCGTGTTGAATGGCCATGATATTGACAGGACCGACAGGCGCTGTTGTGAGAATGCCAACGAAAAACCCGATCAGCGCATATTCGAAAAACGACACGGTCGGTCCTTTTCTAGACCTTTGATTTTACTTTTAGAGCGAACAGACCTCTCGATAGCGGCCCGGTGGCGTTGTGACAAGACAAGAGGAAATTCCGCTTCCTCTGTTTTCACCCTCGCACGAATTGTTTAAGGAAAGGCGCGGGGCGATGCCTGCCTTCACCGTGATGACATGTACGGCTGTGGACAGGCGCGGATAAACGAGGAACTTTCATGAGTCGGATTTATCAGGCCGCGGTTCTGGCTGCCGGCCTTCTGGCAGGCACAGCTTTCGCAGTTCCAGGTGTCGCCAAGACAGTCCAGGTGGAAACGATCCCGGTTGCGCCGAGCGAGCCTGGAAACGCACCGGCCATTCCGGCAGAAGACCTTACTTTGCCAGAGGCCGAAGAAACGGAGGACGCCGAACCGGCTGCCGCCGAAGAGGCCCAAACACCTGCGAATGACAGCGCGGAGCTGCCTCAGGTGCTTTACAGCACATCGTATCTGCCGAAACCGGTTCAGCGCATGCAGGCCCAACTCAAGGAAGCCGCGCTTTCAGGAAACATGGAACGGCTGCGCATGGTGTTCGAAAGCAACGAACTGCCGCCCACCGTCTCGTTCGGCCAAGTCGACGACCCGATCGACTTCCTGAAAGAGATCTCCGGCGACGGCGAAGGCTTCGAGATCCTGGCCATCCTTGCCGACATCATGGATGCCGGGTTCCTGCACGTCGATGCTGGTACGCCCCAGGAAATGTACGTCTGGCCTTATTTTGCCCGTTACCCTTTGCACGACCTGACGCCTGACCAGAAAGTCGAGATGTTCCGGATCGTCACTGCGGGTGATTATGCCGAAATGAAGGACTTCGGTGCCTGGACGTTTTATCGCGTCGGTATCGGCCCGGACGGCACGCTGCATTATTTCGTGGCCGGTGACTGACCAGAGCGCCCGGTGACAGGCCAAGCGCCTGGTGACCGCAAGTCGCCAGATAAATCGGACATGTCAATCGACCGGGCTATTGCGGCAAATGAAAAAATCGTGACAATCAATACGAGCGCAGGCCGTTCGTTACCCCATAGGCACATGCTTGCGCCCCGCCTTCCAACTCCCGCCACCTGCGGCGCATGCGAGTGACCAATATGATTGCAAGATTTTTCTCCGCTGCCTTTCTGATTTCCCTTCTGGCCCTGGGTGGCTGTCAATCCAGCAGCCAGTCCGGTGATGGTCTGGAAAACGGCAGTGCTGCGCCTCCCATTGGTGATCTGAGTTCCGTCGATCAGGGACCGGACGGCGACCCCGACGCGTGTGCCGGCGCAATGTCCGAAGGCACCTCCATGACGCCGGGCTGTTAACGGCCGCCTGTTTCTCAAAACCGGTCCTCGGAATGGTTGGCGCAAAAACGCCGCCGTTCCGCAAACGCCTCATGGCTGCATTACCTCACAGGCAATTCAAGCAATCCTGGGTGTTCTCACTCCCCGGCTGGATCTTTCCAGCCGGCTGTTTTCAAGCCTTCGATCAGGGCGGTGACGATTTGATCGCTGACCTGGTGAGAACGAAGGTAACCGGCTGGATCCCGTCCTAACTCGGGAGACATATCTGCCATCTTTTCCAGCGCCGCGTGGGCGGCAGCCTTGTTGCCAAGTTTGGCTTGTGCAACGGCGACAAGGCACCAGCTAATCCCGGATCCGTCCAGAACGCCCTTCTTTGCGGCGGTCAGCATTTCCGCATATTGGCCCTTCAGGAGGTGGTCGACGGCGATCAGGTGATAATACCAGCCGGGTGCATTCCGCGTGCGCTCGATCGCCCTTTCCAGGTAGGAAATGCCTTCATCGAATTTGCCTGCGACAGCAAGCCGCCATCCGAGTTGGGCCATGGTGTCCGGATCGTTGGGATTGAGAGCGAGCGCCTTTTTGGCCAGCCTTTCGCCTTCCTCGATGTTGCCCATGTAGTGATTGATCGACGAAAGCGCCTTGAGCGCCAGGATATTGTTGCCATCAAGGCTCAAGGCATGTGACGCAGCATCCAGTGCACGGTCGAAGGCAAGTTCCTTGCTGCCGTCTGCCGTCAGGCCGAAGCGTGCGGCATCAAGATAGATCCAGCCCAGCATCGCCCAGGCTTCGACATACCCCGGATCCTGTTTGACCGCGCGCTCGAGGCACGACTGGACAGTTGCATGGAGTTGCCTCGAAAAGTTCCTCCGGTAGACGTAGCCGCGCAGCACGCATTCGAAACTGTCGTTACTCGGCTCGTTTCCGGCAGGCAGAGTGCTCGCCAGTTCGGTCTTGATCACGCCATAGGGCTGCCCGGCAACGCTCGCGATATCCGAAGCGATGCTTTCCTCGATTTCAAGCAAGGTCGATCTGCTGCGCATGCGGTCGTAGCTGCCAGACCACAGAACCCGCCTGCTGGGGCTGTGCACCAGTTTGGCGCTGACACGGATCACCCCGCCTTCCGAGCCGACCGTACCTGTAATCAGGAAGGAGACATCCTCCTGGCGGCCGATCTCAACCGGATCGATTGTGCTGGCCCCGTTGGCGCCGGACGGAGGCCAGAAGATGTGAAAGTCCGGAAACCGGCTGAGAGCGGTCATGATCTGCTCCGCAATTCCTTCCGCCAGTATCTGCTGTTCCGGATCCGTCGAGGTCACCTTGAAGGGAAGCACCATCACCGACGGTTTCAAGACGTCATGCCGCTCCTGTCGTGCCGGGAGGAAATGGATTACGGCTGCGGCTCCGACTGCCGCCAGCACAAACAGGATTGCTGCGGCGGCAAACGCCCACGGCAATTTGGACGTCGATCCCGCCGGGTGCGCGGTGGCTTCAACGTCTTCGGCCGGCTTTGCCTGAACGCTCTCCTCGCTTGCTTCAACAGCGCTCTCCTGTGCGGGAACGTCTGCCAGATTGTTATGAAACTTCGGAGCGTATTGGCCTTTGGGAATGGAAATGCGAATTGGGTTCTGGGCACCATCGGCGATGTAATAGCTGTCCAGATCGTGCCGCAGACGCCTGGCCTCCAGACGGACGATCGGGTCCGACTGCGGGTCGAAGCTCTCGTCGCGGCCGAAGACCGCCAATCCGATGGTGTAGCCCTTCAACGTCTCTGCGCGCCCGGCCAACGCTTCCTCTATCAGAAACGTCAGCATGGCCCGGCGCTTGGGGGTTGCGTGAAAGTGGTCGCTTTGCAGGACACGGGCAAGTTCTTCCCGAACGCGGGCCGGGCAATCGAACTCCTCCTCGTCACCCGTTGCAACTATGTGTTGCCCGCCAGACCGCATCTTCCCCCCTTGAAAGTGCTAAAAAAATAACTTTAACCGAACGATAGTCCAATGCCGTGAGCCTTGTCACCCGCAACAATGCTCAAAACCGGCAAAGACGGTAAACAGCCCCCAAGACTCCTGTTCGTACCTGTTCACACCTTGTAACTGCTCTGATTCCGAAACGTAATTTTACTGGAATTTTCCAGGAGCTCTCGAGATCGGAGCAATGTCGTCATGCCGGCTGCAGCGCTCATCATGCATCGCTTCAAAGTGGACGAACTTGCGCTTCGCCGCCTCTGCAGCACTCACCCTGCCTTCCTGTCACTATGTGAGGACTACGCAACCGCCTGTTGCGCTCTGGAACGCTGGGAGAACGATGAAGCCAAGGCTGAAGACTATCGGGCCGTGATCGAAGAGCTCGAACGGGAAATTTCGAGCTTCCTGACAGGAAGTGTTCGTATCGACGGGCCGCCACCGGCCTCCTCCACAAATGGTCCAAAAAGGAGCCATTAGATATGTTGACCAGAATAGTAACCGGACTGGCGGTCGCAGGCATGGCCTGTACAACGCTGTCAGGCATGGTCTTCGCCCAGGACGCGAAGAAACCCAACATCCTCTTCATTGTCTCGGATGACACGGGCTACGGCGACACGGGTCCGTATCTGGGCGGTGAAGCGCGCGGCATGCCGACGCCGAACATCGATAAGCTGGCCGACGACGGCATGATGTTTACCCAATTCTACGCACAGCCCAGCTGCACACCGGGCCGCGCTGCCATGCAGACGGGCCGCATTCCCAACCGCTCCGGCATGACAACCGTGGCGTTTCAGGGCCAGGGCGGCGGGCTTCCCGCTGCCGAGTGGACATTGGCATCGGTCCTGAAAACAGGTGGCTATGACACCTATTTCACGGGCAAATGGCACCTTGGGGAAGATGACTACGCCCTGCCCAATGCCCAGGGCTACGACGTGATGAAACACGTCGGCCTCTATCACCTCAACGCCTATACCTATGCCGATCCGACCTGGTTCCCGGATATGCCAAAAGACCTGCGCGAGATGTTCGCAAAGGTCACCAAGGGATCCTTGTCCGGCAAAGCCGGGGAAAAACCGACAGAGGACTTCAAGATCAACGGCCAGTATGTGGACACGCCGGACAAGGGCGTGGTCGGCATCCCCTTTTTCGATGGCTACGTGGAAAAAGCCGGTCTGGAGTTTCTGGAAGAGGCCGCAAAGAAGCCGGACACGCCGTTCTTCATCAACGTCAACTTCATGAAGGTGCACCAGCCGAACCTGCCCGCACCGGAATTTGAAGGAAAGTCGATCTCCAAGACCAAATATGCCGATTCCGTCGTCGAGCTCGACAGCCGCATCGGCAATCTGGTCAAGAAACTCGATGAGCTTGGCCTTGCCGACAATACGATCGTTTTCTGGACCACGGACAACGGCGCCTGGCAGGACGTTTATCCCGATGCCGGTTACACACCGTTCCGGGGCACCAAAGGCACCGTGCGTGAAGGCGGCAACCGGGTTCCGGCTATCGTTCGCTGGCCCGGTCACGTCAAACCGGACACCAAGAGTGCCGCGGTCGTCGGTGGTCTGGATCTGATGGCAACCTTCGCCTCTGTCGCGGGCATCACGCTGCCGACCGAAGACCGCGAAGGCAAGCCGATCATCTTCGACAGCTACGACATGACACCGGTCTGGGAAGGCACGGGAGACTCCGACCGTAAAGCCTGGTTCTATTTCACCGAGAATGAACTGTCGCCAGGTGCTGCCCGCGTCGGCAACTACAAGGCCGTGTTCAACCTGCGTGGCGATGATGGCGCATCTACCGGTGGACTTGCAGTCGACAGCAACTTAGGATGGAAGGGCGCGGAAAGCTATGTCGCAACTGTGCCGCAGATCTTCAATCTGCTTGCCGACCCGCAGGAACGCTACGACATGTTCATGAATAATTTTACCGAGCGCACCTGGTACCTGCCGGTGATCAATGAGGAAGTGAAAAAACTCGTTGAATCCTACGTGAAGTACCCGCCGCGGAAGCTGCAGAGTGAAGTTTACACAGGGCCGATTACTTTGACCCAGTATCAACGCTTCAAGTACGTTCAGGAAGCGCTTGCCAAGGACGGCTTCTCGATCGGCCTGCCGACCGGAAACTGATCTGAAACATGCAGACGATATCCGCCCCGATCAGTGACGGGGCGGATAGCAGCCAGAAATCACCATATCGGAAGGTCCCAGCTATGAAAGCCAGATCTCTCTTCAGAACGTTGGTGCTTTGCCTGATGGCGGTCAGCGTCTCGGCGGCGGGAGCCCTGGCCCAATCCGATCCGTTGCCGTCCTGGAACGATGGCGCAAACAAGCAGGCAATCGTAGAGTTCGTCGAAGCTGTCACGACGGAAGGCGGTGCGGACTACGTGGCACCGGGCGACCGGATCGCCACCTTCGACAATGATGGTACCTTGTGGGTGGAGCATCCCATGTACACCCAGCTTGTCTTTGCACTCGACCGGGTAAAGGCCATGGCGCCGGACCATCCGGAATGGAAGACGACCCAGCCGTTCCAGGCCGTTCTGGAAAACGACATGGAAGCCCTCGGCAAGGCCGGCGAAAAGGGTTTGATGGAAATCATCGCTGCCACCCATGCCGGCATGAGCACCGACGCGTTCGAAAAGACGGTCACCGACTGGATCGCAACCGCCAAACACCCGAGGTTCGACAAGCCCTATACCGACCTTGTCTATCTGCCGATGCTCGAACTTCTCGCCTATCTGCGCGCCAACGACTTCAAGACCTTCATCGTTTCCGGTGGCGGCATCGAATTCATGCGCCCATGGACCGAGAGGGTTTACGGCATACCGCCCGAGCAGGTGGTCGGCTCGTCCATCGTGACGGAATACAAGGTCATCGACGGCGTCCCCACCTTGATGCGGACACCCAAGATCGCCTTTATCGACGACAAGGCGGGTAAGCCTGTGGGCATCCTGACCCACATCGGCAAGCGCCCGCTGGCAGCCTTCGGCAACTCCGACGGCGACTATCAGATGCTGCAATACGCGACCGCCGGATCCGGCAAGCGCCTCGGCATGTTCGTCCATCACGACGATGCAGTCAGGGAATATGCCTATGATCGCGATACCCATTTCGGGATGCTGAGCAAGGGCCTGGACGACGCCTCCAAGGAAGGGTGGCATATCATCAGCATGAAAGACGACTGGAAGCAGATCTTTCCGGACTAGATCCGCCGGAAAGATACGATTTGGTGCCGGCAGACGCAGACCTCTCGCGTTATCCGGCGGATACGATGGAAAGGTTTGAGCGCCCAGAATGCTGTTCACCCGATTGCTCGCCGCGCTCATTGCAACGCTCTGGCTTCAGAGCGCCATCGCTGCCGAAAACCTGTCTCCAGCTGTTCCGGACTATGCCGGCACTCCCGCCTGTACCGGCTGTCATGAAGCGGAAGCCAGCGCGTGGCGCCGCTCACACCATTCCAAAGCCTGGATGGAGCCCGGCCCGGACACGGTCGACGCGGACTTCAACAATTCCGAGTTCACGCACAAGGGGCGCACGAGCCGCTTCTTTATGCGCGACGGCGACTATTTCATCGAGACAAGCGACGTTCCGGGAAAGACGCAGACCTTCAAGGTGATCGGCGTCGACGGGATCGCGCCGTTGCAGCAGTATCTGGTCGAAATCGAACCAGGCCGGGTGCAGTCTTTCGATGTGGTGTGGGACCAGGAGAACAAGCGCTGGTATCACCTTTACGGTGACGATGCACCTCCACCGCAAGACGGCCTGCACTGGACCGGTCCTTACAAGAACTGGAACGCCCGCTGCGCGGAGTGCCACGCCACTGGCTTTGAAAAGAACTACGACCCTGGAACCAGAACCTATACCAGCCGGCAGGCGGAAATCGGGGTCGGATGTGAAGCGTGCCACGGTCCGGGCGCTGCTCATCTTGCCTGGGCGAAAGACCCGGAGACATATGCCCAAAGCCCCTTCCCGGGAACCGGCCCGTCCGGTCTTTTGCCGGTTTTTGAACAAGGTCGGCCGGAAGCAGAAATCCAGCAATGCGCAGGCTGTCACTCACGCCGCGAAGCCTTTGAGGATGGCAATCCGGTGCCGGGTACTCCTTTCCATGACGCCTACAGACTGTCACCGCTTCGTGCAGGCCTTTATCACGCCGACGGGCAGATCCTCGATGAGGTCTATGTCTACGGCTCCTTCCTGCAGTCGAAAATGTACGCCAAGGGCGTGACTTGCAGCAATTGCCATGAGCCGCATAGCGGAGAACTGCGTGCAGAGGGCAACGCCGTTTGCACCCAGTGTCACAGCCCTGCGGGCAACGAGGCTTTTCCGTCGCTGACTGCCAAGCTCTATGACGATCCTTCTCATCATTTCCACCAGCCGGCGACGCCTGGTGCCGCCTGCAAATCCTGCCACATGATCGAGCGGGTCTATATGGGCATCGATGGCCGGAAGGATCATTCCTTCCGCGTTCCACGGCCGGATCTTTCTGAAAAGCTCGGAACGCCCAATGCCTGCAACGATTGCCACGACGACAAGTCCGCCGCATGGGCTGCCGGAGAACTTGAAAAGCAGTTTCCGGACAGCCTCCACCGCGGCCCGCATTTCGCGGAGATCTTTTCAGCCGCGCGGCAGAACCCGGGCGTGAACGCTGCCGACCTTCTGGCGGTCGCGCATCAGGCGAGTTACCCGGGAATCGTACGGGCGAGTGCGCTGGACCTGCTGCTGCCTGTCGCGACACCGGAGATTGCCGAGGCTGTCACCGACCTGTTCGCAGATCCGGAGCCAATGGTCCGCGCCGGGGCGCTGGCGCTGCAACAGCAGGTACCGCCACCCCAGCGACTTCCCCGGATCATTCCTGCCTTGAGTGACCCGGTCAAATCCGTACGGATTGCGGCAGCCCGCCTTATGATCGGCGCTCCGATTGCCCATATACCCGGCAAAATGGCCGAGGCTGCCTCCAGTGCCACCACCGAATGGCAACGGTCGCTCGCAAACAAGGCTGATTTTCCGGAAACTCAGCTCGTGCTGGGCGGAACGGCGCTCGTCCTTCGCAATATCCCGGCAGCCATAGCAGCCTTTGAGGAAGTCACCCTGCTGGATCCGCAAATGGTCAACGCCTGGGTGATGCAGGTGCGCATCAAGATGGCAGTTGGCGACATGGCGGGAGCGCAGCTCAGTCTGCAAAAGGCTCTGGTTGCCAATCCGTCCGACCCGACGCTCCAGTCCTACAGACAGCAGCTTTCGCAACAATAGAACAAGAAGGTATGTTATACTTCAGATTGCTTTTTCCAGAAATACATCCGCCGCATCCAGACGACACATCTGGGTCTCATTGAGGATCGGGCCCTGCTACGGCAACAAGCGGCCCTGGACATGGAAGGCACGTAACATGAAGCAGCTGTTTGTCGTGGGAGCTCTCGCGCTGTTCTGCCAGGTGACGCCGGCAGGCGCTCAAGACGCCGACCTTGCCAAGAAGCTCTCCAATCCCGTGGCATCGCTTATCAGCGTGCCGTTTCAATGGAACTACGATCACGGATTTGGTCCGTCGGACGGCGACAAGGTCACGCTGAACATTCAGCCGGTTATTCCGATTTCACTCAACGAGCACTGGAACCTGATCTCGCGGACGATCGTGCCCGTGGTCTGGCAGGACGATATCGCAGGGAATTCAGGCACGCAGTTCGGTCTCAGCGATACCACGCAGAGCTTCTTCTTTTCACCCAAGGAACCGACTGCGGGCGGGATCATCTGGGGTCTCGGTCCGGTGATGTTGCTGCCAACAGGCACCGATGATCTGTTGAGCACTCGCAAATGGGGCGCGGGACCGACAGGCGTTGTCCTGCGTCAGTCCGGTCCCTGGACCTACGGTGGACTTGCCAACCATGTCTGGTCCTTTGCGGGCGACGGGAACCGCAGCGACGTCAACTCGACCTTCCTGCAACCGTTCCTGTCCTACACGACCAAGGACGCCTGGACGTTCACGCTGAACTCGGAAACCACCTACGACTGGACGTCGAACGAATGGTCGGTGCCGATCAATGCCATGGTTGCCAAACTCGTGACGATCGACAAGCAACCCATCAGCTTGCAGGCGGGTGTTCGCTACTACGCGGCAAGTTCGGACAACGGTCCGGACGGCTTCGGTGCACGCGCCGCGGTCACGTTTCTCTTCCCGAAATAAGAGCCAATCGTTTCAAGCACGAATTGCGGACGAAAGACATCAGATCAAAAAGGCCGCTCCCTTCACCGGGGACCGGCCTTTGCCTTTGGTGCGACACGGGTGCCGCGACATCACAGCAACACATCGGTTGCCTTGTGGTCTTCCCCCACCCCTTCGATGAGGAACACCTCCCCCACCGCCTGGTTCAAGCGTAGAGGCAGGATTGCCCGGTAGGCTGGCGACGCATACCAGGCCTCGGCGTCTTCCCGGTCCGGGAAGGCAATCACGATCAAGTCTCCCCGAAACGCGCCTTCAAGTTGATGCTTCTCGCCGCCGTGGATGATGAAGTGGCCATCGAACGGTGCCAGGGTCGCGTCGATCCCTTCCAGGTAGGCGACGATGTCTGGCCCCATGTCGACTTCGCGCAGATGGCCAACGGCATAACAGGTCATGGTCCGGCCTCCTCACGCAAGCGGTTGCGCGACGACCGGCTGAAGCCGTGCGGCCTTCCACTCCAGCCAGGTAAAACAGAGCACGGCAACGGCCTGAACCAGAAGAAACGCCCACCCCAGACTGTTGGGCGAAACCAGACCGGTGATCGGCAACAGCAGACTGGCGACAGCCCAGAGAAGGTTGCCGGTGACAATCAGACCGGACGCCCAGCCGGGCACCTGATCCGCGTACGCAAAGATCGCCATGAATACCGCCACAGGAAACAGGGCCAGCCCTGCCCAGAAGAGAAGGCCGGCGGGAAGCGCCGTCAATCCGGCAATCCATCCCGATGCCCCAACAAGCAGGCACCCCGTCACTGCGCAGGTGAGCGCGTCTAACCGCAGAACCATCTTCAGGGAAACAGGTGTGTTCGGTTTGGTCATCGTCTCTCTCCATTCGTGAAACCCACCCGCACAGTGCGGGCGGCGATGGCGAAAGGATTGCCAACCGATGTTCTGAAGTCGATTACTTGGCAGGTAATTGAATTTCCGAACCCACCCCGGCAAGGTGACGATCATGAAGCGAACTATGGAGACTGCGGGCGATCTGCTGCGTCAATGGCGACAGCACCGGCGGATGAGCCAGCTCGCGCTGGCGAGCGAAGCGGATATCTCTCAGCGGCACCTGAGTTTTCTGGAATCCGGGCGATCGCGCCCGAGCCGGGACATGGTGATGCACCTGGCCGGGCATCTGCATATCCCCTTGCGCGAACGCAACGCCATTCTCGTTGCTGCAGGCCATGCCCCACACTATCCGCAGCACGATCTGGGGGAACCAGAACTTGCCTCGGCAACAGCCCTTGTTCGTAAGATTCTCGACGGGCATATGCCCCATCCCGCCCTTGCAGTGAACCGCTATTGGGAGCTGCAGGCCGCCAATCAGGCGGTCTTTGCGCTGCTGGACGGTGTCGCACCCCACCTTCTGGAAGCACCGGTAAACGTCCTGCGCCTCAGTCTGCACCCTGACGGACTGGCCTCGCGGATCCTCAATCTCGGCGAATGGCACACGCATATCCTTGCGCGCCTGGCACACGAAGTCGAACAATCCGCCGATCCGAAACTTGCTGCGCTGAGAGACGAACTTGTCGCGATGGCGCCTGCTTCCGCTCATAAATCAAGGAACCATGCTTCTCCTTCGGAAGGGCGCATCGCCGTTCCGCTTTATCTGCGAGGCCTCGAAGGAACCTTGAGCTTCCTGAGCACGACGACGGTGTTTGGCACAGCAGTGGATGTCACCCTGTCCGAAATCGCTATTGAAGCGTTCTTTCCGGCAGATGCGGAAACCGCACGGCAGATGACGGCCATGACAAACGGAACCGCTGGCGGAGATGCCTGAACCGCTTGCACCCTGGGCTACCTCCCGCAGATCGCAAATAGCCCCGCTCTGGAGGTAACGCCAAGCTTGGCGTAGGCGCGTTTGCGGTAGGTGATCACCGTTGACGGGGCAACGTCCAGATCCGCCGCAATCGCCTCCGCCTTGCGTCCGGACAGGATGCCGAGACATACCGATCGCTCACGCTCGCTGAGCGCCGCAAGAGGTGGTGGCAGGTCCGTGTCCGATGCCTTTTCGAAATGGAGCAGAGCCAGCCGTCCGGCGAGACGCGCCAGATCTGAGTCACACAGGGGAGCGGCCGGATCGCTTTGATAGAGGCTGACGAAAAGGTGTAGCCTTTCTCCGACTGCGAGCAGTGTTGTTTTCGCCAGCATGCCGGGATTTTCGAAAAAGAGCTTCCGGTAGTCCGAGCTCATCCGGCAGGCGATCTCGTCCAACCGGCGCAAGGTCACGGAATGGATCGGTGCGTCCATCAGGTCCGGCAGCAGCGGGTCCTTGAGAAACCAGCCGTCGAGATAGGTCTCGGCAAGTTTCCCGGCCATGGCCGAGCGGCTGAAGTGCCAGGACAACAGGCAGCGCGCCTGTGTGCCCTCGATGGCAAACACCATGATCTGGTCGACGCCAAGCGTTTCGACAAATGCAACAAAGGTCTGGGCAAACCGGACCGTGCCCAGATCCGCGAGGCAGGCTTCGATGTGACAGGCAGTGCTGTGTCCGTCCGATGTGCTCATGAGATGCTGATAGCATGTCCTCCCCAAAAGGGGACAGACACCGGACGCCCCGCCTCCTAATCTTCCCTCGACAATCAGGGAGGACACGCAGATGAGGCCAGCCGGACGTGCCGAAACGGACTCGCTCTATTTCACCTATCCGCATTTCGATCCGCCTTCGGATCGTGCCCATCTTACCCGGCCTGTCCGTGTCGCCATTGCCGGTGCGGGGCCGGTCGGCATGACAGCCGCGCTGGCATTGGCTCGGGAAGGAATTGCCTCCGTCCTCTTCGATGCGAAGGCCACCTTCAACGACGGCAGCCGTGCGATCTGCATTGCCCGGCAGAGCTACCACATTCTGGACCGGCTCGGTGCTGTGGAACCCTTTGTGGAAAAATCATTGGGCTGGACCAAGGGCCGCAGCTTCTATCGCGGCCGGCAGATCCTCGAATTCGAAATGCCGGACAGTCCGCGCGAAAAGTACCGGCCGATGTACAATCTCGAACAGCAATACATCGAGCAGTACCTGTGGGATGCAATCGAGCAGGAGCCGCTGATCGAAACGAGATGGCAAAGCCGCGTCACCGAACTTGATGACCTTGAAGAAGGCGTCCGCCTGACGGTCCAGGACCCGCTCGACAGCTACCAGATCGACTGTGACTGGCTGCTGGCAGCAGACGGCGCACGCAGCACCGTCAGGGGGCTGCGCGGGTTGCGGCTCAAGGGCGAGAATTTTGAAGGCCGCTACGTGATTGCCGACGTCCAGATGGAGCATGATTACCCGACTATCCGACGCGCCCTGTTCGATCCGGATTGCCGCCGCGGCGGAACGATCCTTTTTCACAAGCAGCCCGACAACATCTGGCGCATCGACTATCAGCTTCGCGAGGGCGAAGACGAAGCCGAGGCAATCCGCGAGGACACCGTACGTGCCTCCGTGGCGGCGGTTCTTGCGGAAATCGGTCATGACGGGGACTGGGACCTGGAGTGGTGGAGCATCTATTCGGCCAACACCCTGGCACTGGACGACTACCGCGACGGCCGGGTGTTCTTCATCGGTGACAGCGCGCATATCGTGCCGATCTTCGGCGTGCGCGGGCTCAACAACGGTCTTGCCGATGCCCATAACATCGCCTGGAAACTGGCCTGGGTGCTGAAAGGCAAAGCCGGCCCTCGCCTGCTCGACAGCTATACGCCCGAGCGGCGCGGCGCGACGCTGGATGTGTTTCAGAACGCCTCCAGATCTGCCCGTTTCATGACACCACCAACGGCAGGCTGGCAGTTGATGCGCGATGCAGCGCTCAACCTCTCGCTCAGCCATCCCTTTGCGGGAGAACTTGCCAATCCGCGCCAGATGACACCCTATACGTATGCCGACAGTCCGATTGTCACTGCCGATGAGGATGGCTTCGACGGTGGGCCAAAACCCGGTGCGGTCTTGCCGAACGCCCGCGTTGGTGAGAGTTTCCTGTCCGACCTGCTCGGCGACGGGTTTTCGCTGATTACGTTCGATATGGCGCTGGCAGATCAGCTTGAAGGCCTCGACCTCACCCTGATCGTGCTGCAGCCGGGCTCGGAAGCAGCTGAAGTGCTGGCGGCGACACCCGGCAGCGCCTATCTCGTCCGGCCTGACATGCATATCGCTGCGCGCTGGCAAACCGCTTCGCCAGAGGCAGTCCGCGCAGCTCTCGAGCTTGTAGTCGCTGGAGGACAAGCATGACGCACGCCGATCTGGAATCTGTTTACGAGGCTTTGGCCGAACAGCTCGACGCCATCGGGCCCGATCACCGGGAGCTTTACCTCGCCAAGCTCGCCTTGCTGCTGGCGCATGAGATCGCCGATGCCGGTCGTGCACGTTCACTTGTTGCCGAAGCTGCCAGCAATCTCGAAGTATCATGTCAGCGCAGTTGAGCGGCGGATTTCTTTGAACGGAGCCTCTCGTTAGAGAGATTTCAAAAAAATTGCCTCAGTACCTCCCCGATCCCGGCTCGCGCTGCGCTTGGCCGGGATGACGCCGGTGCGTCTGATTCCGGTTCGTTGAACCGACCCCGCCAATCGGCGGGGTCTCTATCGATAGCGCTTTAGGCCAGCGCCGCGATGACGATGATCTCGACCTTGTATTCCGGCGCGGCCAGCTTGGCTTCACCGGTTGCGCGTGCCGGCGGATTGGCCGGATCGACCCAGGCGTCCCAGACCTTGTTCATCTCGGCAAAGTCCTTCATGTCGTCCATCCAGATGGTCGTCTGAAGAATGCGGCTCTTGTCGCTTCCGGCCTGCGCCAGAAGAGCATCGATGCGCTCCAGGATGGTCTGGGTCTGGTTGGTGACAGTGTCGCCCGGATTGCCGACCTGGCCAGCGAGATAGACGAGACCGCCATGGATGACAGCCTGGCTCATGCGCGGGCCAACTTCCAGCCGTTTGATGTCGGACATGATTGAATTCCTTCTAGTCTTGAAAGAGACGCCCGCTCAGAACAAGCGGGCGGGATCGAGAGCGGCCACGACCTTTTCGGGCAGTTCGCTCGGGTATTTGAGGCAAAGATCCGCAACGAGCCGGGACAGCGCCGGTGCCGTTTGTACGCCGTAGCCGCCCTGACCGGCAAGCCAGAAAAACCCTTCCGCGTCCGGTGCGAAACCGACAACAGGTGTGCGGTCCGCAACGAAGCTGCGCAAGCCCGCCCAGTTCCGCTCGACGCGCATAACGGGCATGGTCACGGCCTGTTCGAAGCGGTGCAGGCCTTCAGCCAGAACCATGTCGTCCGCCCAGGCATCGTGCGGTTCGACAGGATCTTCATCGGCGGGCGAGACCATGAACTTTCCCGCATCCGGCTTGGCGTACCATTGCTCCGACGCACTGGCGACAAGCGGCCATTTCGTGACATCGACACCATCCGGCGGCGGCACGATGGCCGCCGAGCGGCGCATGGGCACGAGGCCGATCTTGCGAACGCCTGCTAGATTCGCAATCTGATCGGCCCAGGCCCCGGCGGCATTGATGAGGACCGGAGCCTCAAACACGCCCTTGGGCGTTTCGACGCGCCACTTGTCTCCACTCCTGAGAATGCGCTGCGCGGGTGCTTCCGTCACGAAGCGCGCCCCGGCCTTGCGTGCAAGCCGGGCAAAGCCCTGCAACAACCGGTCGACGTCGATATCCTGTGCGTCCCGCTCGATGGCGGCAGCGGCAATCCTCTCCTTGCGAAGCAATGGAAACAGGGCGACGGCCTCGTCCGCCGTCAGGACGTCCATATCTTCGGCGCCGTCGAGATAGGCCTTGAACGCGTCCAATTCGTCCTCGGTCGCAATCAGCATTTCGCCCCGGGGCGACAGCAGGCTTTCGTCGGAAATCCCTTCCGGGTTTTTCAGAACCGGCTCGGAAGCGGCATTCAATGCCCGCAAGGTGGCATTACCGTAGTTGCGGATGAAGATGGCAGCCGAGCGGCCGGTCGCGTGGCGGCCGAGCGCATCTTCCATTTCCAGCACGGTGACTTTCGCTTCCGGTGCAAGCCGCGCCGCAGCCCCTGTGCCGGCGATGCCGCCGCCGATGATCAGAAAGTCCGATGTCTCGATCATGCGTCCTGGAACCCTTTCAGAAAACTGGTGAGGTTCTGGCCCAGTTCTTCCGAAAGGTAGCCGCCCTCCTGCACGAACAGCACCGGCAGGCCGAGATTCGCGATAGCGGCACCGATCCGTCCGAAGCCGGACGTGGTGATAGCCAGCCCCTTTAGGGGATCCTTCTCGTAGGCATCAAGCCCCAGGGCAACAACAAGAACGTCGGTGCCGAAAGCCCTGATATGATCGAATGCCGTTTCCAGAGTTTTCAGATAGGCGTCGTCCCCCGTGCCGCGCACCAGCGGCAGGTTAAGATTGCAGCCTCGACCGGCGCCCTCGCCGCGCTCATGTCCGTGGCCCCAGAAGAACGGATAGAACCGTACCGGATCGGCATGCAGCGAGACGGTGAGCACGTCACCACGCTCATAGAAGATGCCTTGCGTGCCGTTGCCGTGGTGGACATCGATGTCGAGGATCGCCGGCCGCTTGCCTGCCTTCAAAAGCCTTTCGGCGGCAATGCCAGAGTTGTTCAGAAAACAGAAGCCGCCCGCCAGATCGCCAAAGGCATGGTGGCCGGGCGGGCGCGACAGCACGTAAGCGGCCTGCTCCCCGGCTGCCATCAAGTCCGCGCCGTGAATTGCGCTTTGGGCAGACCAATAAGCCGCCTCCCAGGTGCCCGCGGCGATGGGGCAACTGGTATCGGCCTGGTGGAAACCGGCCTGACCGACTGCCGAGCGCGGATAACTTGCCGTGCGCCTGTCCGGATGAATGTTCGGGATAACCTCGTCGGAAGCGCCCTCGATCCGACTCCAGCGGTCATGGATCGTTTGAAGAAACACCAGGTATTCCGGCGAATGAAGCGCTGCGATGGGCCCGAGGCCATGATCGTCAGGAACCTCGAAACGGCAGCCGGCAGCCTTCGCCCCTTCGGTCAGAACCTCGATACGCCTCGGCTGCTCCGGATTGGCAAGTCTGGTTCCATTTGCCATGAAGTGCTTGGGATCATGCGCCCATTGGCGGTCGTCAAAAATGGCTTTCATGAGCGTTGCCTCAATTTGTCGAGTGCCGGTGCGCGCAGATCGAAGACGGTTTCCCCTTCCCGAGGCGTAAAACCGAGCCGTTCATAAAAACGGCGCGCATCCGGATTGTCGTGATAAACGGCGAGTTTCAGAAAGACCGGTGTCCAGCTTTCAGGGGCAAGGTCGAGGCTCGCGGCAAGCAGGCGCTGGCCCAGACCTTCTCCGCGCGCCTCACCATCGACCCAGAGGTCGGAAACGTAGAGACCGGTGCCGCCGCGTGTGGTCGAAAAGACCGGCGAGGCCTGCAAAACTCCGAGTGTCCGGCCGTCAGCGTTTCGTTCTGCTAGCAGCGCGAAAAAAGCCGGGGCTTCTGAAAAGCCATGGCGAATTACATCATCGAGACTGGCAACATGGGTGTCGCCCATATCGGCTGAAAGCTGGAGCAGTGCCTCGTGAAGCCTTTCGGCATCGTCCCGCTCCGCCCGCCTGATCGTAATGCCACTCATGATCAGAAGGCCGTCCCGCCCGCGCCCTTGAGGCCAAGCATTTGCCGGGCGTCCTCCGGTGTGGCAACCTTGCGTCCGAGTTCTTCGACAATCTTTCGGATCTTGGCGACCTGTTCCGCGTTGGAGCGGGCAAGTTCGCCCCTGGCAATGTAGAGATTGTCTTCCAGCCCGACGCGCACATGACCGCCCATGCTGGCGGCAATTGTCGCAAAGGGGATCTGCTGCCGGCCAGCCGCAAGGACGGAGAACAGATAGTCGTCGCCGAACAGCTTGTCGGCCATCCGTTTCATGTGCTGCAGGTTTTCCGGGTCGGCGCCGATGCCGCCCAGAACACCGAAGACGAACTGGATGAAGAACGGCGGCTTGACGAGCCCGCGGTCAGCGAAGTGGCGCAGCATGTAAAGGTGACCGACGTCGTAGCATTCGAACTCGAAGCGCGCGCCGCGCTGCTGTCCCATCTGGGTGAGCACGAATTCGATGTCCTTTGGCGTGTTCTTGAAGACGAGATCGTCCGTGCCGCGCAGGAAAGGCTGCTCCCAGTCGTGCACCCACGTGTCGTAGCGGTCGGCCAGGGGATAGAGCGCGAAGTTCATCGTCCCCATGTTGAGCGAACACATTTCCGGCTCGGCCTTCAGCGGCCCGGCAAGCCTGTCCTCCAGGCTCATGATGGCGCTGCCACCAGTGGACAGGTTGAGCACCGCGCCGCAGCCCGCCTTGACCTCCGGTAAGAAGGCCATGAAATCCGCTTCCCGGGCAGACGGCTGCCCCGTTTCGGGGTTGCGCGCATGAAGATGCAGGATGGCCGCGCCCGCCTCGGCGGCGCCGATGGCCTGGCCTGCGATTTCAGCGGGCGTTACCGGCAGATGGGGCGACATCGTGGGCGTGTGAATGGAGCCCGTGATGGCACAGGTGATGATGATCTTGTCTGTCATGTCTTTATGTTAGCTGGCTCTGGCCTGTTGCTTCGATATCCTGTCGAGGAACTGGCTGAGAGAGAGGTCAAGGCCTTCGATGATCTCGGCAACATGATCCGCGGTCGAGATCATGGGTGGCGCGATCAGGAAATGATCGCCGCTGTAACCGCCTCGCGTTCTGCGGGAATAGATGATCAGGCCGTTCTCGTAGGCAATGTCGACGAGCTCGTTGAAGGCGTTCAACTCCTTGGCAAGCGGTCTCAGGCTTGCCCTGTCCTCAACCAGTTCGAAGGCCAGCAGCAGACCTTCGCCGCGCACGTCGCCGATGATCGAATAACGATCCATCAGCTTCTTCAGTTCGCGCTTCAGGAGCGCCCCGGTCTCAGCAGCGTTCTGGCAGAGGTTTTCCCGCTCGACCTCCTCCAGCACCGCAAGACCGGCAGAGCAGGCAAGCGGGTTGCCGGCATAGGTGAAGCCATGCAGGAAACCGCCATTGTCGAGCACGTTGGCGACAATGTCCTTGTGCGCGATCATCGCCCCGAGGGGTGCATAGCCTGCGGCAAAGCCCTTGGAGATGACCAGAATATCCGGATCCACATTCCAGTGCTCGCCGGCGAAGAATTTACCGGTGCGCCCGCCTCCGGTCATGACCTCGTCGTGGATCAGCAGGACGCCGTAGCGCGTACAGATCTCGCGAATGCGCTGCATGTAGCCTTTCGGCGGCACAAGCGCGCCGGTGGAGGCGCCGCCGACCGGCTCGACGATGAAGGCGAGGATCGTTTCCGGGCCTTCGGACAGGATCTTTGCCTCCAGCATGTCGGCATAATGCTGCCCCGTTGCCTCATCGTCCGGGTCCAGCCCGTCGAGATAGGCACGCGGTGCCGGGATCTTCGGCATCGGCCGCATCATCGGGTCGAAGGGGGCGGTGAGCGGCGCGTAGCCTGTCAGGGCCAGCGCCCCGAGCGTGCAACCGTGATAGCTCGGTTCGCGCGAGATGATCTTGTAGCGCTGTGCCTCACCAATCGCGATCGCGTTCTGGCGAGCCAGCTTGATGGCACTTTCCACCGCTTCCGAGCCACCGGAAACGAAGAAGACCTTTTCCAGCCCCTCAGGCGCCAGCGCGGCCGTCCTGGAGGCCAGCAGTTCAGCCGGTTCGGTTTCGAAGTGGAGGCGATAACCAAAGGTGGACTTGTCCATCTGCTTGCGCATTGCCTCAAGCACGCGCGGGTTGGAATGGCCGATGTTGCAGACCATCGCCCCGGAAGAGCCGTCGAGATAGCGCTTGCCGTCGACGTCCCACATGTAGACGCCGCGCGCCTGGTCCAGAACGGGTCGGCGCTGGCGGGACTGGTAGAACAGATGAGAGGTTTGCGGACGGCTCATGTGGCAGCTCCCGGCAGAGCTGCGCAGTCGCGCGGGCGGAAGCGAACGGAAACGTCGGAGCCTTCCTGAAAGGGATGCTGATCGATCATGTTGATCACCTGAAGCTGCTGGTCGCCGACACGCACGAAATACCGTGCCGCCTGACCCTGGTAGTCCACCGCCTCGACCTTGCCGTCGAGTGCGATGCGATCATCCGCCGGAGCGGTTTTTTCCGCCAGCAGAAGTTTTTCTGCCCGGATCACAAGCTGTGCAGGACCGGGTTGCGACACGTTGGGGGCCTTTTCCTTCGGCACTCTGATCTTGCCGAAGTGAGGCAGTTCGAGAGACAGGTCCTGCCCGTCTACCGCCTTGCATGTG
The DNA here is from genome assembly GCF_036350355.1 of Roseibium sp. FZY0029. Taxonomy (NCBI): domain Bacteria; kingdom Pseudomonadati; phylum Pseudomonadota; class Alphaproteobacteria; order Hyphomicrobiales; family Stappiaceae; genus Roseibium; species Roseibium sp. FZY0029. Next base: position 441,540 of record NZ_JAZDVZ010000001.1, read on the forward strand.
GCTGGCAGGATGTTGGAGATGCCCAGGAAACGCGAGACGAACTCGCTCGCAGGTGTGTTGTAGACCTCTTGCGGGGTGCCGATCTGTTCCACCCGTCCGTTGGACATGACGACGATCCTGTCGGACATGGCAAGCGCTTCGGACTGGTCATGGGTAACGAAGACCGTGGTGATGCCGATCTGGTGCTGGATACGCTTGAGTTCCACGCGCATGTCCTCACGCAGGTTGGCATCGAGGGCAGACAGCGGCTCGTCCAGCAGCAGGACGTCGGGCTCAATGACAATGGCCCGCGCCAGGGCGATACGCTGCTGCTGGCCGCCGGAAAGCTGCTTGGGATAGCGGTCGCTGACGTGGGGCAGTTGCACCAGTTCCAGCGCGTCGCACACCTTCTTTTCAGCATCCGCCTTGGAGATATCGCGGTATTTCAGGCCGAAAGCCACGTTTTCGGCAATCGTCTTGTGCGGAAACAGCGCGTAATTCTGGAAGACGAGACCAAGGTTCCGCCTGTGGATCGGCACATCGTTGATGCGCTGGCCCTTGATGGTGATGTCGCCTTCGGTGGGGTCGATCAGTCCGGCGATCATCCTAAGGGTCGTCGTCTTGCCGCATCCGGAGGGGCCGAGCAGCGTGACGAAGCTTCCGTCCGGGATGTCCATGCTCATCCGGTGAACAGCAGTAAAGCCGCCGAACTTCTTGACGATATTTTTGAGGGAAACCTCACTCACGCAAATTCTCCAGGTCCTGGGGAGAAGACGACCTTCCGGCAGTAGTGCCGGAAGGTGCTGGGTCGGTGATGGGGCCGTATCGGGCTCAGTAGCCCTTCTGGATCCGCCCGAACATCTTGGACCAGTCCTGCTCGTGGCTGTTCCAGTATTCCGGATTGGCGAAGGTCAGACCGTCGAGCGTTCCTGTCGGATCGAAGGCCGGCAGGGTCGGGATCTTCTTGCCGAGGTCGACCTTCGTCGGGTCGAGCGCCGGCGGATAGTTCTGGCCTTCGGCGACCGCGATCGAGGTTTCGGGCGCCAGCATGAAGTTCAGCAGTTCTTCACAGGCTTCCATCGGCGAGCCCTTGATCACGAACAGGCATTCCTGCCAGCCGAAACCGTTGGGCGGATCGATATAGCCGATGTCGTGGCCCTGCTCCTGCAGCGCATAGATCCGGCCGGACCAGCCCTCGGTGACGTAGATTTCCTCTTCCGCCAGAAGGCTCATCAGCTCGGCGCCGGACTGCCAGTATTTCAGCAGAAGATCCCGATTGGTGCGCACGGCCTGCCAGACGGCATCCATGTCCGTTGCGTTGTTCGGGTCCTGGTCGGTCTGCAGCGATGCATACCAGACACGGGTGCGCCAGTCGGACCAGCCGCCGATCTTGCCCTTGTAGGCTTCGTCGATCAGGAGCTTCGCGCCCTTTTCCTTGGCTTCTTCGTCGGAGATGTATTTCCGGTTATAGGCAATGCCCGTGGTGCCATAGTCATAAGGCACGCAGGACAGCTTCCCGTCGGTGACACCGCGGAAGACGTCGGTCAGCTTCGGGATCACGTATTTCAGGTTCGGGATGTTGTCCTCGTTGAGCGTCGAGTTCAGCCCGAGATTGACATAGCGCGCATAGTCGAAGACACCAGACAAGTGCGCGATGTTGTATTCGCCTTCCTGGCTGGCCTTGACGCGCGACAGATATTCATCACCCCCGCCGAATGTTCCGTCAACAACCTTGATGCCGGTCTTTTCGGTATAGGGGTCGAACGCGTATTTGCGGAAGGCTTCCGAGACGACCCCACCCCAGCCATCGAAGCGGACTTCCTCGGTCGCGGCCATGGCATGGCGGGCAAAGGGCGTCTGCACACCGTAGGCGAGACCGGCTGCCCCGATCAGGCCGAGGAACTTGCGGCGGTCGAGATCGCCGTTGAGATAGCGTTCGCGCAGACGCTCATAGCGTTTGGTATTGTCCATCTTGGTTTCCACTCTGGTTCTGGTGTCGGTTACTTGCTTTGATCGCGCGGTTCTAACCGCCGCGCTGCATGGCCATCCGCCGGGCAATTGCCAGCCCGATAAGCGGGAGGCCGACGGTAAGGAAAATCATCACGGTGCCGAGCGCGTTGATCTCCGGGGAGATGGAATTGCGCAGCATGGCAAAGATCTGGGTGGGCACGGTTTCGACCCCGCCCGGTTTCCAGAACAGGGTGCCGGTGATGTCGTCGAAGCTGATGGTGAAGGCGAAGAGCATGCCCGCGAAGACAGCCGGCGCCAGCAACGGCAGCGTGATCTGGAAGAAGGCCTGCACCGGGCTGGCGCCAAGGCTGAGCGCGGCTTCCTCATAATCGCGGCGAATGCCGACAAGGCGGGCCTGCACCACCAGGATGACAAAGGGCAGCGTGAAGATGACATGCCCCATCAAGAGCAGGAAGAAGCTCTTGTTGATCGACAGGAAATTCAGGAACAGCAGCAAGGCAACCGCCAGCACCACCTCCGGCACAAGGATGGGGGCGATCAGGAGGGTGGAGATCATGTTGCGGCCAGGCACGTCGTAGCGCACCAGGGCAAGGCTTGCCAGAACACCAAGTGTCGTGGAGATCAGCGCCGTCAGCGCGCCCAGAACAATCGAGGTCTGGAACGCCCGCAGGATGGCGTCGTTTCCGGCCAGTTCGACGAACCAGCGGAACGAGAAACCAGTCATCGGAAAGCTGCCGAACTGGCTGGCGTTGAAGCTGAGCAGCACCACCACCGCGACCGGCAGGAACATGAACAGATAGACGAGCAGCGTATAGGCCCGGATCAGTTGCCACCCCATCAGCCGAGCCCCTTCATCAGTTGGCCCATGCCGAGATAGTGGTTGTAGATCAGAACCAGAGCCCCAAGGACGGCGAGCAGCATGAGCGAGAGCGCAGAGCCGAGTGGCCAGTTGAGCTGGGTGATGATCGCCTCGAAGACGAGATTGGCGAACATGGCGTCCGTCGGACCGCCCAGAACCAGCGGCGTGATGTAGGTGCCCGCGCTCAGCACGAAGCAGAGCAGACCGCCTGCAGCCAGCCCCGGCAGGGACAGCGGCAAGGTAACTTCCCGGAAGGCCTGCCAGCGGGTGGAGCCGAGCGAACAGGCGGCGTCTTCCAGCGAAACATCTATCCCTTCCAGCGCCACATAGACGTTCAGCACCATGAAGGGCAGCAGAAAATGCACGAGGCCCAGGATCACCGTTGGCTCGTTATAGAGCATCTGGACCGGTTCGGAGACGATGCCGAGATTGAGCAGCACCCAGTTGACCGCGCCGGACACGCCCAGAATGTTGATCCAGGACATGGTTCGAATGATGTAGCTGATCCAGAACGGCAGCATCAGCAACAGCAGCAGCAATGCCTTGTTGCCGCGCGAGCGGGCGATGAAATAGGCCGCCGGGTAGCCCATGACAGCGCAGGCAATTGTCGTGATCGCCGCGATCCGCAGCGTACCGAGCAGGATGTCGCGATAGAAGGGATCAGTGAGCGCCTCGTTCCAATTGTCCAGATAAAAGCCAGCCTGGTCGGCGCCAGTGGCAGTGCGCAGCCAGAAGGAATAGACCACAATGAAAACGAGCGGAATGAACAGCAGCAATCCGACGGCAGTCAACGCCGGGGAGAGAAGGATCCATGGCTGCCGTTTTTCCCGCGCCTCAACGCTCATGCGCTCGAACCCCGCCAAATGCCTTGCCAAAATTGCTTGACTTCAGCGTCGCAGACAGGTGTTCATTGATCAAATAGATAGTGGAAATTATAACTATAGATCTGATCAATGACCGAGCGATTGCGCCCAATCCAGGCAGAACGGCTTGCCCGCGAACTGGACTGGAACCTGCTGAGAACCTTTATCGTGCTGGCCCAATCGGGCAGCGTGACGAGGGCGGCCGACCGGCTGCGCCTCAAACAACCGACCGTTTCCAGCGCGCTGAAGCGGCTGGAGGACCGGTTGGGGCGCAAGCTCATCAACCGCAAGCCGGGCCAGTTCGAGCTGACGGAAGCCGGTCAACTGCTGCTGAAGGAAGCTATCGAGATCCAGGGATCCATCCTGCGGCTTGGAACCCTGATGCGCGACGTTACCGACGAGATCCGCGGCCATGTGGAGATCGCCATGGCCAGTCACGTGGTCTCGCCACTTTATGACGATACCTTGCGGGCCTTTCACGAACGCCATCCGGCGGCAACGCTGACCGTCAATGTGTCCGCCAGCAAGGATGCTCTGGAGGCGGTAACCTCGCGCAGGGCGTCTCTAGCTGTCTGCCTGGTGCGCGAACGCAACCCGAAGCTTGAATATCTGCGCCTTTTTCGGGAGTTCTTCGGCCTGTTCTGCGGTCCACCCCATCCGCTTTTCGGCAAGACGAACCTGACGAAGGCCGATCTTGCGGGGCAATCTTCGGTCAGTTTCGTGACCGACCGGCTGGAAGATGCACTCCGTCCGGTCACCTTGATGCGCGCGGAAGCCGATCTGGAAGACAGGGTTGTCGGCACTTCGGCCAATCTCGAAGAAGTGCGGCGTATGATCATCGCAGGGCTGGGCATCGGCCCCCTGCCTGTCCATGTCGCCAAGCGGGACATCCGCGATGGGCTATTGTGGCAGTTACCGCCCTATGACGCGCTGCCGGAGATCGACGTTCATGTGGTCTGGAATCCGAAGGCGAAACTGAACCGGGCCGAACAGGCCTTGCTCGACATGCTGCTTGAAAAGATCCGGGAGACACCGATCGAGAAACGGACGTACCGCTGAAGCGCCTCGCAGCGTGCCTGCGTCCCGGCCGAAACCGTGACGACGAGGCTGGAATGCCACCAGCGGGACGTTGCAATCCCCCTTCATTTTTGCAAAACTTTCATAGTTTTACGGAACAGTGGCGGTCAACGCCGACCGGGCTGAAAGGGTTAAAAGATGAATAGTGGACCGCTCGCCTGGAAATACCTGTTCCTCGCGCTCATGGCAGTTGCCCTGTTTCAGTCGCCGGCCACCGCGGCGGACGACTTCTTCCAGGGCGGCTGGACCTTGCAGCGGGACGCCTCGTCCCTCCGGTTCCAGTCGGTGAAAAACCTCACCATCGTGGAATCCAGCTCTTTCGCCGAATTTGAAGGCGGCATAGACGAAACCGGTACCGCCAGGGTTCGCATCTATCTGGACTCGATCGATACGAAAATCGACCTCAGAAACGTGCGCATGCGGTTTTTGTTCTTCGAAACGTTCGAATTCCCCGAGGCGGTGATCACCACGCAAATCGATGCGTCGGCTCTGGCCGACCTGCCAACCGTCAAACGCAAGATCATACCGCTTGATTTCAAGCTGGATCTGCACGGTGTTTCCAAGACCTTCCAGTCCGATGTTGCCGTGACCTACCTGAGCGAGGATCTGGTTGCCGTTTCGAGCACTGCGCCGGTTTCCGTTGCAGCGTCTGACTTCAACCTTGGCGGCGGCATCAAGAAACTCGAGGAAGCTGCCGGTGTGGTGATCGTGCCTTCGGCTACTGTTTCCTTCGATTTTGTCTTCGCGCGCAAAACCGCTGAACCGGCTCAGAGCGTTTCGACGGATGCGGCACCACAAATCACAGCTTCTCAATTGGCGGCGAGCACCGCGCTGGAACCGGAAGGCAACCTGGACAGCGAAGCCTGTACCGGCCGGTTCGAGATCCTGTCCCGCACGGACAATATTTATTTTCCAAGTGGAAGTTCACAGCTTGACCCACGAAGCGAACCGCTGTTGAACAGCCTCGTTGACATCATCTCAAGATGCCCGGGACTGGTCATCGAAGTCGGCGGCCATACGGACAGTGACGGCAGCGATACATCGAACCAGCTTCTGTCCGAACGCCGGGCGGGTGCGGTCAAACAATACCTTGTCTCGAAGAACATTCCCGAGAGCAGGATCAAGAGCGTCGGTTATGGTGAAAGCCGGCCCGTCGCAGCAAACACCTCTGCGGAAGGAAAGCGCCGCAACCGGCGGATAGAGTTTGTCGTTGTCGAATAAGCTTCTCATGCATCGCACTGCGATCGGTTTTCTTCTGGCGCTGACAGTCAGCCTTGGCATGCTCATGAACAGGGCACAGGCGGAAGCGCGACTGGCGCTTGTGGTCGGCAACGGCAACTACACCGAGGTCATGCCGCTGGACAATCCGGTCAACGATGCCGAGCTGATGGCCGACACGCTGCGCAAGGTCGGCTTTGACGTAACGCTCGTCACGGACTCCAGCCAGCACGAAATGATCACGGCGATCTCACGGTTCGGCAGTCGTTTGCGGGCGGCCGGTGAGGACGCGACCGGGCTTTTCTATTATGCCGGTCACGGTGTGCAGTCCTTCGGTACGAACTTTCTGCTTCCGGTCGACATTGAGCTTCAGGACGCTGCCGACCTAAGCCTTGTCGGCGTTCCGGCCCAGGCCGTTCTGCGGCAGATGTTTTCGGCGCGCAACCGGACCAATATCGTCATTCTGGATGCCTGCCGCAACAACCCGTTCGTTGCGATCCCGGACCTGAGCGACAACGGCCTTGCGGAAATGAAAGCGCCCCGAGGCACCTTCCTGGCCTATTCGACAGCCCCCGGCGATATTGCCCTTGATGGCGCCGGTGGCAACAGCCCGTTCACCGAAGCGCTGGCGCGGCACCTGCCGACACCCGGAATGTCCGTTGAAACCCTTTTCAGAGAAGTGCGGATCGACGTTCTGAAGGATACCGGCAACCAGCAGACGCCCTGGGATACGTCCTCCCTTACCGTCGATTTTCAGTTCGTTCCTGCCAAGGCCCCTTCCGCGGAAGAAGTCGAGCTTCGCCAGATATGGGACACGGTCAAGCTCAGCCAGGATCCCTTGCAGGTGCTCTTGTTCCTGCGCGCGCACCCGGACAGTCGCTATGCCGGAGAAGCCAGAGAACTCCTGACGGTTCTGATGGAGAAAGAGGCACAGCCCGTGGTATCGGCAGAGGCTCCGCCGCAACCGGCTTCCGAGCCTGCCGCCCCCCAGACAAGCGAGCGCGACATGATCGAAACAGCGCGCCGCGAGGGAACGGCAAGTGCCTATCAGACCTATCTGGATGCCTATCCAAACGGGGCGTTTACAGAACTGGCGCGCCTGGAACTGCAGACGATCCTGAACAAGGAGCAGAGCGCCGATCCGGTTACCAATCAGCCACCGCCCGAAGAAGCGCCCGTGGCCGTCCAACAGCCCTCAACTGACCAGGATCAGAAAGGTCCGCCCGCGGTCATCGCGTTCAATGCGCCGCTCGCCATGGGCGATCCGGACATTGCCAGCCGCAGTATTTCGGAACTGATCACAGGATCACCTAAATATCCGCCGATCGAAGGCCTGCCGGAGGCTGTCTGGAAGGACAAGACCTGCGCTGCGTGCCATCACTGGGAACAGGCCAACCTGTGCGACCAGGCCAAGACCTATGTCGCTGACAAGTCCCGCGCCGTGGCGAAGGAACACCCCTATGGTGGCGCCTTCAAGAATGCCTTGCGGCTCTGGGCCGAACAGGGATGTCCCTGAGCTCAGCGCCGGTTTCTTTTTCGCAGGACCCGCTATTCTTTCAGCCCCGGTCAAACCGGTCTGGAGATCACCGCATAATCCGCATAGCCAGCGTAAAGACGGTGGAATGACAGCAGCGCGCCGTTCTTGGCGGCAAGACCTCTCAGCTCGTCTTCCAGACTTGCGCGCGGAGACACGTGGAAGGATTTCAGCCAGGCAAACAGCAGGCGCTTGAACCAGCAAGGCATCCGCTCCTGCTGACCGAAATCAACGACATGAATACGTCCGTCCGGCGCCAGCCGGGCAGCACCTGCCGCCAATGCTTCACGCCAGATCGGGATCATGGACAACGTGTAGGAATAGAACACCCGATCAAAAGCCGGCACGCCCAGTCCTTCCGTTACAGCGGGATTGGCGGCATCGCCTTCCACAAGCCTGATCCGCTCCGTCAGGCCAGCCTTGTCGATGTTCTTCTGCGCGGTTTCGAGCATGTTCCTGGAAATGTCGACACCGAAGAAGCGCACGTCCGGATAAGCCTTTGCGGCCGCGATTAGGTTCCGGCCCGTGCCGCAGCCGAGTTCCAGAACAGTGCCACCTCGCGGAGGCTGGAGATCACGGATCAGCCTGTCACGCCCAAGCAGATAGAACTTGCGGGTGAGGTCGTAAAAATGGCGCTGATGGCGATAGACGGCGTCCATCAGCCGGGCCGTTTCGACAGCTTGAGTCATGATGCTCGTTTTCCGTCCCGAGACCGGCCAATCTAACCGTTGAACACATAGAGGTGGAAGCCACCATAGATGGAAGAACGGTCCTGACGGCCGAGTTCCAGGCTTTCCTCTTCCTCATAGGTCCAGCGATCCAGAATCCGGTCGGCGACGCAGCCCGGCAGCAAGGTCGGCTCAGCAGCCGTGCGGAAGATGACCCGGGCGCCCGGGCGGGCGGTGCGGGTGATTTCGGCCCAGAGGGCGTTGAGCTGATGATCGGTCATCCAGTCCTGAGCGTCGAGCAACACGTAGGCATCGAGCGTGTCGTCCTGAACCGACTGGAGATGCTCGGTGAAATTCCGGTTGAGCACGCGGACACGGCCGGCACGCTGACGGATTTCCTCGAAGTGTTCCCGCTTCAGATAGGGCGGCAAGGGCCCTGCGGGACCTGTGCTGTCCTGACCACCGGGGGCATAGCCCCGGCCAAAAGCCTGCCAGGCAAAATAGTTGTCCTGCATGGAAAAGTCGCAAGCCAGCTTCTCGAGCCGCTGGCGCAGAACCGCGGACATGTCGCCCTCGGCACTGGCAGAGACCAGCGCATCATATTGCGCCGGGGGAATGCCGAGGCCGTAGAGAGACATCTTCTTCGACGTTGCCCAGCGTACCAGACGCTTGTCGAACAGCGGCGCCAGCGCGGTATCAAAGAAGCTGCGCTGCTCTTCCAGCGACTTGGTCTTGACCATGTATTTCGGGTCGATGCCATAGAGCTTCGCGATCAGGTGCCCGGCACCGATGCAGTAACCCAGCAGGCCGTGGTGATAGAGATCGCGCGAGAACAGCGTGATCCGCTTGCGGCCCCAGTTGGCCATGTCGCGGCCTTCCCAGTAGGCGACCGTTTCCGGATCGAGCTTGTCCTTCAGGAAGCGCTGATAGGCAGCCACATTGGCCTTTTCATCGGCTTCACCGAAGAACCTGTAGAAAATCTCGTAATTCGGCAGATGCTTGGCGGCCGCCAGCTTCAAGCGGCCCAGCGCAACATGTGCGCGGTTGAGATCGACTGCGGTGATTTCGGCCGGATTTGCCGTCAGGTAAGACATGACGTTGCAGCCGCCGGACGCAATGGCAATCATCCTGGAGTCCGGCGTCAGGCGCAGGGCCTTCATGTCGACGTCCGGATCTTCCCAGATCTGCGGATAGACAAGCCCCTTGAAGGCAAATGTGAACAGGCGCTCCAGAAAGCCGTCCTTGGAGGTTGCTTCAGACCGGTGAACCGCATTCTTGAGACGTTTCTTCGATGCGGTGAGCGTGCTCTGCGCCATGTCTTTCCCCCGAGTCACCTGCGCCAATAAACTGCCTTCCGATACGTGACGGATGCGACAGTTTGGTGACGTTTGCGGAGATTCGAGCCGTTATCCGGATAATAAAACCGGCCGTGAGCACCAGCCGATCCGTTCCTGACGCGCCTTCGGTTTGCCGGGATGGACCACCTGAAGCCCATCAGACGGAAAAGCCCCCGCCGAGGCGGGGGCCTGTCACTTGTCCAGCACGGTTGGGATATCTGAACCTAGCGGGTGATCACCACGAAGTCGGTGCCAAGACCCGTGTTGCGGGTGAAGTTGCGGTCCGTGACCGTCAGGGACGAGCCCGGGGTCAGCATTGTGGACACTTCAAGCGCCACTTTCCTGGACATCTCGATCCGGTCGAGAACATCGGTTGCCGAGCCACCACGCTCCCCTTCCGCGGAAACTGCGATCCAGTCAACGGACGTGTCGCCGGGCTTGAAATCCATCGCGGTGAAAACGTGCGTTCCGATTTCCTGATCGATATCCTTGATCGTGACCGGTGCGGAATAGACATCGCGGAATTTGCGGCGGATCCGCAAGGTGGCGTTCTGCGGTTCTTCGTAGCCGGCATCGGCATGAATGCGAACTTCCAGCGCATCGGTCAACTGACCGGTTACCGGCAGCTCGGCCCCTTCCTGATACAGGCTGATGGCGGCGCGGGTCTTGCGGCCCATGACACCGTCTTCCGGACCAGCGTTAAAACCCATCTGGTTGAGCAGTTGCTGCAGCACCTGAATACGGCTCGGCGCTTTCTGCGGCGTGATGATCATCCGAAGCGGCTGATCGAAATACGGATTTTCAGGCTGTACCGCCGGCAGATTGGCCTGCAGGGGCGCTTCCTGAATGGCCCCGCGCAGGGCCGGATCAGACGCGATGGTCTCGTCCGTCAGGCTTGCGACCTCGGTTTCCGGCACATAGGGCTGCGGCAGCACCGCGTGGTGGACACCCAGCGGGTTCGCGTCTCCCCTGGTGACAACAACATGCATGCCGCGCTCGGTCATGCTGTAAAGCGACTGCGCAAAGGCCTTGGGAAGACGAATGCAGCCGTGAGAGGCCGGATAGCCCGGCAGCCGGCCGACATGCAGGGCAATGCCTGACCAGGTCAGCCGCTGCATGAACGGCATCGGCGCATCATCATAGAGATTGGAAAAGTGCTTGCGCTTCTTTTCCAGAATGGAAAACACGCCAGTCGGTGTGCTGTGGCCGCGCTTTCCGGAAGAAATCGACGAAATCTCGATCAGATCCAGGCCGCGATAGACCTTGATCTTCTGTTCGTCCAGCGACACGAGCATATGCAACGGCGGCTCGCTTGCCACATCCGTCTCCGGAGCGGCGTCCCGCGCAAATGCCGACGACATCGCGGCGAAAGAAATAACTGCGGCTCCGGTCAGGTTCAGCAGCGCGCGCTTGCGCCTGCTCCGGCAATTCATTTCCATTGACAACATCCCTGAGCTCCCCAACGCAAATACCCATAAAGCTCGATTAAAACTGTACCCAATACCTGTGTAGATCGGGTTAGGAAACACGGTTACTTATTGGTTTCCTTCCACCTTTCAGCCGCAAAGTCGCACATTAGCCAGCTCGCGGCTGTTATTCACATCACATTTTTGTACAGTTAGCAGACGCAACGTGAACCCGGCCTGAACGGTGAAAACGGCCCATTCATGCCTCAGGTTCCCAGGAACGGCTTTTTTCAGGCTTTCAATGCATCGAGAAAACGGACGGCTTCACCGCGCGAGGGAGCTGCCAGTTCGCCGTCCCACATGACACGCTGTCCTCGAACAACGGTGCCAACCGGCCAGCCGGTGACATCCTTGCCGTCATAGGGCGTCCAGCCGCACTTGGAAGCAATCCACTCGTTGCGGATCGTTTCCTTGCGCTTCATGTCCACCACGGTGAAGTCGGCATCGTAGCCGACGGCGATCCGGCCCTTGCGCGCCGTCTGGAACAGACGAGCCGGCCCTGCGCTGGTCATGTCGACAAAGCGCGCCAGGCTGAGCCGGCCTGCATTGACGTGATCCAGCATGATCGGCACCAGCGTCTGCACGCCGGTCATGCCGGACGGCGAGGCCGGATAGGGCTTCTGTTTTTCTTCCAGCAGGTGCGGCGCATGATCGGAGCCGAAAATGTCAAGAATGCCTTGCTGCAAGGCCCACCACAGGCGCTCCGAGTGGCGCGGCGCGCGAACGGGCGGGTTCATCTGAACCAGCGTACCCAACCGATGGTAGGCTTCGTCCGTCAGGGTCAGATGGTGCGGGGTGACCTCGATGGAGGCAACGTCCTTGTGGTCGATCAGGAAATCGACCTCTTCCGCCGTCGACAGATGGAGAATGTGGATCTTGGCGCCGGTTTCGCGCGCAATGCCCACCAGTCGCTGGGTGCACTGGAGCGCTGCGACCTCATCGCGCCAGATCGGGTGAGAGCTCGGATCACCTTCAACCCGCTCTCCCTGACGTTCGCGCAGGCGGAACTCATCCTCGGAGTGGAAGGCTGCCCGGCGGCGGGTAGTGGACAGGATTTCCTTCACGCCCTTGTCGTCTTCCACCAGAAGATCACCGGTGGAGGAGCCCATGAAGACCTTGATGCCAGCGGCAGCCGGCAGGCGCTCCAGGTCGGGAATATCCTTGACGTTGTCCCGCGTGCCGCCAACCCAGAAGGCAAAATCGCAGTGCATGCGGTGATGTCCGCGCCGCACCTTGTCGGCAAGAGCTGATTCCGAGGTCGTCAGCGGATTGGTGTTCGGCATTTCAAACACCGCGGTGACACCGCCCATGACCGCAGCCCGGGACCCGGATTCCAGATCTTCCTTGTGGTCGAGACCTGGCTCGCGGAAATGCACCTGGGTGTCCATGACACCTGGAAGAACATGCAGGCCCGTACAATCGACCGTTTCGCCGGCCTGTGATGCGTCGAAGGAGCCGATGCCCGCAATCCGGCCATCGCGAACAGCAACATCACGCTGTCCTTCGCCATCCTGATTGACAACGGTTCCGCCCTTCAGGATCAGGTCATAGGTCGCGCTCATGTGGCTCCTCCGCGTAAAGTTGGGTCTATCGGCAGGTCGGTTCACCGGGCTTATACGCGGCCCGGCGACAAAGGGCCAGACAGGGGCCAGCAGATTCAGAACCTTGCCCACGGTGGACAAAGCGCCTATGTGCCAACCAAGTAAATCTGGCCAGACACTCTGTCTGAAACAGCCATCCTTTCCATGGAGCCTGCCGTGCCGACCTTGTCCTATGCCCCTCTGTCCGACCGCTCGCTGATCCGCGTTGGCGGTGCCGATGCACAGCACTTCCTGCAAAATCTGGTAACGGCAGATATCGACGGCATGACGGATGGCGGTGCTAGCGCAGGTGCCCTGCTGACGCCGCAGGGAAAGATCCTGTTCGATTTCCTGATTTACCGCCTGGAAGGCGGTTATCTGCTGGATGCGCCTTCGGCAACCGCTGCCGAGCTTCTGAAACGGCTGACTTTCTACCGGTTGCGGGCGAAGGTGGATCTGGAGCTGCTGCCGGAAGACGTTGGCGTGATTGCTCTCTGGGCTGACGGTTCGGACGCAGGCGAGGATCTGGAATGTAATGTGGAAGGCGCCCTTTCTGCCGTCACCGACCCACGGCTGCCCGCACTCGGCAGGCGCATTGCAGGTCCGGTCGCAGAGCTTGCCTCGAAGCTCCTGGCCACGGCCGAGGACCTTGCGGCCTATGACCGTCATCGCATTTCAAAGGGCGTACCCGAAGGCCTGAAGGACTACGACTACTCGGATATTTTCCCGCATGACGCCGACCTGGATCAGCTTGGCGGCGTTTCCTTTTCCAAGGGGTGTTATGTCGGGCAGGAAGTGGTTTCGCGCATGCACCACCGGGGCAACGCCCGCAAGCGGTTCGTTCAGATTGAAAGCAGCGCCGCGCTTCCGGAAAAAGGCACCGACATCACGGCCGGCGGCAAATCCGTCGGCGCCCTCGGCTCCAGCGCCCCGACTGACGATGGCGCTGTGGGCCTTGCGCTACTGCGCCTTGACAAGGTGGCCCAAGCCAAGGACAACGGCACCCCTCTGCAATGCGGTGACGCGGAGATTCTGGTAAAGCTGCCCGACTGGGCTTCCTTTTCCTTGCCGGAGCCGAGCACCGCGGACTGAAACCGCGAGACCCTTGAGAACCGATGGCCTCTGCCCGTACCGACCAGCCCCCGCGCGCCTGGCAGCGCATGTTGTCCGGCAGACGGCTCAATCTTCTGGACCCCTCGCCGCTCGACGTCGAGATTTCCGACATCGCTCACGGGCTTGCCCGTGTGGCCCGCTGGAACGGCCAGACCTACGGCAATCACGCCTTCTCGGTCGCTGAACATTCGCTGATCGTCGAGGATATCGCCTTGATGCTGAAGCCCGACCTGCCACCGCACTGGCGACTTGCGGTTCTGCTTCACGATGCGCCGGAGTATGTCATCGGCGACATGATTTCCCCGTTCAAATCCGTCATCGGCGAAGCCTACAAGGGGGTTGAAGCCCGTCTTCAGGCGGCCATTCACCTTCGGTTCGGCCTTCCGGCCGCCATACCCGTGGCCGTGAAAAAGCTCGCCAAGCGCGCGGACATCATCTGTGCCTATTTCGAGGCCGTGGAACTGGCCGGATTCGAGGAAACCGAAGCGGCGAAAATTTTCGGCAAACCGCGCGGCTTTCCTCTCGATGCCGATGGCAAATTGCGCTACGGCCTCGAGCCTTTGCCGGTGAAAACTGCACAAGAAATGTTCACGCAGCGCTTCGATGAGATCGAGGCCCTGCGTGAAGCTGGGAACAACCCGAAAAGCAGACATGCAAACGGGTGACCTTGTCAGCGAATGACCCTAGTTTAGTGGCAGATACGAAGAACCGGTTCTGCCATGCTGCACGTCTGCTCCCTGTCGAAACTACCTGAAACGGTGGCCACCACTGGTGCCAAATCCGTTATAACGCTGATCAATGCGGAAATGAACGTTCCGACCCCGGCCGGCGTTTTGCCGGAACGGCATCTGTCCCTTGCGTTCAACGACATTGTCAGCCCGGTACAGGGGCTGGTGCCCGCCAGCGAACGGCATGTGAAGGCCTTTCTCTCTTTCGTCAATTCCTGGGACCGGAAGGACCCGCTGGTCATCCATTGCTGGGCGGGAATCAGCCGCTCCACAGCCGGTGCCTATGTGGCGGCGTGTGCCCTCAATCCGGAGGCGGACGAACATCGCCTTGCGAAGATCCTGCGTGAACGCTCGCCCTCGGCCACGCCGAATGCACGCATTGTTGCCATTGGCGACAAGCTTCTCGGCCGCGACGGCCGCATGATCGATGCCATCCGGGGCATCGGCCGCGGCGCCAATGCCTTTGAAGGCACCCCCTTTGTCATGCCGATCGACTGACGGCCACCACGGAGACCCAATGCCCCACCGGCAAGCCAATATTGAAATCGGATTGAATGCCGTCATCGTATCGGTTGCCGGAGGCCTGCCTCAGATCGTCCATGTGAACGATGCGAAGCAGACCGGCAGGGGAACTGGCGCGGACACCGGGGCAAACGCACCGGGCGAGGCAACGCTCGACAGTCTGCCCTTTGGTCCGTTCGACCCGATCCACCACCGTACCTTCGAAATCGGCCTGCGTTCCTGGGTGGAAAACCAGACTGCGCTGAGACTGGGATATGTGGAACAGCTCTACACATTCGGCGACCGGGGCCGCCACCGGGTTTCAGGCGACGAAGGCCCGCACGTGGTTTCGGTCGGATATCTGGCATTGACCCGCCAGACCCCGGATTCGGAAAGCATGTTGTCGCGGCACGATTCAGCGTGGCGCTCCTGGTACGACTACTTTCCCTGGGAAGACTGGCGCACCGGACGGCCGGATGTCCTGGATCGGGACATCCTGCCCGCGCTCGACTTGTGGGCAAGCGAGCCGCCGCCCTCCGGTGAACCACCCAAACCGCTTGGCCGTCAGGAACGGGTCCGGCTGGCCTTTGGCACCGGTGGAACCTCCTGGGACGAAGAGCGGGCGCTGGAGCGGTTCGAGCTGCTTTATGAAGCAGGTCTCGTCGAGGAAGCCCGGACCGATGGACGGCCTGCGGCCCTGCGCCGCTCCAACCTGCCGTTTCTCGGCGCGTCGATGCGGTTTGACCATCGCCGAGTGCTGGCGACGGCCATTTCCCGGCTGCGCGGCAAACTGAAATATCGGCCGGTGATATTCGAACTGATGCCGGAAACCTTCACTCTCACCGAACTTCAGACGTCCGTCGAGGCCATATCCGGACGCCATCTGCACAAGCAGAACTTCCGCCGCCTGGTGGAAAATGCAGACCTTGTCGAACCGACCGGCGCCACGTCGACCGCCACCGGAGGCCGCCCTGCCGCCCTCTTCCGGTTCCGCCATCAATTGTTGAGCGAACGGCCCGCCCCCGGGCTTCGTGTCGGCGGTCGCTGACGGCTTTCTACGTTTTTTTTCCACGCCGTCATCAAAGTTAAGTCCTTCGTAATATTAACCATAACGCACCCTGTGAGCGCGAAAACTTCCACGAATTTCCGCGAATTCCAGTCTTATTAACGCTCTTTCAAGGTTAAGCGCACATCTTCAATTTCAGCGTCGTTGTTTACACAGCGTTCACGCTGTTCGTCCGGCGTTTCGGGACGATGTGTAACGAGTTGGAGTTGGCTGCGTATGTCTGGCCTTAAGTCCCGCAACGGAAAGCGGTTTTCTTCGAAAGTGACACAGGATTTTGGCCCGGTCCGCGCGCGTATGCGCCGGCTCAAATATGTGCTTGTTGCCTGCCCCCTGGTCTGGCTCGGTATCGGCGGTTCGGTGGGAAATCAGGACATCTTCTCGCTCGTAAATGCGCGCAAGGCTGAATCTCCACGCTGGATGATGTATCTTGAGCCTGCGAATTTCACCACGAAAATCGCGCCGCAACTGGCTCTCGGGACAACACCTGTACCGGACTACATCTCCTCACCGGTCCTGACGCTGAACTCCGCAGATGATGCCTTTGAAGCGCGGCCGCTTGTCGGTCTACAGGAAGTTGCGATGAGCGACCGACCGACCGAAATTCCCGACAAGATCCGAACCAACAGCACGGCCAAGAGCGACCGCTTGATCACGATGGCACCGGATCGCCAGATGGTCGACAGGGCCGCCGGCAATCTCTATTCCATGTCCAGCCTGATCTCGACGGAGAAGAAACACGAGGATCTGCCGCGCGTTGCCTTCGTCAAGGCACAGCCGCTCAATTCTCAGGAAACCAGCATGCTGGCCAGCCATGGCAAGGACGGTTTCCCGGAAGGCGGTCCGCTGGATCTGCAAAAGGTGATGATGGCGCGCAATGCCGCGGCTGCCAGCTTCTCGCTCGTGTCCGCTTATGCACCTGACAGCGTGAAGGAAACCAAGGAACCCTTTGACGCGCTGTTCGGCGCGGCCATGTATGAGCAGGAGCTGCCGCCACCGGAAGATCCTGAAAATCCCCACTGGTGGGCGCAGAAGCCGTTGCCCCTTTCCGTTGGAGACAAGAAAGAGCAGCGCTGTCTGGCCGAAGCCATCTATTTTGAAGCTCGCGGCGAAAGCGAAGACGGCCAGGTGGCCGTGGCGCAGGTCGTGCTGAACCGGGTCAAGAACCCGGCCTATCCGGACAGTATCTGCGGCGTCGTCTACCAGAACCGCCACAAGCGCAACCGCTGCCAGTTCTCCTTCGCCTGCGACGGCATCAAGGACCGGATTTCCAGCCCGGTTGCCTGGGCAACAGCGCAGAAGCTGGCAAGGCAAGTAACCGACGGCAAGCGCTATTCCAAGATGGTTGACGCCTCGACCCACTATCACGCGACCTACGTCAATCCGCGGTGGGCGAAATCCATGGCCAAACGCGGCCAGGTCGGCCTGCACATCTTCTACAAGACCTACGCAGGCGGCTGGAACTGATCCTGCCGCCCTTGGGCTTCTTCCACGGCCCTCTCCAGGCCGCCACTCCAAAGGCGTCCTCATCTGCGGCCCATCCTTCGAGACAGAGCGCTTCGCGCTTCCTCAGGATGAGGTTGAGGGGAGGCGAGCATAGATCAACATCTGCAAACACCCAACCTCATCCTGAGGAGGACCATCAGGTCCGTCTCGAAGGATGGGCCGCTCGTCCGGTCTTTTCGGTCTTCGTTCTGCTGTTCGCCCATGATGACTGCCCTGAATGACCTTCTTCAGAGCCGGCGCGAGTTTGGACGGCAGAGCAAGCCGGAAGGCCTACCCGCAAAGCACAATCCCGGCAAGCTTCTGGAGCGTGCCGGGTTATGCGCCTGGCCTCAAGCTGTAGCGAAGGTATCCTTGAACTGCTCGCGCAGGATGTTTTTCTGGACCTTGCCCATGGTGTTTCGCGGCAGGCTGTCGACCACGACGAGCTTTCGCGGATGCTTGAAACGGGCCAGAGATGTTCCGGCAACGGCCAGGATCGCGTCCAGATCCGGAGTTTGGCTGCCGTCCGGCACCACAAGGCCCAGCACCGTTTCACCGAAGTCCGAATGCGGCACGCCGATAACGGCACTTTCGCGCACGCCCGGTTGGGCATCCAGGATCAGTTCGATCTCTTTTGGGTAAATGTTGTAACCGCCTGAAATGATCAGGTCCTTGTTGCGCCCGACGATATGTACGTAGCCATCGGCATCGATCATCCCCAGATCGCCGGTGATGAAGAAGCCGTCCTCACGCAGTTCCGCAGCCGTCTTTTCCGGCATCTGCCAGTATCCCTTGAAGACGTTCGGCCCGCGCACCTCGATCTGGCCAACCGTTTCCGGCGGCAGCGTGTCGCCCGTGGCTGGATCCGTGATCTTCAGTTCAACGCCCGGCAGCGGAAAACCGACGGTTCCGGCACGGCGCTCGCCCTCATAGGGGTTGGAGGTGTTCATGTTGGTTTCGGTCATGCCGTAGCGTTCAAGGATGCGGTGGCCCGTCCGCTCCTCGAATTGCCGGTGCGTGTCGGCAAGCAGCGGCGCACTTCCGGAAATAAACAGCCGAATGCCCTCGGTAAGCTCGGCCGTAAAGCGCTCGTCCTGAAGCAAACGGGTGTAGAAGGTCGGCACGCCCATCATCGTCGTTGCCTTCGGCATCAGGCCGATCATGGCGTCGAGATCGAATTTGGGCAGGAACAGGATCGCGCCGCCAGCCACCAATGACACGTTGGTCGCAACGAAGAGACCATGCGTGTGGAAGATCGGCAAGGCATGCAGCAGAACGTCCTTGTCGGTAAAGCGCCAGAGATCTGCAAGGGTGGTGGCATTCGACAGGAGGTTGGCCTGCGTCAGCATCGCCCCCTTGGAGCGTCCGGTGGTGCCGGAGGTATAAAGGAACGCCGCCAGATCGTCCGGCGCGCGGTCTACGGTTTCAAACTCGGACAGTTTGCTCTTCGCCTGATCGGTCAGAGAACCGGTCCCGTCGGCGTTGAGCGTTTCGAGACGGGCACCGAGCCTGGAGGCGACGGGTTCCAGTATGGTTTTGCTGGAACCGTCGCAGACCACGGTGCGGGCACCACTGTTTTCGATAAAATAGCTGAGTTCATCGACGGTGTAGGCTGTGTTCAGTGGAAGAAACACGATGCCTGCCTGAGCACAGGCTGCATAAAGTGCCAATGCTGTGGCGGACTTTTCGACCTGGGCCGCCAGGCGGTCACCAGCCACCATGCCGTTCTCGGTCAGAACGTGGGCAATCTGCGCTGCACTTTCCAGAAACGCCGAATGGGTCAGGATGGAGCCGTCCTGAAAGATCAGAAAGGGAGTGGTCTTGCCGGCGTGCTTTCCGAAGAGTTGGTCGTAAAGTGGGTTTGTCATTTATGTGGCTCCTGGATCAGCAGGTGTTCCATCCAGCCTTGAAAGGCTAAAAAGCTGATCGATTCTATAGTGTTAGAGCTTATTAACCGCATTCAGTTCAACGCGGGAAGCTCCAAAGTGAAAGCTTTGTCTCCAGCGGCGCTGAGTGATTTGATTTCAGATGAGGCGGCGATTGTCTGTGACGAAGCGAACCTTTCATGGTTCTGCGTCACCTTCTCCAGGTCGTAGAGATAATTGACCATCACGCCCGCGGACTGCTTCAGCCCCTTGTCGGAAAGATCCGCGCCTGCGTGCACCTGATGGACAAGCGCACCGTTGCCGAGATGGAAGCGGGCAACCGGATCGAGCGGCAGACCGTCCTTGCGTTTTGCGGTCATCAGATAGCGCGCTGCAAGCTTTCGCAGGGTGTCCTCGTCGGCAGAGGCGTGGTCGATGCCTTCACTGTCCAGCCAGCGCACCAGCCCGGGGATCGGCGACAAGGTGACGAATGTCTTGAGCTTGGGCAGTTCCAGCGACAGATCGGCGGCCACCTGCTTGATCAGCGAGTTGCCGAAGGAAATACCGGCAAGGCCTGCCTGGCAGTTGGAGATCGAATAGAAGACAGCCGTGTCTGCCTTGTCCGGCTCGATCTGGGTCCGGTTTTCGGCAAGGAGACCCTGGATGGATCCTGGTATTCCCTTTGTCAGGGCCACTTCCACAAAGATCAGCGGTTCATCTGGCATCGCCGGATGCAGAAACGCAAAGCAGCGTCTGTCGACAGGCTCCAGCCGGCGGCGGAGATCGCTCCAGCTATCGATCGCGTGAACGGCCTCATAGGCGATGATCTTTTCCAGAAGCTGGGCCGGACTTTCCCAGTTGATCGGCCTCAGGACAAGAAAGCCGCGATTGAACCAGCTTGCAAACAGATGCCGGAAATCCAGATCAAGCGCCTGCAGGGCATCGTCGCCCTTGCTCAGCCGCAGCAGATCCTCGCGCATGCCGACCAGCAGCCGGGTTGCGTCGGGAACCTGATTGAGCCGCCGGATCAGCTCCTGCCGGGGCGGTTCGACCGCCTCCATGAACTCCCGGTAACTCGCTTTCGATTGTCCTTTTTCGTAAAGTTCCAGCGCTGAACGAACGGCGGCAACCGACACTGCCAGGCCTTCGGCGAGATACCGGAAGAAGCCACGCTTTTCCTCGTCGTTCAGCGCGCGGTACCGGCCCAGAATCTGCCGGGCAAGATTTTGCCCGGAGACTTCTCCTGTTGCACCGATCAGATCGTTGACGAGTGCTTCGAGCGGGCGGTCATCGGCCTTGTCCGCCCATTTCGGCAGGTATCGTCGTTCGAAAACGGTGGTGAGCAGGTCTGCCAGGAACATCAAAGCGCTTCTCCCATGACCACGTCCGGCAGCCAGGTGGCCAATTCCGGAAACAGGCAGAGAATGACGATCGCCAGGAACATGCAGGCCACGAATGGCAGCGATCCCGTGAGGATCGTCTTCAAGGAAATGTCAGGGGCAATGCCGTTGATCACGTAAAGGTTCAACCCGACCGGAGGGGAAATCAGGCCGATCTCCATGTTGATGGTCAGGATCACTGCGAACCAGATCGGATCGAAGCCCGCGGTGGTGATGATCGGCAACAGGATCGGCGCGGCCATCAGGATCACCGCAACCGGCGGCAGGAAGAAGCCGGCAATCAGCAGGAAGACGTTGATTGCCGCCATCAGGATCCAGCGGTTGACCGACAGGGTTCCGATCCATTCGGCAATGGCCTGGGTGATGAACAGCGACGACAGCATGTAGGAGAAGACGCCCGCTGCCGCGATGATGAAGAGGATCATCACGCTTTCCCGGGTGCTGTCGCGCAGCACGGTCCAGAGCAGCTTGGGGCTCCAGAGCCGATAGATGATGACCGCGATCACCAGGCACAGAAGAGCGCCGACCGCCGCCGTTTCAGACGGTGTGGCGATACCGCCGTACATGGCGTAGAGAACACCGAGGATGATGATCATGAAAGGCAGCACGCGCGGCAGGATCTCGAACTTTTCCGCCCAGGTATAGTTGCCCGCGCTAAGCACACTGGCATTGCCGCTGCGCCAGGTCGAATAGAGTGACCAGGCCATGAAAAGCCCCATCAGCATCAAGCCGGGAATGACGCCCGCCAGGAACAGACGGCCGATCGAGGTTTCCGTCGAAATACCATAGACGATCATGGTGACCGACGGCGGGATCAGGATGCCGAGCGTTCCGCCGGCGGCGATGGAGCCGGCGGCAACACCATCCGGATACCCGCGCTTGCGCATTTCCGGAATGCCCATCTTGCCGATGGCCGCACAGGTAGCCGGTGAAGACCCGGACATGGCGGCGAAAAGCGCACAGGCGCCGAGGTTTGAAACCACCAGCCCGCCAGGGACCCGCGTAAGCCAGCGTTCCAGCGCTTCGTACAGATCCGCCCCCGCCCGCGTCGAGGCGATGGACGCACCCATGATGATGAACATGGGGATCGACAGAAGCGCAAAGTTATCAAGTTTGCCGAACAGGATTTCCGGCATCAGTTCCAGAGACCGGAAACCATCGAATGCCAGCAGGAAGCCGGCGGAAACGATCAACAGACCGATGGCGACGGAAATGCCGGAGAAAAGGACAAGAATAGTGGCGACCGCAACCAGTGCGCCGAGCAGCAGGGGATCCATTATTTGTCCTCCAGGCCGAAGGGTTTGTCGATACCGGTGAGAACCGCATAAAGGTCAGCCATGAGCTGCAGCACCAGCAGCCCGATGCCGACAGGGATCGACAGATAAGGGATCCAGAGCCTGACGCCCCAGACTGTGTCGGAGGTCCAGCCTTTCGACCAGGCAAGGTACCAGAATTCGAAGCCGTAAAAGAGCATCATCGCCATGACCAGTATTGAAAGCGACAGCGTGATGCAGGCGAGCACGAAGCGGGCTCGCGGTGACAGCCACAGGGGAAACAGGTCGACGTTGACATGGCCCCTGAGCCGCTGAACGTACGGCAGGCCCACAAGGGTTGCGGCGATCACCAGATAGATGACGGTTTCAGTCTGCCAGACGGTGGAGGCATTGAGCACCAGCCGCACGAAGATCATCTGGCAGGTGACAACGACCGCGACAACGATCATTGCCGCCGAACACCAGCCGGCCACGGTCGAAATTGCAGCGACGAAGCGCAAGAAGGGATTGCTGCCGGCATGCGCTACCGCAGCCGTACTGTGGCCCGCCATGGGTCACTCCTTAGAAATGAGGTCCTTTGGAAAGGGTTCGGGGCGGGTTTCAGCCCGCCCCGCAAATTCAGACGCTTATTCTACGGACAATGCCAGATCGAGAAGCTGCTGACCGTTCGGGGTCTCCTCTACAAAGGCCTTGTAAGATGTTTCCTTGGCAAGAGCGCGCCAGGCATCGAAGTTCTCGGCGGTCATTTCCGCGATCTCGACACCGTTTTCACGGAAGACGTCAGCAGACACCGCATCTTCCTTCTTGGCTTCTTCCAGATAGAAAGCCTGCGCCTTTTCCGACGCTGCCAGAAGGGCTTTCTGCTGCTCTTCCGTCAGGCTGTCGAACTTGGCCTTGTTCATCAGGAGCGGCTGGTACATGAACCAGAGCGCATATTCGCCAGCCGGAGTGTAGCAGGCAACCTGCTCATAGATGCGGTAGCTGACAAAAGACGAGGACGAGGTGTTGACCGCATCCAGAACGCCCGATTGCATGGCGTTGTAAACTTCGGAAGATGCCATAGAGGCAATCGAGGCCCCGGCGCCTGCAAGCATCTGCTCGAAGGCCTTGCCGGCCGCGCGGGTCTGAAGGCCCGGCATGTCTTCCGGCTTGGTGATGCACTTGTCCTTGGCCGCAAAACCACCGGCCAGATAGCCGTGGACCAGCACCATCACGTCATCCTCGGCCATGATTTCCTCGATGGCCTCCATGAACGGGCTTTCGTTCATGCGGGCGGCATGGTCGTGGTTCTTCACCAGACCCGGCATCAGGGTCAGGTTGTAGGCAGGCTGCTGGCCACCGGCGTAGCTGAGCGGCAAAACGGTCATGTCCAGCAGGCCACGGCTCAGCGGCTTGTATTGCTCGCGGGCCTTCAGAAGCGACTGAGACGGGAAAATCTTGATGTCGAGATCGACATCGGCGGCCGCCACGTCGTCAGCCACCATCTGGGCGACCTTGTGGCGCACGTCGCCGGTCGACCACTGGTGAGACAGGCGCAGTTCGGTGGCATTGGCGGTGAGTGCGCTGGCGAAAAGCGCCACCGCGGCGACCGACGCTGAGAATTTGATGTTCATTATTTCCTCCCTGATGGTTCCGGAAGGGAACCGGAGATGGATCTTACCCCGAAGTGATGTTTTTCTGTCAAGGTATTTTGTATACAAGATTGACAATATTGCGCGCAAAAATGTCCTATGCTAAATCCCAACAATGGAAAGAAAACGATCGGACCGCATTGCCGATGCGCTGGAAGGGCTGATTTTCGACGGTACTTTCGCCGATGGCGACAGGCTGGACGAAGTTCAGCTCGCGAGCCGTTTTGCCGTTTCCAGAACGCCGATCAGGGAAGCCCTTCACAGGCTGTCCCAGTCCGGTCTGGTCGTTCAGATCCCCCGCCGCGGCGTCTTCGTTCGCCAGCCCGGCCCGGTGGAACTGATCGAGATGTTCGAAGTCATGGCGGAGCTGGAAGCGGTCAGCGCTCGCCTGGCTGCGGCGCGCATTTCAGAAACCGCCCTTGCCGAACTTCATGCAGCGAATGAGCGCTGCAAACATGCGGTCGAAGCGCAGGACACGGATGGCTATTATCTGGAAAACGAGCAGTTCCACGCCATCATCTACCGCCAGTCAGGCAATCGTTTTCTGGAGCAGGAATGCCTGCGCCTGCAGCGGCGGCTGCAGCCTTTCCGCCGGGTTCAGCTCCGCGTGCGCGGCCGCATGAAACAATCCATGGCCGAACATGAAGACGTGGTTGCCGCCATTGAAGCGGCCGATGGCGACCGGGCGGCGGCGGCCATTCGCCGGCACGTTTCCGTACAGGGCGAGAAATTCCACCACCTGATGGCAAGCCTGAAGCCCGCAGCCGAGTAAGTCCCACTAGAAATCGAAAACCCGGCCATGCTGCTGACGGTCCGCGGCAGGGCTTGTGCCGAGGGCGGACCGGTAGCGTTTCGAAAAATGGGACGCGCTGGCAAAGCCGCAGGCCATGGCGATGTCGATCATGCGCATGGAGGTGCGGCAGACAAGCTGGCGGGCGATGTCGAGGCGAACCTTGGCGTAATAGTCCTGCGGGCTGCACTTCAGGTATTTCCGGAACTCCCGCTGCAGCTGCCGGGGACTGACGTCGAGTTTCTGCGCGATTTCCTGCAAGGACAGCGGCTCGACGACATTTTCCGTCATCAGCGCAATGCAGCTGCGCACCCGCTGCGAGACGGATTCCAGATCATCACGCATGTGCTTGTGCTGCCGCTCGTTGCCACTGCGCCAGTCGTGATGGAGGGCAATTTCGGCAACGTCGGCGGCTACCCCGCCCCCATGAACCTGAGCAACAAAACCGATCATGAGGTCGAGCGCGGACGTTCCTCCGGCGCAGGTCATATACTTGCCGTCCGTCTGAATGAGGCTGTCCACGAGCCGCACATCGGGGAACCGTTCCTTGAAAAAGTCGGCATATTCCCAATGGATCGTGCAGTTCCTGTTGTCCAGGAGACCGAAGTCGGCCAGCACATAGGCGCCAGTGCAGATACCTGCGATCCGGCTGGACCGGTTTGCCAGTTTCCGGATCGCAACCTTTTGGGCCAGCGTCAGCCCGATGCGCTCCACATCGTCGCTGCTGCAGACCGCCAGAAGGTCAGGACGTTCGACATCGCCGATGGCACAATCCGCCCGTATGGTGCTGCCATTGCTGGCAACCGCATCGCTGCCATCCAGACTGCAGCAGCGATAGGTGAAGGCCTTGCGTTTCAGCACCTTGTTCGCGATCCTCAAGGGCTCGATAGCCGATGCGAAGGAGAGCAGCGAGAAATTACGCATCAGCAGAAAACAGATTTCGACCGTCCGGGAGGCGAGTGCCTCCTCGTCATCGCGCAGCTCTTTCCAGGCGGGCACCGGCGGTGCCTTTTGCCCGCGAGACGTCTGCGTTTCGTCCAATCCAGCGCTCATCGGAACCTTGCCTCCACCATCGTCATCGGCTCGAGCCGAACCTGAGGATCCAATGTGCTGGAAATTAGCACCGTGCAAAGCCGCCCCCTATCGGGAAACCGGACTGGATTGTCGCAGTTCTTCCATCACGCGACCACGCGCGACCTTGCGACAGAGACCGTCGCTCCGGTTTACAGGGTGACAGAATCAACGATAGTACGGGGTGTCTTGAGCTCTTCGTGAACGGTGCGACCCATCCCGGGGCACCGGAGTGACCAACCCAAGGATCGTTTCATGCTCTATCGCCTCGGCCTTGCTGCCGTCATTGGCCTGATGACCGCCTCGCCTGCCCTTGCCCATCTGGATCCGTCCGAACACGGCTCGTTTGCCGCTGGTTTCTCGCATCCGCTGTTCGGCACCGACCATGTGCTGGCGATGATTGCCGTCGGCCTTTGGGCCGCTCTCCTGGGCGGCCGTGCCGTCTGGGCCCTGCCAACCGCCTTCGTCGGTTCAATGATCGTTGGCTTCCTGCTCTCGCTTGCCGGTGTGCCGCTGCCCTATGTAGAACCCTTTATCCTGGCATCGGTGGTTGTTCTGGGTGTTGTCGTCGCCCTGGCACTGCGCCTGCCGCTTGGCGTCTGCGCGGCCCTGGTAGGGGCCTTCGGCATTTGCCATGGCCATGCCCATGGCGGCGAAATCGGCGCGGCCGGTGAACTCGCCTATGCCGGCGGTTTCGTTCTGGCGACAGCGCTTCTTCATGCAGCGGGTCTGTTGATCGGCTATGGCGCCAATGTCGCCACCCGCAACGATCCTGCCTGGGCTCCGCGGATCATCCGTAGCCTGGGCGTCCTGACTGCCCTCGGCGGCCTTTACCTCGCCGCAGCGTGAGTTTCACTGGCTGATTGAGTAACCGGCCCTGTCTGCCATCCACCCGACCTTACCTTGAGGCGGAGGCGGGTTGGCAGACAGAGCCGTAATTTCAGCTCTGGCCTGTAATGCGATCTCAGTTGATCTCGATATCGAGCCCTAGATCCAGAACGGGGGCCGAATGGGTGATCCAGCCTGAGGAGATCAGGTCGACACCGGCTTCCGCCACGGCCTTGACCGTATCGAGTTCAATGCCGCCGGATGCTTCCAGCAACACCTTGCCCCCTGCCATTGCGACAGCCTGCTTCAGAACCTCGGGCGGCATGTTGTCGAGCATGACCACGTCTGGTCCGGCCGCCAGCGCCTCCTGCAATTGTTCCAGCGTATCGACTTCCACCTCGATCTTCACAAGATGCCCGGCGAATGCCTTGGCAGCCTCGATCGCCTGCGTCACGCCGCCGGCCACCGCGATGTGGTTGTCCTTGATCAGGATCGCATCGTCGAGACCAAAGCGGTGGTTGGACCCACCGCCGCATTTGACCGCATATTTCTCGAAGGCGCGCAGGCCCGGTGTCGTCTTGCGGGTGCAGACGATGTCGGCTTTGGTGTGGGCGATCAGATCGGCGAATTTCGACGTTGCCGTCGCAATGCCAGACAGATGCCCCAGGAAGTTCAGCGCCACACGTTCTGCGGCCAGAAGCGCACGGGCCGGCCCCTCGATCCGGGCGACAATTGCCTTTGGCGACAGCCGGTCACCGTCGCTCAGAACAGCCTCGAAGTTTAGTCGTGCGTCCGTCTGGCGGAAGGCGCTTTCGGCAAAGGCGAGCCCGGCCAGGACGCCCGGCTTGCGCGCGGCAATCACGGCAGAGGCCTTTGCCTCCGGCGGAAGCGTCGCCTGGCCGGTCACGTCGCCCGCGCGGCCCCAGTCTTCCAGAAGGGCCGCCTTGACGGCTTCATCCACCATCAGGCGTGGCAGCTCGGGCAAATATCTGCGGGTCATGCGCCTCTCCGGTCAGGCAGTTTCCAGGGCCTCGGCAGTGATGGCCTCGACTTCCTTCAAGGTGGTGTAGGAGCGGCTTGCCATATCGGGATTTTCCTGCGGGAAATCCTTGCGGAAATGCCCACCACGGCTTTCCTCGCGCTTCAGCGCGGCCGCGGCGATGATCCGCCCGGCGACCATCATGTTGATGATCGACTGGCGCACGCAGTTCTGTTCCACCCGCGCGATATCGGCCAGGGCCGTCTTGAGCCCCTCGGCATCGCGCAGCACACCGACATTACGCGCCAGGGTCTTACGCAGAACAGTGATGGCTTCCCGCTCTTCGGCGTTGCGCTGGCTCGGAAGACCAGGAGCATCGTCCATCTCGTTCCAGTAGGCGCTGCGCGGGGTGGGCATCAGGCCCTGGATATCCTCGGCGATGCGCGCGGCAAAGACGACCGCTTCCAGCAGCGAGTTGGATGCCAGACGGTTGGCGCCATGGGCTCCGGTCGAAGCAACCTCGCCGGCAGCCCAAAGACCATCGAGAGACGTGCGGCCATTGGCATCGGTCAGCACACCGCCCATGTGGTAGTGTTCCGCGGGCGCCACCGGCAGAAGGTCTTTCGCCGGATCGAGGCCGGCTGCGGAAGCTGCCGCGAAAACGGTCGGGAAATCTTCCTTGAACCTGTCCCCGATTGCGCTCCTGCAATCCAGGAAGGCTCCCCTGCCTTCGGAGACCTCCCGGTGGATTGCCCGGGCAACGATGTCGCGCGGCGCAAGCTCCAGATCCGGGTGAACGCCTTCCATGAAACGCTCACCGGCCTTGTTGAGAAGCGTCGCCCCTTCTCCGCGCAGGGCTTCCGTCGCCAGCGGCGCTGGGTCCTTGCCAAGATCGAGCGCGGTCGGGTGGAACTGCACGAATTCGGCATCGGCAATCACAGCCCCGGCGCGGGCGGCCATGGCAAGACCGTGACCGTTGGCTTCATGCGGGTTGGTCGTCAATTCATAGAGATGGCCGATGCCGCCAGAGGCAAGAACCACGGCCTTTGCCGGGAAGATGAGACGTTCCAGGCTGCCGCGCCTGCGGGCCAAAACCCCGGTTACATACCGGCCTTCGCCAATGAAGCTTTCGCCGATATACCCTTCCAGAATGCGGATCGAGGGTGTCTTGCGAACGGCCGCGATCAGGGCATCCATGATCGCCCGTCCAGCCATGTCACCGCGCACACGCACGACCCGGCTGTGGGAATGGGCCGCTTCGCGCGAAAACTTCAGCCGGCCTTCAAGATCCTGATCGAACGGAACGCCATAGGACAAGAGATCGTGCACCCGGGCGCTGCCTTCGCGGGTCATCTGCTCGACGATCTTTTCCTCGCAAATGCCGCAGCCTGCCACCAACGTATCGTCGCGGTGTTTTTCGACCGAGTCCTGTTCGGAGATCGCAGCTGCGATCCCTCCCTGCGCCCAGGCGGAAGAGGCCCCCTGCCCGATCGGTGCGTTGGTGATGACGGTGACCGGTCGCGGGCTGAGCTTCAGCGCGCAGAAGAGCCCTGCCAGACCTCCTCCCAGAATGACGACATCATCCACATCCTTGCCAACATAGGCAGGTGCAAAATCCTCAACCGACACGGCCATGGGAAACTTCCTGGAAAAGACGGGCACAAGTCCCAAAAGAAACTTCCGGGCCGGAGACGCCCGGAAGCCATCGCATAGATGCGGTTTAGACCGAAGCCGGTCAGATTTTCAAGTTGATCATCCGCTCGACAGCGGTGCGGGCCCTGTCGGTCACCACCGGGTCAACGACCACTTCCTCTTTCATCTCGAGCAGAGAGTCCAGGATCTTGGTCAGCGTGATCCGCTTCATGTGCGGGCACAGGTTGCACGGACGGATGTAGTCAACACCCGGCGTTTCGCTGGCAACGTTGTCCGCCATGGAGCATTCGGTGATCATCATCACCTTTTCCGGACGCTTGGTTTTCACCCAGTCGATCATATGCGCGGTGGACCCGGCAAAGTCGGCTTCCGCAACCACTTCGGGCGGGCATTCCGGATGGGCGATGATCTTCACGCTCGGCTCGATCTTGCGATAGTCGCGCAGCTCTTGCGCGGTAAAGCGCTCATGCACCTCGCAGGCGCCATCCCAGACCAGAACCTCGACGTCGGTCTTGTTGCCGACGTTGGCGGCCAGGTATTTGTCCGGAATCAGGAACACCTTGTCGACACCGAAGCTTTCGACCACCTGCAGCGCGTTGGATGACGTGCAGCAGATGTCGCATTCCGCTTTCACATCGGCGGAGGTGTTCACGTAGGTGATGATCGGAATACCGGGGTTGCGCTCGCGCAGCGCCCGCACATCCGCCCCCGTGATGGATTCGGCCAAAGAGCAGCCTGCACGCATATCCGGGATCAGCACCGTTTTTTCCGGGCTCAGGATTTTCGAGGTCTCCGCCATGAAGTGCACACCGCACTGGACGATGACTTCGGCATCGGTGCGGGTCGCCTCGATGGCCAGTTGCAGGCTGTCGCCAACGATGTCGGCCACCCCATGGTAGATATCCGGCGTCATGTAGTTATGGGCCAGGATAACCGCGTTGCGCTGCTTCTTCAGCTGGTTGATCGCATGGATGGTCGGTGCCAGAGCAGGCCATTCGATGGCCGGGATGATATGCTTGACCTTCTCGTAGATCGGCGCAGTCGCTTCCGCGACCTCCGGCGTATAACGCAGGTCCGGGCGCTCCAGTTTGCCGAAACGCTCCAGTGCCGTCAGTCCGGCGGCAATGGGGGTTCCAACCGGTGCGTTGGTCTGGGCAATGGTCATGGCGACCTCCCTTTATTGCGCGGCGTGAGGGGTGATTGATGCCGCTATTTAATTATACTCAACTTGAGCATATTAGAGACAAAAGAAAACGGGCTGCGACGCCCATACTTTTGCTCTTTCGGAGTTTATATAAGGGTCGCAAAATCGAAAATCTACAAAAATCGGAAAAATTATCGCCTCGCGTCCGTTTCTCTTTTCTTTTCCGGAGCTTAAGATCGAATTTTTCAGGCCCCAGCAAGCCGGCTAACAATTCGCGGCATGAACTCGGCTCCGAAACAGCGCCCCTCAGCCAGCCTCACCGGCAAACCGTAGGCTCCCTCCAGACCTCTGTGGACACATTGCCACGGCATGTCTGTCAGAGCATGTTCCATTTGAAACGCTGATCAATCCATCAAAATTAGGCGTTTTTCCGGAGCCCGACTTCAGACTATTCTGATCGTAATTTCACGATCAGAGACACATCCATGACAACAGCTTCCTCCACCGGCCGGGCCGGGCCGAATATCCCGCTGGTGATTTCCTGCGGCTGTTTGATCGCACTCATTTCCTTCGGTCCACGGTCGGCGATGGGCCTTTTCTTCCAGCCAATGACCGAGGCCCGGGATTGGAGTCGCGAGATATTCGCGCTGGCGCTGGCGATCCAGAACCTCATGTGGGGCATCGGCCAGCCGCTTGCCGGCATGATGGCCGACAGGTTCGGCACCTGGAAAACCATGACTCTCGGCGCGGTTCTTTACTGCACCGGCCTGTTGCTGATGATCGATGCGGAAAGCACGGTCGCCCTGCATATCTCGGCCGGCGTGCTCATCGGCCTCGGCATATCCTGTTCGTCCTTCTCTCTGGTTCTGGCCGCTTTCGGGCGTACGGTTTCTCCGTCGCAAAGAACGCTCGCTTTCGGCATCGGCACTGCTTCCGGCTCGCTCGGCCAGTTCCTGTTCGCCCCTCTTGGTGGCACGCTGATCGCCAGCATAGGCTGGCAGCAGACCCTTGTCGTCTTTGCCGGGCTGGTCGCCCTCGTGCCCCTGCTGGCCATTGCGCTCCGGGGCAAGTCGGAAATGCCCCTAAACAGCAATCCGGCGAATGATCAGAAGCTGACCTCCGCCATTTCCGAAGCCTTCGGAACGCGAGGATTTATCCTTCTGACTTTCGGCTTTTTCGTATGCGGCTTCCACGTTGCCTTCATCACGGTGCATCTGCCGCCATACATCGCCGATCTTGGTCTTGATCCGGCCTGGGGTGCTACAGCCATTGCGCTCATTGGCCTGTGCAACATCGCAGGGTCGCTGCTGTCAGGTTACATTTCCGGCCGCTATTCCAAGCCGATCTTCCTGTCGCTGATCTACCTTGCCCGCGCAGTTGCGATCTTCGCCTTCATCATGCTGCCGGTCACACCAGCCTCGGTGCTCGTGTTCTCCGGCGTGATGGGTCTCCTGTGGCTTTCGACCGTGCCGCCCACGTCCGGCCTGGTCGCCGTCATGTTCGGTCCGCGCTACATGGCAACCCTGTTCGGCTTCGTTTTCCTGTCCCACCAGATCGGCTCGTTCCTGGGCGTATGGCTGGGCGGCAAGATCTACGACGAAACAGGCTCCTACGACGCCATCTGGTGGCTGGGCATTGCCCTCGGCATCTTCGCTGCCATTGTGCATTGGCCGATCGAAGAAAAACCCGTCGACCGGCTGGCTACCCAGGCGGCAGAGTGAGGCGCGGAAATGACGAGGTAAGCCAAAGCTGAATGTGTTGAAGATCCAACGCTTCCCCAGACTCAGCCCCAGAACTGAAAAAGGCGGACCCAAAGGCCCGCCTTTTTGTTTTCAGGTCTGGTCGGCTTAGCCGGCCACCTTGGAGAAATCCGCCACCACATGGGTCGCATCCCGGATTTCAGCGAGGAGCTGCAGACGGTTCATGCGCAGTGTCGCGTCTTCGGCATTGACCAGAATATCAACGAAGAAACGGTCAACGGGAGCACGCAACTTCGACAGGGCTTCCATCGCCCCCTCGAAATTCTCGCTCGCCACGGCGTCTGCCGCTTCGGCCCGGGCCACATCGATGGCAGCCGCCAGATCGATTTCGGCCTGTTCCTGGAAGTGGTCCGGATGCGGCTTTCCGGAAACGGCGGCGCCGTCCTTCTTTTCCTCGGCCTTCAGAATATTGACCGCGCGCTTGTAGCCAGCCAGCAGGTTGGTGCCGTCGTCGGAAGAAACGAATTTGCCGAGCGCCTCGACACGCCGGACCACCATCAGAACGTCGTCCTGACCTTCGAGCGCAAATATGGCGTCGATCAGGTCATGACGCGCGCCTTCGTCCCTGAGGTGGACTTTCAGGCGGTCGGCGAAGAAGGACAGGAGATCGGCGACAAGAGCCGCAGGGTCTGCCGTTTTCACCCCCTGCAGATCCAGAGCGGACCGGAGAATATCGCCAAGTCTGATCCTAAGATTGTTTTCCAGAACAATCCGGATCACACCGAGAGCCGCGCGCCGCAAAGCATAGGGATCCTTGGAACCGGTCGGCTTTTCATCGATGGCCCAGAAACCTGCAAGAAGATCCAGCTTTTCGGCAAGTGCCACGGCAATGGCGACCGGGTCGGTCGGCACGCTGTCGCTCGGCCCCTGCGGCTTGTAATGCTCCTCAATGGCGGTTGCCACCGACGCATCCTCACCCTGGGCCGTTGCATAATAGCGGCCCATTAGGCCCTGCAGTTCCGGGAATTCGAACACCATGTTGGAGACAAGATCCGCCTTGGCGAGTTCCGCCGCGCGCCGGGCCTTCGTCTCGTCCGCCCCGGCAACCGGCGCAAGCTCGGCCGACAGCGCAATCATGCGCTTCACCCGCTCACCAACGCTGCCAAGCTTTTCGTGAAACTTAACCTCGTCCAGCTTGGGCAGATTGTCCGACAGATTGGATTTCAGGTCCGTTTCCCAGAAGAAGCGGGCGTCGGACAGGCGGGCGCGGATCACCTTCTCGTTTCCGGCGACGATCAGCTTGCCACCATCATCGGCGATGATGTTGGAAACCAGGACGAACTTGTTGGCAAGACGCCCGGTGGCCGGGTTCTTCAAGACGAAGCACTTCTGGTTGACCTTAATGGTGAGCTGAATGCACTCGTCCGGGATCGTCAGGAAATCCTCGTCGAAGCTGCCTGTCAGCACCACCGGCCATTCGACCAAGCCGGCGACCTCTTCCAGAAGACCAGGATCCTCGACCAGATCGAGGCCGAGCGCCAGGGCACAATCCTTGGCGTCGTTCTGGATGATGTCCTTGCGACGGTCCGCGTCGAGCACGACCTTGTGCTTTTCGAGAGCCGGCGCATAGTCGTCGAAGCGGCGCACATCGAAAGCCTCGTCTGCCAGGAAGCGGTGGCCACGCGTGGTCTTGCCGGCCTTTATGCCGTCGAATTCGAAGGGGACCACGTCCGGTTCTTCCGTTTCCGGGCCAAAGGTGGCGACGATGGAATGCAGTGGCCGCACCCAGCGGGTGGTGCCTGCGCCCCAGCGCATGGTTATCGGCCAGGGGAAATTGCGCAGAATGCCCGGCATGAATTCGGCAATGACATCAATCGCCGCCCGACCCGGTTTTTCGATCACGGCAACGTAGAAGTCACCCTTCTTGGGGTCTGTCTGGATGGTTGCCTGATCGATCGACGTCAGGCCTGCCCCCCGCAGGAAGCCTTCCAGCGCCTTTTCCGGAGCTCCGACACGTGGGCCTTTGCGCTCTTCGCGCGTGGCGGCGGAACCCGCGGGAACACCCGCGACATGCAAGGCAAGACGTCGCGGTGTCGCGAAGGCCTTTGCGCCTTCATACGGCAAACCGGCATCCACCAGGGCATTGGTCACGAGAGATTTCAGGTCTTCGGCCGCCTTGCGCTGCATGCGGGCCGGAATCTCTTCGCTGAACAGTTCAAGCAGAAGATCGGGCATGGATGTCTGGACCTTTGGTCTGGTGGGATAACACCGGAAACGGTTTGCGCCGTCCGTTACCAAGACAATGAAGACTTGTCACCCCTTTTCGCGGCAGCGCACGCTGTCGGCCGACGCCTTCAGACGACGGCAGATCCACTTTGTTTCATTCTTCTTCAAGAATTGCATGTGAAACTCCGCAACTTGTCAGCAGTTGCATGTATTGGGACCAACCTTCAGTGAAACGGGAAGTTGCAGACGACAGATATATGACGCGATCTATAGTTGCATTACTTGCAACAGTTCTTGTCATTTTTACCGGTATCAAGGTGATACCTGTATTCTTTCCTGCTTATGAAATCGATCATTCCCAGCTGACGTTTGATTTTATCACCAGCCTTGTGCTGGGCATCGCCATCTTCAGTCTGGGATACGGAGCATGGGCGACCCGACGGCTGCGCAAGGAACTGAAAGCCAGATCCTCGGCCCATTCTGAAGCCCTGGCCCTTGCCCAGCATGACCCACTGACCGGACTTCCCAACCGCCGCCGTCTGCTGGAAGCCTTCGCCGACCTGACCTACGAGGTGAAGCCGGACTGTTTTCGCGCTGTCATGATGCTCGACCTGGACGGGTTCAAACCGATCAACGACGTCTATGGCCATTCCTTTGGCGACAACCTGCTGCGCAGCTTTGCAGACCGGTTGGCGGAAACCCTCGGCAAGGAAGGTATTGTGGCCCGGCTCGGCGGTGACGAATTCGCCATTGTCTCTCCGGTGTTCAAGGAGAAGTCGGAAGCGGCAGGGTTCGCCCGGCGGCTGATCACCCGGATCAACGACCGTTTCGAGTTCGGCAACCGGCAGATCTCCATTGGCTCAGGAATCGGCATTGCCCTTTACCCTCATGACGGCCACGCGATTACCGAACTTCTGCGCAGAGCCGACATCGCGCTTTACCGGGCCAAATCCTCCGGGCGCTCGACCTACCGGTTCTTCGAGGTCGATATGGATGCCTCGATCCTGCATCGGACCCTCCTGGAGCAGCGCTTGCGCCACGCAATTTCGGAACATGAGGTCAAGGCCTATTACCAGCCGATCCTGGACATGGATTCCGGCCGCATTGCCGGGTTCGAAGCCCTGGCAAGATGGACCGATACGGATTTCGGCAACGTGCCTCCGCTGCAGTTCATTCCGATCGCGGAAGACTGCGGCATTATCTCCGAGCTGACACAGCACCTGCTGGAAGACGCCTGCAAGGTCGCGGCCACCTGGCCGGACGATCTCTATCTGTCTTTCAACCTTTCTCCGGTGCAACTTCAGGACCCCGCCCTGCCGGTACAGATCAGTGCCATCTTGCAGAAGTTTGGGTTTCCCCCCAGCCGGCTGGTTCTGGAAATCACCGAAACGTCGCTGCTGAAAAACCCTGAATCGGCCAAACGCATCCTGACCGAGCTGACTGAAGCAGGCATCTCCATTGCTCTTGACGATTTCGGCGCGGGCCATTCCAGCCTCAGCTACCTGCGCGATTTCCCGATCAAGAAGGTCAAGATCGACAAGTCCTTTACCGAACGCATGCTGGAAGACAAGCAGTGCGCGGCCATCGTTGAAGCCATTCTGGTTCTTTCCAAGGGACTCGATATCGATGCGGTTGCGGAAGGGATCGAGGAAAGCGCGGTTCATGACGCACTCAATTCCAACGGCTGCCACTACGGCCAGGGGTTCCTTTATGCGGCCGCGGTGTCTTCGGACGAAGCCAGCCTCCTGCTGGCATCGCAGGTCGACGGCCGGTTACCCTTCAGTGAGAAAATCGACGCGGCCTGATCGCCAGCCCTCCTCTGCCCTCCTCTCATCCGCCCAGGAACAGGAGGATGATGACCGCATTGGCGAGATCCACGAAGAAGGCTGACACGAGCGGCAGGATCAGGAAGGCCTGAGTTGCCGGCCCGAAGTGTTTGGTGATGGCGGTCATGTTGGCAATGGCGGTCGGTGTCGCCCCCAGTGCAAATCCGGCGAAACCGGCCCCCAGCACCGCAGCATTATAATTGCGGCCCATCAGCGGATAGAGCGCCAGGATGATGAAGGCGGCTGCAACACCGATCTGCGTAACGAGGATCAGCAGCATCGGACCTGCAAGCCCCGCAATGGTCCAGAGCTGCAGGCTCATGAGCGACATCGTCAGGAAGATGCCAAGGGCAAGGTCGGACAAGACCGCCAGGGACTTGGATCTGGCCGGCCAGGTCATTTTCGGAAAGACCAGCGGCACGGTGTTGGACAGCAGGATGCCGCAGAAGAGACAGGAGACGAACACTGGAAGATCCAGCCCTATGCCTGCGCTCAAGGCTTCCTGAAGCGCGACGCCGAGACCGATTGCGATGTTGAGAACCAGCAACGAGCGCATCAGCCCGGTATGCGTCACGCTTGCGTCCACTTCCCGATCCATCTCAAGGCCGATCATCGGGGCTTCTTCCGGGCGGTTCGGGTCGGGCTTGCCACCCCGCTTTTCGATCAGAAACTTGCCGACCGGCCCCCCCAGAAGACTGGCCGCGATCAAGCCGAGCGTTGCCGTTGCAGCCCCGATTTCGACAGCGCCCGCAACGCCGTAATCAGATGCCAGCTTCGGGCCCCAGGCGATTGCCGTGCCGTGCCCACCGACCAGCGAGATGGTGCCTCCGAGCAAGCCGAAGCCTGTGGGCAGCCCCATCGCCGCCGCGAGCCCCGTGCCAACCGCATTTTGCAGCAGCATGTAACAGACGGTGAGTACCAGCAGGATCAAGAGCGGCTTGCCACCCTTGGCCAGATCCGCAAAGCGGGCGTTCAGGCCGATAGCGGTGAAAAAACAGTAGAGCAGGTAATCGCGCGACTGCAGGGAGAACCCGATTTCGGTTCGAAAGGTCAGATAAACACCAAGTGACAACAGCGCCACCAGCAGACCGCCGGACACCGGTTCTGGAATGTTGAACCTGTCCAGAAGGGCGATCTTCCTGTTCAGCCGCACGCCCAGGAAATAGACTAGGATGGCCAGATTGAAGCTGACGAATTCCGTTAGCGTGATCGTTTCGCCGGCCATCTGCATCCTCGCCCCTGTCTGACATATCCACTATGCCGGTCGAAGCAGCTAGTGCAAGGCGTGGGCTACCCGCCTTCGCGCGGTCTACCAGCCGCCGCCACCGCCTCCGCCACCGCCGCCGCCGGAAAAGCCACCCGAGGAGCCGGAGGAGCCGGAGCTGGAGGACTTGGGTGCGGGAAGTGACGACCGGAAAGACCCGGCCATGGAACTTGCTGTCTGTCCAAGGCTGTCAGACACATGCCGGGCATCAAAATGGCGGCCTGAGTACCAGCCGGGATGATAGCTGGCGGCCGCAGCCGCTCCTGCCGCGGTGGTCAGCCAGGCTTCGAAGGCCTTCGCCCATGGCTTTTCCACACCGAGCGCCACGGCGTAGGGCAGAAGCTGCTCAAAATGGCCGGTGCTCATGTCCGGCACTTTCGCCATGTTGAGCCGTTCCTTTTCGGCCACGCTCAGGTACATCCGCAATCCCTCGATCTCATCGAGAGCCTGACGGCCGAGCGCCGTCGGCGCACTGATCAGGAAGAAGAACAGGATGTTGAGAGCGACCAGCGCCACGGCGATGAACGGCAGAACAGGCAGGGACTCCACGCCGCCATTCACATGATAGGCCCCGAAGGCCGCTCCGGAAATGGCGAGGCCAAAGACCACGAAAATCAGCGCCATGCGCAGTTTCATGCTGGCGAAGCGGAAAATGGCTTTGCCAAGATTGACCGAAATGATGGTCGCGAAGACGGAAAAGACCAGGAATACGATGACGAACCCCTCCTGGCCGGGCTGCACCCCGCCGAAGACCAGAAGGGCGACAATGGTGACGAGGCTCAGAACGAACCCGGGAATGAGATACCGTTTGTTGGTTCTGAAATAGACGTCCCGGCTTTCCCGTTCGATCGCCGCCCTGAACTTGCTGCCCAGAGCCTGGATCGATGTGCCGTTGGCCTTGTTCAGCGTCAACGGGCTCCCCCGCCCGTTCAGCCATTCCTCCAGCGCCGCCTCCCCCTTTGGAAGTCCAAACCCTGGAATATGCTCTTCCCGGCCCGTCCGGTTCAGCACCAGGGTCGTGTCGCCGTCCTCTTCCTCAAGGCGCAACCGTTTCTTGACCGCCAGGTTGAGACAGGCGGCCGACAGCGCGACCCAGCCGCCATCACCGAAGCCCCGGCTGTCTATGTATTTCGCAAGGGCGGGCGAGATGCCGGCGGGAGGCGAGAACCTCGGAAAAACGACGCCTTCAGCCGGATCGCGTCCAACCATCCACCAGGCAGCGAAGTAATACAGGAGCACCAGCAGCAGCCCTGCCGTGCCGATTAGCTCCGATCTGTAGTCATTGACGAAATACTCCAGCTTGTCGGCTTCAGACGGCGGCGTAACCGCGCCCTTCGGCAGGCTGACGTTGACCGACAAGCCTTCGTAGGGCGGCAGAACCGCCGTGGTGCGGAAAACCACCTCAGACCCGTCTTGAACACTCTGCGCCTCAAAGGCGTTGCCGGTCTCGCCATAACCACCCGTATAAGCCGTCCATTCGCTGGCCTTCACGCCCTGCGGAAGAACAACCCGTGCAATGGCTTCATCGACGGGGAAGATCCATTCGTTGCCGGTTACGTTCCAGTAGACCTCGTCATGGTCTTCAAAAAAGCGGATCTGCCGGTCCGTCTCGTAGCTGAAGGTGTAGGTGTAATTGCCAGCCCCCAGAAAGGTGTTCTCGTCCCCGACGTAGATCCGGATACCCTGGCTGTTGCCATTGGTGTGGTAAGGCGCTGGAACACCGTCTTGCAACACGGAGAGCAGCTTGAACCCGGCCTTGTAGATGCGCCCGTTCGCCCCCTCCACCGCAAGCGGAATGTCGCGGAAAATGCCGCGCCTGATCTGATCGCCTTCCGCGCGCACGGTAATCGTTTCCGTGACAGTCAACGTGCCGTCTCGCGCAACGTCGATATTGGAAACGAACTTCAGGATGCGTTCTTCTGCCTGTGCGCCAATGCCCGCGGCCAGGAGAAGGAAGGCCGCAAGAACGCCGGCGAAAATCCGGTTCAGCATCGCACGCACCTCAGAACTGGACCTTCGGCACGGCGCGGTCGGCCTCGTCTTCGATTTCGAAGTATTCGGCCTTTTCGAACTTGAACTGGGTGGCAATCAAATTGGAGGGGAAACTTTCGACCGCGACATTCAGGTTCCTGACAGCGCCGTTGTAGTATCTGCGGGCCATCTGGATGGCGTTTTCGATCTCGTCGAGCGACTTGTGCAGGTCGGAAAAGTTCTGGCTGGCCTTCAGATCCGGATAGGCTTCCGCGACCGCGAACAAGCGGCCAAGCGCGTGACTGAGTTCGCCTTCGGCTTTCGCGCGGGCGGCAACGTCATCCTTCGGCACCGCCGAGACCTGCGCACGCATGCTGGTCACTGCTTCGAGCGCTTCTCTTTCGTGCGAGGCATAGCCCTTCACGGTCTCGACCAGGTTGGGAACGAGATTGGCCCGCCGTTTGAGCTGCACATCGATGCCGCTCCAGCCCTCCTCGACCATCTGCCGTTTGCGGACCAGGGCGTTGTAAAGAACGATCACCAACAGCGAGAGTGCGATCAACAGCGCAAGAATGAACCAGGCAAAGACCATATGAACCTCCGAAATCTGCCGAGGAAGCTAACCGCTGACAAATGGCTTGTCATCCGGATCAGTTCTACCGACAGTCATGAAACGACAAACAGTAATCTGGAACACAGGTTTCCGGTTCGAAGCCATCAGAATCCGCATTCGGTTGGATGAGAAGGGATATGTCCGGGATGGTTTTCAGGCACGCGCGTGCAACCCTGGCCGTGACGGCCGTATTGGCCGGGTCGCTTCCGGGCCTTCGGCAGGCCTCGGCGTCGCTCGCAGACCAGTATGTCTGCTCGTCAGGGGATATGACCTTTACGGTCGTCGTCAATCCGCATGAGCCTGGTCCCGCGACACTTTATGGCCCGCTGGAGCAAACAAAAGCTGACGAGCACCAGCATATGCTTCTGGAAGAACGGAAAGCTGCGTCAGGATTTCATTATGAAAGCGGCGGTTTTCGCTTCTCCGGCCGTTTTGCCCATGCCTCCCTCCACATCGGGCAACGGGAGATCCCCTGCGACATGGAAGCCGAACCGGGAGCGTGACGCACCGAGCGCGAAAAAGCCGGGACCGCACAGCAGCCCCGGCTCGTTCGCCGCATCATTTGCCAAACTTCAAAGTGCCTCGATCAGAACCGGTACGTGATACCCGCACCCACGAGCCACGGATTGAGTTCCGCGGTACCGTGCAACTTGTTGCCCGCGACCGTGACGTCGTAGTCGGGCTCCAGGAAGATCTTCTTCACGTCGAGGTTCACGCCCCAGTGGTCGTCGATCATGTAGTCGAAACCAGCCTGTACAGCCGCACCAAAGCTGTTCTCGATGTTCAGGTCCTGGGCATTCTTCCCAGACTGATTATAGAAGATCGTGTAGTTCACACCGGCACCGACGTAGGGCTTGAACTTGCCGAAGTTGGTGAAATGGTACTGCAGCGTGAGGGTGGGTGGCAGCAGCCAGGTCTCACCGATTTCTCCCAGGGCCGATATCGTTCCCTCACCGTTTACCTTGGCGAAGGTCGTTCCGAGGATCAGTTCCGCAGCAATGTTGTCAGTGAAGAAGTAGGTAATGTCGAGTTCGGGAATCACCGTGTCCGAGTAGGAAAGGTCGGAGCCGGAAATGCCGTCGACCGAGCCGCTGTCCTGGGTGATGACACCGAGTGCACGGACACGGATTTGCCACGGGCTCTTGGGCGCGACGACCTCGAACGCCGCCGGCGGCTCGTTGCTTCCAAGATCGGCGGCAACCGCCTGCTGGGCACACGTCATCGCCAAGGCTGCGGCTGCAAGGCCGCTCCATTTCCTGTCCATTTCAGTCT
Organism: Roseibium sp. FZY0029; assembly: GCF_036350355.1. Lineage (NCBI taxonomy): Bacteria > Pseudomonadati > Pseudomonadota > Alphaproteobacteria > Hyphomicrobiales > Stappiaceae > Roseibium > Roseibium sp. FZY0029. Next base: position 482,489 of record NZ_JAZDVZ010000001.1, read on the forward strand.
CCATGAGTCGTCGCGCAGAAGTACGCTGCTCCTCGGCCTAGGCGCATGGAGACGAGCAAACATTGAGATGGATCAAATCTTGGTGACAGAGAGAAAAGCTTACGCAACGGCCTTTTTCAGACAGTTGTATTTTTGCACCAAAGTATTGATTTTTATAATAATTCCAATTCGCAAATCGGCTATACGGAGCGCTTCGGGGACCTGACCAGCGTTCCTTCTGAGGCTCCAGCTGCGTCCCGGTTTCCAGCAAGGCAAATGCTCAGCACGGCCCCGAAGCAGGCGGCTCAAAAAAAGGAGCCGCCACCGGCCGGGTGGTCAAACCCAGACCGGTGTTCATGAAGATGGCAGAGGCGCGATGGAATGCTTGCCAGACCGCAGATGCGTTCAGCCGGCCGCCTGGTTGTGATAGCCGACACCGCCGGCTTCCGTTTCCAGAAAGGCCGCACCGCAGGCCTTGGCCAGTTCGCGAACCCGCAGGATGTAGCTCTGGCGTTCGGTCACGGAGATGACACCGCGTGCATCCAGCAGGTTGAAGGCATGGCTGGCCTTGATGCACTGATCGTAGGCCGGGAGCACCACCTGATGCACGTTGGCGCCGGCCGCTTCACGCGCCTTGGCGCCAGCCTCCAGCAGTGAACGGCATTCGGCTTCCGCGTCCTTGAAGTGGCGGAACAGCATTTCCGTGTCCGCGTGCTCGAAATTGTGCCGGGAGTATTCCTGCTCGGCCTGCAGGAAGACATCGCCATAGGTGACCTTGGCGTCGCCTTCCATGCCGTTGTAGTTGAGGTCATAGACGTTATCGACGCCCTGGATATACATGGCCAAGCGTTCCAGACCATAGGTCAGTTCGCCAGAGACGGGCGAGCATTCAAAGCCGGCCACCTGCTGGAAATAGGTGAACTGCGAGACTTCCATGCCATCGCACCAGCATTCCCAGCCAAGCCCCCAGGCCCCCAGGGTCGGGCTTTCCCAGTCGTCTTCCACGAAGCGGATGTCGTGCAGCTTCGGATCGAGGCCAATGGCATAGAGCGAATTCAGATAGAGCTCCTGAAGGTTCGCCGGAGACGGCTTCAGGATCACCTGGAACTGGTAGTAGTGCTGCAGGCGGTTCGGGTTCTCGCCATAGCGTCCATCGGTCGGCCGGCGCGACGGCTGAACATAGGCCGCCCGCCACGGACGCGGACCGAGCGAACGCAGCGTGGTGGCCGGGTGGAACGTACCGGCGCCCACTTCCATGTCATAAGGCTGAAGCACAACGCAGCCCTGGTCGGCCCAGTAGCGCTGCAGGGTCAGGATCAGGCCTTGAAAGGAGTTTTCCGGCCGCATGTGCGCCGGCAGGGTTTCAGTCGACATGAAGATGTTCCGCGAATGTGGCTCTGCCCGGCGTTCTAAGACCGCCGGTTCGGGCGACAGGTGCCACGATGTCGGGGCAAGGTCAAGGCGAAGCGGGCCTGGCTGTTTCAGATTGACCGACCGGCTGCTCCACGGTATCCCTCGCACCGGCTCCAGAATGCCAGCCGCTCGCGGACGACAGTCACGGTGAAATTCTGGTTTTCAAGACTTTCTGTTCCCCACGCATTTCGCGCTGGTGGCAATGCGAGCCCCTCCTTCCTGATCGAAATGCCCATTGATGGAGAACGGAATGTCTTCCGACATATCCCGGCCCAACAGCTTTACGCATGGGCCAATCCTTCCGACCCTGGCCAGAACCGCCTTGCCCATCATTCTGGTGATGAGCATGAACGGGCTGCTCACGGTGGTTGACGCCATTTTTCTCGGCCTGTTCGCCGGGCCGGACGCCCTCAGTGCTGTCACGCTGATGTTTCCTGCCTATATGCTTCTGGCGGCATTGGCGACACTGGTTGCCAGCGGCATGTCCAGTGTGCTTGCCCGCAAGCTCGGAGCGGGCCTTGGGGAAGATGCCGAAGCGGTTTTTGCCGGTGCCCACGGCCTGGCGCTTGCCATTGCAGCAATCGTGATCACGCTGTTCGCCGTCTTTGGCGACAGCCTGACGCTCGCCGCTGCCGACGGTTCGGCGGAGATTGCCGGTATGAGCCATATCTATCTGGCCATCACGGTTGCCTTCTCACCGCTGATGTTCGTGCTGTCGGTGAATGCGGATGCGCTGCGCAACGAAGGCCTGGCCGTCGTGATGGCAGGTTTCAGCCTGCTTGTTTCGCTGGCCAACATCGTCTTCGATTATCTGCTGATCGCGGTCTTCGACTATGGCGTTGCCGGCAGTGCTGCCGGAACCGTGCTGGCGCAGGCTCTCGCGCTTACGATCATGCTGGGCCTGCGGCTCAGCGGGAAAGCGGAGCTGTCGCCCTCCGCTCTCCTGCGGCATCCGCTAACCTCCTCCTGGCGCGCAATCCTGACGCTCGGCGCACCGCAGAGCCTCAGCTTCATAGGCATTGCTCTTGGCTCCGCTGCGACCATCACCGCCCTGCAATCGGCCGGTGCCAGCGGCTATGAGGCAACGGTCGCCGCTTTCGGGATCATTACCCGGATCATGACCTTCTGCTATCTGCCGCTCCTGGGCCTTGCCCAGGCGCTGCAGACCATGATCGGCAACAATTCCGGCGCGGGCCTGTGGCATCGCTCTGACGATACGCTGCGGATGGGACTGGTTACGGCGTTTGTCTACTGCGGTCTTGCGGAACTGGTGCTGACATTGTTCTCGCACGAGATCGGCTTCGCCTTTGTCGACGATCTTCGCGTAGCGGCGGACGTCAGCCGGATCCTGCCGGTGATGGTGGCGCTCTATTTCGTGGCGGGGCCGCTGTTCATGGTGGCGACCTATTTTCAGGCGCTGGGGGACGCCCGCCGGGCGGCGCTGTTGAGCCTCGCCAAGCCTTATGCGTTCTTCCTGCCGCTGGTGTTCGTCATGCCGGCCTATTTCGGAGAAGGCGGCATCTGGCTGTCCAGCCCATTGGCGGAGTTGATGCTGCTTATGGTGACGCTGGTGCTGCTAACGGTTACCGCGCGCAGGAGTTCGGCCCGCTGGGGCCTGTTCCGGGCCGTTCGGGCAAAATGAAGCTGGCGAAAGAAAGAATAGTGACGGCGGGCGGGCATATTGCCCGCCGTTTCGTCAAGCTTGCGGACGGTATTTGCCGCTGACGGGATCCTGAACCAGTTTGGCGCCACGGCCATTCGGATCGGCCTTGGCGGCGGCCCGGGAAATCTGGTTTTCAACCTCGGCCATCTTGCGCTTGACGCGCTGCACGATCCAGTAGCCACCCACGGCCAATGCGGCCACGCCTATCAGTTCGGTCATATCGTTTCCCCTTGCTCACCCGATTTTCACACAGGCATTGTGCCTTTTTAAAGGCCGTAGCGCATCCACATTGCCCGTTCTTCAACGGAGGAAATCAATTCGTCCCCGATGCCCTCCAGCAACCGGCCCTTGCCCAGGCCAACCCCAACTCCAGCCTTGCGACCAAGAAGCCCTCGGGGCGCGGAAATCAGTTTCGGCTCGGCCTTGTCACCAAACCGTTCCTTGATCACACCGCGCAGGTCGCCGATGGCATCGACCAACCCCAGTTCAACGCCGGTGCGGCCGGTCCAGAACTTGCCCGAAAAAAGGTCGGGATCGTTTGCCAGCACATCGCCCCGGCGCGACTTCACCATGTCGATGAAGGTCTCGTGGATCTCAACCTGCAGGCTTTTGATGTATTCGATGTCCTCGGGCACTTCAGGCTGGAAGGGATCAAGCGTCACCTTCTTCTCACCAGCGGTATAGACGCGCCGGTCGACACCGATCTTCTTGATCATTTCGGTGAAGCCGAACCCTGCCGCGACGACACCGATAGAGCCGACGATGGAGGACGGGTCCACAAAGATCTCGTCGCCTGCGAGCGCAATCATGTAGCCGCCGCTGGCAGCCACATCCTCGACGAAGACCAGAACGTCCTTCTCGTTTTCCTTCGCAAGGTCACGTATCCGCTTGAAGATGAGCCGCGACTGGACGGGTGAACCACCCGGCGAGTTGATGACCAGGGCCACCGCCGGCGCTTTCTTCATCGAGAAGGCTTTTTCAAGGGGGATGGACGCGGTCGCCAGGGACAGACCAGACCGCAGCGGGCCACCGCCACCAATTGCGCCACTGAGGCGCACGACCGGGATAACAGGCTTGTCGTTTCGAAAGCGTTTGGGAAGAAACCGGCGAAGGGATGAAATCACGCGCAATAGGCCCTGAAAGAGTTCACAATCTCTTCCCGATATATGTACGCGGGGCCCACTTTCAAAGGCTCTCGGCCCTCAAAACCGCATCGCAGGCTTTTATCTCATGAATGCCTGCTCACCCGCCGAACGCGCTGATCTTCTTTTTCGCCTTGCGCTTCGGCTTTGCGTCTTCTTCCTTCATGCGCTCCAGCACGTCTTCCGGCTTGGGTTTTGGTGCCGGTTCGAACGGCCAGTTGAGCTTGATGCCGGCCTCGTTGTTCTTGCGCCAGACAATCCTCGCGCTGATGGGCAGATCGAGACCGGGAATGGAGACTTCGATATCATCGGGCAGACGGTCCAGCCTGTCGCCCTCCAGCCGGCAGCCGGACCTGCTGGCATCAACGATGCGGCATTTCATCGTCACCGGGTTGGTCTTTCCGCAGACGATGGCCGTGATCCAGACCTGGCGCCGGATCTCGCCGCGTTTATCGCCTTGTTGCTGATGCTCGACCTGAAAGGAAATCTGGGCTTGCTGGTCGCCATAGGCAATCACCGTCCCGCGCACCAGCTTGTCGAAACCGGCCAGACGCAAACCGACCTCCTCTTTCAGGAGGTCAACCTTGTCGGACGCGATCCAGCAGCCCTTCTCCGTGAGATCGTAGGCGGTAGCTTCGAAACAGGACATGTCCGCCAAATCGACGACAAGCGCCGAAATGCATTTGTCTGCATCCATCGTCATGACCAGATTGTTCAGACCTCAGGCAGGATAGCACATCCCAGCCCAGAATCTGCAGACCGATCCCTATTTGACGAAGGGTCACTTTAGCTCGCGGAAAGATGGGCCCTCACGGCTTTTTCAGCACGGTCGCTCTGCACCAAACTGCAGGCGGATCAATCGGCCGCCTTTTCACCAAGCTTCTGCTTGATCGCCAGAAAATCCCGCCAGGACAGGCGTTTTTCAAGCGGGCTGCGCAGGAGGTAGGCCGGGTGATAGGTGGCAATTGCCGAGATTTCCCGCCCCTTACAAGGGTAGGTCATCCAGCGCCCGCGCATCTTGCGAATGCCGTCCTGAACGCCGAGAAGGGTCTTGGCGGACGCAGCCCCTAGAAAGACGAGCACATCCGGATTGACCAGTTCGATCTGGCGCAAGATGAACGGCTTGCAGATTTCGGTTTCCTGCGGGGTCGGCGTCCGGTTGCCCGGCGGCCTCCAGGGCACCACGTTAGCGATATAGGCCGAGGAGCGGTCCAGACCGATGGCCGCCAGCATCCTGTCCAGCAACTGGCCGGAGCGGCCGACAAAAGGCAGGCCCTGCAAGTCCTCGTCACGTCCAGGCGCCTCGCCGACGAACATGAGCTTCGCCTCGGGATTGCCATCGGCAAAAACAAGTTTCTTGGCAGTCAGTTTCAGGTTGCAGCCTTCGAAGGCGCTAAGGCAATTGCGCAGCTCTTCGAGCGTCGGGGCAGAGGCCGCCAGATCGCGGGCCGCTGCGATGATTTCCCTGTCGGGCAACACCGGCGCCTGGCCCACGGTTGCAGGAGGCATAGCACCGATCTGAGCTGCGATAGGGGCAGCGGGAACGGGCGGAGCTGCCGCCTGACCCTGAAAGTTGCTTGCAGGCGCCTGTTGCCGGGGCTGCTGTGCCTGCGCGGGGCTCGCCGCTTGAGAGCCGGCCTGCGCCCGTTGCGCAGCCTGTGCACGCGTAAGCGCCACCCAATCGACGGGATCATCCTGAAGAAAACAGTCGACTCCCGACCCCGCATAGAAATCCAGCAGGGCTTCGAGATGTTTCGGGTCGTTCGGGATCTGTTGCAAGTGGCTGCCTCCGGCGCGGAGTTTAGCGACCCCGGACATTTCTACAAGCGTGGAGCAGAACCACATGCTCAATACGTCCGGTTTTCCAAAGGCTGTGCACATGCGATCGAAGACCGAAACACTTTCTATTTCCGTTTACGTAAGCGTCAATCTGACACTTGACGCCCCGCACATGCTTTGGTCTATCTGGGGCCCAACAGGATGATCAGCGGTCGGATTTCGTAATTGCCTATGAAAAATGTCGTGTTTTGCGCTGCAAAATAAGGCAAATAGGCGGTAAGGGCTAAGGAGCGCTGGTTGCGAACGAACGCGGTTAAGTTGCTCTGACAGTTGGATATCAGCCGTTATCGAGACGCTGTCTCACTGAATCGAGCACCTTGCGGCGCAGAAGTTGCCCTTTGGGCGGAGGGAGAAAAAGATGAGCGAACAAGAAGCGCTTGGCGAACGCGAGAGCATGGATGTGGATGTCGTGATCGTCGGCGCCGGGCCCGCAGGCCTGGCAGCCGCGATCCGGCTGAAACAGATCGCCAATGACAAGGGCGAGGAGCTGAGCGTCGTTGTATTGGAGAAAGGGTCTGAAGTCGGCGCGCATATTCTCTCCGGCGCCGTGATCGACCCGATCGCCCTCGACAAGCTGCTTCCGGAATGGCGCGAAGAAGACACGCCGATCAAGACGGCGGTCACCGACGACCATTTTCTCGTGCTGGGGCCGGCAGGCTCAATGCGTCTGCCGAACATGTTCATGCCGAAACTCATGAACAACCACGGCAACTACATCGTTTCGCTCGGCAACGTCTGCCGCTGGCTCGCCGAGAAGGCAGAAGCGCTCGGCGTTGAAATCTACCCGGGCTTTGCTGCTGCCGAAATCCTCTATGACGACAACGGCAACGTGGTTGGGGTTGCAACTGGTGACATGGGTATCGGCCGGGATGGCGAACCCAACGCCATGTTCACCCGCGGCATGGAACTGCGCGGCAAATACACATTGATCGGCGAAGGCGCGCGCGGCTCTCTTGCCAAGCAGCTCATCGAGAAATTCGATCTCGACAAGAACAGTGATTTTCCGAAGTTCGGCATCGGCATCAAGGAATTGTGGCAGATCGACCCGGAAAAACACCGGCTCGGCCTTGTGCAGCATTCCTTCGGCTGGCCGCTGGACAGCAAGACAGGCGGCGGTTCGTTCCTCTACCACCTGGAAGACAATCAGGTGGCCGTCGGCTTCGTCGTCCATCTCAACTACGAAAACCCCTGGCTGTCCCCTTTCGAGGAATTCCAGCGGTTCAAGACCCATCCGGCCATTCGCGACACCTTTGAAGGCGGCAAGCGCATTTCCTATGGTGCCCGTGCCATCACCGAAGGCGGCTACCAGTCCGTACCGAAGCTCTCCTTCCCCGGCGGCCTGCTCATGGGGTGTTCGGCAGGCTTCGTCAACGTGCCGCGCATCAAGGGCTCTCACAACGCGATGCTGTCCGGCATGCTGGCAGCTGAGGAAGTCATGGCGGCAATCGGCCGTGGTGAGGCACACAACGAACTCGGCAACTACGACACGGCCTGGCGCGAAAGCCCGATCGGCAAGGATCTGTGGCGCGTGCGCAATGCCAAGCCGCTATGGTCGAAATTCGGCACCGCTATCGGCGTTGCCCTCGGCGGGCTCGACATGTGGACCAACGAACTGTTCGGCTTCTCCTTCTTCGGCACGATGAAACACGGCAAGAAGGACGCCGACACGCTGAAGCCGGCCAAGGACTGCAAGAAGATCGACTATCCGAAGCCGGATGGTGTCATTTCCTTCGACAAGCTGACATCCGTGTTCCTCTCCAACACCAACCACGAAGAGGATCAGCCGATCCATCTGAAGGTGAAAGACGAGGCGCTGCAGAAGCGTTCGGAACACGACGTCTATGCCGGCCCGTCCAGCCGCTACTGCCCGGCGGGCGTTTACGAGTGGATCGAGGAAGGCGAAGATGCGCCGCGGTTCCAGATCAATTCGCAGAACTGCGTCCACTGCAAGACCTGCGACATCAAGGATCCGAACGGCAACATCACCTGGACGGTTCCGGAAGGCTCCGGTGGCCCGAACTATCCGAACATGTAAGTTCGGCAGACCTTCAATTCTTGAAAGCCACGGGGAAACTCGTGGCTTTTTTCGTTTCTGGAAAAACGGACAGCACCGGAAAGGAAACCTTTCCGGTGCTGCAGTCTTGCGGCCGATGGGTCGTAATCAGGCTGGCATTTGTGGGGGTCCAGCCTGTTGCGGTTGTCAAACACGGTAACAGGACCGGGCAGTCATGCTGCTCGGCTTGCTGCCGCGATTTTCCCGCGCCACAAGTTCGTACCCGTATTCAATACGGGCTATTCTTTATGGGGTCGTTGGTCCCGATGGAGCCAGCGTGCACTTTATCCCAGAGAAGATCTGGATTTTTTCCGGTTTCGATTCACTTAAATTCGTTAACCAAAACCTTGATGGCGCCGGGATAAACTCACCCTACGGCAAGGTCAAATGAATTATTCAGCGAATAAGAACTTGTTATGGCTCCAAAAGACAAAACTATACCAACTGGTCAAAAATTGATCACACGGATCAACTCAGAAGGAGCCAAGCCTGGCCTTCGCGCAAACGACCTGAAAAATGATGATCGCATCGCGATATTTGTCGAGAGAAGGTCGACCCGATTTATCATTTACAAACAAGGTGATAGTCAGCACACTCTCGCAGAGGGGCGCCATAAATTTTTTCTATACGATGATAGATAAAGAAAATGAAATGGCCAATTCTTTGAAATCTAAGCATTTCTTCGAAACGGGCAACGACATCTTCGACCTGAGGTTGTCGCCCAAACCAGAGCTCAAGGCAGAAAATCCGCTTTAAGTAAATGAATTAGTTATGAAAATTTTTTTTCCACACACCGAAACACGCGGAACCGGTTGTGATTGCAGTCTCGTGAATGTTAATTTACTTTTACTTCAACGGGGCAAATTTGTAGCAGTTCGCCAAGATCTTGGCGACTTCTAGCAAGTTCTTCGCGGACTTCCCGCGGTTTTCCCGACTAATTACAGAGATCGAGCTGCGAGAGTGGCTGGATACCTTGTGGACAGGAGGTAAGCAGGGACTTTGCCAGACTGCGGCGGTGCTGGCTCTGATCTTGCGGTTCATCCACCAAATTCATTCAGTGCTGTCAAAGCAGTTCTGAAACCCATCGACCACAAGGTTCGGCACCGGGAAGGCCACTTCCCGGTGCAACTTCTTTCCAGTTCACATGACTGAGACGTGAGCCTGACAGCCTCAGGCGGCGTCTCTGCGCGTGTTCTGACGACGGCGGCGCGGAGGCCGGCGACTTTCGGACGCGTTGTCATTCGCACCGGAAGAGGACTGCTTGCGGAACGGCTTCTTGCCGGCCGGCTTGCCGCCTCCGTTCCGGTTGCTTCCGCCGTTCCGGTTGCTTCCGCCGCGCTTGGCGCGACCGGACGCTGCGGACATCGGCGGAATTTCACCGCCAGCTACTGTAATCTCGATACCGATCAGCTTTTCAATCTGACGGAAAAGGCCGATTTCTTCGGGAGCACACAGGGCAATTGCCTCGCCTTCCGCGCCGGCACGAGCCGTACGGCCAATCCGGTGGACATAGGCTTCGGCCACTTCCGGCAGCTCAAAGTTATAAACGTGGCTGACACCCGGAATGTCGATACCGCGGGCCGCGACATCCGTTGCCACAAGCACGTTGATGGTGCCTTCCCGCAGCTCCTTGATTGCCCGGTCGCGCTGGTTCTGGCTCTTGTTTCCGTGGATCGAGCCAGCGGAAATGCCAGAATGCGAAAGCTTGCGCATCAGCCGCTCGGCGCCGTGCTTGGTACGGCAGAACACCAGCGAAAGCCCGTCCGGCTTGTCGCGAAGCTGATCGACGAGGAAATCGCCTTTCGAGTTCTTGTCCATGAAATGAACCGACTGGGTAACCTTGTCGGCGGTCTTTCCGGCCGGGGCGACTTCAACCCGCTCCGGATTGCGCAGATAGGACTGAGCCAGTTCGTTGATCTGTTTCGGCATGGTGGCGGAGAACAGCAGCGTCTGGCGCTTGTCGGCCACCAGGCCTGCAATCCGGCGCAGGGCGTGGATGAAGCCGAGATCAAGCATCTGGTCGGCTTCATCGAGGACCAGATAGGAGGCCGTACGCAGATCGATCGCTTCGCGGTCGACCAGGTCGAGCAACCGGCCCGGTGTCGCCACCAGAATGTCGGTTCCCTTGGAGAGGCGCTTGATCTGCCCGTTGATGGAAACACCGCCCACGACAGAGGAAACCCGAAGCGGGGTGTGTTTCAGAAAGGAAATCAGGTTCTTGGCGATCTGGTTTACCAGTTCGCGCGTCGGCGCCAGAATCAGCGCCCGTGTGCCCTTCGGGGCAGCTTTCTTCTTCTCCATCAGAAGCCGGTCGATCAGCGGCAGGCCGAAAGCCGCCGTTTTGCCCGTTCCGGTCTGCGCCAGACCCATCAGGTCCCGGCCTTCCAGAATCAACGGAATGGCCTTCTGCTGGATCGGCGTCGGAGCGTCATAGCCATTCTCGGAAACGGCAGTTACGAGGCCGTTGGAGAGTCCCAGGCTTTGAAAGTCGGTCAATATAAAATCCTTGGTTCAAGCGAAAACAAACGCTTGTTCAGCCGCACGTCGATGACAGTGCGACTTGAAGTTGGAGTGCGGTACAGCCGGCAGCCATCGCTGCTCGGTCTCTTTACCGCCAGACCCTCGCGTGAAATGGGAACTGGTTGAACCCCTCATTGGGTTCTTGAAGTGGCAACCCTCTTGCGACTGCCCGCCAGGACTGTGTTCCTGTGCGGGGCGCACTCTCTGCTCACGCGGCAGCGGTTGCACTGCGGTATATCGGCGGGATAGGCCGCAATGTCAAGCAAAGAAGCCAGAAAAGCTCTTTTAGCTCAAAAAGTTCGGCTGATCTCACGGTTTCAGGCGAAGCAGGCGGCCGTCATCGCTGTCAGTCAGGACATAGATGTAACCGTCTGGCCCCTGCCGGACGTCCCGGATCCGCTCGCCCAGATCCGTCAGCAGCTTTTCCTCGCCAACCACCTTGCCGTCCTGCAGGTCAACCCGGGCGAGATGCTGCCCGGCCAGAGCGCCGACCAGGAGATCGCCTTTCCATTCCGGATAGAGATCGCTGGTGACAAAGGCCATGCCGGACGGTGCAATGGATGGATCCCAATAGTGTATCGGCTGTTCCATGCCGTCTTTCGAAGTTCCTTCGCCTATCTTGGACCCCGAGTAATGACGGCCATAGGAAATCACCGGCCAGCCATAGTTCTTTCCAGCTTCGGGAATGTTGATCTCATCACCGCCGCGGGCACCGTGTTCGACGGTCCAGAGGACTCCGGTCTCAGGGTGGATCGCAGCGCTCTGCGGGTTTCGATGACCGTAGGACCAGATTTCCGGTTTGGCGTCGTCCCGGCCGATGAAGGGATTGCCGGGTGCTGGTTGCCCGTCCCGCGTCAGGCGCAGTACCGAGCCGGCGTGGTCCGATGTGTCCTGCGCGCGCTCGCCATCTCCGCGTTCGCCAACTGTCATGAACAAGGTGCCGTCTGGAGCAAAGGCAAGGCGCGATCCGAAGTGGCGGCCACCGTAGGACTTGTTGTTGCCAGAGAAGATGGTCTGCCCGTCTTCCAGAACAAAGCCGCCTTCAAAGGCATTGGATAGCCTTGCCCGGAACAGGGACGTGCCGGCACCAGCGGGCGAGCCTTGGGAATAGGTCAGGAACACCGTGCGGTCCGAGGCGAAATCCGGACTGAGGGCAATATCCAGCAAGCCGCCCTGCCCTTGCGCAAACACTTCCGGCGCACCGCCAACTTCGCTTTGCCTGCCGGAGGGATCAATGTGCTTTACCGTGCCGTCGCGCTCCGTCACCAGATAACCTTTGTCCGGCAGAAAGGCGACGCTCCAGGGATAGGACAGGCCGGCGCTGACGGTTTCGAGCTGAAGGCTGGATTGTGCCACTGCGGCAGGGGCGAGCGGCAGAACAAGCGCCGCGGCCATTGCGGCCAAACCCGGAAGAAGAGGCAATTTCAGTGTCATGAGGGCTCCACGGACGATCCATATCCGCTACTAGGTAGGTGATCGATCCGTCAGGGAAACCCGGTAAGGGGCTAAAAATCAGATCCCGGTTTCGACGGCATGTCTCGCAAAGCCTCGAGCCGGGCGGCAATTGCGCGCTTTTCATAGGCAACATTCCAGTCGATCAATGTCCGCCAGACCGCTTCCGCCTGCGCACCTTCCAGACCCAGCTCCTCGGCCCGGCCTTTCAGGGCCGCGACCATGGTTTCAATCCGCTGGTGGTCAAAGGCCTCATCCGGGTGCTGTTTCAGTTCCGCCATGCGCCGGACATATCCCTGGCGGCGGGCAAAGAGCTGCAAGAGTTCCTCGTCAAGCGCATCGATGGCGGACCGGATGTCCGTCTTGCTGACGCAGTCGGCGGGCTGTTTCAATCGGGTCATTGTAGTCTGTTTTCCAAAATAGAAAGGCGGACCGGAGGTGCCGGTCCGCCTGGATCAGAAGCAAGCGCTCTTTCAAGCCGGGATTAGCCGGCAGACCGGGTTTGCCCCTCGACGCTGGCAAGCGCCGACATGTTCACGACACCACGGGAGGTCACCGACGGTGTCAGGATATGCGCAGGCTTGGCGGTGCCCAGCAGAATGGGACCGACATGAAGCGCCTGCGTCGAAACCTTCAACAGGTTATGGGCGATGTTGGCCGCATCCAGGTTCGGGAACAGCAACAGGTTGGCCTCCCCCTTCAGCTTGCTGCCCGGCATCACCCGTTCACGCAATTCGACGCTGAGGGCGCTGTCGCCGTGCATTTCGCCGTCGACTTCCAGCTCCGGATAGCGCTTCCAGATCATTTCCAGCGCTTCACGCATCTTGCGCGAGGATGCCGTGTCGCGGGAGCCGAAGTTGGACAGCGACAGCAGGGCGATTTTCGGTTCGATGCCGAAGCGCCGAATTTCCTCGGCGGCGAGACTTGCCATTTCGCAGATCTCTTCCGCTGTCGGGTCTTCCGTAACAAACGTGTCGGACAGGAAGACCGCCCCTTGCGAGTTGATCAGCAGCGACATGGCCGACAGATCCCTGGCGGATTCACAAACGCCGATGACCTGCTTGATGTCGCGCAGGTGCCGGATAAACCGTCCTTCAAGGCCGCAGATGACCGCATCGGCATCACCGCGGCGCACCGCAAGCGCCGAAATCACGGTAGTGTTGGTTCGAACGACCGTCCGTGCCGCATTGGGCGGCATGCCCTTGCGGCCGACACACTCGAAATATTCATCGACATAGTCGCGGTAGCGCGGATCGTCCTGCGGGTTGATGAATTCGAAATCGACGTCCGGACGGATGCGAAGGCCGAACCGTTCGCAGCGCTGCTGCAGAACGTCCGGACGGCCAACCAGGATCGGCTTGGCGATATTGTCCTCGATCAGAACCTGTGCCGCCCGCAGGACACGCTCGTCCTCGCCCTCCGCATAGATGATCCGCTTCGGGTCCTTGCTGGCGTTCTGGATGATCGGCTTCATGATCAGGCCGGACCGGAAGACGAAACGGTTGAGCCGGTCCAGATACGCGGTGAAATCCTCGATCGGGCGCGTGGCGACCCCGGTTGCCATGGCCGCCTTGGCAACGGCCGGTGCAATGCGCAGGATGAGGCGCTGATCGAAGGGGGACGGGATCAGATAGTTCGGACCGAAGGTTTCGGTCTTGCCGCCATAAGCCCGCGCCGCCACGTCGGACGGTTCCTCGCGGGCAAGGCCCGCGATCGCCTCAACAGCCGCCCGCTTCATTTCCTCATTGATGGTGGTTGCACCGACATCAAGCGCGCCCCGGAAAATATAGGGGAAGCACAGGACGTTGTTGACCTGGTTCGGATAGTCGGACCGGCCGGTACACATGACAACGTCATCACGGGCGGCCTTGGCGTCTTCCGGCATGATTTCCGGGTTGGGGTTGGCCAGTGCCAGGATCAGCGGGCCCTTGCCCATCTTCTCCACCATGCTCGGCTTCAGGACACCGGCGGCGGACAGGCCCAGGAAGACATCGGCGCCATCGATCACCTGATCGAGCGACCTGAGATCCGTCTTCTGGGCAAAGACCGCCTTCCACTCGTCCATCAGGGCCTCACGGCCTTCATAGACGACGCCTTCAATATCGGTGACCCAGATGTTTTCCCGCTTCGCGCCGAGCGAGACCAGCATGTTGAGACAGGCAAGCGCCGCCGCGCCCGCACCGGAGGCAACGATCTTGGCTTCCTCGATCTTCTTGCCCGCAAGGTCCAGACCGTTGCGCACAGCGGCCCCGACGATGATCGCCGTGCCGTGCTGATCGTCGTGGAAGACCGGAATGTTCATTCGTTCCCGGAGCTTCGATTCAATCATGAAGCATTCGGGTGCCTTGATGTCCTCCAGGTTGATGCCACCGAAGGTCGGCTCCAGAACCGCCACCGCATCGACGAATTTTGCAACGTCGGTCTGCGCCACCTCGATATCGAAAACGTCGATACCGGCAAATTTCTTGAAGAGGACCGCCTTGCCTTCCATCACAGGCTTGGACGCCAGCGGGCCAATGTTGCCAAGACCGAGCACCGCCGTGCCGTTGGAGATGACCGCAACCAGATTGCCGCGCGAGGTGTAATTGGCGGCGAGCGCCGGATTGTCGGCAATCGCAAGACAAGGCGCGGCGACACCGGGTGAATAGGCCAGCGCAAGATCGCGCTGGTTGCCCAGGGGCTTGATCGCCTGGATCTCCAGTTTACCGGGGCGCGGATGCTCGTGATAGAACAGGGCCGCTTCTGTCAGATCACTTCCGGACTTGTTGCTGTCGCTCATGACGGTGCCTGTCTCCTGCCTATTCCCTAAGGTTATTTTGTTGTGTCGCAAAGCCGTCCGCTCTGTACGCGACGATGATCTGCAATTTCGTGAATACTCTGTGTGATTTAACCGGCACGTTGCCTGATGAGAACCCGTAATAGCAAGAACAGCACGAGCCCGTTCAGGATATGCCACAGGAAATGCGTGCCGATTGCAAGCCGGTCGCAAATCGGGCCATCCAGCGTCCGGAATGTCAGCGACACGGCAAAGATGACACCGGTCAGCAGCACCTCGCGCCCGAGAGGGGCGTTCCTGACGACAAACAGCCCCCCGACAACGAATATCGCCAACAGCGCAGGCACGTAACCAGCAGATGAGCCGACCAGGGGGGCGACCGCCTGCCCGGCGAAGGGGGTTGCGGCAAAAAACGCGATCACGACGCCGAGCGCCAGCCACCAGGGCAGTCCCAGAAACCGGTTCAGCGCCGCATAAAGATAGACATGGATGAACAGAGCAATCGGAATGACATCCGCAAGGCTCGCCCATCTTGTTGCAAAGGTGTGGAACAGGAACGACCCGACGCCCGTCACGAACACGATGCCGATCAGAACCAGCGCAAGGAGATCGTCCGGCGTCTTTCGGCGCCAGATTATATAGCCGGCAATAGCCGCAATCAGGAAAGCCGCATTGGTGAGCGCGTTGAGCGGCTCGGACCAGAACTCCGGCCCAATCCGCTCACAATAATTGTCCAGCCTGTCGGTCAGCGCCATCGGCTCCAACACCCGCCCCTGCTTCTTCCTTCGAAGGACTTACAACTTGGACGTGACAGTTTCCGTAATCAAGCGGCCAAGCCTTGAAATACCTTCTTCGATTTTATGATAGTCGTTGCAGGAAAAGCTGAGCCGCAGGGTGTTTGCACCGGTCCCGTCCGGATGGAAAGCGCGGCCCGGCACGAAGGCAACCCGCACCGTTTCGATGGAGGTTTCCAGCAGCGCGGCGGCATCCATCCCTTCGGGCAGGGTCATCCAAATGAACATGCCCCCTTCCGGGCGGGTCCAGCTGACACCAGTCGGCATGTGCCGCTCAAGCGCGGCCAGCATTGCATCGCGCCGGGACTTGTAGACCGCATTCGTCTTTGCCGTATGCACTTCAAAGACATTTTCGGCGACCCGGGCCATGGCTTCCTGGTTGAGCACCGGCGAATTCAGGTCACTCGCCTGCTTGATCAGAACCAGCCTGGAGATGACGTCAGCCGCCGCACAGATCCAGCCGAGGCGCAATCCCGGCGAAAGCGACTTGGAAAAGCTGCCGCAGTACAGCGTACGGGTGTTGTTGATGCCGCCCGACGCTTCGCAATCAAGCGCCAGCATTGGCGGCAGCGCTTCACCGTCGTAGCGCAGCGCCTCATAGGGCGAATCCTCGATGACTGCACAGGAGAGTTCTCCGGCCAGTGCCAGCAGGCGTTGTCGCTCGGCCAGATCCACCGTCAGGCCCGTGGGGTTGGCGAAATCGGGAGAAAGGTAAGCGAACTTGATCCGTCCACCTTTTCCGCGCGCGGTTGCCGAATAATCTTCCGCAGGGCGGTTGGCTCCAGGGTCAAGCCGGTCGTAACCGGGCTCATAGGCATTGAAAGCCTGCAATGCGCCCAGATAGGTCGGCCACTGCACCAGCGCGGTATCGCCTTCCGTCAGGAACAGTTTGCCGATGTAATCGAGCCCCTGCTGAGATCCGGAGGTGACGAGAATATTTTCTGGCCCGCACTCGACGCCAAGGCGGCGCATGTGGTTGACGATCCAGTTGCGCAGGCGGGCGCTGCCCTCGCTCATGCCGTATTGCAGGGCGCGGCCCGCACCGTCACCCGCCAGGATTTCCTGATAGGCCTCCTTGAAGGCTTCGGCGGGAAAAAGCGCCTGGTCAGGAATACCGCCAGCGAAGTTGATCACGTCCGGCTGGTCCAGCAATTTCAGGAGTTCACGGATTTCCGAGGCACGCATGCGGTTGGCGCGTCGGGCGTAGAGGCTTTCCCAGGTTGTCATCGTTGGCTCGTTACATTTTTGGATTGGTTATTTAAGTCAATAATACTGACCTAACTTTTTTGCAAGTGTCTCAATCTTGTTATTTTTTGTAATTTTATTTCAATATCAATTTGCCGCTACAGTTTGCTTGCTGCCTCTGGAAGCTGGTGCGGCTATCGCCTATGTCTGGAGAGCAAAGGAGTTCGCCATGCAACGTCTCGATGAAAGCCGCCCATTCATTCCGCTCAACATTGCCGTGCTGACGGTTTCAGACACGCGCAAGCTGGAGGAAGACCGGTCCGGCAACACGCTGGTGGAGCGGATCGAAAAGGCAGGACATGTGCTCGCGGACAGGCAGATCGTCACTGATGACGTTCCCGCCATTCAGGCAGTCGTGAAAGGCTGGATCGAAGACAAGGGCGTTGATGTGATCGTCTCGACCGGTGGCACCGGCTTTACGGGACGGGACGTGACACCGGAAGCCATGGAGCCTTTGTTCGAAAAACGCATGGACGGTTTTTCGGAGGTCTTTCACCGGATCTCCTACGACAAGATCGGCACCTCGACGATCCAGTCCCGCGCAACCGGCGGCGTCGCCGGGGCGACCTATATCTTCGTGCTGCCCGGCTCTCCCGGCGCCTGCAAGGATGCCTGGGACGGTATTCTGAAATGGCAGCTGGACTATCGTCACATGCCCTGCAATTTCGTGGAAATCATGCCCCGGCTTGACGAGCACCTGAAGCGCGGCAAGTTGCGCGAAGCGTGATCCTCGGTTGACGGTCAAGGACGTGCCCGAGGGCGCCGCGCGCCAGCGCTAGCCGTGCAGCTTGACGGCAACGCTTGCCGGAATGCGCAGAGTGCCGACGCAGAAGCGCGCAAAGGCCTGACGAAACCGTGAGACAAGCCCTTCGCGCTCAGGCTCTCCGGAGGAAACGGCAGCGGCCCGCAGGAACACCATCCGCCCGCGCCCGATCCGCTTCGCGATATCGAGATCTTCCAATTCGGGCAACGGCCGATAACCGCCGAGCTTCTGGTAAAATTGCCGGGAAATAAGCAGGCCCTGGTTGCCGTAGGGCATGCCAAGGAGTTGCGACCGCAAGGCCGCGAAGGACTCGCTCAACCGGGCGCTGAGCCCGAAGGCTTCATACCGAAGGCGGAAGCTGGCCGCTGTCCGCGGGCCATTGGGCGCACGCGCCGCCCGCTCGACAAAGGCCTGGGCTTCGTGATGCCAGCCGCTTTCCAGAAGTGTTTCCGGGCGCAGAAACAGCAGCCAGTCTCCCCGGCTTGCCGTTGAGGCGCCATAGGCCAGGCGCTCGCTGCGGGAGGCAGCGCTGCGATTGATCCAGACACATCCGGCCGCGTCGGCAACTTTCTCGGTGTTATCCGACGATCCGCCATCGACCACGATGACTTCACGGACAACACCTTCAGCGGCCGCCGGCACAAGGGCCGAAAGCGCGTGAACGAGTTCAGTTTCGGAATTTCGTGTCGCAATAATCACGCTAATCATGATCTCAAGTCTTACATGATTTTTTTCAAAGTGCGAGCGCAACTAACGAAGCAGACGCTGTTTTTTGTTCCGTTTCTTAACAAAGTTCAATAATCGGACCCGTAGCGTCACCCAATATCGAACGAGGTGATGTCTACTTTGGTCGCAAGGAAATAAAAGGCCTGGTGAATGCTGCGCCAGTACCTGTGCCGAATAGATCAGCTCGCTTCGAAAAGTTGCTTCGCCATGCCAGTACGCGCTATCCATTTGCCGGGTTTTGAAAATTTAACCCGTTCCAGCGAAAGACAGAACTGGATTTCATGGTATTTTAAGAGAGCATGCCAAAGCTGAAGCCGCTCTGCCCGATCACCACACAAGCAACAGGCGCTATGACGACACCTGATCAACAGCCAGCCTCCGGCCAAAATCGCCTGGCATGGTTCCCGAAACGAATTCTTGCGGGATTTGCCGGATTTGTTCTGGCGCTGGCTTCACAGGTTGCGACAGCGTCGGCGCGCGATCTCGTGGTGCTGGCGACGCCTGAAGAGCCTTACAAGTTCGTCGAAAACGGGGTTTCCAAAGGCATCGACGTGGAGGTTCTCGATGAGGTCATGCGCCGCCTCGGGCTTTCCTATTCGCTGGCATTTGTCGACTCCGGAACCCGCATTCAACAGGAAGCGCGTGCCGGGCGCGCGGATATGCTGCTCTTGTTTTCCAAGAAACCGGACAGGATGGAGTATCTCGTCTATCCGCAGGAAAGTTACATCGACATAAGCTGGAGCTTTTTCATCCGCGCGGAAGACGCAGGTTCAATACAATTCGAATCCTATAACGATCTGAAGGGACTGCAGATCGGCATCACCCAGGACTTTTCCTATACGCCGGAGTTTCTCGCCTCAGGTCTCAATTTCCAGACAATTGCCAGCAACAAACTGCAGATCGGCATGCTTCTGGCCAAACGTGTTGATGCGGTTCCTATGAACACGATCAGCACGCTCTACGAGGAAAAAAAGGCAGGACGTCTGGCCAAACTGGCCACCTTGCCTCTGCCGCTCATCACCAAGCCCTACTACAACGTCTTCGCCAAAGCCTCGACCTTTCCGGAGATTGAAACCCTGCCGAAGCGTTATGACGCCACCATTCGCGAAATGCAGACAGACGGCACGCTGGACGCTATCCTGGTGAAATACCTTGGCCGCCGCCCGGGCGGAAATCACCGTAGCGGCTCCTGAGGTTCTCGGCAGACCAACAGTCCACCATCTTTTGAAGCCCGAACCACGCTGGGTGAAAACGCCACCTTGCATCGCGTCGGCACCGTGATAATGTTCCCGTTATGTTCCAACCCGTAACCTGGACCTTAACGCGTGCCCGTCAGCCCTCCCGATGAGATTTCCCTTGCAGCCGATGCAACCGGTCCCCTGCCCGATGTCCGCTCCATCGCCGAGCACAGACGTCGGGGGCGCGCGGCCGCGCTCAATGTGTCCGGCCGGTTCGAAAAACTGTCGCGGGAATGTTTCGATGATGGCTGGGAAAGCCTTGAAGACCTGCCGCCGCTGAAAACACAGGTGCAGGAGGAGCGTGCGCGGACGATCATTTCCCGGAACGAATCGCCTGATATTTCCTTCGACCGCTCGATCAATCCCTACCGGGGCTGCGAGCACGGGTGCATCTACTGTTTCGCCCGGCCAAGCCACGCATTCATGGGGCTGTCGCCGGGGCTGGATTTCGAAACCAGACTGTTTGCCAAACCCAACGCCGCACAGCTTCTGGAGCGTGAACTGTCCCGGCCCGGCTACCAGCCGCGCGTAATTGCCATTGGAACCAACACAGACCCCTACCAGCCGATGGAACGCGGCTACAAGCTGATGCGTGAGATCCTGGAGGTTCTGGACAATTGCTCCCACCCGGTCGCCATCGTCACCAAGTCGGCACTGGTGACGCGCGATATCGACATATTGTCGAGGCTGGCGGAGCGAAACCTGGTGAAGGTCGGCCTTTCGGTCACGACGCTCGACAAGAAACTTTGCCGTGCGATGGAACCGCGCGCCTCTGCGCCGCACAAGCGGCTTGAGGCTGTGCGGGCGCTGTCGCAAGCCGGAATTCCGACGTCCGTCATGATGGCGCCGGTGATCCCTGCCCTGACAGACAACGAGATTGAAAACGTGCTGGAAGCTGCGGCCGAACATGGCGCGACGGAGGTCGCCTATATCCTGCTGCGGCTGCCGCTGGAAGTATCGGAACTGTTTCGCGACTGGCTGCTGCGCGCGCGTCCGGACCGCTATCGCCATGTCATGAACCTGATCCGGTCCATGCGTGGCGGCAAGGACTATGATGCCAAATGGGGCGAACGCATGCGCGGGCGCGGCCCTTATGCCGACCAGATTGCCAAACGCTTCTCCCTTGCAGCGAAACGGCTGGGTCTCAATCTCCGGCGGAAGAAACTGAATACGGAAGCCTTCGTCCAACCGCAAAAAGGCGGTGTGCAATTGGATCTCTTTTGACGCAACATCTTGAGAAACGGGTGGGCTGGCGGCAGGGTGCATATCATGACGTTCAGCCCTTCCCTCTTCGACCTTGCCTTTCCCGATAGCCCGGATCTTGCCGTTGAACGCAATCACGCTGCTGCGTTCGACGGGCGGCTTTGCGGGGTCGATGAAGCGGGCCGTGGTCCCTGGGCCGGGCCTGTCGTAACCGCCGCCGTCATCCTTGACTATGACCGGCTGCCCGACGGCCTCAACGATTCAAAGAAGCTGACCGAGGCCCGGCGAGAAGAGCTCTTTGAACAGATTGTTGCGACGGCCCATGTTTCGCTCGCCAGCGCGTCACCGGCAACCATCGATGCTTTGAACATTCGCACCGCGACCCTGACGGCCATGGTGCGGGCCGTCAATCACCTGCCCCTCGTTCCCGATTACGTTCTGGTCGATGGCCGTGACGTGCCGCCGGGGCTGAAACAGGCCGGACAGGCGCTGATCAAGGGCGATGGGCGCTGCCTGTGCGTAGCGGCAGCCTCTATCGTCGCCAAGGTCACAAGGGACCGGATGATGGTTCACCTGGACGCCCGTTTTCCGGACTACGGGTTTGCCCAGCACAAGGGATATGGCGTGCCGCAGCATCAGTTGGCTCTGGTCCGCCACGGCCCGACGGTTCACCATCGCATGAGCTTCAAACCGGTCAGGCTGGCAGCCGGCTCGTGAAGAAGGTCAGCCCAAAGTCCGGCATGCCAACGCGAGGCTTGCCTCCGAACATGGAACTCCGTGACGCCACTTCGGCCGATCTCGATGCCTTGGCGGCCCTTTCAATCGAAGTGTGGCTGGACACCTACGCTCTTGATGGCATACCCGACAGCCACGCCAGACATGTTCTGCGCACCTATTCACCGCAGGCGTTCGCAGACGTCCTGCAAGCCCCTGACAAGCGTCTGATCGTTTGCCGCTCGGACTCAGGCCTGCTCGGATATCTGCAACTCGACCTCGAGGCGAAACCTGTTCAACCCGGATCGGGAACGGTTGAAATCGTGACCCTTTACGTCCGGCGCAATCATCAGGGCTTGGGGGTGGGCTGCAAGCTTCTTGAAGCCGCCTCCCGCCTCGTCCGGCAAGCGGGCCAGCCGAAGTTTTTTCTGACTGTCTACGAGGGGAACGAGAAAGCCATCGGGTTCTACAAGGCCCGAGGACTGATCGAAGAAGGCCGCTGGTCATTCGACTTCGAAGGCGGCTCTGCCCCCAACCTGATCATGACACGGGACCTGTCCGATGCCGGCCCGAAAACAGGCTGAAAACGGACTGACGCAGTCCGGAACTCTTCCGGTCCCAAATCACGACCACAATTGCCGGGACAGCTTGCGCCTGCACGCCACATCTGCCGCTTGCCAGGCTCACACAGTCTCTTGGCCCTCGTCGGACAGTTTCGCGCTTAGTCGGAGCAAGACGTCTTGTCGCCGTTCCATCAAACGCCCAGGCCGTCCGTTCCCAGAAACAAAAAAGCGGCCCCGAAAGGCCGCTTCTTCAATTCGTCAGCAGAGTGGACCGAACTTAGTTCAGCCGCTCCTTCACCTGCGCAATGCTGTTGGTGAGGATGTCGTCGGCGACTTTGTCCTTCACCTTGGCGGCAAGGATTTCCTCAGCCGCAGCAACGGCAATATCGGCGGCCTTGGCGCGGACTTCTGCGATTGCCTGGCTTTCGGCCTGTGCAATCTTGTCTTCCGCGGCCTTGGTGCGGCGAGCAATCATTTCGTCCAGAGCCTGGCTGGTTTCGAGCGTCAGGCGCTCGGCTTCCGAGTTGGCTTCTGCAATGATGGCTTCCGCTTCGCCTTCGGCTTCGTGACGCTTGCGCTGATACTCAGACAAGAGAGCCTGGGCTTCTTCACGCATCTTGCGTGCGTCTTCCAGTTCCTTGCGGATCGTTTCAGCGCGGTCGTCCAGTGAACCGTTGATCTTGGCCGGAACCTTGACGTAGAAAATTACGACGAAGAACAGGATAAGACCGATCAGGGCCCAAAATGTAGCGTCCATGACGGTCTCCTCAGTTCATCGCCGACTTGAGCGCCTTGGTCAGGTCGGTCTTGGTCGGAGCTTTGCCGATCAGCTGCTCGACGAGCGCTGAAGCGGTTTCTCCGGCAATATCCCCGATCTGAGAAAGGGCATCGGTCTTGGTTGCGGCGATCTGTGCCTCAGCTTCTTTCAGCTTCCCGTTCAGCTCGGCTTCCACCTTTTCGCGGCGAGCTTCGTGTTCAGCCTTGAGCTTGGACCGCGTGTCATGGGCAATGCCATGAGCCTTGTTGCGGGCTTCGGCCAGCGCCTGCTCGTAAGCTGCGATCGCAGCGTCGGTTTCTTCCTTCAGCCGGTTGGCTTCGGAAATGTCACCTGCGATACGGTCCCTGCGGTCTTCCAGAATGCCTGAGATCCGCGGAACGGCCACATTCTTCATGATCCAGTAGAACACGCCGAACGTGATCGCGAGCCACAAGAGCTGGGAGGCGAATGTGGTGCTGTCAAAAGGCGGGAAACCCGCGCCATGCTCTGCGGCCGGCACTTCTATGGCTTCGTGCATGCCTTCTGTGGTCGAGTGAGTTTGGCCTGCCATTTCCAGTCTCCTAAATCCGGCTGGGCGGCGCTAGAGCGCGCCGCCACCGGAGTCGCATCGGTCGTCGCTAAAATTTAGCGATTAAGCGAACAGGAGGATCAGAGCCACCAGCAGGGAGAAGATGCCCAGAGCTTCCGTCACGGCGAAGCCGAAGATCAGACGGCCGAACTGGCCATCAGCAGCGGACGGGTTGCGCAGAGCGCCTGCGAGGTAGTTACCGAAAATGTTGCCGAGGCCGATGCCTGCGCCGCCCATGCCCAGGCATGCGATACCGGCACCGATGTATTTTGCTGCTTCTGCTTCCATGACACGTGCTCCTAAATGGTGTTTGCAGATTGCTCACTCGCGGCGCAAAGGCCGTGTGATTGGGTTACCCTCAGTGTGAAGGATGAATGGCGTCGTTCAGGTACATGCAGGTCAGAACGGTGAAGACGTATGCCTGCAGGAACGCGACCAGGAATTCCAGAGCCGTCAGGGCAACCGTCATTCCGAGAGGGAGAATGGATCCGAAGATACCGACCGCACCCATCGCGCTAAGGCTGACGATGAATCCGGAGAACACTTTCAGCGTGATGTGACCGGCAAGCATGTTCGCGAAAAGACGAACGGACAGGCTGATCGGACGTGAAAGGAACGAAATCACCTCGATCAGCGTCACGAGCGGGATCAGTGCCCCAGGCACGCCACTCGGGACGAAAAGCTTGAGGAACTTCATGCCATTTTTCATGAAGCCGTAGATGATCACGGTGAGGATCACCAGCATCGCCAGGGCGAAGGTCACGATGATGTGGCTGGTGATGGTAAAGAAGTACGGGAACATCCCGAAAAGGTTCGCGACCAGAACGAACATGAAGAGAGAGAACACGAGAGGGAAGAAGCGCATCCCTTCCGTTCCCGCAGAACTTCGCAATGTCCCGGCTACAAACTCATACGCCATTTCCGAAATCGACTGCAGACGGGTCGGAACAAGTCCGCGACCGCTGGTCGAGAAAATCAGGAATGCAGACGTCGCCGCCACGGTCAAAACCATGAACAACGAAGAGTTGGTGAAAGAGAAATCCATGCCCCCGACTTCAATCGGGAATAGCGTCTGGATATGGAACTGATGGATCGGATCGTTCGCCACCGGCCAGCCTTCTTCGTTCGTTCATATCAATGCGCCAAAAGGCGCGACAAATTCTATTTCGATCTGTCGTTCTGAACGTCTTTTTCGCGCTGGACCTTGGCATCCGGCTGCTCGACGACACCCGCCGCGCGCAGAACGTTCAAGATCCCGGCTACGAAACCCAGCAGCAGAAAGACGATCAGCCCGAAAGGCGATGTCCCAAACCACTGGTCGGCTACCCAACCAATCCCGGCCCCCACCAGCACACCGGCGATAAACTCAGAAGAGAGTTTCATTGCCTGCGCGTATCCGGATGAGCTGCTTTGTGACTTCCGAGCGGTCTTTTCTTCAACCACCCTCAAGTCGTCAAGCTTCCGGTTCAATTGAGCCCGCCGTTCCGACAGACCCGCTTCCGGGGAACCAGCCGCCCGATCCTTATTATCGCCGTTTTGCGAAGACATGTTCTTAAGTCCTCAGCTCGCGCCGACATGGTTGATCCGACAACTGGGGAGCCCCCTAAGCCGCGCGCACCATAGTCGGCACCTCATGCCGTGTCAAGAAGCCTGCATCAAACTCTATCTCTTTGAAAAATAATATATTTTTCTGTTTTAGCAGAATCAGCCAGACCTAAGTTGCATAAGGTTTTCGCGGCAGTGCCGCACCAGACGCATTCTTAGCCAGTTTCCCGGAATCGCTCCGCCGTCTCCAGATCGACCGAAACAAGCTGGGAAACGCCACGCTCGGCCATCGTCACGCCAAAGAGGCGGTTCATGCGCGCCATGGTGATCGGATTGTGCGTGATCACCACAAATCTGGTTTCCGTGCTCTTGGCCATCTCGTCCAGAAGGTCGCAGTAACGCTCCACGTTGGCGTCGTCCAGCGGGGCGTCGACCTCATCGAGAACGCAGATCGGTGCAGGGTTGGTCAGGAACACCGCGAAAATCAGCGACATGGCCGTAAGCGCCTGCTCGCCGCCCGACAGCAGCGTCATCGTTTGCGGCTTCTTTCCGGGCGGGCGGGCGATGATTTCCAGACCCGCATCAAGCGGGTCGTCGCTATCAACGAGCTGCAATTCCGCCGTGCCTCCACCAAAAAGATGGGTAAACAGCCGCTGAAAGTGGCCGTTGACGACTTCGAAGGAGGCCAGCAGGCGTTCCCGCGCCTCGCGATTGAGATTCGAGATCCCGGTCCGCAGGCGCCGAATCGCCTCGATCAGGTCGTCACGCTCGGACGTCAGCGTGGTCTTCTGATCGTCGATTTCGCGCAGCTCTTCCTCCGCCCGCAGGTTGACGCCGCCGAGCCGTTCACGTTCGGCCTTCAGCCGCTCGAGCTTGCGTTCCATGGAATCGGGATCTGGCAGCGGTGCGCCGTCCTTCAGGCCGGCGATTTCCGGCAGTGCCGTCACCGGCACTTCCAGGTCCTCATCGATCCGCCGTTCCAGGTTCTGCTTGCGGTCCCGGGCGGCTTCAAGGCGCTCCTCGGCGCGGATCTTTTCTTCTCGTGCGCCCGCCATCGCTTCCATCGCGAGCTTGGCCGCGCGGTCGACCTCGGCAAGATCCAGCTCTGCCTGCTGGAGCTGATCGTCTTTTGCCTTCTTGTCTTCCTCGGCCTTGGCAATGGCGGAAAACAGGTCGCGGCGCTTGATCTCTATGTCTTCGGGCGCTTCGATCAGCTCGGCCCGCTCCTCTTCTGCCTCTTCACGCCTTTCCTGCAAAATGGAAATCTGCTGTGCGGCATTAGCGGCACGGGTCTTCCAGCCGTCATATTCCCGGGCAATGGCCTCCAGACGGCGGTCGCGCATCTGCTGCTCGCGGGCAAGGCCCTCGGCAACCGCCCGCGCCTCGGCCAGCGCACCTCGCGCTGCCGCGACCTGCCCCTGCAAATCCTCGATGCGATCGCGATAGCTGGTTCCGTCAGGCGCTTCTTCGAGACGTTCATCTGCTTCGGCAAGTTGTTCGCGGGCCAGTTCAGCCTCTTCGCCAAGGCGCTGTGCCCGATCCTGCGCAGCTTCCCGCTTCGCGGCAAATTGCGAAACCGCCCGCTCCGCTGCCGCAAGCGCTTCACGCGCGGCAGCCGCCTGGCGCTGACCGTCGCGAACCTTGCCTCTGGCAAGTTGCTCCAGTTCGACGGCCTGACGCACCCTGGACGCCGCACCCTCCAGCGCTTGCTGGCGATCCTCAAGCTCACGCCGGGCCTGTTCGATTTCGTCGCCGAGTTCCGCAAGACGGTTCTTTTGTGCCAGGCGCTGCGCTGCCGGCGTCGGCGCATTGGCTGCAATCACGAAACCGTCCCAGCGCCACAGGTCACCTTCCACGGAAACGAGGCACTGGCCCGGCTTCAAAGATGTGCGCAGATCCGGGCCCGCTGCCTGATCGACAAGACCGACCTGGCGCAGGCGGCGGCTCAGTTCGGCGGGCGCTTCCACCACCTCGGCCAGGCTTCGGGCGCCGGCCGGCAGAGCCGGATCGCCCTCATGGGGCAGGACCCCGCCCCAGCGGACAGCGGCGGCTTCTTCCAGGGAGGCATCCAGGTCCTCACCGAGCGCGGCCCCCAGCGCCGTTTCAAAGCCCTGTTCGACGCGGATCTGCTCGACAACAGGCGTGTGATCCTGTTCGGAATGAACGTTGAGCACCTGCTCCAGCGTCCTGGCCTCTGTCTCTAGGCCCTGAAGCAACTGGCGGGCGTCGCCGACGGGGCCGCGGGCAGACTGCTCCTGCTCGCGTGCTTCGCGGGTTGCGGTTTCGGCTTCTTCCGCGGCAGCTTCCGCCTCCAGAAGGGCTTCCTTGGCCACTTCCAGGGCTTCCCGGTTTTCGGTGACGCCGTCCTGTTCGGCCATCCGCTCGTTGATTTCGGCAAGGGCCTTCTGGGCGTCCTGGGCCTGGGCAAGCAGCCGGTCGGCGCGCTGACGGCTTTCGGCGACCGCCCGCTCCAACTGACGGCGTTCAGCGGTCGCCCGTGCTTCGGCCGCTGTCAGGTCGGACAACTGGCTTTCCAGCGTTCCCACGGCTTCTTCAGCCTCGGCCACCTTTTCGCGGGCGCTTTCGGTACGCTCCTGCACCATCTCGTTTTCTTCCAGAAGCTCCGCGCGCTCTTCCGACAGGCGCTCCAGAACCTCGTCGTTTTCAGAGACCATCGACTGTTCGCGCCGGATGTCCTCCGCCAATTGCACCAGACGGCGCTCCAGGTCCTGAAGTTTTTCCTTCACCCGCCGCTCTTCGGCATCCAGTTCGTTGCGGGCGATTACCAGCCGCTGTAACGCAGCGCCCGCCCTGGCAGCCTCGTCGCGCAGTTCCGGCAGCTTGTGGGCGGCGATGGCCTGAATGCGGGCGCTTTCGGCCTGCAGGCCCGTGGCTTCGTTCACCTGCTTCTGAGCTTCGGCAAAATGACTTTCGGCCGTGCCCAGCGCATCGCGTGCCTCGGTCCAGCGGATGTAAAGGATCGAGGCTTCGGCTGCGCGAATTTCGGAGGACAGGTTGCGGTAACGGGAGGCCTGGCGCGATTGCCGGCGCAGATTGTCGAGCTGGCCGTCGATCTGGACGAGCACGTCTTCCAGCCGCTCCAGATTCTGCTCTGCCGCGCGCAGTCGAATTTCCGCCTCGTGCCGGCGCGAATGCAGGCCGGAAATACCAGCCGCTTCTTCCAGGATCTGCCTGCGGGACGTCGGCTTGGCGGCGATCAGCTCACCGATCTGTCCCTGGCGCACCATCGCAGGCGACCTAGCGCCGGTGGATGCATCCGCGAACAGGAGCTGCACGTCACGTGCGCGCACTTCCTTGGCGTTGATCTTGTAGTTGGAGCCCTGCTCGCGCTCGATGCGGCGGCTGACTTCAAGCGCATCGGCATCATTGAAGGCGGCAGGCGCAGTACGGTCCTGATTTTCCAGGTACAGCGTCACTTCGGCGGTGTTGCGCGCCGGCCGGTTCAGGCTGCCGGAGAAAATGACGTCGTCCATGCCGGACGCACGCATGTTCTTGTAGGAGTTTTCGCCCATCACCCAGCGCAGGGCTTCGACAAGGTTGGACTTGCCGCAGCCATTCGGCCCGACCACGCCGGTCAGGCCGTTGCCGATGATGAACTCCATCGGTTCAACGAAGGATTTGAAGCCGACAATGCGGAGTTTGGAAAATTTCATTGGCGCCCGTGCCCCCTGGACACGGACACCTGAAGATCATGGGTTTGATCGAGGCATACCGAACAGACCGGCGGATGGACCGCCAGTCTAGAGGTTTGCGTCAATAAGTTTGCCCATCTCTTCAATCGAAAGCGCCCCCGAGTGCTTTTCGCCGTTGATGAAGAACGTCGGGGTGGAATTCACGCCAAACTCGCTCGCACCACGGTTTTTCACCGCTTCGATGGCATCAAGCAGGCCCTGGTTCCCCAAGCATTCCTCAAAGGACTCTTTTGTAAAACCTATCTGCTTGGAAAAGTCGAGCATGGATTGGTACGGATTGTCGGTAAACGCCCAGGCCCGCTGCTGTTCGAACATGATGTCCACAATCTCGAAATATTTGTCTGCAGGTGCACAGCGTGCCAGCATGAAAGCGCCTGCGGCAACCGGATCCAGCGGGAACTCGCGGAAAATGAAGCGAACCTTGCCGGTATCGATGTAATCGGCCTTCAGCTCCGGGTAGGTGCGTTTGTGGAAGTTGGCGCAATGACCGCAGGTCATGGACGCATATTCCACAATGGTGACAGGCGCATTTTCATCGCCGAGGATCTTGTCGCCCAGCGGGCCGGGTTTTACCAGTTCGTCCTGGTCGACGGTCTGCGCAAGAGCCAAGCTCGAACCGGCAAGGCAGAAGGCTGCCGTCGCCAGGGCAGTGGTTTTGAGAAACTGTCTACGGGTCTGGGTCACGAAGATCGTCCTGTCACAATAGTCAAGCGCTGCACCGGCCGGTGCATGGATCGAAGAACATCCTGACGGATATCCAAGCCGATCGGGTTTAACGGTACCGGGCCACCCTATTTGCCTTCAGCTGAATGCAGGATGAACCGGCTTGCCGCCTTCTCTGCCCTCTCGGGCAGGCGGCGTCAACAAAGCTTATCAAATGTGGCAGGAGCGAGGACGGTCAACCACCGGGGCCTCTTTGCGTCGTTCCAGGCCGCAATCAAGCGAAGGACCGGTAAACGCGGTCGTTTTCGGGAAAATCCGTGTCCGTGGGATTGCCCGCCAATCCGCATTTCACAGAGTTGTTATTGGAGGAAACGCGGATCCGCTTCACGCGGCATCGTCTTCCCGGCGGGCGATAACCTGCGCCCCGAGTTTCTTCAGCGCTTGCCGAAGACGGTCGTTTTCGACGCCCTCCAGCCGCGCCTCCAGCTGACGCTCTTCGGATTGGGTCAGGTCACGCAGGGGCTTTTTGCGCACTGGCTGTTTCACCAGAACAGGTTTCTGGAGGATCTTGATGCGGCCAATGGCCCGCCAGCCGTAGAAAGTATTGATGCGCTCGATCACCTGAGCGCTGTCATGAGACAGCATCAGGGCCGTTGCGCCGTCTGTGTGGACTACGAGTGTCGCGGGCTCCGGCGGGTTTTCCGGATCGCTGCGTTCGGGCTGGCGCGGCCAGATCAGCCGGTCAGGCTGTACGCGCGTGCCGTAACGCTCGCCCACGATATCGGCCCAGGAGGCAATGATGTCAACGGACGCAAAACCACGCTTTCGGCAAACAGGTGTCATGGCCTTGCCGACAAGATCGGCCAGCGTCTTTGCCCCCCTCGAGGCGTGCACAGGGTTTGCCTTCGTAGCGCTTATGGCCTACCTCCTCATCCAGACATGCGGTCCGGCGATTTGCCGGCCGGTTTCCAGAATGGGGTGTTGTGTCTCAATAGAATACGACAAAATGACGACGAATACTTTCCCCGAACTCGTTGCACTGCCTATATCAGCCAAGTTGTCCCCAGGCTATCCAAGGCTTGCTGCTTCATATCAACACCTGCTGTTCATCTGATCTCATGGCATCTGCTTCCCCTTCTCGACTGCTTCTTGACTGGTATGACCGGCACGCACGGCGCTTGCCCTGGCGGGTTTCTCCCGAAGACCGGAGCCTGGGCGAAGTCCCGGATCCCTACCGGATCTGGCTGTCTGAAGTGATGCTGCAGCAAACCACTGTCGCAGCCGTGAAGGACTACTTCGAGAAGTTTACGCGAAGCTGGCCAACCGTGACCGATCTCGCCAACGCAGCGGAAGAAGACGTCATGAAAGCCTGGGCGGGCCTTGGATATTATTCGCGGGCGCGCAATTTGAAAAAATGCGCCGAAACCGTTGCCCGGGACCACAACGGCCAATTTCCTGAAGATGAAATGGCATTGCAGAAGCTGCCCGGCATCGGCCCCTATACAGCGGCCGCCATCGCAACCATTGCCTTCGACCGGCACGCGGCCGTGGTTGACGGCAACGTGGAACGGGTTCTGACGCGGCTGTTTCAGATCGAAACGCCGCTCCCGGACGCCAAACCCGAAATCAAGTCGAAAATGGCTGAGCTGACGCCAGACGAGCGGCCCGGCGACTTCGCGCAGGCTGTCATGGATCTTGGCGCGACAATCTGCACACCCAGGCGACCGGCCTGCGCCCTTTGCCCCTGGCGCTCGCTCTGCCGGGTCCAGTCGTCTGCTCTTGCCGAAACACTGCCGCGCAAGGCGCCGAAGAAAGAAAAACCCACACGTTTTGGCGCTGCCTTCGTGGCGGTCGACACTGCATCGGGCGCGGTCTTGCTGCGCCGCCGCCCGCCGCGCGGCCTGCTGGGCGGGATGAGTGAAGTGCCGGGAACCGAGTGGGCAGAAGACTTCGCCCTTCAGGATGCGCTCAGCCTTGCACCGTTTCCCGCGAACTGGCAGCAGCGTCCGGTGGAAGTGAAGCACACCTTCACCCACTTTCATTTGCGGCTCACGGTCTACCGGGCCGACCTTGAGGCAGAGGCTGCCCCCTTGCTGGATGATGCCTGGTGGTCGGTCCCGGAAGTCATTGAAAGCGAAGCCCTTCCGACGGTGATGAAGAAGGCTCTGGCTGCCGCGGTTGAAAGGCCGCGGAAATAGTTCTTTTCCGGCTCAAGAAAACAGTTGCAGTTTACCCGAATTGGAGGTTGAACAGCGCACCTCTTTGCTGGATCTGAGCCCCGATGTTCACTTATTCCTACGACGCACTCTTTTCTCAAAAGGAGTGCGATGAAATCATCCGCCTGAGCCAGGCGGAAGCCCAGGATACGGGCGGCCTGGTGGGCGGAAAGCAGCAAGGCGAGATCCGCCGCGCGCGCATAAGCTGGCTTGATGACGAAGGCACCGCCGGCTGGGTCATGGACCGTGTGATGACTGCCGTTGCAAAAGCCAATCGCGAGGCCTTCGATTTCGACATCACCGAGTTTCGGGAGAAGCTTCAGGTTGCCATCTACGATGAAAGCGAAGAAGGCCATTACGACTGGCATTCGGATGTCGGGGAAGGCCCCATCGCCCAGTTCCGCAAGGCGACCATCGTCACCCAGCTTTCGCCAACGGACGCCTATGAAGGCGGGGCGCTGGAAATCAGCCTCGGCCACAAGGTGATGGCTGCCTCGCGCGATCAGGGCTGCGCGACGCTGTTTGCCAGTTTCATGCTGCACAGGGTGGTGCCGGTGACAAAGGGAACCCGCTACTCCCTCACCTGCTGGAGCCACGGCCCGCGCTTCCGCTGAGGCCGGGCAGACGCCTCCTCAAGCGGTTGCCATCTACGTCTTCCTGCCGGGGGCCTTCCTTCATCTGCCGGCAACAAACGGACAGTATGACGAAGTCGCTTTTGCCCGCCTGGAAAGACTTGAAGCCGGCTTGCTTTCATGGACTGGTCTGTGGCCGGTTTCAATTCGCTGCTTCGGGGTGTAACCAGTGGAAGTTCCATTTCAGAGTGCCAAGGCCCCTTGCGCCTGAAGTGAAATATTCTAGAATAATTCTAAACAACAACCGATTTCCAAGAAGGAGGCTCTGCCGTGAAAGGGAACGAGAAAGTCATTGAGCGCCTGAACGAAGCTCTGTTTCTGGAGCTGGGCGCCATCAACCAGTATTGGCTTCACTACCGCCTCCTGAGCGACTGGGGCTTCGCGCGCCTTGCCAAGAAGGAACGGGAAGAATCCATCGAGGAAATGCAGCACGCCGACAAGCTGGTCGACCGCATCATCTTCCTCGAAGGCCATCCGAACATGCAGAAGGTTGCGCCGCTGCGGATCGGGCAGAACATCAAGGAAGTGCTGGAATCGGACCTTGCCGGCGAATATGACGCCCGCACGTCCTATGCCAAGTCCCGCGACATCTGCCGCGAGGAAGGCGACTATGTTTCCATGCAGCTTTTCGAAGAGCTTCTGTCGGACGAAGAAGGTCATATCGATTTCCTGGAAACCCAGCTTGAGCTTCTGGAAAAGATCGGCGTCGAGCGCTACGGCATGCTGAACGCCGCCCCGGCCGACGAAGCCGAATAAGACGTCAAGCCGACGTTCATTGGCCATGCAAAAGCCGGTGCAGCCCTGCACCGGCTTTTCTTTTTGGTGTGTCGCACTCGTACGACTTCATGCGGTGCGCTTCGTTGCATTCGAGACGGCTCCGTTCAGTGCACTACCGAAGCCGTTCGGAACACTTTACTGGAAGGCCGTCTCAGCGAAGCTTCGAAGCTTGCGCGAATGCAGGCGTTCGGCGGTCATGTCGCGCATCTTCTCCATGGCCCGAATGCCGATCTGAAGATGCTGGGCAACCTGACGCTTGTAGAAATCGGTTGCCATGCCCGGCAGCTTCAGTTCACCGTGGAGCGGCTTGTCCGAGATGCACAGCAGCGTGCCGTAGGGCACGCGGAAACGGAACCCGTTGGCGGCGATGGTCGCCGATTCCATGTCAAGCGCGATGGCACGCGACTGGGAGAACCGCTTGACCAGCTCCGGCTGATCCCAGAGTTCCCAGTTGCGATTGTCGAGCGAGACGACGGTTCCTGTCCGCATGACGCGCTTCAGTTCGTAGCCGTCGATACCAGTGATTTCCGCAACCGCATCTTCCAGGGCCACCTGCACTTCCGCCAGCGGCGGGATCGGCACCCAGATCGGCAGGTCCTGGTCGAGGACATTGTCCTCGCGCACATAGCCATGAGCCAGAACGTAGTCGCCGAGCGTCTGGCTGTTCCGCAGGCCTGCACAGTGACCGAGCATCAGCCACACATGCGGCCGCAGCACTGCGATATGGTCGGTGATGGTTTTGGCGTTGGACGGACCGACGCCGATATTGACCATGGTGATGCCGCTGCCGTCCGCCCGCTTCAGGTGATAGGCCGGCATTTGCGGCAGCTTTGTCAGCTCTTCACCATCCGGCTGGCTCTGTCCTGCTTCCAGCACCACATTGCCGGGGGAAACGAAGGCCTCGTAGCCACTGTCCGGCTGCGACAGCAGCTCCCTGGACATGCGGCAGAACTCGTCGATGTAGAACTGATAGTTCGTGAACAGCACGTAGTTCTGGAAATGCTCGGCTTTTGTCGCCGTATAATGCTGCAGGCGGTGCAGGGAATAGTCGACACGCGGCGCCGTGAACGAGGCAAGCGGCATGACGCCATCGGCCGGATCATACGTGCCGTTGGCGATGGAATCGTCCATGACGGTCAGGTCCGGCAGATCGAACATATCCGCCAGGGGACGGTCGAGATTTGCCGCCGCCGCACCGCCTTCCACATGCGTGCCGTCATAGAAGGCAAAGTGCAGCGGGATGGGCATGTCGCTGTCGCCTACCTGGATCGGCACGTCGTGGTTCTTCATCAGTAGCGACAACTGGGATACCAGATAATGCCGGAAAAGGTCCGGTCGGGTGATCGTCGAGGCGTGGGTGCCGGGACGGGAAACGAAACCATAAGACAGGCGGCTGTCGAGCCGGATGTGGCTGTCGGTCACGATCCGCACCTGCGGATAGAACGCGCGCACGCGGCCGTCGATTTCCTTGCCTTCCAGAAGATCCTGAAAATGCTGACGCAGAAACGCGGTGTTGGATTCAAAAATTTCGATCAGCCGGTCGACCGCCTTGTCGGCATCGGTAAAGACCTCAAGCGGATGCGATGGCGCATGCCGGACCCTGCGGGCGGCTTGATGAAACATGTTCTTGTTCGAGTTGGACACAAACCGTCTCCTTATTGTTCTTATGGGCTCACAGTCCCGCTAACGCTTGCCATGGTCAATAGATCTAGCATCGGATTTTGAATTTTTTTTCGCAGAGAGAAAATTTCTGCAAAGCGCCCACGCTACCGCATTTGAGCAGGCTTTCCCAAAGCGAGGCAAGCGGCTAAAGTCCGGCAAAGTTTTCAATCAGGAGTTCCCCATGAAAAACACTGTCCTGACCCTTGCGGTCGCCGTTTCCTCCCTGATTGGCGCAGGCGTTTCCGCCCTTGCCGACAATCTGCCGGATCTCGGCGGCCGGGACGTCGTCATCGCGACCGAAAATACCTACCCGCCGCTGCAATTCGTCGATCCGAAGTCGGGTGAGGCAATCGGCTGGGAATATGATGCCGTTGCCGAAATCGCCAAACGGCTGAACCTGAACGTCACCTTTCAGAACACCAGTTGGGACGCGATGATCCCCGCCATCTCCGCCGGCGAATACGACATCGCGATGAACGGCATCACCATTCGTGCCGACCGCGCCGAACAGGTGGACTTTTCAAACCCCTACATGCGGTCCGAAATGTTCATGCTGGTCCGCGCGGGCGAAGACCGGTTTACGGATGCCAAAGGCTTTGCCGCCAACAGCGATTTTCTGGCCGGCGCTCAGCCGGGCACCACGCCGTTCTATGTCACCGTCTATGAAGTGCTGGATGGCGACGAAGCCAACCCGCGCATCAAGCTATTCGAAACCTTCGGTGCGGCCGTTCAGGCGCTCAAGGCAGGCGATGTCGATCTGGTTCTGACCGACAGCACCGGTGGCCAGGGTTATGTCTCGACCAATCCGGACACCTTCAAGCTGATTGGCGATCCGATGGGCTCGGAAGACTTCGGTTTCATCTTTCCCAAAGGCTCGGACCTGATCGAACCGGTCAACGCGGCTATCGCAAGCATGCGTGATGACGGTACGCTGGATGCCCTCAACAAAAAGTGGTTCTTCGACTACAAAGTCGCCGAGTAAGGCCAATCACCGCCTGCGGGCGGCTGGACTTTCCGACCCATGGCCGGTATCCGGGCCTTTGGCCCCGTTGCCGGCCATTTTCGTTTGAACCGCCGTAACCAACGCTGGAGCCGAGACCAAACCATGTTCCGCACCAAGACACCGTCCGGCGCGCCAAAGGAAGACTTCCCCTACTGGCTTCTGGTTGCCGTCGGCATTGCGGTTTTCCTGTTGTTCCAGATCGCGACCAACGACATCTATTCGCAGGTCATGGCGACGGTTTCGCGCGGTATCGGACTGACGGTTTTCGTAACGCTGGTCGCCTTCTTCTGCGCCTCCGTGCTCGGGCTTTTGCTGGCTCTTGCCTCGCTGTCCGGATCGATCGTGTTGCGGCAGGGGGCACGGTTCTACGTCGAGATCGTGCGCGGCATGCCGATCATCGTCCTGCTGCTCTATATCGCCTTCGTCGCGACCCCGCTGTTCATCGCTGCGGTCAACGCCGTTCTGGAGCCTTTGGGACTGGACCCACTGCGCACCCGGGATTTTCCGCTGCTCTGGCGGGCGGTTCTTGCGCTGACGATCGGCTATTCGGCCTTTATTGCCGAGGTTTTCCGGGCCGGTATCCAGGCCGTCGACAAGGGCCAGATCGAGGCCGCCGAAGCGCTCGGCATGAACGGCTGGTTGCGCTTTCGCCTCATCATTTTCCCGCAGGCGCTGAAGACCATCCTGCCACCGCTCGGCAATGATTTCGTGGCACTGATCAAGGACAGCTCGCTGGTGTCGGTTCTGGGGGTCGCGGACATCACCCAGCTCGGCAAGGTCTATGCCGCCGGCTCCTTCCGCTACTTTGAGACCTATAACGTCGTCGCCCTGATCTACCTGATGATGACGATCACGCTTTCGCTGGCCCTGCGCAAATTTGAACGGACAAAACAGATCCAGGAACGCTAAGGTTTTTCTCCGACCACCTCCCCTCCTGTTCCTCATCCTGAGGAGGCGCAGAGCGACCTCTCGAAGGACGGGTGGCAGGCTCTGGAACTGGCTGGTGGCCTATCCTTGGAAACCGGCATCGCGGCCCTTCTCAGGATGAGGGTTATGGGGGGATCGGCTAGTTGCAGCGAGACGGAGATCTGCATGCGTTCCTTTGAAGAAATAGAAAACCTGGCCGCGGAGAAAAAGGGCGGCCCCGAAGCACTCAAGGCGCTGCTGGCAGAGCATCCTGCCCCCAGAACGGCTGACGAGCTGGAACAGGTCGGTGACGACCGCTGGCTTGCCATGTTCACCAAATGCGTCTTTCAGGCCGGGTTCAGCTGGAAAGTCATCGATCAGAAGTGGCCGGGTTTCGAAGAGGCCTTCGAAGGCTTCGATGTCGCCCGCCTCGCCTTCTTGCCTGACGAGGCGTTCGAGGAGCTGCTTGGCGACAAAAGGATCGTGCGCAATGGCGCCAAGATCCGTTCCGTTCAGGAGAACGCGATTTTCCTCAAGAAGCTAGCGGCCGAACACGGCAGCGCAGCCAGTTTTTTCGCGCATTACCCGGTGAGCGACCAGATCGGCCTGATGGACCTCCTCAAGAAACAAGGCAACCGGCTCGGCGGCAACACCGGGCAAATCGCTTTGCGCTTTATGGGCAAGGAAAGTTTCGTCCTCTCCGGCGATGTGGTTAACGCTCTCATCCGTGAAAATGTCATTGAGAAGGACGCGATGTCGAAAAAAATCTGAACGCGATTCAGGCTGCCTTTAACGAATGGAAAGCAACTTCTGGTCGTCCCCTCAATGAAATCAGCAGAATTCTGGCCTTTTCGGTCGGAACAAGTCATTAACTTCTCATTCAGCTTTTACGATTGTAAACAAAGCCTTGATTCAAAGGGAATTTTTGTTTCGATCGCTTAACCGCTGATTTACCAAACCCGGTAACCATGACACTCGAAATTGCGTGAGGTATTGCGTCGCAATGAGTGTACTGCGTACCGGGGTGTCCTTCGGGGCACCCCGTCTATCCAATGAACCGGAAGCTGGTGCTTCCTGGCTGAACACGATCCTGAAGGGCGACTGCGTTGCCGCCCTTGAGAAACTGCCGTCCCGGTCTGTGGACCTGGTCTTTGCGGACCCGCCCTACAACCTTCAGTTGGGTGGCGACCTGCACAGGCCGGATCAGTCCAAGGTGGATGCCTGTGACGATCACTGGGACCAGTTCGAGAGTTTCCAGGCCTATGATGCCTTCACCCGCGCCTGGCTGCTGGCCGTCCGCCGGGTGATGAAGGCGGACGGGTCGCTGTATGTGATCGGCTCCTATCACAACATCTTCCGCGTTGGCGCGATCCTGCAGGATCTCGGCTTCTGGATCATGAATGACATCGTCTGGCTGAAGTCCAACCCGATGCCGAACTTCCGCGGCAAACGGTTTACCAATGCCCACGAGACCATGATCTGGGCGGTGAAGTCGAAAGATGCGAAGCCGACCTTCAACTACGATGCGCTGAAGACCTTCAACGAGGACCTCCAGATGCGTTCCGACTGGCACCTGCCCCTATGCACCGGTGCCGAGCGGTTGAAGGGCAAGGACGGACAGAAGGTGCATCCGACCCAAAAACCTGAAGCTCTGCTCTACCGGGTTCTGACGGCCTCCTCCAAACCGGGTGACGTCGTGCTCGATCCGTTCTTCGGGACCGGGACCACTGGTGCCGTCGCCAAGAAACTCGGCCGTCACTATGTCGGCGTGGAGCGCGAGCAGGACTATATCGACGCGGCCACGGCACGTATCGAGGCCATCGAGCCCGGCGATGCCGCATCGCTGGAAATGCAGCAAGGCAAGCGGGCACTGAAGCGCATTCCCTTTGGCACGCTTCTGGAGAGCGGTCTGCTGCAGCCGGGCACGGAACTGAGCTGCCCGAAAGGCAAACATCTTGCCATCGTGCGTGCGGACGGTTCGCTCAAGTCCGGCGACCATACCGGCTCGATCCACAAGGTCGGCGCGCTGGTACAGGGGCAGGAAGCCTGCAACGGCTGGACCTTCTGGCACATAAACGAAGGCGGAAAGACGTCACCTATCGACGACCTCCGCAAGGAAATCAGATCCCGTCTGCAGGCATAAGCAGGCACTCCAAAGAGGAGACTTCGCGTTCCCCGCGAGTTCCACTTAGCCCCGTTTCCCAGAAAGGGAGGCGGGGTTTTCTTTATTTATGAGGGGAACTGCCCGGATCAGGCCGTCACGCACTTCAGGTGCGGCGCCCAGACATCCAGCCATTTGCGGATCTCCACTGCGCTGAGAGGCGGCGAGAAATAGAAGCCTTGAAACAACCGGCAGCCGCAGTTTTCCAGGAATTCCAGTTCCTCGCGCGTTTCAACGCCCTCTGCCAGAACATCTAGACCCATGTTCTGGGCCATTGCCAGCATGGCACCTGCAATCCGCTGCATTTTCGGGTTTCTGTCGAGCCCGGAGACAAAAGAGCGATCAATCTTCAAGGTCGCGACAGGTGTCTCGATCAAGGTGGCGATGGAGGAGTGTCCCGTGCCGAAGTCATCAAGGGCCAGGGCAAAGCCTGCCTGTTCCAGATTGCGGCACTGGGCGATCAATTCCTGGTCCGACTGGTCAAACAGGATCGATTCCAGAAGTTCCAGCTGAATGTCGCCGGGCGTCAGGCCCGCATCGGCAAGTTCGGTCTGCAAAATTGCGGCAAACGCCTCCGACCTGAGGTTGGATGCGGTCACATTCAGGGAGAGCTTGCCGATGTCCTTGCCGTCGGATTTCCATTCCGCAAAATGCGTGAAGGCCTTGCACCGCACCTGCCGGTCAATCTCGGACATGATATTCGCCCTGGTCGCCGTTTCCAGAAAGCGAGCTGGCGGCAGCACCCCTTGCTTCTCGGTCTGCCACCGGGCAACCACTTCCAGGCCGCACACCTGCCCCGTCACGCTGTCTATCTGTGGCTGAAAATAGGGAACGAACTGGCTGAGTTTCAGCCCCCTCTCGATCAGCGAGATCAGCCTGCTGGTCTCCTCGTGCCGCCGGATCATCTCCCTTGACAGCAGCTTGACGGACGATCGGGTGGTCTTGGCGTCGTAAAGCGCGATATCGGAATGCGCGATCAGCCTGTCGGCGTTCTGCACCTGTCCGGGATGAAACAGGACAACGCCTATGCTTGCCGTCACCTGGCAGCTATGGCCGTTGTAGCGGATCGGCTTGGCAATCGCATTCAACAGGCGAAGCGCCATGGCATGGAGCTCTTCCTTGTCCGGGGGCTCTGCCAGAAACAGGGCGAACTCATCCCCGCCGAGGCGCGCCGGAAGATCGTTCGGGCCGCAAAAGGATGTCATTGCCT
Source organism: Roseibium sp. FZY0029 (assembly GCF_036350355.1). NCBI lineage: Bacteria > Pseudomonadati > Pseudomonadota > Alphaproteobacteria > Hyphomicrobiales > Stappiaceae > Roseibium > Roseibium sp. FZY0029. The sequence goes on from NZ_JAZDVZ010000001.1 coordinate 522,406, forward strand.
CCGCCGTCTGCAGGAGAATCATATCGCCTGCGGAGTGGCCGAAGTTGTCGTTGATCGACTTGAATTCATCCAGATCGATATGCAGAAGGGCGAACACTTGCCCGTTATCCTGCAAATGCAACACATCTTCCAGGCGGCGGTGCAGGGCTCCCCTGTTGGCGATTTCCGTCAAGGGGTCCTGCAAGGCCTTCTTTTCCGCTTCTATCTTCGCGGCCTTGAGTGCGGAGGCCATTTTCTGGCTGTCTTCAAGAAGCGTGCGCTGCGCTTCGAAGGAGTAGAAAAGGTCGATTGAAAAATCGTTGGGTTTGAAATCTGCTTCCGTCAGCCTGAACCGTTCGACGACCTGCGACAGGTGAAGGCCGAAGGACAGATCCAGGAATATCGCGTTCTCGTTTCCGGCAGCCAGCGCGAACCCTCGGAACTGTATCGGCGCGCCATCTTGCAGATGTGCCCTCAGAACCAGTTTGGTACCCAGCCCTTCACGGATGTCGGCCATGGATCTGACGTTTCGCGGTCTTTCCACCGTGAAGATGTCGAACAGATCCGCCTCCAGAACTCCTTTCCCCAGAACCCTTTCCAGGGTCGGGCCCAGTCCGCCGATCCGTCCGCGATCATCCAACACGACATGCATGGGAAACAGCATGTCGATGGCCTTGCCGGTCAGATCGAGTTTGGATGAGGTCAAATTCCGGCCTCGGTACTGGTGGGGAGTGGTTCCTTGTCGAGAATCCTGACTTCAAAAATATCGTGATCGAATTGCTCGGATTTCACCGCGACCTGGCTCACCTCGATGCGCTCACCGGTTTCCTTGGCCAGGCCGTGCAGAAGGCCTATCACCATCGGTGCCAGTCCTTCGCGCTCAGAATAGTAATGCAGAATGCAGGAACCATCGTCCTTCTGGTCTACTTCGAAGGAAGGTGGTTTGAGGTGTGGCATCGTCAAGAGAATGCGGTCGTGCATGTCATCCAGCCCCTTCAATTGTTCGATGAAGGAATTGCCGGCGAGCCGCATGAGATTGCCGAAATGCGAAGCCCCCGCAAATTCAACCCAGTACCTGCCGAAGATGTCCATAACCTCCGGCAAGGGCAGGTCGGTGAAGCTGCAAATGGCTTCGATGAGCTTGTAGGTGATGGCATCGTCGTAACTCGACATTCTCTCGAATTCGAGCTGATCCAGTCCCGCGGTATCACAAATGCTTTGCCAGGCCTCGGGGCCATGGTTTTCCGTAATGAAGCTACGAATGCCCTCGTTCAGCATCCCATACATAAAGGCCCCTCCGGAGTTTCTATTGTGATTATACGAATTTGCTTACACCAGCTTTAATTTGCTCCAGACATATTTCCGCATTTAACTCTCATACCGACGAAAATTTACTACTTTTTCGCGAAAATTTTCAAACAACCCCTTTTCGTTTATTTTTGTCGAGCCTAACCATCCCGAAAAACAACAAGGGATACGCACTTCCCCCTACGTCGCCAATTGGGGAAGTTCTTTTCCCGGCGTTTTGCCAACACGGCAATATATCAGCCCGCGGAGCTGAGGCCTTTGGCTTGACTGGTCCGGACCTCCACCGGACAGACAGCTTGCAATCACCATTCAATGCCGCCATCCTCTGCGCTCAAACGAGCGTTCATGGGAGGAACGGATCCGAGGTTTGAGGCCGGCTCAAGGAACCGGCAGCCTCTGGGTCGTCGATCGCTACAATGAAGGACCACGTCGAAACAGTTCTGCGAACCGTACAATCCGCCTCAGCGCCTGCGCTGTCCCGGATCGCCGCGTCCTGGCGCAGATCCATCGACAAGCACGGTCTGGATCCGGCAACCCGCAAGCCGCCTCAGCGCATCGGTGACGACCAGCTTTACCAGCGGCGCGAAGAAACGGGCGCCTTCCTGAAGATCGCGGCCCCCAAGCTGGATCAGCTTTTTGGCCTGGTCGGTCAGTCCGGCTGCACGGTTCTCCTGACCGACGCCGAAGGTGTCATTCTCGACCAGCGCTGCACCTCGGCCGACGCGGATATCTTTCAGGACTGGGGCTTGAGCCAGGGCACCAACTGGAGCGAGGCAGCCGTCGGCACCAACGGCATCGGCACCTGCCTTGCAGAAGAACGCAATCTCATCATTCACCGCCAGGAGCACTTTCTGGCACGCAATGTCGGCATGAGCTGCATGGATGCGCCGATCTATGGCCCGGATGGGCGGCTCGTGGGAGCCCTGGACGTCTCTTCCGCCCGGTCCGACCAGACAGAAGCCTTCAACCGGCTGATTGCCGCCATGGTCTCTCAGACCGCACGGCAGATCGAGATCGAAACCTTCCGCGCCGCCTTTCCTGGCGCCCGTATCATTGTCGCAGATGGAGAAAGCACAGACACCGCGATGCTGGTGGCGGTCGACAGTGACGACATCGTGCTTGGCGCGACCCGTGCCGCCAGAAAGGCCTTCGGGCTCGGCGCGAGCGGCCCGCTGAAGCCTTTGCCCGCTTCAGATCTGCTTGGCCGGGAGGACGGTCCGAGCGGATTTGAAAAGGCGGAAAGAGCGGCCGTCATCCGCGCCCTGACGCGCGCCGGCGGCAACGTCTCGGAAGCCGCTCGCGCGCTCGGCATCGGCCGGGCGACCCTTTACCGCCGCATGAAACGGCTCGGCGTCGACTGAAATCCCGGCCGACCTGTCTCAGAACTGAGACACATTCGAAACACCGCCCTTTTCCCCCTCCTACCGCTTCCAGAGCTCCTCCGGCACAGTCCGCCCATTCCCGGTGGAGGACCGGGACCTTCGGCCCGTCTCGGCTTCAATCGCCGGACTGCCGATCTAGTGGAGGATCCCAGATGAACCAGATGCCCAGCTTTACCGTCGACACGTCGTCGCCGTTCAAGTCCCGCTATGACAACTACATCGGCGGCAAGTTCGTCGCCCCGGTGAACGGACGGTATTTCAACAACATCACACCGATTTCCGGCACAACCGTGTGCGAAGTCGCCCGCTCCGACGCCGCTGACGTGGAGCTGGCGCTGGATGCCGCCCATGCAGCCAAGTACGCCTGGGGCCGGACCCCGGCGGCAGAGCGCGCCAACGTTCTTTTGAAGATCGCCGATGTCATGGAGCAGAACCTCGACATTCTGGCGAAGGCGGAAACCTGGGACAACGGCAAACCGATCCGTGAGACAACCGCCGCCGACATTCCGCTTTCCGTCGATCATTTCCGCTATTTCGCAGGCGTTCTGCGCGGCCAGGAAGGGTCCATGTCGGAGATCGATGCCGATACGGTCGCCTACCACTTCCACGAACCGCTCGGTGTTGTCGGCCAAATCATTCCGTGGAACTTCTCCATCCTCATGGCGGCCTGGAAGCTGGCTCCGGCGCTTGCGGCCGGCAACTGCGTCGTGCTGAAACCGGCCGAGCAGACACCGGCTGCGATCATGGTGCTGGCAGAGCTCATCGGCGGCCTGCTGCCGGATGGCGTTCTCAACATCGTCAACGGCTTTGGTGCCGAGGTTGGCGCACCGCTCGCGAAGTCCAGCCGCATCGCAAAGATCGCCTTTACCGGCTCCACCGAAACCGGCCGGATGATCATGCAGTATGCGACCGAGAACCTCATTCCGGTGACGCTGGAGCTCGGCGGAAAGTCGCCGAACATCTTCTTCTCCGACGTGATGAGCCAGGACGATGCGTTCCTGGACAAGGCCATCGAGGGCTTTGTTCTGTTCGCGTTCAACCAGGGCGAGGTTTGCACCTGCCCGAGCCGCGCCTTGATCCAGGAAGATATCTACGAAGCCTTCATCGAACGGGCGATCGCCCGTGTGAAAGCTATCAAGCAGGGCGACCCGCGCGCCATGGAAACCATGGTCGGGGCCCAGGCCAGCCGTGAGCAGCAGGACAAGATCCTGTCCTATCTGACCATCGGTGTCGAAGAAGGTGCGGAAGTGCTGTGTGGCGGCGCGGAAGCCAAGTTCGACGGCGACCTTTCCGGCGGCTTCTACGTTCAGCCGACCATCCTGAAAGGCCACAACAAGATGCGGGTCTTCCAGGAGGAAATCTTCGGCCCTGTGGTGTCCGTCACCACGTTCAAGACCGAAGAAGAAGCCCTGGCAATTGCCAACGACACTATGTACGGCCTTGGCGCCGGTGTGTGGTCACGCGATGCCAACCGCTGCTACCGCTTCGGCCGCGCCATTGAAGCCGGTCGCGTGTGGGTGAACAACTATCATGCCTACCCGGCCCATGCCGCCTTTGGCGGTTACAAGCAGTCCGGTATCGGCCGTGAAACCCACAAGATGATGCTGGATCACTATCAGCAAACCAAGAACATGCTGGTCAGCTACAATCCGAACAAGCTCGGGTTCTTCTAAAGACTGCCGGCGTTACCCGATCTTGTCCTGGCAGTGATGCGGGGCAGCCTTCGAAAGAGGGCTGCCCCGTTATCCGTTGAAGGCCCGGGCCTTGCGCCTTCATCGTCAAAACTCTTCAGCAATGCCTTCCAGCAAGTCTGCCAGCGCCTTCGGTTCGCTCACCATCGCATCATGCCCGGTCGCTATCTGCGAGACCGGCCAGCCTTTGGCTTGCGCGCGGGCCAAGGCGACTTTTGCAGGCGGATAAGGCGGGTCTGTGCATTCGATGTAGTGAGCCGGAAGGCCGTTCCCGACCGGGTGTTTCAGCTCCAGGGCTGTGGTGAAGGTCCGGAACGGATGCGGGGTCAGGCGCAGTTCCAGAAAGGCAATGTCTTCCGGACGGGTGATGCCGAAGCTTTCCGGTGAGGCTGGCGGCAATGAAAGGCCGCCACTGCTGGATTCCGCGAGTTTCCTCCGATCTTCTGCCAGATCCTTCGGCAGAAAATCGAACCAGGTTTCCCCGCTCTCCAGCATGATCGCGTCGAGATAGACCAGCTTCGCGATGCGTTCCGGCAGGATGTCCGCAACACCGGTGATCGGAATGCCGCCAAAGCTGTGGCCGACAAGGGTGACGTCCCTCAGGTCCTCGCACTGAAGGTGCCGTGCGATGTCTTCCACGAAGGTCTGGATGGTGATGTCAGGCGAAAGAAGATGCAAACGCTCGCCGAGGCCCGTCTGCGTGGGTGTGGTGACGCGGTGCCCGCGTGCCCGCAGAATGGTTGCCAGACGCGACCAGCACCAGCCGCCATGCCAGACGCCATGGACACAAACAAAGGTCCGGTGTTTCAAGTCCCCCTCCCCGATCCAGCGCCTATTCGGCAGCTTCCGCCGCCTTCTGGAAATCACGCCGTTCCTTCAGTTTGTGACCGACTTCGACGATGGCTTCCAGCGCGGGAACGAGATCCTGGCCGAGGTCCGTCAGCTCATATTCGACCGACGGCGGCGATGTCGGCCGGACATGGCGCAACAGAATGCCGCGCCCTTCCAGTTCTGAAAGGCGTTGTGACAGAACCTTGCCGGAAACAGGGGGAATATCCGCCTTCAGCTCGTTGAAGCGGCGCGGACCTGCGCGCAGGCTCCAGATGACGTTGGGTGCCCAGGCGCCGGAAATCACCTTCATGCACTGGGTCAGGCTGCAGGGCTGCGGCGGCTTCGGGCTGAGGTTCTTGCGCATTTTCAATGCCATGGGCACCACATAATCCTTAAAGTTCCAAGGTCACGCGGGAACCATCAGGTTTCTGCCCGGTAACTCGATAATGCAAGTTACCGTTAGAAACCTGCTTGTCAATGGTGACCTAAAATTACACCTTCCGGGCATCGATACGAACCAAGGAGCCAATCGATGAAACTGTTCTACAAACCCGGTGCCTGTTCCATGGCTGCTCATCTCATTCTCAACGAAGCGGGAGCCACCTACAGTCTCGAAAAAGTGGATACATCTGCGGGCTTGACGGAAACCGGCGCGGTTTATGACGAAACCAATCCGCGCGGCTACGTGCCCGCACTGCGGTTTGAAAACGGCGACGTCCTCACGGAAAACGTCGCGATCCTGCATTGGCTTGGCGAGCAATATCCGGACTTTGCGTCCGATAGCGCCGGCAAACCGCTCGACCGGTTCCGAGTCCTGGAATTGCTCAGCTTCCTGTCCTCCGAACTGCACAAGGGGTTCAGCCCTTTCTTCTCCGGCAAGCAATTTTCCGAAGCAGACGCGGCTGATAACCTGGCCAAGCTGAAGATCAGGCTTGGCCAGTTCGATGCCCTGCTGGCCAAGGGCGGCGACTATCTGCTGGGTGATAGCTTCTCCGTTGCAGATGCCTACGCCTTTGTCATCCTGAACTGGACCAACTTCATCGGCGTATCTCTTGGCGACTGGCCGAAGACGGCAGCCTATGTCGAGCGCATCCGCGCCCGTCCGGCGGCCCAGAAGACCCTTCAGGAAGAAGGTCTGGCGGCATGAGCAGTGCCTTGGCTGCGCTGGAAAAGGTCATTTCCGACTATTTCGACGCGCTTTATCACTGCGATACCGACCTGTTGCAGCAGGTGTTTCACGAGCGGGCGATCTACGCCACTGCAGACGAAACACCCCTGCTCTATCGCACGATGGCCGAATATGTGCCGGTCGTCGCCGCCCGCCAGTCGCCGGCGTCCCGGGGTGAGGAGCGCCGCGATGTCATCGACGAAATCCAGTTTGCCGGCGAGAACACGGCCTTTGCCAGGGTTCGCTGCTCGATCGGCAGCAACGATTTCACCGACCTCCTGACATTCGTGCGTGACGAGGGCCGCTGGCAAATCATGGCGAAGATCTTTGAAATCCGGCCCCGTACCGAAGGAGTGACCTGACATGCCTTACGTGAATATCCAGGTGACCCGTGAAAGGGTGACCGCAGAGCAGAAAGCCTGGCTCATCAAGGGCGCGACGGACCTTCTGGTCGATGTGCTCGACAAGAACCCCGCAACCACCTTCGTGGTGATCGAGGAAGTGGACCTTGAGAACTGGGGCGTCGGCGGCCTGCCGGTGGCAGACTACCGGGCAAGGCAACTGGAGAAACAAAGCTGAGCAAACCAAATGAAGCCGGGATCTCCCGGCTTCTTTCTTTGGGGTGCTGCTCAACTGCACGTCACGCAATAAGCACAAAGACGATTTTCAGTTGCCCAAATGCCTCCGGAGTGGTCTGCCTGGGAAGACACATCGACATCAAAGCAGTTCACACATGCCCCGCACACTTTATCAGGACATACTCGGCCCCGACTTCGCAAAGGTTCCGGAACAGATTCGCTACATGCACAGTTTTGCGCGAGAGGCGCGTGGAATCGCGGATGTCAGCAGAGGCACTTCCCTGGCAGCCAGACTGATCTGCCGGCTGGCGAAGTTGCCGGAAGCCCGGATGGGTGTTCGGGTCGAGACCAGCTTTGAACCTATCGCGGGCGGAGAGCGCTGGACACGGCGGTTTGACGGGCAGCCATTCCAAACCGACATGATGGCTGGAAACGGCGAAGCCTATCCCTGCATGCTGGAGCGCCTTGGCCCCTTCCTGTTCAAGATGCAGGTGAGTGCGACCGAACAGGGTATCGACATCACCCCGGCGGAAGTTTCACTCGGTCCTCTATCTCTGCCGCTGCCCCTTGCTCCGAGAGCGGTCGGGCGCGAACGTGTTGTCGATGGCAGGTATAGTTTCAGCGTTGAGGTGACCTTCCCGCTGATCGGGAAAGTCTTCGGCTACAACGGCCGGCTGGAGCCGGCCGTTCTGATCGATGACACGGAAGCCGTCTAAGCGACTCACTCAAATCCCACCAGCGCTTTGCGGCGCTTGCCGACGGATATCGACAGGCGGTCATTGGCCTGAAGATCACCTGTCGCGATACGGCGGCGCGGGTCGTCGACGATCTGGTTGTTGAGACGGACGCCGCCCCCTTCCACCAGCCGGCGGGCTTCGCCGTTGGAGGACGCGAAGCCGACCGCGACCACAAGCTCCAGAAGACCAAGCCCCTCCGCCAGCGTTTTCAGCGGCATACTGTGGGTCGGATCCAGGATCTCGCCTTCGCCAGAGAACAGGGCATCGCCCTGCTGCAAGGCTCCGCGCGCTTCTTCGGGTCCATGCACGATAGCCGTCACCTGGGTGGCCAGGATCTTCTTGGCTTCGTTGAGCTCCGCCCCTTCCAGCGCAGCCAGACGCTCGATCTCGCTCATCGGCAGTTCGGTGAAGAGGCGCAGGCATTTGGCGACATCGGCATCGGCGGTGTTGCGCCAGAACTGCCAGAAGCCGAAGGGCGACAGATGTTCGGGATGCAGCCACACGGCACCGGCGGCAGTCTTGCCCATCTTGGCGCCGCTGGCGGTCGTCAGCAGCGGAACCGTCAGTCCGTGCAGCTTGCGGCCGTCGCGGCGGCCAAGCTCCACACCGTTGACGATGTTGCCCCACTGATCGGACCCGCCAACCTGAAGCGAACAATCGTAGCGCTTTGCCAGTTCCAGGAAATCGACAGCCTGCAGCATCATGTAGCAGAACTCCAGAACCGTCAGCGGCATCTGCGCGTCGAGGCGTGACTTGACGCTGTCGAAGGTCATCATGCGGTTGACGGTGAACTGGGAGCCATAGTTGCGGAGGAACTCCAGGAAGCGGAATTCATTGAGCCATTCCGCATTGTCGACCAGCAAAGCCCCGTCTTCGCCTTCCATGTCGACCAGCCGTTCGACGGATCGCCGTATGGTAGCGATGTTGGCGGCGATCTGGCGTTCTTCCAGCATCGGCCGGGCATCCTTGCGGAAGCTCGGATCGCCGATCTGGCTGGTACCACCACCCAGCACGACAATCGGACGATGGCCGAGCTTCTGCAGCCAGCGCATGGTCATCAGCGGCATCAGGTGGCCGACATGAAGGCTTGCCGCCGTGGCATCAAAGCCTGCGTATGCGGTGATCGGCCCTTTCGACAGAGTCTGGTCGAGCGCCTCGATATCCGTGCATTGGTGCACGAGGCCACGTTCCAGAAGCACGGCAAGTGCTTCCGACTTGAGTTTTGTTGCCGGTTTTCCGGCTTCGATCATATGTCTGGTCATTTTTCGCTTCCTGGTTCCCCCGCCAGGAAGCTCGGGTCTCTAGAAACCAAAAAGCCGCCTGACGCGGCGGCTTTTGAGGTGTCTATGGGGTGAACAAGATCCTACGCAGCCGCCGGTATGTCGGTGACGTAATAAAAATACACGAAGGATGCGCTCATCTTGGTCATGCCATTTTAAATGCGTGAGAGCGGGAAAGGAGTCAAGCCTGTTGTGCCGCCGATATCCGCGACCAGGACAAGTGTAACCGGAAAGCCTCAACACTGTGGCATGGGCAAAGCCCACAATTTAACCCGGATCAAGGATCCCTGGCCAATGCCTGCACAGCCGCTTTTACGAAAGTCCCAGTTTCCGCTCGCCCCGATCCAGGATAAGCGGCACGATCAGGTCTTCCTCGTCATCCAGGTGACGCATCAGGCCGGAGATCAGTGTGTCGCTGACACCGGCGAAACTGTCGGCTGCGCGGCGGATGGCGTCCCGGTCTTTCGTCTGCAATTGCCCGAACAGCTTGTTGGCGCTCTTGATGACCGATTCAATGCGATGATGGATCAGCTCGTGATCGCCTTCGAGTAGCTCGAAGCCATCGACAAGACGCTTTTCCGCTTCCATGAAAACCGGAAAATAGTGCTGATCCTCGATCATGTGATGGTGATGCAACTCGCTCAGGAACTGCTGCAGGCGCGGCGCGAACAGGTTGCCGAACCGGTTCACCGGGATCTTCTGTTCGCGGAAGTCGGTCAGGATAGTGTCCAGGTCACCGCCGAGCTGACGAAAGCCGTTGTGCCGGGCAAGCCAGAATTCGGTCAAGGGCCCGAGGTTCCGGTGTCCCGACCAGTCTTCGCGCGGATTTTCTTTCAGAAGGAACAGCCATTCCTGCGGAAGTCCGGTCCGTTCGTCCAGGTTGGTGCTGTCTGTCATGGCAATCAGAGTCCGGTCATCAAGAGGTTTTGTCGACCTTATACGCATGTTTTGGCCTGTCATGGGGAAACAGTGTGTTCACTCCCCGGGAACAGATGTCACCGCACAAGCCTGCCCAGTACATCCCAGAGCGTTTCGGCGTCTCCCGGCTCCAGATGGTTCGTGAATTCGGCCTCCACCGCAGCCTGGTAACACGGCCACATGGCCTTCAAAAGCGCTTCACCCTCGGATGTAACTCGTACTGACACACCGCGGCCGTCCTCCGGGCTTTTCAGCTTTTCGATGTAACCGGCCGCCGCGAGGCGGTCGAGCAGCCGCGAGACGTTGTATTGCGCCAGCAGCATCCGCTTTTCGATTTCAACCGGACGCAGTGTCCTGTCCTCTGCGCGGCTCAATTCCAGCAGCACATCGTACCAGCCAAGTGGTGGAAATCCATCCGCTTTGAGGCGCGTCTCGACGCGAGCCAGAACAGCGCCGCTCGCCCGCTGCAAACGGGCCCAGGCATCGATGGCGGCAGGCGGGGTTGGGGTGCTCTTGCTCATGCGGGAGAGATAGAAAATTTATGCAAGTGCATCAATCTTGATTTTTCATGCAAGTGCATTCACTTTAATGCAAGTGCATGAAAAGGAGTTTTCAGATGCCAGAAAAGCTTACCCTGATCAGCCATGCGCTTTGCCCCTACGTGCAGCGCGCTGCGATTGTCCTTGATGAAAAGAAGGTACCGTTTGAACGGGTCATGATCGATCTGGCCGACAAGCCGGACTGGTTCCGCGCAGCATCTCCGCTCGGCAAGGTGCCACTGCTCAAACTGGCCGGTGACCGCTATCTCTTTGAATCCGCCCCGATCGTCGAATTCCTGGACGAGACCGAGGGGAGCCGGTTGCACCCGGAAAACGCAGCGGAACGCGCCCGGCACCGAGCCTATGTGGAGTTCGCCTCGCAGATCCTGAACGGCATCGGCGCGCTCTACAATGCAAGCGACGACACGGGGTTTTATGCTGCCGGTGAAGCCTTGCGCGCAAGGTTCCGTCACCTGGAAAGCATACTCGATCCGGACGGCCCCTTCTTTGCCGGGTCATCCTTTTCGCTGGTCGACGCGGCTTTTGCACCGGTGTTCCGTTATTTCGATGTCTTCGACGGTTTTACGGATCTTGGAACTTTTGACGCCCTCGACCGGGTCACGGCCTGGCGTGGCAACCTCGCGGCAAGACCTTCGGTCCGGAACGCCGTCTCGGAAGACTATCCCGCGCTCCTGACCGCTTTTTTGCAAAAGCGCGGTAGCTGGATGTCACATCTGCTTGATCTGCGCAGCCGGGAGAAGGCGCTCCAGGCCGCACAATAGGAGCTTGCGGCGCAGTCGAACCCGGCTGCGCCCGCATCAGGCGAAGGCTGCTCCAAGATGGCTCAACTCGCCTTTCAGCTCCGCCCACTTGTCCGGCCGCGTGGTCAGGGTCGCCGGATCCCTGATTTCAACTTCATAGCCCCGAGCCAGGGCTCCCTTTGCGGTCAACTGCACGCAATGGCAGGCATCGAGACCGACCAGAACCAGCTTGCCGACGCGGTTTTCTTCCAGCCAGGCTTCAAATTGCGGACTGGAGAAGCTGTCACCGATCGATTTTTCGAAGACGGCGGCGCTGCCTACATCAAGCGTCCGGTCGAGTTTCAGCCCGTCGCGACCGGGTGTGCCGATGCCGCCAGCGGCGATCTTCATCGCAACGACCACCGGCCAATCCCGGAAAACGTTCTTGATGAAAGCCACCTGGTGGCCCGCCAATCGATGCGCTTCCACCTGCCGGCTGATTTCGGCAAGAGCCGCCTCTCTCTCGCCTGGATCGAACGCATGTTTGCCGGTGTTGCGGGTGAAATCCTCCTGTACATCAATCACCACCAGAGCGGTGACCGGGCGCAACGCCCTGTCGATCCTTTTGCCCTTTGTCGGCGTCCCCAGCCGCTTCAGGCAATAAACGGCATAGGCAAGAACACCGGCAGCGCAGAGCCCTACCATAGTCCAGATTCCGGTCATGTGACCTCTCCTGTTTTCAAGCTATTCCAGACCCCTGGGCCGGTCCGGGTCGTCCTCGAACGCGGCGAAATGATCAAGCATGGTGCACATGACGCGCTGAGTGGAGCGCAGGTCTTCGTCCGAGAACATCTCGCAGATGGCGTCGATCTCGCTGTTTTCCCGTGCCCGGATCTCCCCGAACCTGTGATGTCCTGCTTCGGTCAGGTCAAACAGCGGCGAACGCTTGTGCGCCGGATTGAGGTGACGCTGGACCAGCCCCTGTTCTTCCAGAGCATTCATAAGAAGCTGGATCTGCTGGCGGGCGAGAAACAGCGCCCGGCCGATATCAGGCACGGCCGTTGGCCCAGCCTCCTCCAGCACTTCCATGACCGCGCGCATGCCGACGGTTACACCGGTGCCCTCCAGTTTGGCCTCCACCGCCCTTGCAAGCCGGCGGTGTACGGGACGTATCAGGCGAATGATTTCGTAAAGCTCGACGGACTTCTTCATAGACACCTCATTTGACAATTTTTATGTCATTTTGACATTTTTATTGTCAACAAGATTTTGAGTTGTCGACTGCGAAAATCCGCTCTTTGCTTTCGCAGTCGAGCAGACGGTGAGCCGGGATGAGGCCTCGACGGTTCGAAAAACAAAAACCCCGGCCGTAGCCGGGGTTTTCAAGCTCTTGCGGATCGCGAGGAGCGTTACTCTGCGGCGGCTGGGGTCACCTCGGCCGGAGCAGGCTCGGTCCACTTCAGGACCGGCTTGCGGGCGGCGCCCGTTTCGTCGAGACGGCGGCGCGGAGCGAGATACGGCGCGCCGGAGAAGCGTTCCGTTTCACCGCGTTTCGCACTCATAACGAGATCGCGCATGGTGGCGATGAAGAGGTCCAGCGCGGCCCGGCTTTCCGATTCTGTCGGCTCGATCAGCATCGCACCATGGACCACCAGCGGGAAGTACATGGTCATCGGGTGGTAGCCCTCGTCGATCATCGCCTTGGCAAAGTCGAGCGTGGTGACACCGGTGTCCTTCAGGAAGCTGTCGTCGAACAGCACTTCGTGCATGCACGGACGCTCGCCGAATGGCAGGCTCATAAGATCCTGCAGGCCGACGCGAACATAGTTCGCATTCAAGACAGCATCTTCAGACGCCTGCCTCAGGCCGTCGGAGCCATGGCTCATCATGTAGGACAGGGCCCGCACATACATGCCCATCTGGCCATGGAAGGCGGTCATGCGGCCAAAGGGCTGCTCATCGTCCTTGGTGGCGGCTTCGGTTTCGACCAGTTCGAGGCCCTTGTCCGTCTTGCGGATGAACGGCAGCGGCGCGAAGGGCGCCAGGCGCTCGGACAGGACAACCGGACCGGACCCCGGACCACCGCCGCCATGAGGCGTCGAGAAGGTCTTGTGCAGGTTGATGTGCATGGCGTCGACGCCGAGATCCCCAGGACGAGCCTTGCCGACGATGGCGTTGAAGTTGGCGCCATCGCAGTAGAAATAGGCGTCCGCCTTGTGGATCAGATCGGCGATCTGCTTCACGTCCCTTTCAAACAGCCCGCAGGTGTTCGGGTTGGTCAGCATGATGCCGGCAATATTGCCTTCGTGTTCGGCAATGGTCTTCTTCAGGGCCTCCAGATCGACGGTGCCGTCATCCTTGGCATCAATGTTGACGACCTTGTAACCCAGGAGCGCTGCCGTTGCCGGGTTGGTGCCATGTGCACTTTCCGGCACCAGCACGATCTTCGGATCGCGGCCGGCTGCCGTGTGCGCTGCCTTGATCGCCATCATGCCGCACAGTTCGCCGTGTGCACCGGCCTTCGGGCTCATCGCGACAGCAGAGGTGTTGGTGGACACCATCAGCCAATGGGCAAGCGCATCAATCAGCTCCAGCGCACCGGGCACGGAGGAGACCGGTTGCAGCGGATGGATGTCGGCGAAGCCCGGCAGGCGGGCCATTTTTTCGTTGAGGCGCGGATTGTGCTTCATCGTGCACGAGCCGAGCGGGTAAAGACCGCTGTCGATGGCATAATTGTTCCGCGACAGGCGCACGTAGTGGCGCATGGCTTCCGGTTCGGCGAGACCCGGCAGGCCGATTTCGGCGGTACGCTTGAAGTTGCCAAGCTCGAACTCGGCGCCCTCGTCCTCGTCCAGGTCGACGCCTGTGGTTTCAAGAGAGCCGAATTCGAAGATCAGCGGCTCTTCCATGTCGAGACCACGGTTGCCGGTGAAAGTCTTCGGGCGGAAGCTCTCCCCGACGTCGCCCGCTGCGGTCGGGCGGCCTTGCGTGTTCATGCTCATGCCAGCACCTCCTTCAGCGCGTCCGCAAAGGCCGCGCGGTCTTCATCCGTGTTGACTTCGGTCGATGCGACGACCAGCAGATTTGCGAGCTCCTTGTTGCCCGGCTCCAGTCGTGAAACCGGCAGCCCTGCGAGAATGCCGCGCTCGGCCAATTGTTCGACCACGTCTTCCGCAACTTTCGGCAGGGCGATTGTGAACTCGTTGAAATAGGCAGAGTTCAGCACTTCGACACCCTGCACGCCGGCCAGCAGCTTCTTCAGCTTCACCGCGTTGCCGTGGTTGATGCGGGCGAGTTTGGTCAGCCCGGCCTGCCCCAGCAGCGACATGTGAATGGTGAAGGCGAGGCAGCAGAGGCCCGAGTTGGTGCAGATGTTCGACGTTGCCTTGTCGCGGCGGATATGCTGCTCGCGGGTGGACAGCGTCAGCACGAAACCGCGCTTGCCTTCCGCGTCCACTGTTTCGCCGCAGAGCCGGCCCGGCATCTGGCGAACATATTGCTGGCGGGTGGCGAAGAGGCCGACATAAGGTCCGCCGAAATTGAGGCCGTTGCCGATGGACTGGCCTTCACCAACCACGATATCCGCACCTTGCGTTCCCGGAGGCTCTATCAGGCCGAGCGACACCACTTCGGTGAAGACCGCGATCAGCAGCGCCTTGTGCTGATGCGCCTTTTCGGCAATCGGCTTCAGGTCGATCAACTGGCCATAGAACGACGGCGACTGGACGACGACGCAGGACGTCTCGTCGTCGATCTGGGACAGGATGTCCTCGGTGCCCGTCGGGTCTGCCGGCAGGCTGACGACCCGGTCGCCGGCCATGTTGGACAGGCCTTCGACGACTTCGCGGTACTGCGGATGCAGCCCGCCGGAAAGGACGGCCTTGTTGCGCTTGGTGACCCGGTGCGCCATCAGCACGGCTTCACCGGTGCCGGTGGAGCCGTCATACATGGACGCGTTGGCGACATCCATGGCGGTCAGCCGCGCGACCTGGGACTGGAACTCGAACAGGTACTGCAACGTGCCCTGCGTGATTTCCGGCTGATACGGCGTATAGGAAGTCAGAAACTCCGACCGCTGGATCAGATGGTCGACCGTTGCCGGCACATGGTGCTTGTAGGCACCAGCCCCAACAAAGAACGGTACAGAACCGGCGGCCGTGTTTTTGGAGGCCATGGCGGAGAGCTTGCGCTCCACTTCCATTTCGCTGGCCCTTTTGGGAAGGTCGAGCAGACCTTTCATGCGAACGTCTTCGGGGATATCCGCAAAGAGTTCGTCGACAGATTTGACGCCGACGCGCGCAAGCATGTCGCTGCGGTCGGTATCGTTCAAAGGCAGGTAGCGCATCAGGCAGCTCCCAAGGGTTGATCTAAAAACGGACCGGCATGAACCACGCTCTCATTTCGTCATCCCGGGTGAAGGGAATGCGATCCCGGACCAGAGAGCCGGCAGGCTCCCGGTTACGGGTTCCCCGATCCCGGGTCGGCGCCATTGCGCCATCCAGGAGGACGGAGGAGAGAACTGGTTGCCATCCAGAGCATGGAACCGGCCACGACAGCGTGCGGCCGAGTCCGCACATTCAGGGTGCGACGAGGCGGAGCGGTTCGGGCTCCACAACGATCTCGCAGTTCACGGAGTTGGCGATGAAACAGACGTCATGCGCCTTTTCATGCAGATCCGTCAGCCAGGTCGGGTCCGGATTTTCCTTTGCAACCAGCGTGATTGCAGGCCGCAAAACCACTTTCGTGATCGCCATCTTGCCCCGCGCCACACGGCTCATCTGGCCCTGGGCACGGTCGCTGTAGCTGGCGACAACGAAGTTCGCCCGCCGGGCCAGATCCAGAAAGGACATCATGTGGCAGGACGAGATGGCGGCGACGAAAGCCTCTTCCGGATCGACGGCGGCTTCAATGGAGTACGGCAGGGGTACCACCGTGGGCGATGCGCTTGCGGGAACCTCCAGGCCGCCGTCAAAACGCCATATATGCCCTCTGGAATAAGCATTTGCGGCGTAGTCGCCGTCGCATGCCCATTCCACCTGTGCCGTGTAGTAGTGCCCTGCCATGAATTACAACGTCTCCACGTACGCCTTGTAGGCTGCCTCGTCCATGAGGTCGGACAGCTGATCCGAATTGCCGACGGTCATCTTGATGAACCATGCAGCGCCTTCCGGATCTTCGTTGACTTTGGCCGGTTCGTCCACCAGCGCATCGTTGGCTTCAACGACTTCGCCGTCGATCGGTGCGTAGACTTCGCTGGCAGCCTTGACAGATTCGACAACAGCAGCTTCATCGCCCTGCGACAGCGCCTTGCCGGCTTCCGGCAGTTCCACGTACACGACGTCTCCGAGCTGTTCCTGCGCGTAAGACGTGATGCCAATGGTGGCGGTGTCGCCGTCAACGGCAATCCACTCGTGGTCTTTGGAGTAATAGGTGGTCATATTGTGCGTCCGTTATCTGGAAAGTGTCATGCTTTGGGTTTGCGGTAATACCGGTTCGGAACAAACGGCATGTCCGCAACGGTGGCGGGCAGGCGCTTGCCTCTGACGATCAATTCAAGGGACGTGCCGATTTCGGAATGCTCCGCCGGCACATAGCCCATGGCAATCGGTGCACCCACGGTGGGCGCAAAACCGCCGGATGTGACGGTGCCGATCACCGGCCCATCGGGCAAGGCGATCTCGGCGCCTTCCCGCGCGGGGGCCTTGCCATCAAGGCGCAGGCCGACGCGGATACGGCCAGGGCCGTTTTCAAGTTCACCCTGAATGCGCTCAGCACCGGGAAAGCCGCCTTCTTCGCGGCGACGCTTCTGCATGCAAAAGGTGATCGCGCCTTCGACCGGCGAAGTCGTCTCGTCGATGTCATGGCCGTAAAGGCAAAGCCCGGCTTCGAGACGCAGACTGTCGCGGGCGCCAAGGCCGATCGGCTCCACCCTGTCGTCGGCCAGCAGCGCGCGGGCAATGGCCTCGGCGGCGCCTGCCGGCACGGACATCTCGACGCCGTCCTCGCCGGTGTAGCCGGCACGGGCAACGTGACAGTCGATCCCGTCGAATTCCATTGGTGCTGCGGCCATGAAGCCGAGGTCAGCCGCCTGCGGGGCATGTGCGGCAACGGCGGCGACAGCTTCCGGGCCCTGAACCGCGATCAGCGCGCGGTCCTCGATCACTTCAAGGGTTACGTTTTCAGGCAGTCTCTCGCGCAGATGTGCGTAGTCGACATCCTTGCGGGAGGCGTTGACCACCAGCATCAGCTTGCCGTCTTCGTCTTCGGACAGCGGGCGAGTGACCATCAGATCATCGATGATGCCACCCTCGTCGTTGAGCAGCACCGTGTAGCGCTGACGGCCGTGACCAAGCTCGACGAAATTGGACGGGGTCAGGGCTTCCAGCGCCCGTGCCGTTGTTTCGTGATCGGGACCGATCAACAGGGCCTGGCCCATGTGGGAGACATCGAAAAGGCCGGCCTTCGTGCGCGTCTGCTGGTGCTCGGCCATGATACCGGCCTTGTATTGCACGGGCATGGAATAGCCGGCAAACGGCACCATGCGTGCACCCAGTTCAACATGAAGGTCGTGAAGAGGCGTTTGTTTCAGATCTTCGTCTGCAACGGTTTCCGCCATGAACGGTCCTCGTATTCGGGGTTGCGCAGTCCCGAATCGGCACCTTTAGGTCCTGATCCGTCTGCACCCCCTCTGTCCGAGTACCTGAGAGATTTCCCGCCCGGCGCCTTCGGCAGCTTGCGGTTACTCCTTCGGTGAGCAGTCCGCAAACCCACTTGCGGAGCACTGCTTTCCAGAGCGTTGCAGTTCATGCGGTCCTTCTGCCTGAGAGTTTCCGGGGCGGTTGCTCCTTCGGCGCCAGGATCCTTTCACCCGGCCTCTCCCGCATAAACATTGACGTGTCACCACGCCAACCGGGGGACGACCCCGATTGGGGCGGGATTGTGCGAGGCGGACATAGTCTTGTCAATATGCGACATGCGGCCCCCGCAATTTTGCCGGTGCAAATTTTAGGCACCGTCCGACAGGCCGCGCGCAGCCGGCGGCCCGCCGGGTTCAAACGCCCCGGTCGGGACCAGATCAGGTACCGGAAATCGGTAAATTAGATGCGAATAGCAGCCTCAGCGGCGGCGACCTTCATCAAATCCGAAGATGACCTTGGCTTCCGCGCCTGCCGGTATGGTGAATTTCTCTTCGATCAGCGTCCAGGTTTCGCTGGGAGAATTGGCGCCGAGCGTCACCGGAATTTTCAGGATCTCGGAACTGATCGGCTTGGCTCCGCTGCCACCGGGCACAATCGCGACTCGGATCGGCAGGACCACCTCACCGCCCTTCCAGGCGGGACCGGACGTCACATCGCCCGACAGGCCCAGCTTCATGCGGCGGCTGCCGTCGGGTTGCTGCGTGCAGGTGTTGGCCCAGTCCTTCACGGTTGCCTGATAGAGCAGACCCTGCGGGTCATCATCCTTGCCGCGAACATACTTGCGGATCAGGTAGGTGTTGGATTGAAGCTGCAACGCTGGACAGGGAACGGGTGGTGCAAAGGTATCTGGCGAAATCTCGATCGGCTTCTGACCACCGGAAATCACCTTGCCCGCGACACCGTCAGCGGCACTCATGCACCCCGCCAAAGCCGCGGCGGACAGGCCGACGGCCAGAATTTTCTTCAGGGTCTTGCCGGAGACGGCGTGAATCGCACTGATCATCTTCATTCCATAAAATGCAACACTTGTCGGCGGAGCTTCATAGCAGGTGAAGAATTGCTTGGCGAGGCTTGTCAAACGCAAACCTTCAAGCAGCTCATTGTGGCTGAAATGGTTCAGCTTGCCGCACATCCCTTGACACAGCCGGGCTGCGAGCCCTTATTGCGCGCAGAAACGTTCCTCGAAAGAGCATGATGACCGAGAGCAGACAGGAAAAAACACCGCTTGCCATTCACCTGTGCGCCCCCCGCGGGTTTTGCGCCGGTGTCGACCGCGCGATCCAGATCGTGGAACTTGCGCTGGAGAAATATGGCAGTCCGGTCTACGTCCGTCACGAGATCGTGCACAACAAGTTCGTCGTTGACGGGCTGAAGGCCAAGGGCGCTGTCTTCGTGGAAGAGCTGGAGGAAATTCCGGCCGGACACACCGACAGGCCGGTGATCTTCTCGGCGCACGGTGTGCCGAAATCCGTGCCGCAAGATGCCCAGAGCCGCAAGATGTTCTACCTTGATGCCACCTGCCCGCTGGTGTCGAAGGTCCACAAGGAAGCGGAAATCCACTTCCGGCGGGATCGGGAAATTCTGCTCATCGGTCATGCGGGCCATCCCGAAGTGATCGGCACCATGGGCCAGTTGCCGGAAGGCACCGTCAGCCTGATCGAGACCGAGGACGACGCGCGCGCCTTCACGCCGAAGACCGACCGTCCGCTTGCCTACATCACGCAGACCACCTTGTCCGTGGACGACACGGCCGGCATCGTGGCGGTTTTGCAGGAAAGGTTCCCGCAGATTGTCGCTCCGCACAAGGAAGACATCTGCTACGCCACCACCAACCGGCAGGAAGCGGTCAAGCATGTGGCGCCCAAGGTGGATGCGATGATCGTTGTCGGCGCTCCGAATTCGTCAAACTCCCAGCGGTTGCGCGAGGTTGCGGAACGGGCTGGCTGCAGGACGGCAGTGCTGATCCAGCGCGCAACCGACATTGACTGGCAGGATTTCGAAGGAATCACGTCACTGGGTCTGACGGCGGGTGCATCCGCGCCCGAAACTCTGGTAGAGGAAATCATCGCGGCCTTTGCCGACCGGTTCGACGTGAAGGTCGAGATGGTGCGCACTGCCGAAGAAACGATTTCCTTCAACCTGCCGCGGGAGCTGCGCGACATGATCGACGCCTCCCAGGCCGCCGCCGGATAACCCCATGGCTGTTTATACCGAAGTGACCGATGAGGAACTGAACGACTTCATCGGCAGCTATGATGTCGGTCGCCTGCTGTCCTTCAAGGGCATTGCCGAGGGCGTCGAGAACAGCAACTTCCTGGTCCACACGGACAAGGCGTCCTACATCCTGACGCTTTACGAAAAGCGCGTGAACCCGGACGACCTGCCTTATTTTCTGAACCTGTTGCAGCATCTGGCCGCAAAGGGCCTTTCCTGCCCGACGCCTGTTCCCTCCAGGGACGGCAAGCTTCTGGGCACGCTCGCCGGACGGCCGGCGGCGCTCGTTACCTTTCTGGACGGCATGTGGGTCAAACGGCCCAGGGTCGATCATTGCGCCGAACTTGGCAGGTCCATGGCCGAGCTGCATCTGGACGGCGCCGATTACGACGGCTTCCGCAAGAACGCGCTCGACGTCAGCGGCTGGCGGCCGCTGTTCGATCAATGCGGGGAACGCAGCGACACCGTCCATCCCGGCCTTGGCGGCGAGATCGCGCGTGAACTCGATCATCTTGAAAAGGTCTGGCCGAACGACCTGCCGGGCGGCGTGATCCATGCGGATCTGTTTCCGGACAACGTGTTTTTTCTCGGCAACGAGCTGTCCGGGCTGATCGACTTCTATTTCGCCTGCAACGACGCCTTTGCCTATGACATTGCCATCTGCCTGAATGCCTGGTGCTTCGAGCAGGACATTTCGTTCAACGTTACCAAGGCGAAGGCGTTGCTCAAGGGCTATGCCACTGTGCGGCCATTGAGCGAGGCCGAGTATGATGCCCTGCCGACCCTTTGCCGGGGCGCTGCCCTGCGCTTCCTGCTGACGCGGCTTTACGACTGGCTGAGCGTCCCGGAAGGCGCGCTGGTAACGCCGAAGGATCCGCTGGAGTACCTGAAGAAGCTTCGCTTTCATCAGAGCATTTCTTCCGCCGAAGCCTATGGGTTGGAGAGATGACGGAAAACACCAATCGGGTCACGATCTATACGGACGGCGCCTGCTCTGGCAATCCAGGCCCGGGCGGTTGGGGGGTGATCCTGCGGTTCGGGGAGCACGAGAAGGAGCTTTCCGGGGGTGAAGCGGAAACCACCAACAACCGCATGGAACTGATGGCTGCCATCGAGGCGCTGAATGCCCTCAAGCGCCCGTGCGCCGTCGACCTTTATACCGACAGCACCTATGTGCGCAGTGGCATCAAGGAATGGATGTACGGCTGGAAGCGCAAAAACTGGCGCACGGCTGCCAACAAACCGGTTAAGAATGCGGATCTCTGGCAAGCCCTTGACGCCGCGAGGGAACGTCACGACGTGACCTGGCACTGGGTCAAGGGTCATGCCGGCCATCCGGACAATGAACGCGCCGATGAACTGGCGCGCGGCGGAATGGCCCCGTATAAGAACGGCGAAAAAACGAATCCTGTCTGATGAGCAGAGGATTTTGAGTGAGACTTTTCTCGTGGTCCGGCGCAGCGGCAGTGCGCACAATGGTTCCGGATATGGCCGGAAAGGTGCTGATAGTTGCCAACCCGACCTCGGGTGGCTACAACGCCGAACTTCTGGACGACGTGCGCAACCGGCTGGAAGATCTTGGCTGCAAGACCGAGATCCGGCTGACCCGTCACGCCGGTGAAATCGGCGACATCTGCTCTGATCCCTCGTTGCCCGTGCAGACGCTTGTGGTCGCCGGAGGTGATGGATCCGTCAACGAGGCGCTGACCGGGTTTCAGAACCACCCCGCCCCGCCGCAGCTGGGTATTATTCCCTTTGGGACTGCCAACGTGCTGGCACTGGAACTCGGCCTGCCGCGCACTGCAAAGGCGATCGCGGCCTTGATACGGCGTGGGAAGACGAGACAACTGCATTACGGCCTCGCCAACGGCAGGCCTTTCGTGCTGATGGCCTCCGCCGGGTTCGATGCTGAAGTCGTTCACGCCGTGCCCCTGTCCCTGAAGCGGCGCCTTGGCAAGCTCGCCTATGTCATCACGGCCCTGCGCACCGGCTTCAAACGCAAGAGCGCATCGCTTAAAGTCATCCTTGATGGAGAAGAAGTGACCGGCAAGCTCGCCGTTGCAAGCAACGCCCGCCACTACGGTGGCCCCTTCGTCATCTGTCCCGGCGGAGCGACCGATCCGGGCCTGCATATGCTGGTTCTGGAAAAAGACGACCCTTGGTCGTCCTTCTGCTACGGCGTTGCCCTTCTGATGGGCCGCATCCACAAGGCCAAGGGCGCCCTTGTGCGCCCATTCTCATCCGCATCCATTCTGGCAACGGGCGCCGTCGCCGCGCAGGTGGACGGCGACCCCTTCGGCGCGACGCCACTGGAAATCCGGCAGACGGACAAGACAGTGCCTATCCTGGCACCCTGACGCGGAGACCGCGTAGCAACGTCCCCTCGCCTCTTACGCTCCCGAGGACATCATCTCGCGCAGTCATTGCAGGGCCCGCCCCTGCAATCCATGCCATGACCTTGCCCAACCCGAAGCTTCAGCAAAAAGAGAGCCAACGGCGCGACGGAGAGCTTGTAAAGCAGGTTCGCTCGCAACCGTTCCGGAAGGCCCTATTACCGGGAGAAATAGACGCCGGCGAACATCAAGCCGTTTCGGCTTGCGCCGGCATCTTGCGCAGGATCTTGGTGGCTTCCGCCGCCGTGACGGCCTCTCCGAAATAGAAACCTTGAGCGTATTCGCAGCCGAGCTGGTAGAGTTCCAGCGCGTCATTCTCGCTCTCCGCCCCTTCGGCGACGACCGACATGCCAAGGTCATGGCCCATGGCGACAATTGTCCTCAGCAACACCGGCCGCGCGGACGAGCCGTTCGGTTTCACGAAGGACTGGTCGATCTTGATCGTGTCGAACGGGAACCGCTGCAGGTAGGACAGCGAGGAATGCCCTGTGCCGAAGTCATCCAGTGACAGACCCGCACCGAGCCCGCGAAGGCGCTCCAGAACCTTGGCGGAATATTCCGGATTGGACATGACGAGCGATTCCGTCAGCTCCAGTTTCAAGGTGCCCGGAGTGAGCGAGGTTCGCGACAGAACCGCTTTAACATCGTTTATCAGGTCCTGCTTCAACAGTTGGCGCGACGAAAGATTGACCGACGCAAACAGCGGCTGCGGCAACGGGAACTCACGTTGCCAGAACGCCAGCTGCTGCGCGCCCTTGTCGAGCATGTAGATGCCCAGTTCGTTGATCAGACCGGACTGCTCGGCAACCGGAATGAACTCCGACGGTGAAATCTTGCCGCGCTTGGCGTGGTTCCAGCGCGCCAGCACTTCGAAGCCGGCCACGGACTGGTCTTCCAGCCGGATAATAGGCTGGAAGTAGACGCCGAGCGTTTCCTTCTTGATCGCCTCGCGCAGATCGGCTTCCAGGTCGACGATGTTCTTGTCGAGCGGACGTAAGATCGGCCGGAACACTTCCTGCCGGTCACCGCCCAGACGCTTGGCGTGATTGAGCGCGATCTCCGCATTGGTGACCATGTCTTCAACCGCCTGTTTGCCGCCTTCGAAGAAGGCAATGCCGACGGAGCAGGTCAGGAAGATTTCCCGATCACCGAAAGTGATCGGCGCACGGACGGCCTTGCGCAGGGAATCCGCCAGCGCGACGATCCGGTCAGGCTCCTGTTCGGACAAAAGGACAAGGCCGTACTGGTCGCCGGACAGGCGGCCGAGCGTGTCCTGCTGACCGATCAGCCGGCCAAGCCGGCGGGCAACCGTCAGCAGAATGCTGTCACCGGCAGACAGGCCGATGCTGTCGTTGACCTGTTTGAACCGGTCCAGATTGAGCACGAGCAAAGTCGGCTTTGTGGTTTCTTCCGCCCTTGACCGGATGACGCTGGTGCGCAAGCGGTCAACGAAGAGCTCCCGGTTCGGCAGGCCGGTCAGATTGTCGTGGACGGCATCGTGCAGAAGACGTTCTTCCGCCGTGCGTTCCTCGGTTACGTCCAGAAGCGTGCCCACGCAGCGGATCACCTCGCCGTCGGAGCCGATAATCGGACGCGCCCTCAGTCGGAACCACCGGAAATGGCCATCTTCGGAGCGTAGCCGGAAGGTTTGCGTGACCTTGCCGCGGCGCTGATCAATGACCGCGTCCAGCGTTGCCCGGAATCGGTCGCGGTCCTGCGGATGAAGGATATCCAGCCAGTCGCGCGCCGGCCCCTCCAGGGTGCCGCGCTTCAGGTTGAGCAGGTCTTCAACCTCGTTGCCCGTGTAGATGCGGTCGCGGTCAATGTCCCAGTCCCAGATGATGTCACCGGCACCGGTGAGCGCCAGGGCCTTGCGTTCGACATCGGAAATAAGGCCTTGCGCAATCGCACCGCCGGCAAAGGCATGCTGCATCACCGTGAAGCCGATCAGCAGCACGATGAGAACGAGACCGCCGCCAAGGGCCGGCTGAACAATGTCGTTGGACAGATAGCCGGTCACGGTCATCGCCGCCCCGACCAGCCAGGCCATCAGCAGACACCAGGTCGGGATCAGCAGAATGGCGCGGTCGTAATGCTGGAAGGCGAGCACGGCAATGGTGACGAAGCCGAGTATGCCGATGACGGCCAGCGCCAGACGGGCAATACCGGCGGCAATCGACGGGTCCCAAACGGCAACGCCTAGCAGACCCAGGATCAGGATCAGCGTCGTCAGTGCCAGGTGGGAGTAGTGAATGTTCCAGCGGTTGAGATTGAGATAGGCGTAGAGGAAGATGATCAAACTGGCCGCGAGCATGACCTCGGCGCAGGCGCGCGCCAACTGGCTGCCGCCTCCTTCCAGATTGAACACCATGCCCCAGAAGCCGAAATCAATGCACAGATAGGCCAGAACCGACCAGGCGAGCGCTGCCGTGGCCGGGAACATGACCGTGCCCTTGACCACGAACAAGATGGTGAGGAACAGGGCCAGAAGGCCGGAAATGCCCAGAATGATGCCGCGATAAAGCGTGTAGGCGTTGACGGTTTCCTCGTAGACGTCCGGCTCCCAGATCCGGATTTCCGGCAGGTTCGGCGTCGTCATTTCCGCGACGAAGGTGACGATTGAGCCCGGATCCAGCGTGACCAGGAAGACATCGGCCTCAAGACTTTTCTGGCGTTCCGGAGCAATGCCCTGGCTTGGCGTGATCGCCAGAATGCGCGAGGAGCCGAGATCCGGCCAGAACAGGTCGGAGCCGACCAGCTTGTAGTTGGGAGCAACGATCAGGCGGTCGATCTGTTCATCGCTGGTATTGGCCAGCGCAAAAACCGCCCAGTTGGTGTTGGTGCCCTCACGCGAGGGGACCTCGATGCGGCGCACGATGCCGTCCGCACCCGGTGCGGTCGACACCTGCAGGCGGGTTCCGGCCTCGCGATGCAGGTCGACGGAATTGGTGATATCCAGCGCTTCGACATCGATCGGAACAGGGATCGGCTCCAGCGCCCTTGCCGGCAGGCTGCCAAGCAACGTTGCAAACAACGCCAGAGAAATGACAAGGTTTCTGAACACGCTTCTTATCGGATCCGGTATCATAATCGACATGGGGCGAAGAAGTACCGGGTTGTAGCGCATGTCACAAGAATTCTTTCAAGATTCCCTCGACGCTCGGTGCCACCTTTTCAGGTCGTGACGCATGGTCTTCCGCCAAACAGGCAAACAGCAGGTGGTCCTGCCAGGTCCCGTTAATTAACAGATAGTTGCGTGCGTAGCCTTCCCGGTGGAACCCGGCATTTTCGAGCAGACGGATGGACGGCATGTTGGTTGGCAGACAGGCCGCTTCAATACGATGAAGGTTCAAAACGTCGAAACAAAACGGCAAGATCATGGCGACAGCCGAGGACATATGTCCTTTTCCCGCGTGCCGTTCTCCCATCCAGTAGCCAAGTGTCGCAGTCTGGCTGACCCCCCTGCGGATATTGCTGAGGGTCAGACCGCCGAGGATTTCGTTGGTGCGCGCGCGGAACAATAGAAAGGAAAGGCTACGGCCTTCCTTGCGGTCCTTCGAGTAGCGGCGCAAGCGTCGGCGAAAGCCTGTGCGGGTCAGGTCATCGGAAGGCCAGAGCGGCTCCCAGGGCTTCAGGAAGGCCCGGCTTTCGCCGCGCAGCTCCGCCCAGGGCTTGAAATCGTACATGATGGGCGGGCGAAGGTAATAGCCTCCCGCCTCGATCAGCAGTTCGGCGTCAGGTGATGCTCCCGGCCGTAAAAGCGCCATGCCCCACTCTCCGCCTTGTTCTGCCAGTCTTACATGGACGCAGCCCGCAGGACCGGGCTCTGCTGAAGCCGGCCGGCGAGTTCGTCCGCAGTCATGATGCCGTCCACCGGCCCGATCGCCGTCAGCGTCGGCACCGTGCCCACAAAGGTCTGGTGGGCGACCCTGCGGATATCGGCGGCCGTCACGGCTTCGATCTTCGAAGAAATCTCGTCCGGATCGAGCACACGGTTGTGCACGAGGATCTGACGGGCAATCTGACCGGCCCGTGCTGCCGGGCTTTCCAGCGCCATCATCAGGCCGGCGCGGATCTGTGCCCTGGACCGGGCAACTTCCTCGTCGGTGATCGTCTGCGTGGCGGCGATCAGCTCTTCCACGATCATCGGCATCAGAGCCGCCAGGTCTTCCTGGCTGGTGGCCGCATGCAGACCGAACAAGCCGGTATCGGAGAACGCCCAGTGGAAGCTGTAGATGGCGTAGCAGAGGCCGTGTTTCTCACGGATTTCCTGAAACAGGCGTGACGACATGCCTCCGCCCAGAACGGACGCAAGGATCTGGATGGCGTAATAGTCCGCGGATTTATAGGGCTGGCCTTCGAACCCGATCAGAACCTGGGCTTCCATCAGCTCCTTCGGCCGGAGGGTTTCCCCACCCCGGTATCGCGCTTCCGATTCCGGCGCGGCAGGTTCGGAATTGAACCCGCCAAATTTTTCGCGGGCAAGAGCCACAAGCGCCTCATGCTCCACAGCCCCGGCAGCGGCCAGAACCATATCGGGTGCCCTGTAGCGGTCTGAGAGATAGGCGTTGAGCGCGTCCCGGTTGAACCCCTGCACCGTTTCCGGCGTTCCGAGGATCGGCCGTCCGATGGCCTGGTCCGGCCAGGCGGTTTCCTGAAACAGGTCGAATGCCTGATCGTCGGGAGAGTCGTTGGCAGCGCCGATTTCCTGCAGGATCACATGCTGTTCGCGCGTCAGTTCCTGGGCATCGAACGTGGAGTTTTGCAGGATGTCGGCCAGTATATCCACCGCAAGCGGCGTGTCCTCGGCCAGTATACGTGCATAGTAATTGGTGTGTTCGATGCTGGTGGAGGCGTTCAGCTCACCACCAACTGCCTCGATTTCCTCAGCGATTCCGCGGGCCGTTCGAGACTTGGTGCCCTTGAAGGCCATATGCTCCAGCAGATGGGTTATGCCGTTCTGATGGACTGTTTCCGCACGCGAACCGGTGCGCACCCAAACGCCAAGGGCCGCCGTTTTAAGATGCGGCATCTGGTCGGTGACGACCGTCATCCCGTTGTCGAGAATTGTTGTTTGTACTTTCATATGCTCACACCCCAGCAGTAACGGCCCGGGCGTGATCTTCGATGTATTTCTCCACCACGCCCTGTTCCGCCGCCAGAACCTGCTGGCGCTCCTCCGCACTCATCATGTCTCTCAGGTTTTCCGGCAACTCCGGCCGGTTTCCTGATGCCTTTTCCACCGCATCCGGGAATTTGGCCGGATGGGCGGTGCCCAGCACCACCATCGGTGTCTCGCCATTGTCCTGGCTTTTCGCCACATGGACGCCAATTGCCGTATGCGGGTCCAGAAGATAGCCCGCCTCATTCCAGGTCTCGGCGATGGTCGCCGCCGTTTCGTCCTCGTTACAGCGGCCTGCGCCAAAGATCGCGCGCATCTCACGAAGCGGGCCTTCCTCGATCTCGAAACTGCCGGACTGGTTCAACTGATCCATCATGCGGCGGACGGTGCTACCATCACGGCCGCAGACTTCGGCCAGCAGCCGCTCGAAATTGGACGATACCTGGATGTCCATGGACGGAGAAATGGTCGGCGTCACGCCGCGCTTTTCGTAGCGCCCGGTTTCGAGTGTCCGCGCCAGGATGTCGTTGACATTGGTTGCCACCACAAGTTTTTCGACGGGAAGCCCCATCTTCATGGCGGCGTAGCCGGCGAAAATATCGCCGAAGTTGCCGGTCGGCACCGTGAAGGAGATCTTCCGGTGCGGCGCGCCGAGAGCAGCGCCTGCGACGAAGTAATAGACGATCTGCGCCAGAATACGCGCCCAGTTGATCGAATTTACGCCGGACAGCGCAACCCTGTCGCGGAACGAAAAGTGGTTGAACATGCCTTTCAGGATCGCCTGGCAATCGTCGAAGTTGCCGGTCAGAGCCAGAGCATGGACATTCTTTTCCGCCGGCGTCGTCATCTGGCGGCGCTGCACGTTGGAAACGCGCCCGTCGGGGAACAGGATGAAGATATCTGTGCGCTCGCGTCCACGGAAGGCTTCGATGGCAGCGCCGCCGGTGTCACCGGATGTCGCGCCGACAATGGTCGCCCGCAGGTCGCGTTCGCTCAGGACATAATCCATCATCCGGCCGAGCAGTTGCATCGCCACGTCCTTGAACGCCAGCGTTGGGCCGTGGAACAGTTCCAGGATGAAGGTGTTGGGGGCCGTCTGAACAAGAGGTGTCACGGCCGGGTGGCGGAAGCCGTCATAGGCTTCTGCGATCATGGACTTCAGTTTGTCTTCGGGAATGGCATTGCCGACAAAAGGTGAAATCACCTGAAAGGCAACGTCCTGATACGGCTTTCCGGCGAAGGATGCGATGGTGTCGGCATCAAATTGTGGCCAGGTTTCGGGTAAGTAAAGTCCGCCGTCGCGTGCGAGCCCCTGGAGCAGGACATCGGAAAATTCCAGAACTGGTGCTTCACCACGCGTACTGATGTATTTCACCGCGCAACGTTCCTCTTGCTTTTGTTTGTCGCGGGACGCCCGCGTCCCCTGCCTGTTTGCCAGACCTCTGATGCGAGAAAGATCAGCCTACTTGAATTCCGGCAGATTTGAAACAAACCATGCCATCGATGCGACTTACGCGCCATAACATTCAAGCGCAAGTCGCTTTTGGCTAAAATGATGACCGTGGAGAGACAAGTTTCCCGAAACCGACCGCAGGCAGGTACGCTCAGGCGTGCCCGGCATCGCCATAAAGCATGGCGGGGTCGATCCCCATGCTGGCAAGCGCGCGATGCCATTTCTTGTCGGAGGCCCGGTCGAACAAGATGTCCGGATCGGCAGGAGCCGTCAGCCAGCCATTGGCCTGGATTTCGTTTTCAAGCTGCCCCGGCGCCCAGCCGGCATAGCCGAGGGCCAGCATAGCCTGGGCGGGCCCCTCGCCTTGCGCGAGCGCCCGCAGGATCTCCAGCGTTGCCGTCAGGCAAATGCCGTTGTCGATGGCCAGGGTGGACTGGTTCAGCATGAAATCGTCGCTATGAAGCACGAAGCCACGCTCGACTTCGACCGGCCCGCCCTTGTGAACGCTCATGTCGCGAACCTTCGGCGGAAGGCGAATGGCACTGTCGTCATTGACGATGTCAAGCTGGATCAGAAGTTCTTCCAGGGACAGGTGACGGGCCACCTGGTTCACCACAATGCCCATCGCCCCCTGGTCGGAATGAGAGCACAGATAAATCACAGAATGTTCGAACCGGCTGTCTGACATGCCCGGCATCGCAATCAGAAACTGACCTTCAAGGGATTCTGTTGCTGCGGCTCCGGCCATGCATACCTCGTTTTCTGTTGACGCTCTTGGCTCTGCAAAAAGCATAGACCCTTTGAGGGGCTTTGTTAATGTCTGTTTGTGCCCGTCACATGGCAGCCCGCTCACTTCACCGTCACAAGGATATGACCTGAATTGGCCAGTCTGACCGATGACGCTTGCCTGAAACTCGTGTAGCAGAGAAGGCATGAAACGCTCTGTCATCGCCCTTGTAGTTGCCCTCGCCTGCCTTGCCCCGCCCGCCCATGCCGCCATGACAGGCTGGACGGAAGTTCAGGGAGGCGCCGTCAGGCTGATCGCGTCCGGTCCCCTGAAGGACGGCCTCTATGAAGCCGGGCTGGAATTCATGCTCGAGCCCGGCTGGCATACCTATTGGCGCTATCCGGGAGAAGCGGGAATTCCGCCCCAGATCGACACTTCGGCAAGCTCGAACCTCAAGTCCACGGAAGTGCTCTTCCCCGTGCCCGAGCACTATGACGACGGCTTTTCGGAATCGATCGTCTATCACAACGGCATTGTTCTGCCGCTGCGGATCGAACCGGAGACCGCCGACCAACCGGTGACACTGTCGCTGGATGTCTTCTTCGGCATCTGCAACGAGATCTGCGTTCCCGGAGACGCTTCCCTGACGCTGGATCTTGTGCCCGAGGATGAGACCGACAGTCTTGCCCAGACGCTGATTGCGCGCGATCTCGACGCCGTGCCCGATGCCGGGCCTTCAGAGGATCTTCACATCAAGACCGTCACACTGACCGCCTCCGGAGATGCTCTGGAAATCGAGGTTCAGGCACCTGAAGGCACTTCGCCCAATCTTTTTGCAGCAGCACCTGAAGGCTCCTACATCGGCCTGCCGAAACCCTCTGGTGAAAGCAGTCAGAACCCTGTCTGGCGGTTGCCGCTCAAAGGCATGAAAACGACGGAGAATGACACCGACTTGCGGCTCGTGCTGTCAGCCGACGGGCGCGCGGTCGAGCAGCTTTTTGCAATCGATCCTGCCTGGCTGAAATAAGGTGTGACCCCTTGAATATCCCTGGTGCCTGCAGGGCTTCCGAACCGCTTTTGGCACAACCTCCCTCGACGGATGGACCAACAAGCCCTATCTGTGTCGCGGGGCTGCCGTGTCGCTGCAGCCGGTCAATCAAGGGATATTCACTATGACACTTTCTGTTGGGGATCGTCTTCCTGAAGCAACGTTCAACATCATGACCGCGGACGGCCCCGGCGAAATGTCGACCGGCGAGCTGACATCCGGCAAGACCGTTGTTCTTTTCGGTGTACCCGGCGCCTTCACCCCGACCTGTCACATGAACCATCTGCCCGGTTTCATCGAGCATGCGGAAACACTGAAGAACAAGGGCGTCGACACCATCGCTGTCCTGTCCGTCAACGACGTTTTCGTCATGGACGCCTGGAAGAAAGCCTCCAATGCCGGTGACAACATCACCTTCCTGTCCGACACGGGCGCCGCTTTCGTGGAAGCCGCCGGTCTCGGCCTCGGCCCGGCACCGATCTTCGGCCATCTGCGCTCCCAGCGTTTTGCGCTGATTGCAAAAGACGGGGTCGTGACCTTCATGGCCATTGAAGACGCCCCGGGCGAAGCCGTGAAATCAGGCGCTGCCGCTATCCTGGAAGCCCTCGGCTAAGCCGTTTGCAAGCTTGCACGTAAAATGACGAAGGGCCCTGCGGGGCCCTTTTTTGATCGCCCCCTCTCAGCAGGTCATCCCGGACGCAGCAACGCGGAGATCCGGGATGACGTCCGAGAGCCTGGGTTTTCCCGCCGCCCCGGCGCGAAATTCCTTCGTTTCACGAAGCCACCAGCACCACCTACTTGGTCGACGTTTCACCCGCCTGCCTTTTGCGCGGCCAGAGGATGCTTGCGGCGTAAGTCAGGTAGACCCCGATCAGCGTTGCCGCCAGACCGAACCAGGTCAGCGCATAGCCGAGGTGGTCGTTCTTGAAGCGAACGATGGTTTCGCCCGCCTGCGGCAGGCCCGAAGGCGGTGTGAAGGACGCATCGAGATCGATGCTGTAGGGCGCGAGTTTCGAAGGGTCGAGGCCCAGTTCCGCAGCCATCGCCTCCGTATCGCGCGCGAACCAGATACGGTCTTCCTTGCCGGGTTCGGGCGTTGTCCAGTTGGGCTTCTCGCTCAACCGCAACAATCCCGTCAGCTCCCATGCGCCATCCGGCGGCACGATCGCCTGCTGTCGCAGTGTCTTGTCGAGGCCCTGCGGCAGGAAACCGCGATTGACCAGGACAACCCACTCCTGATCCGTTTCGAACGGCGCATAGACCATCACGCCCGGGCCGCCAGCGGCGCCCACCGGGTCACTCAAGGATGTGTAATAGAAGACCGCCCCTTCCAGGAAACGGCCGCTGAGCCTGACGCGCTCATAATCGTCCGAGGACGAAAGGTTCGCCCAGTTTGCAGGTTCGGGTGCGGGCTTCGGCGGGCTCGTCAGGCCGGCTTCGACCTGGTCGATCAGGTTTTCTTTCCAGGCCAACCGGTCAAGCTGCCAGAAACCGAGATTGAGCAGAACAGCCAGTGCCGCGATGGCGGCAAGCGTCGGGAGAATGAGTTTACGCATGGGATTATCTTCCCGGGACCTGCCCGGTCAGGTGTTGTCCTTGCCGTTGTCCAGTTGTCCTTCGGCGGCCTTGTGCCGGAACTGAAGCGCGATCATCAGGCCCTTCAAAGGCCGCAGCACCCCGCCCGCCAGAATGACGGTGAGCGGCAGCCAGAGGATCAGGTGCACCCAGATCGGCGGCTGGTAGGACAGTTCGACGAAGAGCACCAGACCGACCACGATGAAGCCGACGATCATGATGACAAAGACTGCCGGGCCGTCGCCGCTGTCAGCGAAGGAATAGTCAAGTCCGCAAGCCATGCAGGATTTCTTGACGCTCAGGAAACCGTCAAAAAGCTTGCCCTGACCACAGCGCGGACATTTGCCCGACAGGCCGGCGGTAACCGGGTTGACCGGTGGGAAATGCGCCTTGTCTTCCATGATGTGCCTCACGCTTCAGCGGAAATGGAAACGCCCGATCCGGGGGCCGGATCGGGCGTTGTTCGTGCCGGTGTGGCGCGAACCTAGTGAGCGGCCGGTGTGCCTGCGCCCCAGATATAGATGGAGACGAACAGGAACAGCCAGACGACGTCAACGAAGTGCCAGTACCAGGCAGCCGCTTCGAAGCCGAAATGCTTCTCGACGGTGAACTGACCAGCCAGAGCACGGAACAGGCAGACAGCCAGGAAGATGGTGCCGACGATAACGTGGAAACCGTGGAAACCGGTCGCCATGAAGAAAGTCGCGCCATAGATGTTGCCGCCAAAGTCGAATGCAGCGTGAGAGTATTCGTACACCTGGCAGATGGTGAAGAGAATACCGAGCAGAACCGTGCAGGTCAGACCCCACTTCAGACCATCGCGGTCGTTGTGCAGCAGTGCATGGTGGGCCCAGGTGACCGTGGTGCCGGAGCACAGCAGGATCAGCGTGTTGAGCAGCGGCAGGTGCCAGGGATCGAAGGTTTCGATGCCGGCCGGCGGCCAGTGACCGCCGGTTGCCTCGACGCGGGCATACTGGATGGCTTCGCTGGTGAAGAGCGATGCATCGAAATAGGCCCAGAACCAGGCAACGAAGAACATCACTTCCGAAGCGATGAACAGCAGCATGCCGTAGCGCAGATGCAACGAGACCACACGGGTGTGGTGACCCTGAGCGGATTCGCGAATGGTGTCGCGCCACCAGCCGAACATCACATAAAGGACGATCAGCAGGCCGACGGCGAACAGGCCCCAGCCGGTGAGGTTCATGCCGAAGAGAACGAATTCCGTCCCCTGTGCCAGTTTCATGAAGCCGATGGCACCCAGTGCCATGACAAACGCACCGACGGATGCGATGAACGGCCACGGACTTGGATCGACCAGGTGATAGTCGTGATTTTTGGTATGTGCCTCAGCCATCGGCAAGCTCCCCAAAGACATTCATTTCAGGCGCGGTTGCGCCAATCACTCAAACTTTGTTTCAGCTTCGGCCTTCTCGGCCTTGGCTGCAACAGGACGTTCCGGTTGTTCTACCGGGAAGAAGGTGTAGGACAAAGTGATTTCCTTTACGTGTTTCAGCTCAGGATCCTTGTCCATTTCCGGGTCGACAAAGAAGACGACCGGCATTTCGACAGTCTCGCCGCTTTCCAGCGCCTGCTCGGTGAAGCAGAAACATTGCAGCTTGTTGAAATAGGCCCCTGCGGTCGGCGGCGACACGTTGAAAGTCGACGTACCGACTGTCCTTTCGGAACCCGTATTGGTTGCCACATACTCAAGCTGGGCGGTTTCACCCATCTGAAGCGTGACCGAACGCTGCACCGGTTTGAACTTCCAGGGCAGCTCGTGATTGACGTTGCCGTCGAAGCGCACGGTGATCTTGCGGTCTAGGATCACGTCGCTTTCAGCGGTGGCAACCTGTGTGGTGCCGCCAAAACCGGTGACGCGGCAGAAAAGATTGTAGAGCGGCACGGCGGCATAGGCCGCCCCGACCATGAACATGAACACGCCAGCGCAGACCACCGCGACCTTGCGGTTGCTGCGTGACAGGTTGGAAGTGTCTTGTCCGTTGCTCACGCGATCTCCCTCAAAGCGCCCGGTCCAGAATACCGGGGCCCAGTTTGACGATGGTCACGACATAGAACAGCAAGACGAGGCCGCCGAGCACGCAGGCAATCGCGATCGACCGAGACCGGCGCTTCTTCTTCTGTTCTTCGCTGAGCATGATGCCCTGGTCTTCCTTGGCCATAACGTCACGCTCCTGCGATCAGGCTTTCGCCCAGAAGAAGGGCAAACAGCATGAACAGGTAAAAGATCGAGAACTTGAACAGGCGCCAGCAGGCGGCCTTCGCCGGGTCGCCTTCGCGTTTGCGCCACACATCAAAGGACAGGCCGACGAAGATGGCGCTCAGAACCGCAGACGCCACGCCGTAAACGGGGCTGGCAAAACCAAGCAGGTAAGGCGCAACACCGACAGGTGCGAGCAGAACGGCATAGGCCAGAATGTGATGCCGTGTCACTGTCTCTCCGGCGACAACGGGCAGCATCGGGATCTTGGCAGCCTGATAGTCGCCGTTCTTGACCAGCGCCAGCGCCCAGAAATGCGGCGGCGTCCACATGAAGATGATCAGGAACAGCACAAAGCTTTCCAGGCTGACGCTGCCGGTAACGGATGCCCAGCCGATCATCGGAGGGAACGCGCCGGCCGCGCCGCCGATGACGATGTTCTGTGGCGTCGAGCGCTTCAGCCACATCGAATAGACGACCACGTAGAAGAAGATGGTGAAGGCCAGGAACGCCCCGGCAAACCAGTTGACCAAGAGGCCAAGCAAGACCACCGAACCGATCGACAGCGTCACGCCGAAGGCCAGCGCTTCGTCCCGCGTGACCTTGCCGGCCGGGATCGGCCGCTTGCGGGTCCGCGTCATGACTTCATCGATGTCGGCGTCGTACCACATGTTGAGTGCGCCGGAAGCGCCCGCACCGATGGCAATACACAGGATCGCGACGACGCCGAGCACCGGATGCACGGTTCCCGGTGCCAGCATCAGGCCGACAAAAGCGGTGAAGATGACCAGGGACATCACACGCGGTTTCAGGAGCGCCACATAGTCGCTCACCGATCCCATGCCACCGTCCCAGACGGCGGTTTCCTGGCTCATCATATCCTGGCGCTCAACGAGCGACATAGGCGCGTCCTTTGAATTCTTGTTTTCGACCGCGATCCAGGGATCGCGCATCCGGGTGCACATGGCCCGGCAGATTTCTTTAAAGGGAGCACCGCGCCGGTTGCCGGCGCGGTGCTGATCTTGACCGGGAGGTCACCCTCCCACCGCGGATTACTTGATCCGCGGCAGAGTCTCGAACTGGTGGAACGGCGGAGGAGAAGACAGCGTCCACTCCAGGGTCGTTGCGCCTTCACCCCACGGGTTGTTGCCGACGACGCGCTTCTTGGAGAACGCTTCGACGATGCCGAAGAGGAACACCAGAACCGCGAAGGCCGAGATGTAGGAGCCGATGGAGGAAACGAAGTTCCAGCCGGCAAATGCATCCGGATAGTCGACATAGCGGCGCGGCATGCCGTTCAGACCCAGGAAGTGCTGCGGGAAGAACACCAGGTTCACGCCCACGAAGGTGATCCAGAAATGGGCCTTGCCGATCGTCTCGTTGTACATGTAGCCGAACATTTTCGGGAACCAGTAGTACCAGGCCGCGAAGATTGCGAACACGGCACCCAGCGACAGCACGTAGTGGAAGTGAGCAACCACGTAGTAGGTGTCGTGGAACGAACGGTCGAGACCGGCGTTGGCGAGCTGCACTCCCGTCACACCACCAACGGTGAACAGGAAGATGAAGCCGATTGCCCAGACCATTGGCGTGCGGAACTCGATGGAGCCGCCCCACATGGTGGCGATCCAGGAGAAGATCTTCACGCCGGTGGGAACTGCGATCACCATGGTGGCAGCCACGAAGTAGGCCTGTGTCTCGGAAGACATGCCGACGGTGTACATGTGGTGTGCCCACACGATGAAGCCGACGACGCCGATGGCGACCATGGCGTAGGCCATGCCCAGGTAACCGAAGATCGGCTTGCGCGAGAAGGTGGAAATGATGTGGCTGATGATGCCGAAGCCCGGCAGGATCAGGATGTACACTTCCGGGTGACCGAAGAACCAGAACAGGTGCTGGAACAGGATCGGGTCACCGCCACCGGCAGGTGCAAAGAACGTGGTGCCGAAGTTACGGTCGGTCAGCAGCATGGTGATGGCACCAGCCAGAACCGGCAGGGACAGCAGCAGCAGGAACGCGGTGATCAGCACGGACCAGGCAAACAGCGGCATCTTGTGCAGGGTCATGCCCGGCGCACGCATGTTGAAGATGGTCGTGATGAAGTTGATGGCACCGAGGATCGAGGATGCACCTGCGATGTGCAGGGCCAGGATCGCCAGATCCATTGCCGGTCCGGGCTGACCCGAAGTGGACAGCGGCGGATAGATGGTCCAGCCGCCACCGACACCGTTGGAGCCCGGAGGACCTTCAACGAAGAGGGAGAGAAGCAACAGCAGGAAGGCCGGCGGAAGCAGCCAGAAGGAAATGTTGTTCATCCGCGGGAACGCCATGTCCGGCGCACCGATCATGATCGGCACGAAGTAGTTGGCGTAGCCGCCGATCATGGCCGGCATCACCATGAAGAAGATCATGATCAGGCCGTGAGCGGTGGTGAACACGTTGAACAGGTGCGGATCGCCGAAGATCTGCATCCCCGGTTCCTGAAGTTCCATTCGCATGCCGACGCTGAGCGCGCCGCCAACGATACCTGCCATGATAGCGAACATCAGGTACATGATCCCGATGTCCTTGTGGTTGGTCGAATAGACCCAGCGGCGCCATCCGGTCGGATGGCCATGTGCCGCATGTGCTTCGGTCGCAGCCATTTTGGGCTCCCTCTTTCAGACTTTCTCAGCGGCGCTGCATGACATAGCGCGCATCGCCAAACAGGATCGCCGCCGCATTATTTCGCGGCGACAGAGATCTCTTCAAGCTTGCCTGCGGCAGCCAGCTTCTTGGTATCGGCGATCGACGCCAGGAGCTGCTGGTTTGCAGTGTCCAGATCGTCCTGAGCGGCAGTCGACCAGGTCTGGAACTGATCCTTGGAAACCACCCGGATCGCGATCGGCATGAAAGCGTGATCCTTGCCGCACAGCTCGGAACACTGACCGTAGTAGACGCCTTCCTCGCGAGCGTGGAACCAGGTCTCGTTCAGGCGGCCCGGAATGGCGTCGACCTTGACGCCGAAGGACGGCATCGCGAAGGAGTGGATCACGTCTTCGGAAGTCACCTGGACGCGAACCGTCGTGTCGACCGGAATGACGAGGTCGTAGTCAACGGACAGAAGGCGCGGAACTTCGTTCAGCGTCACGCCACGGGCGTCTGCCACTGCCTGGCGCTCGTCGTCCTTGACCATGATGGAGTCAAAGGAGAGCTCACCCATGTTTTCATCGGTGTACTCGTAGCCCCAGTACCATTGGTAGCCGGTCGCCTTGACGGTCATCTCGTATTCGGGAATGTCGAGCTGCTTGTAGAGCAGCCGGAAAGACGGGATCGCGATCACGACCAGGATCAGGATCGGAGCAACCGTCCAGACCACTTCGATCATGGTGTTATGCGATGTCCTGGACGGAACCGGGTTCTTTTTCGCGCTGAAGCGGGTCATGCAGACGATCAGCAGCGCAAGCACGAACAGCGTGATTACGGTGATGATCACCAGGGTGAACCCATTGAACCAGGTAATGTCGTCCATTACATCGGTGGCAGAGGCCTGAAAGCCCAACTGCCATTCCTTGATGCCGGATTCCGCTGCCAGGGCCGCTGTCGACACTCCAGCAAAAGTTGCCGCCGCACCGGCCATAGTCATGAGACGCTTGAAGACTGCCTTCACGTCCGCGCTCCCTTCCCTCATCCGCCTCAAGTGGCGGAAAATGCTAAATTTCCGGACTCAGATCCGGTCCAATCCGGTGCGGCAGTAGCGGGCTTGGCGGCACTGCGCAAGCCAAATCTGCTGCGTCCTGGCGTTGGACAAGGTCATGAGTTTGACCGGACTATAACCACAAACTCATATAAAGGGCGATGGCTACCATCGGGCATAGCGGCGATGTGCCGCATCAATCCACCGACACCTTTGAGCCGCACAAAAACCACAAGAAACGCCGACCTGCAACGGAATTTCCAACTTTTCACAGCCACCACAAGCGCTCAGCCTTTTGACAAGGGTCAAGGACATGCGAATTTTCGACAAGAATTGCGGTTAATCCTGCGCTTCGTGAGCCGCCGGACTGGAAACGCGCGCCGTCATGCGTCAATGTCTGGCTTGGAATTACACCTTGATTCGCCAAGAGGCCGCTTCTTTTCGGCAGGCCGCCAGAAGCGAACCGGACAACGATTGACTGGAGGATTTCTTGTCAACCCAATTGCCGCAGTCACCGGCTGCCCGCCCTAACGGACGTTCCAGACTGTCTTTTTCCAAACTCGCGGCCATCGCCGGAATCGTCTGCAGTTCGTTGACATACGGAAATCTGCCCGCCGCGGCACAAGGCGAGGTCCGCTCGACTCACGGCGACTGGCAAATGCGTTGCGACACGCCCCCCGGCTCCACCGGCGAGCAGTGCGCGCTGATCCAGAACGTCACTGCCGCCGACCGGGAAAACGTCGGCTTGTCCGTGATCATCCTGAAAACCGCTGACAAGCAGGCCCGCATTCTCCGGGTTCTGGCACCGCTTGGCGTGCTGTTGCCATCCGGCCTTGGACTGAGGGTCGATAATGCCGATATCGGCCGCGCAGGTTTCGTCCGCTGCCTGCCCAACGGCTGTATTGCCGAGGTCATCCTGGAAGAAGATCTGCTCAGCAAGTTGCAGGCAGGCTCGCAGGCCACCTTCATCATCTTCCAGACCCCGGAAGAAGGGATCGGCATTCCGATCTCGCTGAACGGTTTCTCCGCGGGCTTTGACGCCCTGCCCTGACCGAACACCAGGCAACAAGAACACGAAAGGCGCCCCTGAGGCGCCTTTTTCTGTTCAGGACCCGGTGATGCCCCCTCTCCCGGCCTACTCAGCGGCGGGCGCGTCGGGGGTCTTGGCTTCAATCGGCCGGCGCGGCGTCACCTTGTGAAGCTTGTCCGCACCGGCAAACATGCCCTCACGCAGCTGCTGGGCAAGGCGCTCCTCGTCCCGGTCGCGTACGTCTTCCTCGATCTGGTCGATCCGGTCGAGCGGGGTTCCAAGCGCTTCCAGCGCCGCGCGGCCGAAGACAACGCTTGATTCGAACGTTTCGCGAATCTGGAAATCGACCCCGCGCTTGGTGAGATCCAGCATATGGGCGCGGTCTGTCGCGCGGCAAAAGATCAGGGCATCGGGGAAGCCTTCGCGAACGAGATCGATTGCCTTACCCATCACCTTGTCGTTTTCGATGCACATGGCGACAAGCGCCGCCTTGCCGGCACCGGCCGCCGCCAGCACATCGGCGCGCGTCGCATCGCCGTAGTAGACCTTGTAGCCCTGCTTACGGGCATAGGCGATGCGGTCCGGCCGGTTATCGATTGCCGTAATCTCCAGCCCCTCGGATGTCAGGAACTGGGCAACCACCATGCCGAAGCGGCCAAAGCCGATCACCAGCACCGTCGGCGTGGCTTCCTCGAAGGTCTCAATGGACGGATTTTCAACACCGCGCGCCTTGACCCTGGCCGCCAGCCGGTCCAGCCCGAGACAGGCGACCGGCGTCAGCAGCATGGTCAGGACCACGATGGCGTTGAGCTGGTTGACGTCCTGGTAGGTCAGCAGGCGTTCGCCAACGGCGGCGGTGAACAGCACGAAAGCGAATTCCCCGCCCTGAGGCAGGGTGACGGCGATGCGCAGGGCGTCGGAATTCGGCGAGCCGGTGCCACGCGACAGGGCCCAGAGGAAAATCCCCTTCACGCCCATGACGCACATCACGCCAATGGCGAGGATCTCCCAATGGCTCATCACCAGAT
This sequence comes from Roseibium sp. FZY0029, assembly GCF_036350355.1. NCBI lineage: Bacteria > Pseudomonadati > Pseudomonadota > Alphaproteobacteria > Hyphomicrobiales > Stappiaceae > Roseibium > Roseibium sp. FZY0029. The sequence goes on from NZ_JAZDVZ010000001.1 coordinate 562,745, forward strand.
AAAAATCGAGCGACATACCGACAGCGACGAAAAACAGCCCCATCAGCAAAGACCGGAAGGGTTCGATATCCGCTTCCAGCGTGTGCCGGAAACTCGATTCGGCCAGCAGCACACCGGCCAGGAAGGCACCGAGTGCCATGGAGAGGCCCACCGCGTGCATGATACCCGCGCTGCCGAGGGCAACCAGAAGCGCCGCAGTCAGCATGACCTCGCGCGCCCGGCTTGCCGCCAGCAGCAGGAAGATCGGCGACACCAGATATCGGCCTGTCAGGATAACAGCGGCCACCGCCGCCAGAACGATCATGATCTCGCTGGCGATCTGGGTGTAGGTGGACGGCCCCTCCCCCGGTGCCAGAATGGCCACCATCGCCAGAAGCGGCACGATGGCGATGTCCTGAAGCAAGAGGATGCCGAACGCCCGCTGGCCGTAGGCAGACGAAAGTTGACCGCGTTCCTGCAGGATTTGCAACGCGAATGCGGTGGACGAGAGGGCAAGGCCGAACCCCGCCACCAAAGAAGTGGTGAAGGAATAGCCGACAAGTCGCCCAATTGCGTAAAAGGTTACACCGGTGAGAAGCACCTGGGCCGTTCCGAGGCCGAAGATGTCACGCTTCATCCGCCAGAGTTTTCGCGGATCCAGTTCCAGACCGATGACAAAGAGCAGCAGGACAACGCCCAGTTCGGCGACATGAAGCACATCCTCGCCGGATCCCAGAAGCTTAAGGCCATGCGGACCGATCACCGCCCCGGCGGCGAGATATCCGACCACTGACCCAAGCCCCAGCCGCTTGGCGATCGGAACCGCGACGACTGTTGCCGCCAGAAACACGATCGCCTCAACGAAAAATGGAGGGGCTCCTTCTGCTGCCATTCCATCTCCTATGCTGTTAGATCCCGCAGTTTTGCCTGATTACGTCAGGCTAATCCGACCCTCTTCGAAGATATCAGAGAATATGCTCCATCCCTCCATCAAATCCAGCGCCTACGGCAAAAAAGTGCTTTATTTTCAATCAAGGCCCGACCAAACCCTCGAAGGGCTGCACATGTTGATTGCAAGCCGGGACGTCGCTGCGTAGCTTCGCGGAGATCCGGTGAACCAGCTGGAAACACAACGCGCGCTTTGAAGGCCGGGACCTTGCACACTCTCTCCAATGGGGACCCCACACAACGTATGTCCGACCTGTTCGCCTCAATCAATGCCGCCCGCCTTGCCTGCGGTTTTCTGACCCTGTCACAGACGGTGGATGCCCTTGCGGGCAATCACGTTCTGGATCCCTTTTCCACGCTGATATCGGCGGGCGTAACTGCCGGGAAAAACAATATCTTCTATCCAGGCGTGACGCTGAAAGCCTCATCCGGCATGGAGATTCGCCTTGGCGATGGCAACAGCGTGCATGCGGGCAGCCATTTCGAGGCCGTGACAGGCGACATTCTGATAGGCAGCAACAACCAGTTCGGCGAAGGCGGGTTTACCGCCAAGGCCAACAGGCCCGGCGCGGAGATCCGGATCGGCAGCCATGGCCGATACCTTAACAATCCGGCCCTGTTCGGCAGGTGTGTGTTGGGCGATGGCAGCCAGCTCCTCGGCAATATCACCGTCGATAGCTGCACACTGGCGGATGGAGGCTCCTATCAGGAAGACGATCCGGACCTGAGGGCCGGATTGCTGAAAGGCAGCGGCCTTGCCAGAAACCTGACTGTCGCTCGCGGCATGGTCATCGCCGGCAATGGAACGTTCAGCGCGGACGACCTGCTGCCTCAAAGCCACTTTCACCCGAAAGCCTGACTTTCGGGCGCCGTGCCGGTCAGATCAGCCGGTGAGCCCTCAGGAAGGTTTCAAGGCCACCGGCAGTCTCGTAGTGATGGCCGGTCAATCCCGCGCTTTGCGCGCCTTCGACGTTTTCCTCACGGTCGTCGACAAACGCGCTTTCCTCGGGACTGTAGCCGTACCGGCTGCAGATGCGCTCATAGACGAGGGGATCGGGTTTGCGGGCGCTAAACTCTGCCGAGACATGGGCCTTCTCGCCGAATATCTCGATGGTCTCCGGTGCGCAGACCGGCAAGGCATCTTTCAACAGCATGCCGTTGTTGGTGAGAAGTGCGATGTCCGCCGTCGTCTTCAAGCTGCGGACCAGCGACAGCACGTCCGGCCGTGCGCGCATCATTTGACGGCGCACATCCGCCCAGGTTTCGAAGTCTATCGGATACTCGAGCAGCCTTGAAAATTGCTCCAGATAGGCTTTGGCCGTTGCAGGTTCACCCGCCTCGGCCGCATTCTCATGCGGACCACCCCAGACCGACTGGTTGATTTCGGCAGCGGGCCGCCCCGTCAGCTCTTCAAGCAGCTTCAGGCGGATCTGGTGGTCATAATCGTAGAGCACCAGATCCATATCGAAGATAACGAATTTGATTTCAGGCATAGGTCCACCGACAGCCTTGTCAGACCGCCGTTCCGCCGATGGTCATGGCATTGATGCGCATGGAGGGCTGGCCGACACCGACAGGCACGCCCTGCCCTTGTTTGCCGCATGTGCCCATGCCGGGATCGAGCTTCATGTCGTTGCCGATCATGGTGACGCGGGTCAGCGCATCCGGGCCGTTGCCGATCAGCATCGCCCCTTTCACCGGCGCGCCGACCTTGCCGTTCTGGACACGATAGGCCTCGGTGCAGGAAAACACGAACTTGCCGGAGGTGATGTCGACCTGGCCGCCGCCGAAGGAGACGGCGTAAATACCGTCCTTGACCGACGCCAGGATCTCGTCGGGATCCTTGTCACCCGCCATCATCACCGTGTTGGTCATGCGGGGCATCGGAATGTGGGCATAGGATTGCCGGCGGCCGTTTCCGGTCGGCTCCATGCCCATCAGACGCGCGTTCTGGCGGTCCTGCATGTAGCCTTTCAGGATGCCGTCTTCGATCAGCACTGTCCGGCTGGACGGCGTGCCTTCGTCGTCCACCGTCAGCGAGCCGCGTCGATCTGCAATGGTGCCGTCGTCGACGATGGTAACGCCCGGCGAGGCAACGCGCTGCCCCATGAGGCCTGCAAAAGCGGACGTTTTCTTGCGGTTGAAATCGCCCTCCAAGCCGTGACCGACGGCTTCATGCAGCAGGATGCCCGGCCAGCCCGGCCCCAACACCACATCAAAGGTGCCTGCAGGAGCGGGAACCGCTTCCAGATTGACGAGCGCCTGACGCAGTGCCTCATCGACGCCGCCCTGCCAGTTTTCCGTTGTAATAAAACGCTCGAAACCTTCCCGGCCACCACAACCGAAAGAGCCGCTTTCCTGACGGTCATCATTGCCGGCCACAACGGAAATGCTCAATCGCACCATCGGGCGCACGTCACGCACCAGATGACCGTCCGCGCGCAGAATCTCGACCACCTGCCAGGACCCCGCCAGCGACGCAGACACCTGACGCACGCGCGGATCCTTTGCCCGAGCATAGGCATCGATTTCCTGCAGAAGCTTGACCTTGTCCTCAAAGCTCGGTCCGCCAAGCGGATTTGCATCCGTGTAGAGCGTCTGGTTGGTGCGGGCGGGTGCTGCGGCGTAGCTGCCAGAATAGCCCTTCTTGACGGCGCTGACCGCATCGGCGGCCCGTTTCAAAGCCCCCTCGGAAATATCGCCAGCGTGGGCGTAGCCCGCAGCTTCGCCGGCAACCGCCCGGAGACCGAAGCCTTGCGCGGTATCGTAGTTTGCGCCCTTCAGGCGACCATTATCGAACACAAGCCCCTCGCTTTGCCGGTATTCGACAAAAAGCTCACCATCATCCGCGCCATCAAGAGCGTCCTGGGTGATCCGCCTTGCCGTTTCGAGCCCCAGGCCTGAAGATTCGATAAGATCGGTCGTGGAAAGGGTCATCTGTCTGTCCTGATTGCGCCCGGCTCGTCTGGCTGGCGGAGATCACACCGCCAGACCGGGCAACTTGGTTGTTTCTTCCAACATAGGCGTTTTGGCGCGCAATTCATCCCATTAGCGGAGAATTCCACTTGCCAGTTCTCCAGGCCCGAGCTCTCTTTCGAGTTGGGCATTGGGCGCCCTGCCGACTTTATGACCGGAAACGAGTGCCTTGGGAAATGGCTCCCTGGCAAAGCTTTGACTTGCCCTCACCTGCCAGTCTGCCATAAATGCTACCAAGACTTCCCGATCAACCGACAGCAAACTGCAGATCATGAACCGCTACGAAAATCCGCGCATCCCCAGTGAAGCCCGTGTCCGCTACCTGGACGGAGACTATCAGGTGGAAACACCGGGGACTTTCGTACGCTGTGCGGTGACCGGGACCGCGATCCCGCTTGATGAACTGAAATACTGGTCTGTTGCTCGGCAGGAAGCTTATGTCGATGCCAATGCATCCATGAAACGGTACCTGGAAACGCGCTGAGCCGCTTCAGGCAAGGCCAGACAGCCTTATTTTCCGAACTGACGCTGCCGCAGCCGTTCCTTGATAAGGGATGCCAGCCGGTCTTCGTCATCAATTTCCATTCGCACTTCCAGAACGGCCGCGCTGGATGCAATCCAGTGGAACAGTTCGCCTGTCGCGGTTTCCAGCCTTGCCATGTCCTTTGACGTGGTCACCAGCTTGAACCCTGCTTCCTCGGCTTCCGTCAGCAGAGCGCGAACGTCGGCTTGCGTGTAGAGGTGGTGATCGGGAAATTCCCGCGTTTTCTTCACGTCATAGCCAAGCGACTTCAGCGTATCGAAGAATTTTTGCGGCCTGCCGATGCCGGCAAAGGCAAAGAGCCTCAATCCGGCCAGCTCGTCGTTCGGCTGTGGCCGCACATGTGCGTGCAGGATTGGCAACCCCTTGCGTCCGGCCAAATGGATCGCTTCTTCAGCCGCATCGCCCTCGCCCACCAGAACCAGGCAGTCGGCCTTGAGGATCTGCTTCGCCGCCGGGGCCCGCAACGGCCCGGCGGGCAGGCATTTTCCGTTGCCGAAACCAACACTGCAATCGACAAGCACCAGGCTAAGGTCTTTCGCCAGAGCCGGGTTCTGAAATCCGTCATCCATCAGAAGGACGTCGATGGGCTGCTGTTCGGCAAGCCGGGCACCAGCAGGCCTGTCGGCGGAAATCACGGTTGGGCCGTATCTGGCCAGCAACAAGGCCTCGTCCCCCACCACGTCAGCATCGTGCAGACCGGCGTCGACGAGCAGCGGCCCCTTGGCCTTGCCGCCGTATCCACGCAACAGGAAACCGGGACGCAAACCCTCTTCCTGCAGCCGGTAGGACAGTTCAATGGCAAAGGGCGTCTTGCCGGTGCCGCCGACCACGAAATTGCCGACACAGATGATGGGCAACCGGCTCCTGGCTTTCGGTTTCTTCAACATGCGTCGTCCGGAGACGAGGCCATAGATCCAGCCCACCGGCGACAGCAGCCAGCTTGCCAGTGTCGATCCCGGCTTCCACCAGAAGTCGGGCGCCGTCTTCATGCACGGCCCCGAGACTGTGGATTTTCAGGCGCCGGGCCGGATTTTCCGAGCATGGGTTGAAGCACCTTCAGGGTTTCGGCCAATGCGCCGCGCCCGGCCTCAACGAGAGCTCTTGCCGTTTCCGCCTGCTGCCTTGCTTTTTCGGGGTCGCGCAGAAGGTCGCCAACACGCTCCGCCAGATTTTCCGGCAGCTCGGCTTTAAGAGAAGCCTGCCGGATCCAGAAATCCTTGTAGACGGCCCGGGCGTTCGCCACGCGCGGTCCGGTGACCAGCGCCGAGCCCGAAAGCGCGGCTTCCACCGGGTTATGCCCGCCTGCATCGTTAAAAGAACCACCCAAAAATGTCACCGGTGCCAATCTGTAAAAAAGTCCCATCTCGCCCAGTGTATCACCGAGATAGACGTCTGTGTCCGTTTCGATAGCCTGATCGAGGCTTCTGCGTGCGGCGCGCAGGCTACGGGTTTCGATGAGGGCAGCAATCTCATCTGCGCGGGCAGGATGGCGCGGCACCAGAAGCAGCAACAGATCGGGAAATTCCTCGCAAAGGCGGCTGTTGGCGTCCAGCACGATTTCGTCCTCGCCCGGATGGGTCAAAGCCGCGAGCCAGACCGGACGCCCGCCTGTCTGTGTCCTCAAGGCGGCGGCCTGGTCTTCATCCACGGCCGGATCCGGTGCGTCGAATTTCAAGTTTCCCGGTGTTGAAACATTGCTGCAGCCCAAGAGGCGAAACCGCTCGCCATCAGCAGTGCTTTGCGCCAGAACCAGATCGAGGCAGCGGAACAGATATCCCGAAATGCGCGGAAACCGCGCCCAGCTTCGGTAGGACCTATCTGACAAGCGGCCATTCAGCAGCACGAAGGGCGTTTGGCGTGCACGCATTTCGTCAAACAGGCAGGGCCAGATTTCAGATTCCACCACCATCGCCAGATCCGGCGACCAATGGTCGAGAAACCGGGACACCGGGCCAGGAGCATCGAACGGCATGAACTGGTGGATCGCACCTTCAGGCAAACGGCCTTGCGCCAGTTCCGCCGCCGTCACGGTGACGGTGGTCAGCAGCACCTTGTGTCCGGATGCCGTCAGTTCCTCAACCAGCGGCAGCACGGACATGGTTTCGCCGACACTCGCGGCGTGGATCCAGACAAGTGATCCAATGGGGCGGCGTGTTGCCGTGCGGCCGAAACGCTCGCTCTTGCGGGCCGGTACTTCCTTGCCGGACCGGCTGCGAAACCAGAAGAGAAGATTGAACAGAGGCGTCAGGGCCCGGGCAAGGCCCCTGTAGAGACTGAAGACAAGGGGGCGCCGGTCAGCCATCCACCCTTCCGACCAGCTCATACGCCCGTTTCGTTGCCTTGTTGAGCCCGTCCTCGACCTTGAGGCGATAGTCCTCGAGGGTTTCGTCGTCCGCATCTGCGGGCACCCAGATCAGCTCGCCCACAGCGATGCTGCCACGGCCGAAAGGCAGGTTGACGCTGGCCTTGTCCCAACTGTTGAGCTCGATGCTGCGGCTGGTGGCGACGGCCACCGGCAGGACCGGACGGCCTGAATGCTTGGCAAGCTGAACGATGCCGACGCCGGACTTGCGGGCCGGGCCCTTTGGCACATCCGCCGTCATGGCGATGGAATAACCTTCCTTCAACGCACGAAGCGCCTCAATGAAACCGCGCATGCCGCCGCGCTTCTTGATCTGGCGGGCATTCTTGCCGCCGGAGGCACGGATCAGCCCCAGCCCCAGCTTGCGGGCCGCAATCGCGTTGACCTCACCATCGGCGGAGCGGGAAATCATCACCTTGGCCGGCCAGTGGGCCGGCTTGGCGAAAGGCACCATGAAGTGTTGCCCGTGCCACATGGCCACGATCACCGGCAGATCTTTTTCGGACTGTTCGTGGACGCCCTCCGGCTCGATGACGAACCGGTTGGTGCGATAGACCAGCTTCAGATATGCGGCCATCAAAGTGCCGATGCTGGCCAGAACCCAGGGTTGGCGGCCGAGGCGTTTGATCATTTGGTGTTGTCGCCTGAAAGAGCTGTGCTGCCTTTAAGAAGCCGTTTCCGGATCGAGCAAGCGGTGCATGTGGACGATGAAGTAGCGCATATGCGCATTGTCGACCGTCGCCTGCGCCTTGGATTTCCAGGCTTTGTAGGCTTCGGCATAATTCGGATAGATCCCGACGATATCCAGATCGTTCAGGTCCCGGAACGTCAGTCCTTCGGGTGATTCCAGCTCGCCGCCGAACACAAGATGAAGGAGCTGTTTCGGAGTATCGGTGTCACTCATGAATATCCTCGCTTTGGTCGCTGCAATCGTGCCGCTATCCGATCAGATCGTCGAGCACGTCGCGAACAGGCCCGATCAGCGCAACGGGAGCTGCGATCAGGGCCGGGTGGCCGGTCTTGGCGCGGTTGTAGATCAGGTTCCGGCCCGACAGGTCGGTCAATACACCGCCCGCTTCCTGCACCAAAAGATCCGCCGCTGCAAGGTCCCAATCGCTCGGGCCGCCACGCGCAGTGCCGACATCGACCCGACCTGCCGCAACGACGGCCAGCCGATAGGCCAGGGAGCGCAGGATTTCCGTCCCTACAAATCCTGCGGCCACAACATCCTGATTGGCAACGATGGAATGAGGCCCGGTCAGCGTTGCGCCGGAAAGGCCTGTGCGGTCCGAGACTGAAAGTCTCGACCCGTTGAGCCAGGCTCCGCCGCCTGTACGGGCCAGGAACATCTCGTCCCGGCGCGGACAGAAAACCGAAGCGGCAATGGGCCGGCCAGCCTCAACCACGGCAATCGCCACGGTCCATTCGTCCCCACCTGCCAGAAAGGCTCTCGTGCCGTCAATCGGATCGACAATGAAGACACGCTCATGGTTCAGACGGCTGCGGTCGTCGGCCGTTTCCTCCGACAGCCAACCGTAATCCGGGCGCGCGGATCGCAGATAGTCCGCCAGGAACCGATCCACAGCGAGATCGGCCTCCGACACGGGCGACATGCCTGCCTTGCCCTTGTACCAGGTCTCGGGATCCTGACCGAAGAAGCCCAGCGCGATATCGCCAGCCTGGCGCGCGGCCGTTTCCAGCAGACGCAGGTCCGCGTCCCGCCCGGCTTCATCCAGTCCGGCTTCATCCGGTCCGCTGGTCGCCGATCCCTTGTCAGCTTCCGGCAAGGGCCATTCCTTCAATCATCACCGACGGGGTGGCAGCCGAATAGCGATTGTCCAGATCGCTGCCCGGAACGAGCCGTGCGAACATGTCCTTCAGATTGCCTGCAATGGTGATTTCACTGACGGCTTCGACGATCTGGCCGTTTTCAAACCAGAAACCGGCCGCACCGCGGGAATAGTCACCGGTCAGACCGTTGACGCCGTGACCGATGAGATCGGTCACCAGGAGGCCCTGTCCGGCTTCCGCCATCAGTTCTTCCAGCGATTTCTCGCCCGGCATCAACGTGATGTTGGTTGCGCCCGGGGACGTGCCGCTGCCGCTTCGGTGGGCCCGGCCGTTCGGCGTCAACCCCAGTTCACGGGCGGATGCACCATCCAGGAACCAGTGACGCAGGACACCGTCTTCAATGACATCGAGACGTTCCGCGCGCGTGCCCTCGCCGTCGAACGGGCGTGTTGCAGCGCCGCGGCGCTTGAACGGGTCGTCCACCACCTGAATGCCCGGCGCGAACACCGCCTCGCCCATCCGGTCTCTCAGGAAACTGGTCTTGCGCGCAATAGCTGCCCCGTTGATCGCCCCGACAAGGTGACCGAGAATGCTGCGTGCAGCACGCGATTCATAAATGACATTGGCGGTTCGGGTCGACAGTTTGTTCGGATTCAGGCGGCGAACGGCTCTTTCGCCTGCCCTGCGGCCGATCTCCGCCGGCGCCTCCAGATCCTCGAAGAAGGTGCGGCTATCGAAATCGTAGTCCCGCTCCATGCCGGTGCCTTCGCCGGCAACGGCAGTCATGGACATGCCATAGCGGGACGACATGTAGGAGCCTTCAAACCCGTGGCTGGTCGCCAGAACGACCCCGGCCAGGCGCCAGGACGCGCCCGCGCCCCCGGACTTGGTCACACCTTCGACGTCCAGACCGGCGGCTTCCGCTTCCAGCGCGATCTGCGTCAGATCCTCGGCGGTCATTTCCCTGGTGTCCAGAAGCTCAAGCTCCGGAAAGTCCTTCACGAGAAGATCCTGATCGGCAAGGCCGGCATAAGGATCTTCCGGAGCGACCCTGGCCATTGCGACGGCCCGTTCGGCAAGGCTTGCCGGATCATCGAGCCGGTTGGCGGATACGGCCGCAGTGCGTTTGCCGACAAACACCCTCAGCGTAACGTCATCGCCTTCAGCGCGCTCGGTTTCCTCTACCTTGCCTTCGCGGACATCGACAGACAGCGAAACCCCGGTAACCGCAATCGCATCGCAGGCGTCAGCTCCGGCCTTGCGGGCTGCTTCCACCAGACGGGCTGCCCGGGATTGCAGTTCGCTTTGATCAATCAGTTCCGACATCGTGTCCGCTCTCTCGTCTTCTGGTTCGGCAGTTGTTTACGCTCAGCACGGCTGCGCTGCAACTGCCAGAGCAGTTTGCGGGCAATCCAGCCGCTAAAGGACGCGCAAGCCATGGGGGTCAGTCCCCTTATCGGCTGCAAATGGGATTTTGCGCCGGTCGCGGCAAGAGGTTGCAATGCCAAGTCCTGGCGACGGGTTTTCGTAATGGAGACGGCAGGATAGGCCGGATCGGGACAAGGCGGGAAATTCATTCACAGGTTGTATTTCGCTCCATCTGCCACATGACTGAACAAGACCTTACCTGCCTGCTTACATTCCAGTAACCCTCTTATAAATCAGACTTTTTTAACTCTGTATCTTAAGTGGTTCACGACTTTTCATCCGTACATTGAAACACATCGAGAGACCAAAAATGGTCCGACCTAAAGGTCCGGTGGAGAGTCATTTGAGACGTCAAACAGAAATACAGGAAATGGTAGCAACCGGGGCCGGCACGAATACGATGCTGCACCCCGGTTGCCTTCCGGCCCACTTCGAGCAGCGCCTTGAAAACCGGCCGGGCACCCCTTCCCTGCCAGCCGAAATTTTCCTGGACCGCGACAGGGCGGTCATCAAGAGGCGGGTAGCCGGTGTTCCGGTAACGGTGGTGGTGCCTGCACAAGGTTTCGACGGTGTCATGGTGCGGATCGTTCCGGGGGCAGTGCCTGGCGAAATCGTTGCGGCCCTGATCCTGAAACATCCCGACAGCGCGCTATCGATCACTCTGGCGGAAACGGAGAAATCCGACGACCTTGCCGTTCTCTGGAGCCGTTGGGCCCAGGTTTTCAACCTGCCGATGCTGGTGTGCGACCTTGGTGGCAAGGTGAAACCGATCGAAGCTTACAGTGCCGTTCCGGCGGCCAAACCTGCGCCCCGGCGCAAGCTTCGCCTTCTGACAGGCCGCCGTCCACGCTTTCTGAATCGCCGTCTGCCCGGCCGGCAGGAGCCCGCGGCAACCGTTCATGCCAATGAGCGCGAGATTATCGCCCGCACCTGATCCAAGCCTGAGACTTTAAAAAAAGCCCCGTCCTGCGGGGCTTTTTTCGTTACAGCGCGCCGATCATTGCATCGGCAACGAAGCCGAAGAACAGGATCCAGCCATACGTGCTGTTGGACCGGAACAACTGCAGGCACTGATCGCCATCGTCAATATCCAGCACGACGATCTGCCAGCCAAGGTGAACAACACCGGCCAGAATGCCGACAAAGGCGGCCGGGCCGGCATCGGCGAACATCGCCGCCATGAAGAATAGAGCCGTCGCGCAGCTGTAAAGCAGGATCAGGGCCAGCTTGGTGTGCTCACCGAAGAGGCGGGCCGTCGACTTCACCCCCACAAGGGCATCGTCCTCCTTGTCCTGATGGGCGTAGATGGTGTCGTAACCGATCGTCCAGCAGATACCGCCCACATAAAGAAACACGGGGGACCAGGACAGCGAGCCGAAGGCGGCTGCCCACCCCATGAGTGCGCCCCAGGAAAAGGCGAAGCCCAGAAACAACTGCGGCCAGTTGGTGATGCGCTTCATGAACGGGTAGATCGCAACCGGCAGAAGCGAGGCAATACCCAGCCAGATCGTGAAGGTGTTGAACTGCAGCAGCACCGCAAGGCCGACCAGCGCCTGCGCCACCAGAAAGATCTTTGCCTGAAGCTTGCTGACCTGCCCTGCCGGGATCGGCCGTGAGCGGGTCCGCTCGACCTTTGAATCGATATCGACGTCGACAAGGTCGTTATAGGTGCAGCCCGCACCGCGCATGGCAACCGCGCCGATGAAAAACAGAACCATATGCCAAAGGTCCGGCCAGGCCTTTCCGCCGGCAATGGCCGCCAGTGACGCCGACCAGAAACAGGGCCACAGTAACAGCCACCAGCCGATCGGACGTTCCCAGCGGGCCAGGCGGGCATAGGGGCGCAGGCCAGCGGGCAAGCTTGTGTCTACCCAATGCTGTTTGACCGCATCCGCAACCGGCCCCGTGTCGTTGGTGGAAAACACTTTCGATCCGTCCATTCATCAATTATCCGGCGGAAACGCTGACGCATTCCGACCTTGTCCGGTTCTTTTAGCGACATTCGGCAGGAAATTCATCCCGCAAGACGTCACAGATGCGCCAGGGGCGGATTAGACCGCATCACCTGGGCCCCGTCTGCAAAGCTGATCCGGGGACCGGATCTGAAGACAGACATCAACGTTTCCTGCCGCGTCACGGCGGGGCGCCGACCGGCGGAAATGCGCCATTGGCTGCACCGCCAATTGCGGTGTGCGGCCCTCCGTGTTACGTGACGGCCCTCCTGCTTCCATCTTCACGAAGAGACTGCCCGTTTATGAAACTTCTCCTGATAGGATCCGGCGGCCGCGAACATGCGCTTGCCTGGGCACTGGCAAAATCTCCCAAGCTGACAAAGCTCTATGCAGCGCCCGGCAATGCCGGCATTGCCGAGGTGGCCGAACTTTGCAATCTGGATACCACGGATCATCAGGCGGTTATCGGTTTCTGCCGTGACCATGAGATCGACCTTGTCGTCGTCGGTCCCGAAGCACCGCTTGTGGCAGGCCTTGTCGATGATCTGGAAGCAGCCGGCCTCAAGGCCTTCGGCCCTTCGAAAGCAGCCGCCCAACTGGAAGGCTCCAAGGCCTTCACCAAGGGTGTCTGCGACGAAGCAGACATCCCGACGGCGGGATACGGCCGTTTCGACACGGAAGAAGACGCGCTCGCCTACGTTCGCAAACAAGGTGCACCGATTGTCGTCAAGGCGGACGGGCTCGCAGCGGGCAAGGGTGTTGTGGTCGCCATGACCCTGAAAGAAGCCGAGGACGCGGTTACGGCCTGTTTCGAGGGCTCGTTTGGAGAGGCCGGCGCGGAAGTCGTTATCGAAGAATTTCTGGAAGGTGAGGAAGCAAGTTTCTTCGTGCTGTCCGATGGCACCAATGCACTGCCGCTTGCCACTGCTCAGGACCACAAGCGCGCCTATGACGGCGATGAAGGCCCGAACACCGGTGGCATGGGTGCCTATTCGCCTGCACCCGTTCTGACTGACGCGTTGATTGCAGAGGTGATGCAAACCATCATCGAACCGACCATCGCAACGCTCGCCAAACGCGGTACGCCCTTCAAGGGCGTTCTCTACGCGGGCCTGATGATCGGCAAGAATGGCCCGAAGCTGATCGAATACAATACCCGTTTCGGGGATCCAGAGTGTCAGGTGCTGATGATGCGGCTGAAAAGCGATCTGCTTGACCTGTTGCTTGCCAGCGTCGAAGGCCGACTTGACCGGATGACGGCCGACTGGCGCGACGAAGCCGCGCTGACCGTCGTCATGGCTGCCAAGGGTTACCCGGGCAGCTACGACAAGGGCACGGAAATTCGCGGCCTCGACACAGCCGCGACGGACGACGTTGCCGTTTTCCACGCAGGCACCAGACGCAACGGCGCGCAGGTTGTCGCCAATGGTGGTCGCGTCCTGAACGTCACAGCCGTTGGGGCCACCGTTCACGAGGCACAGCAGCGCGCCTATGAGCGCATCCGTGATATCGACTGGCCGGAAGGTTTCTGCCGAAGCGATATCGGCTGGCGCGCCATCGCACGGGAAAGCGAAGGCTGACAGGAGCCTCTTTCCCAATTTTGCGGCCTTTCCCGTTGCGGGACTTGGCGCGCGTGCGCAAACGAAGCTAATCTCCTCTCCAGCGCGGGCTGGGGAGGCAAATGTGAAAAACAACCTGCCGGATCTGTTTCCGGGGTTCGACAGCCTAACTGTCGACGTCAACGATATGCATCTGTTCTGCCGGGTGGGGGGATCCGGTCCACCGCTGCTTTTGCTGCACGGCTATCCGCAATCGCATATCTGCTGGCATAAGATCGCACCACAGCTTGCCGAACACTTCACGGTCGTCTTGCCGGACCTGCCGGGGTATGGCCGGTCGTCTGTCCCGCCGCTGTCGGACGATCATGCTGCTTATTCCAAGCGAAACATGGCAGTGACCATGGTCGACCTGATGAAGGGTCTGGGCCACACGACCTTTTCTCTGGCCGGACACGACCGCGGCGGCCGTGTGGCGTACAGACTGGCGCTTGATCATCCCGAAGTGCTGACCAAAGTCGCCGTTCTCGACATTCTGCCGACCTGTGACTACTGGGACCGGATGGACAGGTTGTTCGGCCTGAAGATCTATCACTGGATGTTTCTGGCCCAGACGGCCCCCTTCCCCGAAAACATGATTTCTGCCGCGCCTGTGGCGTTTCTCGAACACACGCTGGCAAGCTGGACCGCCGCCAACGATCTGTCGTGCTTTTCCAAAGAGGCCATGACTCACAATCGCGATTGGTTCTGCGAACCGGATCGGGTGGCGGCAACCTGCGAGGACTACCGCGCTGGGGCGAGGATCGATTACGAGCATGACCACGCAGACCTCAAGGCTGGAAAAAAAATTGAGCCTCCCCTCCTCGCGCTTTGGGGAAACAAAGGCATCGCGACCAGCGTCGATAATCCGCTTCAGGTCTGGCAAAGCTGGTGCGCGAGCGCGACCGGCACCTCAGTTGCCTGCGGACATTTCCTCCCTGAAGAAGCCCCGGAGGAAACTGCTGCAGCCTTGATTGCATTTTTCAAAAACACGGCGGAATTGTCCTGAAAACGAGACCCTATCAAGGGTTGCCGAACCTGCTCAAGCAGGAGGAGCGCACCGCAAGTTGACGCCGGTAAAGATGATTGGAGAACACCAATTGAATTCTTTTTCGGCACGTCTTTCAGCAGATAATGAACAGATACAGCTCGAATCGAAACAGTGAAATCATCACCGCCCGCGGCTTTTTTCTTAATAAGCTTTAAGGAACACATTCAAAACAATTTAACCAATACGGCCTATTGAGAAAATTGGCAGTGGTCGTTTGCATAAATTCACCTTGTCCGGTGGCCATAACAAAGAGTGGACTGTCCTTGCCGGAACAAGAGGAGCTGCGGCTGCTCGGGGGAACAGATGCAACGCCAGGGAAAGCAAAAGTTACGGCAACGGAAGAACTTGCGCGACGAGACACCGCGCACGCAGACGCTTGGCAAAGGTCCGAGCGCCCTCGTTGACCAGCTTCTCGCCCGGTGGTGCAAGGATGAAACCTGTTTCGAAAAACCGCTCCGGGTCGTTTTTCTGTCGTTTCTCTGCCTGACGGTCGCTGTCCTTACCTTTCAGAATGTCATTACGGAATATCGAACGCTCAGCGAGCCGCAGGATCTGATCGTGCGCACCACCGAGCGGCTGCTGATGCACCAACGGACGCTCGGGGAGCAGGCGCTCGATCAGGCCGTCAGCGTTGTCAGCGCCGACACCGACTTGCAGACTGCTATCCGCAAGAGAGATCCGGCCAACATCAAGGCGGTTGCCGACAGGGTCTTCGCCGGAAAGGCTACAGATCTCAACATCGCGGAACTGACGATCTACTCTGCCGACCAAAAGGTCATCTATCGCGCCCAGAGCAACCATTCCGCAAACCGGAATGCCGGCAGCTTCCAATCCGAGCTGAACTCCAGCAGGTTCCGTGAAGTCGATGCGATCGAACTCGGCCCGAACAACGAATTCGTTGTCAGCGTGTTCAAACCCTGGCTCGTCGACGGTACCCGCATCGGCTATCTGAAGCTTGCGATCAACATCGAACAATCGCTCGCGCTGGCCAGCTCCGCGGTCAATGCACAGATCTTCAAGGCCTTCGAAATCTCCGATGCCGACGACAGCAGCACCGTTCACTACAAGGTTCTCGGAAACCTGACGCCGACCGGCTTCAACTTCGAAAAAGTCACTTCCAACGGTCATTTCGCCGGCCTCAGCAGCTTCACCATTCAGGACGGCAAGGTGTTCATGGTTCGAGACCTGCCGATTACGGTCGTCAGCACTGACCATGATGTAAAGCTTCTGCTGGTAAAGGACATCACCAGCAACATCTGGGGCTTTGCCAAGGGGACGCTGCTGTCGCTGATGGCGGGCGTCGGTCTGGCCTTGCTTGCCTGGACCGTGGTCTTCCGTCTCCTGTCCCGTCTTCAGTCCTCCGTCCAACTGACACGTTCCCGTCTGGAAGCAGAGGTTCTGGAGAACACCCGCAAGCTGGAAAGCAGCACAAAACAACTAATCGAGGCACAGCGGATTGCGCATGTCGGCAGTTGGGAACGGGACATTTCTTCGAATGAAATCGTCGGATCCGAGGAATACTACCGGATCATGAAGATCCCGCCCGATCTTCCGCCAAACCAGGTCCAGAAATTTCTGTTTTCCCGCATTCCCGGTGACGAACGGAGGAAGACCCTGGAGGCGGTCAATGCCGCCGTGAAAACCTGTGGCGAATTCGACCTCGAACATCCCATGGCGCATGACGACGGCAGCATCCAGTATCTGCATGTTCGCGGGTACGTGCTTGCCGGGCCTGACGGCAAGGCAGCCAAGCTGGTCGGCACCATTCACGACATCACCGACCGCTGTCTGGCGGAACGCAGAAACCATCTGCTCGCGCATATTCTGGAGTCGTCTCTCAACGAGATCTACATCCTGGACGCCTCAACCTTCCAGATCGAACATGCCAACCGTTGTGCCCTCACCAATCTCGGCTACACGCTGGAAGAGCTCAAGTCCCAGAAAATCGGCGATATCGATCTTGTTTATGACCCAAGCACCGTTCGCCGGCATGTGGCGCTGCTGCTGAGAGGGCACCGAGACAGCCTGTCGGCCGAAAGCGTTCACCGGCGCAAGGACGGCAGCGAATATCCGGTCGACCTCAGGGTGCAGATCCTGCGCGACCAGGACCGAGATCTGCTGGTGGCAATTGCCAATGACGTGTCGGAACGGGTGCAGCGGGAAAACGAAACCCGCGAAGCCAAGATACGGGCCGAACGTCTCGCCTATTTCGATCCGCTGACAAAACTGTCCAACCGCGCCGGCTGCCAACGCGATGCCAAGGAACGTTTTGCCCGGCGTGAAAAACCGGCCTTCCTGATCCATGTCGACATGGACGGGTTCAAGCGGGTCAACGATACGCTTGGCCATCTTGCTGGCGATCAGTGCCTGGAAGAAACCGGGCGGCGGCTTCGGGAAGTCTGCCGGGGGCTGGGCACGGCCTATCGCTGGGGCGGCGACGAATTCGTCATCCTCGCAGAAGGGGGCACGTCGGATCCGAACGAGTTGTGCGAACGCGCTCGCCGGATCATGCGGATGCCGATGGAATTCAATGGCCACAGGTTCTGGCCGACCGTCAGCATGGGCCTGGCCCTTTGCCCGGATGATGGCGACGACTTCGAA
Source organism: Roseibium sp. FZY0029 (assembly GCF_036350355.1). NCBI lineage: Bacteria > Pseudomonadati > Pseudomonadota > Alphaproteobacteria > Hyphomicrobiales > Stappiaceae > Roseibium > Roseibium sp. FZY0029. The sequence goes on from NZ_JAZDVZ010000001.1 coordinate 579,972, forward strand.
ACGCTCCTGGTCAATGCCGACCTCGCCCTTTACCAGTCCAAGGAAAACGGCAAGGACCGCTACACATTCTTCCGGCCGGACATGCGCACCGACAGCGAAACGGAAGCGCAGATCGAGCTGGAACTGAAGGATGCGGTCAAGAACGACCAGTTCTTCCTCGTGTTCCAGCCGCAGGTCAATCTGCGCTCCCAGTCCGTTACGGGCATAGAGGCGCTGGTGCGCTGGCAGCATCCGGAGCGCGGCACCGTCTCCCCTGCGGAGTTCCTGCCCGTCGTTGAAAAATCCGGGCTGGCTCCGATCCTGGGCGAGATCGTCATCGACAAGGCCTTTGCCGCCGCCCGGTCCTGGATCGACCAGGGGATCGACTTCGGCCGTATTTCCGTGAACGTCTCCCCCTCGCATCTCTCGTCCGGGCTGCTGCTCGATCACTTCAAGGCCGCCATGGAAAAACACGATATCGGTCCGGAGCATATCACCGCCGAGGTCCTGGAATCCGTGTTCCTGAACGACAACCGGTCCGGGCACCTGGCGGCACTGCGGGAGCTATTCGAGCTCGGGGTCCATATCGAGCTGGACGATTTCGGAACCGGATATGCGTCGCTCTCACATGTTTCCGATCTGCCTATCAATGGGCTGAAGATCGACCGTTCCTTCACCCGTCAGATGCTTCAGGACGCAAAGAAGGAAGTGATCGTCAACCAGCTCATCCACCTGGCCAGATCGCTCAATATCGGCGTCGTCTGCGAGGGTGTCGAGACCGACGCTCAATACGACCGCCTGAGGATGATGGGCGATTTTTCGATCCAGGGTTACCTGATCGCCCGGCCGATGCCTTTCCATCAGGCAACGGACTGGATGTCGGAAGCGACGGACGACCTTTATTTCGTGATCTAAAATCCCCAGGCACCGAGTGACGGTTTTGGACCGGGATGGACTTTGGCAGCACCCGGACGGTTGGCAAGGCGCGTTTCAACCCCCATGTGCAGGAGGTCATACCCTCACTGCCGGATCCGGAACATGCCCTCCACCACTTCCCCCACAATCGGTCTCGCCCTTGGCGGCGGCGGCGCGCGTGGTCTTGCCCACATCCCCGTGCTGGAAGCTCTTGACGACCTTGGCATAAAACCCGTGCGGATCAACGGCACGTCGATCGGTGCCCTGATGGGAGCCGCCTATGCCAGTGGTCGCAGCGGCCAGGAAATCCGCGACATTGCGCTGGAGATTTTTGCTGATCGCAACAGCGTTCTGTCGCGCCTCTGGCAATTGAGACCACGCAAGTTCGCAGATGTGTTCCGTGGCGGCCCGGTGCAGTTCGACCCGCTGCGCGTGCTGGAAGTGTTTGTCTCAGACTATCTGTCCGAAACGTTCGAAGATCTGGACATCCCGCTGCGCATGCTGGCGACGGACTTCTATCGCTGCGAGGAAGTGGATTTTGAAAGTGGCCCCTTGCTGCCTGCCCTGGCCGCCTCGATAGCGATTCCCGCGGTTTTCAGACCCGTGCGCTATGGCGACCGGTTTCTGATCGACGGCGGTGTCGTCAATCCACTGCCTTTTGACGGTCTCAGGGCGAATTGCGATATCGTGATTGCCGTTGATGTCGTTGGGGCGCCGGTTCCACGGGAAAACAAGGACGACATCAGCATGCTGGACTCGCTGTTCGGCTCGTCCCAGATCCTCATGCAAACCATCACCAAGCAAAAACTGAAGTCAGATCAACCGGATATCCTGGTCAGCCCGCCTCACGACTCGATCCGTGTTCTGGATTTCATGAAAGCAGAGAGCATTCTGGATAAGGCAGAGTCCTTGCGTACAGTTACAAGGGAACAACTGGAGAAACTGATAAAAGAAACAATGGCAGTTACTTGATGGCAACAATCTCTGATTTATACGTATAATTCCTTTTTATTGAACCTGTCTTTGCCTTTAACACATCATTAATCTTACTCCTAAATACTTTTCTCAATCTATTAGGAGAAGGTCAATGCGGCCATCGGGATCAACAGACTTGGAAGCCTGTCCGGTATCGGACGATTTGCTGAAACGGTTGCTGGACGCAACGTTGAACGCGGTTTCGGATGTGGGGTGCCAGCTACCGGAACAGCAGCGCGCCGCTCTTGCCGTCTACTGCTACCGCCGGGCCCACTTCCGCCGGCTGGGCCTGTCACTGGCGTCGCTCTGCAGCCAGCAAGCCCTCGTCATGGAAGCCGGGCATGCGGGCGACCTGATCTACCGGCAGGCGAGCAGCGCCGGCCTTTCGGCAGAAGGCGACGCGGCCGGCCGGACGGCGAAATCCGGAAAGCCGCCGGTCAGTCTCTACGTGGTTTGAAAGTCCATTCCGGGGCAGGTTCTTCCTCCCACCCGCCCCCACCTCAGGCAACCGCCTTTGCAGCTTTCAGCGCAAGTCGGTTGCCTTTTCTTTTGGCATCGCCATCCAAATCGTCCCAAGTTTCAGACAAACGGCCATCAGGGCCGAGGCCGAGACTTGCCGTTGCCGGTCCGCCCCCTAGTATTTGCTTCAGGCGTGGCTCTCGGGATGGATCGACATGGCGATATTCAGTTACCCATTTCACGGACGGCGACAGAAGGCAGGCAGGTTGCTCCGGATTGGACCCCTGCTGCTCGGGCTCCTGGTTGCAGCGGTGCTGTCAGGACCGGCTTACGCGGTCTGCCAACTGGTTGCTGACGCGCCCCTCAGATCCCCGGGACCGGATGAAGTACGCATATGGCGTGCGTCCTTGCAGGCCAACGAAGTGCAGATCCGATATATCGGCCATTCCACCTTCGAGCTTGAAACGCCCAAGGGCGTGCGGATCGCGACCGATTACAACGACAGTGTCCGGCCGCTGTTGCCACCGACCGTCGCGACGATGAACGGCGCCCACGGCACGCATTATTCCGTCAGCCCGGATCCCAACATCGAACACCTGCTGTACGGCTGGAACCCGAAGGGCGGTCCACTGGATCATGACCTGACGGTTGGCGATGTTCGAATCCGCAACATTCAGACCAACATCCGAGGCTGGGACGGAGCCGAACGCCGGCTCGGCAATTCGATTTTCATCTTCGAGGTTGCCGACATGTGCATTGCGCACCTGGGCCACCTGCATCACCGGCTGACACAGGAAGATCTTGTCCGCCTTGGCCAGATCGACGTCGTTTTTGCCGCAATCGACAATTCCTCGACCCTGCGGCTCGACAGCCTGATGGACGTTCTGGAAAGCATCGGCCCTGCAATGGTCGTTCCGATGCATTTTCATTTTCCGGGAGCGTTGCAGGCGTTCGTCGGCCGCGCGCAGGAAGCAGGCTACGACATCGTGCGAGCGGAAACGCCCACACTCATTGTCAGCCGATCCAGTCTGCCAACGCGCAAGACCGCCTACATAATGATGCCCGGCGGCGCTTGATGGCCCGAGTGGAACTGTGAGCACATTCGGAACGGCTGAGGAAAAAAATCCTCAGCCGACAAACTTCAGAAAAAGAACCTGGCTGTCGCCCGCCTGGCGGCGATCGAGTTCCTCAAAGCCGTCTGGAACATCAATCTGGGCCGACGCTCTTTCTTCGAGCACACACAGGGCGCCCGGCTTCAGCCAGTTTCCTCCGGCTGCGGAGGCAAGGGCTTTTTCGCCCAGCTTCTTGTCGTAGGGCGGATCGGCGAACACCAGATCGAAAGGCTCAATGGTGCCGGCACTGCCGAGCCGCGTGGCATCGCGCCTGAAGATCTTGGCAGCGCCATTGAGGCCGAGGGTTTCCATGTTCCGGCGTATGATGCCGCGTGCTTCCGTCCCTTCTTCAATGAAGGTGCTATGACGGGCGCCCCGGCTGATCGCCTCGAAGCCCAGCGCGCCGGTTCCGGCAAACAGATCCAGCACGCGTGCGCCGTCAAGATCAACATCCAGACCATGGGCCAGGATGTTGAAAATGGTTTCGCGCAAGCGGTCACTGGTCGGACGGGTGTCGTGTGATTTCGGCGCGGCAAGGGCTGTGCCCTTGAAACGCCCGGCAACTATTCTCACGAACGATCCCCGCGACGCGGCGGACGTCCACCTTTCGGAGGCCCGCGCCGGTCGTCCTTGTCACGGCTGGAACGGCGTTCCTGCTGCTTGTCTTCCACCACGCCTTCCTCGCCCCAGATGCGGCGCGGCGGCGGCGTGAACCGCTCTTCACCGAAATCCTTGCGCGGTTTCGGCTCGGAGGTCAGGCGGAAACGCGAGCGCGGCGAGACTTTTACTTTTTCCTGGCGCGGCCCGGCATTCTTGCGAGGTCCCTGACCGGTTGCCTTCTTGCGATCTTCCCGCTGCTGGTTGCGTTCGCTCTTGGCTGCGCGCTTGCGGTCGGTTTCGCTGCGGCCTTCGCGTGCCGTCATCCAGCGACCCTGGCTGGCCTCGCGCTTGCCACCGTCCCGGCCACTACCATCCCGGTCACGGCCTTCGCGATTGCCTCCATCCCGGCCGCCACGGTCACGGCCGCCATCCCGGCCACCGCCTTCCCTGCCGCCGCCGCGCTTTGCGCCTGCGGACTTCTTTTCGGCTTCCGGCTTGGGAGCATGAAAGATCGGAGCGTCGAAATCAGCGCCGGCTTCCTCGGCCAGGGCATCGCCCAACTGGTCACGCAGAACGCGGCCACGGATTTCGCGGACGTCGCCTTCCGGCAGATCCATCAACTGGAACGGGCCATAGGACAGACGGATCAGGCGGTTCACGGCAAGACCCAGGTGCTCCAGGACGCGCTTGACCTCACGGTTCTTGCCTTCGCGCAGCCCCACCGTCATCCAGACGTTGTTGCCCTGCTCCTTGTCGAGCGTTGCCTCGATGGCGCCGTAGAGCACACCTTCGATCGCGATGCCGTCCTTCAGGGTGTCGAGATCCGCCTGGGTCACCTTGCCAAAGGCGCGCACGCGGTAGCGGCGCAACCAGCCGGTGGCCGGCAATTCCAGAACGCGTGCCAGCCCGCCGTCGTTGGTCAGCAGCAGCAGGCCCTCGGTATTGATATCGAGACGGCCTACGGTCAGGACGCGCGGCAGATCGTCGGGCAAGCGTTCGAACACGGTCGGACGGCCTTCCGGATCCTTGTTGGTGGTCACCAGACCGCGCGGCTTGTGATAGAGCCAGAGCCGCGTGCGCTCGCGCATCGGCAGCGGTTCGCCATCGACCAGCACCTTGTCGTCGGGTGTGACCGTGACGGCGGGCGTGGTCAACAGCTTGCCGTTGAGCTCAACCCGGCCGTTTTCGATCCAGACTTCCGCTTCGCGGCGGGAACACAGGCCGACGCGCGCCATCACCTTGGCAATGCGCTCGCCCCGGTCATTGGCATCGCCTGCCAGCGGTGCAGTCGCCGGTTTCGGCGCCCGTTTTTCGAAGCCGCCCTTTTTGGGGCCGGCTTTCGATTTGTCGTTCGGTGCAGACCGGCGCTTTTCCGGTGCACGCTTGTCGCGTCCCCGGCCTTTTTCGGGACCCGGGCGCTCGGAAGAGAATTTTCTTGTCGTCATGCGCGCGTCATAGCAGAGCTTGAGCCTTTCGGGAATCGCTTGTTTTCTGCATTGACCGCAGAGGCGCCGTGTTCCGGACGCATGGCAGAGCCATGTGCCCCCGGCAAAGGCCATCGCCGGGGCTGACGGCAACCGCAATTGCAGGTAAACAGGACCGGCCGGACGGCCTTCAGATCGAGGCTGTCTGCACCCCTTCCCTCCAACTCACCTTGCCTTATGCCCACAGCTTTCTCCAACCAGACATCTTTCATGGATCTTGCGCTTGAAGAAGCCGTGAAGGCGGCAGACCGTGGGGAAGTCCCCGTCGGTGCCGTGCTGGTGCGCGGCGGAGACGTGATTGCCCGGGACGGCAACCGGACCCTGGAGCTGAACGATCCAACCGCCCATGCGGAAGTCCTCGTGATCCGGACCGCGTGTGCCCTGGCCGGCTCACAGCGTCTTCCAGACTGCGATCTTTACGTGACGCTCGAGCCCTGCCCCATGTGTGCGGGCGCAATTTCCTTTGCACGGATCCGCCGGCTTTATTACGGTGCCGGCGACGAAAAGGGCGGAGCCGTCGATCACGGCACCCGGTTCTTTTGCCAGCCGACCTGCCATCATGCACCGGACGTCTATTCGGGCATCGGCGAAACGCGGGCGGGCGAGCTGCTCAAAACGTTCTTCCAGGCGAAACGCTAGAGTGAATTCAGAGCAGATTGACGGGATTGTCCGTTGCCCAAAAGCAACAACGGCCGCCAAACATGCGCAAGGCCAGTATTCGTTACTTCGCGAAAATGAAAGTGTCTTCTAGGAACAGCATATTGTTCGCAGGGGCATTTCCGCACTTCATCGGAGTATCACATGACTCGAAATACTGTTCTCGGGGCACTCGCCGGGCTCATTGCCGCCGCAGGTCCGGCTCTTTCCGCGGATCTGCCGGTTGCTCCGGAACCCGTCGACTACGTCCGGATCTGTGACGCCTACGGCGCGCGCTTCTATTACATTCCAGGCACCGAAACCTGCCTGCGCGTCGGAAGTCGTGTCCGGACCGAAATCCGCGTTCGCAACTTCGGCAAAGCGGAAAATGCCTGGGGCGACCGGGACACCGACGGCTACCAGTGGCGCTCGCGCGGGTATCTCTACCTTGATGCGCGCACCGCAACCGAATTCGGCACCCTGCGCGCCTATATCGAATCCTATGTCACGCTGACCAACGGCTCGAATGCAACAACACTGGACAAGGCGTATATCCAGTGGGGCGGCCTTCTGGCCGGTCACAACGGATCGAACTTCGACTTCTTCACCGGCTATGCCTTCGACGCCCAGATCGAAAGCTATTCGGACCGCAAGCTGAACCAGCTCGCTTACACCTTCGCTTTCGGTAACGGCTTCAGCGCAACGCTCGCTCTTGAAGACCGCTCCGGCCGTGAGGAAAACATCGCGATCAACGGCACCAACCAAGGTTATGGCGGAACACGTGCTCCCGACTTCGTTGCCGCTCTCGGCGTGAGCCAGGGCTGGGGCCAGGCGCAGATCATGGGTGCCCTGCATCAGGTCTATCCGGATGCCACCTATAACGGCCTTGCAGGCCGGACGGAAGACGAACTCGGTTGGGCCGTCGGCGGCGGTGTCGAAGTCAAGTTCGGCGGACTGGCAAAAGGCGGCGCCGTTTCCCTGCAGGCCGTCTACACCGATGGTGCCAGCGGCTATGGTTCCACCGGCTGGAACAGCCGCATCACCGACGCGGTGTGGAACGGCACCAGCACCGAAACCACCAAGACACTGAACATCTTCGGCGGCGTGACGCTTGGTGTCACCGACACCGTGCAGGTGAATGTCGAAGGCGGCTACCATGATGTCGACGGCGGCACCAGCGCCTACGACTTCACCCAATGGGATGCAACGGCCAATGCGGTCTGGGAACCTGTCTCCGGCTTCCTGATGGGCCCGGAAATCCAGTATCGCAATATCGACTACAGCCGCTCTTCCGGCCTGGACGATACTTATGAGCTCTATGGCACTTTCCGTCTGCAACGGACGTTCTAACGGCCGGAACGAGAGCAAGTCGCATTTTATCGGAATCGCTTTCAGCTGCCTGAAATCAGAGATTTCAACACTAAAGGCGATGCAGGACTTTTCCGGTCAAACGTGACACGCTCCCAAACAAACAAAACCCCGGAGCCTTGCCCGGGGTTTTCTGCTTTCAGGGCATTGGCGCTTACATTTCCGGCACTTTCATTCCTGCCGCTGCGCCCAGGCAGAGAGAACGGTGTCCCACAGTCCGTTTGACCACAGAGTGCTGTGACCGCCCCCTTCAACGATCACAAGCTGCTTGGGGGGCTTCGCATATTCAAAAAGGCGCCTGCCGTGCTCGACCGGAATGACCCGGTCTTCCGTCCCGTGTACGATCAGGACAGAGGCTGCGATCTTGCCAACGCGATCCCGGGTCGGCATCGGATCCTTCATCAACAGGTCCACCGGTAGCCAGGGATAGCGATCGGCGGCCATGTCTATCAGGGCCGTATAGGGGGCTTCCAGCACAACCAGGTCCGTTTGCGGACGCTCCGCCGCCACTGCCGCCGCGATGCCCGAGCCAAGGCTCTCTCCATGGACGACGACCGGCGTTCCCGACGCCGCCATACGGTCGAAGTGTTCCAGACCGTCCGAAATCAGCGCGTCTTCCGACGGACTACCCTGACTGCCGGCATATCCCCGGTAACTGGGCGCATAAAGACCGAAGCCACTGTCGAGGATCTGCTTGAACCGCTTCCAGCGCGCCGACACATTGGCCGAGTTGCCGTGAAAATAGAGCACCGTTGGAGCACCGCGGGCCGCGGGCTCCGCCCGCCAGACAGTCACCTGCGTGCCGTCGGACATCGGCACCGTTTCAACGGTGACACCTGCCAGACCCTTGTCCTCCGGAGTGCTTAGCTCACCGGTTGGAATGAAGATGAAACTGCGCTGATTGATATACATGTAACCGGCAGCCATGGCGTAAGCGATGCCGACAATGACGGATACCCGCAAGAGAGCTTTCCAGAACGCGCGCCCTGACCTGCCGGTGCTGGTTCTCGTCTCTTCCGCACTGCCGGAGCCGGTTTGCGTCATATGACTGTCTCCCATCGCTCCGATGTCTACGCTGCGCAACGAGAGGCCGATCAGATTGGCGGGTTATTTGCGGCCGAACAGCTTTTCGATATCGCCGAGTTTCAGCTCCACCCAGGTTGGTCGGCCGTGATTGCACTGTCCGGAAAGCGGGGTTGCTTCCATGTCGCGCAAAAGCGCGTCCATTTCTTCCGGACGCATGCGCCTGCCCGCCCGCACGGAGCCGTGGCAGGCCATGGTCGCGGCAACATGGTCCAGCTTTTCCTTCAGGCCTTCGGCCGTGTCCCATTCGGCAAGTTCGTCGGCCAGATTGCGGACCATGCCCTGGATGTCCATGTCACCCAGGATTGCCGGTGTTTCACGCACGGCGATGGCCCCGGGCCCGAAGGCCTCCAGCGACAGGCCGACCTTTTCAAGATCTTCCGCGCGATCGGCGAGCCGGATGGCGTCTTCTTCCGGCAGTTCGACGATTTCGGGGATCAGCAGGATCTGGCGGGCAACATCCTTCCTGGCCAGCGCTTCCTTCAGTCGTTCGTAGACGAGCCGTTCGTGCGCCGCATGCTGGTCGACGATGACGACACCGTCCTCGGTCTGGGCGATGATGTAGGTCTCGTGAACCTGCGCGCGGGCGGCCCCCAGCGGCAGGCGGGTCTTTTCAGTCTCGACCGGAACGTCATTCGCGCGGGCATCTGCTGAAGGCCTGGCAAAGTCGGCAAAGCCGTTCTGCCGTTCGAAGGCAGGTTGCGGGGCTTCGGCAAAGCCTGTTGCCGGCGTGCTTTCCATTTGAAGCGGACTGAAAGCGTCCGGCGCCCAATGCGGTGCGGCGGATGTGCGCGCGTAGGAGCCGCCATAGCCGCCGGAACCAGCCGGGGCGGACGGCGTGGGACCTGGCTGCGCGAACCCGGCTGACTGCGCCCTAATGGCATCCAGCGCCACGGCAGCGTTCGAGGTCGAAGACCGGTGGCCCGACTGGACCAGTGCGTGCTTGATGGCACCGACCAGAAGCCCGCGCACGAGCTGGCTGTCCCGGAAACGCACATCGGCCTTTGCCGGATGCACGTTGACATCCACCAACGTCGGATCGAGATCGATGAACAGAACCACAACCGGATGCCGGTCGCGGGCAAGGACGTCCGCATAGGCCCCGCGTAGACCGGACAGCAGCAGCTTGTCCTTTACCGGACGGCCATTGACGAAAAAGAACTGGTTCTGCGCATTGCCGCGATGGTGTGTCGGCAGGCCTGCAAAACCGGTGAGACGGACCCCTTCGCGGCCGGCGTCAATTTCCATGGCATTGTCGACAAAATCCTGGCCGAGAATCTGTGCGATCCGCGCCAGATGCGGTTCGCTGCCGCGCGCGGCAGGCCAGCTCTGGGACTGCCGGTCGGCACCGCCGAGAGAAAAGCCAATCTCCGGATAGGCAAGCGCGATCCGCTTGACGATTTCGGTGATGGCGGCCGCTTCCGCGCGGTCGGATTTCAGGAATTTCAACCGGGCAGGTGTCGCGAAGAAGAGATCGCGCACCTCGACCTGGGTGCCTTTCGTGCGGGCCGCCGGCACGAGCGGCTGTTCCCGCCCGCCTTCGACGGCGATCGCCCAGGCATGGTCTTCGTCCTTGTGGCGGGTCTGGATCGCCAGCCGGGCGACAGAGCCGATAGACGGCAGCGCTTCACCGCGAAACCCGAGTGTGCGGATATCAAAGAGGTCGTCGTCTGAAATCTTGGAGGTGCAATGACGGCGGATGGCAAGCTGCAGATCCTCCCGGCGCATGCCTTCGCCATCGTCGCCAACGCGCATGAGGGTCTTGCCACCTGCGGCGGTAACAATCTCGACCTGCTTCGCCCCGGCGTCGACAGCGTTCTCAACCAACTCCTTGATGACGCTGGCGGGTCGTTCGATCACCTCGCCGGCTGCAATCTGGTTGATCACCTGTTCGCCAAGTTGCCTGACCTTCATGAAACTCCCTCTACTCGGTTTCGCACTGCGCCATGTTCCTATATGGTCCGCGCCGAGTTTGCGTCGATTCTTGAGCAAAGCTTATCAGACCTACCCAGATCCGAGTGACCCGCCATGACAGTTTCTGCACCGCTTCTTGTTGAGGGGCTCCGCACCCTCGCCCCGTCCTACAAGGGCATCCTGTGTGACGTGTGGGGCGTGCTGCACAACGGTGTATCTGCTTTTGAAGGCGCGCACAAAGCCCTCAAGGCCTTCCGCGAGGAAGCCGGCGGCAAGGTGGTGCTGATCACTAATGCACCACGCCCGGCCAAGCAGGTCGGCGAGATGCTGGCCGGTCTCGGCGTTCCGGAAGGCACCTATGACGACATCGTCACCTCCGGCGACGTGACCCGAGACATTCTGGTGGCTCAGGGCAAGAAGACACTGCTGCATATCGGCCCGAACCGGGACCAGCCGCTGTATCACGGGCTTGAAGCCACCTTCACGACGAATGACGAGGAAGCGGAAGGCATCAGTTGCACCGGATTGGTGAACGATGAGGTCGAAACCCCGGACGATTATCGCGAGCGGTTGCAGAAGCTGGCCGAACGCGGCCTGCCGATGATCTGCGCCAATCCCGACATCGTCGTTGAACGAGGCGATCGCCTGATCTGGTGCGCCGGTGCACTGGCACGCCTTTATGAAGACCTGGGCGGCCAGGTATCCATTCTCGGAAAGCCGCATGCGCCGATCTATGATGCGGCGATGGAGCGTCTTGCAAAGCTCGCTGGTGAAGACATCGCCAGGGAAGATGTTCTGGCGATTGGCGACGGCCTGCCGACAGACATCCGCGGTGCGGTGTCTCAGGATCTCGACGTCCTGTTCATCACCGCCGGCATTCATGCTTCCGACTTCGGCCCGAGTGACGCACCGGACGAGCATCTGATCCGCCGCCGCCTTGCCGAAGAAGGTCTGCGCGCGCGCGCCGCCCTGCCTCGCCTCTGGTGGTAAGCCGCCGGCAGGCATTCGGAAAAAAGTGCATGGCGAACAAGCGGATGCCGTTTGTTCTCGGTAAGAAATGCGCTTCAGACATGAAAAAGGCTCCCGAAGCGGGAGCCTTTTAAAACTCTGTCTTTAAACCTGATTAGTCGAACAGCTTGTCGATGTCTGCCTGGGCACCACCCAGCAGCGCATCGATATCGTCCTGAGAGACGCCTTCGCCGGAATGCTGCGGACCATGAAGGATCAGCTCGCGCTTGCGGCGCTCCGATTCGGTTTCAACCAGGGCCGCATCCAGATCTTCGGGAATGCGCAGTTGCTCAATGAAGGAGGTGACACGCTCGTCGATGTAACGCAGCGTTTCGACCACCTTGGAAATTCTCTGGCCGGTAATGTCCTGGAAGGTGCAGGCCTCGAAGATGCTGATCATCTTGTTGCTGACCAGTTCCTGGTAAGCATCGTGGTCGCTGGCATCAGCTCCCATGATCTCTTCAGCCGCTTCCATGATGGTGTTTGTGGCGGCTTCCGTCGCTTCCACAATGGCATCCAGCTCCCGTCCGGCGTCCGGGATCTTGCTGCCTGTCATGTCGTTTGCGCGCAATTGGGAGATTTCCTCCTTCATGCGACGGATTTCCTTGGCGATTGCAGTCAGTTCCTCAGTGACGGCCGGTTGGACCGTCGACAGGAAATCATGCATCGAACCTGACATGACCTCTGCAAGATGCATCACATCCGTAAGGGAAACTTCGCCTTGTCTGCTCTTGTTTTCCTGAAGGAAGTCTATGACTCGGGCAATGTTTTCTTGTTTCATACTAGCCACTAGGTCGAGCCTTTCCATTTGAAAGCATCCTCCGAAGCGCAGATCCGAAATGCTCTGGAACCGCTATTACTTTTCGGGTGCACCAAATCAGACCCGGCCTGCCTGCCCAGCAAGACCGCGCCGATCATGTGCATCCGTCTGGCACTGGCGGAGGTTTGCCGCAGGGCTGACCTCCGCCAGGTGCAAGAAATTAGTCGGAGAAGACCGCCTCGATCTTGCCTTTCAATGTCTGCGCATTGAAGGGCTTCACGATGTAGTTGTTCACGCCGGCTTTCTTGGCGGCGATAACGTTTTCCGTCTTGGATTCAGCAGTCACCATGATGAAAGGCGTCTTGCTGAGGCTGCCGTCGGCACGAACCTGCTTCAGCAGCTCGTAACCTGTCATCGGCTCCATATTCCAGTCGGAAATCACCAGGCCATAGCGGCGCTGTTTCATTTTTTCCAAAGCTTCGGTGCCGTCCGCAGCATCGTCGATGTCTTCGAAACCAAGTTGCTTGAGCAGGTTCCGAATGATGCGAATCATCGTTTTGTAGTCATCGACCACGAGGACCGGCATCTGAAGATCAAGGGCCATTGTCTACTCCATACTGTCAATTTGCGCGGCCCCTGGCCGTGGGCCGGTGGAAACGCGTTATGACTTCGAAGGAGAGCGACACATTATTGTGTCCTCACCTCCCCACACTCCACGCAATCTACCGGCTGCCCCTGAAAAGACCGTTAATAGCAGACGTTTTTTTCTTCGCCCAAAGCACAATTGCCAGAAAACCTTGCACCGCCTAGCGTCCGCCTACTTCAAATCAAGACAAATGAGGGCGGGAACCGTAATGTTGGAACTGCAAAAACTCTGCTTCGAAGATCTTTCGGTGGGTATGAGTGAAGAACTTGTAAAGCATGTTAGTTCTTCGGACGTAGTCGGCTTTGCGGAAGTATCCGGCGATCGGAACCCCATACACCTGTCCGAACACTTCGCCGCCCGCACCCCTTTCAAGACCAGAATCGCCCATGGCCTTTATACGGCCAGCCTGATTTCAGCCGTGCTCGGAACCCGGCTGCCCGGCCCCGGCGCGATCTATCTGTCGCAGACGCTCAATTTCAAGGCCCCGGTCAGGATCGGCGACGACGTCAAGGTGACGGTCACCGTCGAGGAACTGATGGAGCGCGGCAATCGCGCCCGGCTGTCGTGCATTTGCAGCGTCGACGGCAACGTGGTTCTTGAAGGGGAAGCGCTGGTGAAGGTTCCCGGCCGGGACGAGGATCAATCGGGCCTCTGACGGGCAGCACCTGCAAAGGTCCGGGTGTGGACCTGATCATCAATACATCCCCATCTTGACCTTTGCTTTGCTTGACGGCAGGTTCCACGCCAAAGTTGGCAGGACCGCCTCAGGGGTCTTGTCGGCGTGTTCCTGCAAACGGGCCGATGTTTCGCTCCGTTCTGCCGTCATCCTTGCGCGAAGGTTTGCCGCATGAGCTCCAAAGATCCTTCCAGCTTTCCGGTCATCGAAAGTCTGGATGCCTTTCCGGCAAACCTGAAAGGCGGCATCGTGGCCATTGGCAACTTCGATGGCGTTCACAGGGGGCACCGCGCTGTTCTGAATGCGGCTCTCGGTCTCGGTCACGGGACACATCATCCTGTCTATGCGATGAGCTTCGAACCGCACCCGCGGACGGTCTTCAACCCGTCCCAACCCGTCTTCCGTCTGACACCGCCACAGCAGAAACTCGACCTTTTGCGCCTGTGCGGGCTTGACGGCGCGCTCATCCTGCCGTTCACCAAGGAGTTCGCGGGCGTCGAAGCCAACGCCTTCGTTCAGGATATCCTGATCGATACGCTCGGCATCTCCCATGCGGTCACCGGATATGACTTCCACTTCGGACGGGCCCGGCAGGGCACGCCGGACTATCTGCGGTCAGCCGGTGCCAATCACGGTTTCGGCGTCACAATCGTGCAGCAGCAGGAAGATGAAGGCGCCGAGGTCATTTCCTCCACCCGGATTCGCGAAAGCCTGTCGCGGGGGGATATTGCCCAGGCAAACGGCCTTCTGGGTTACCGCTGGTTCTTCGAGGCGGACGTGCGCCATGGAGACAAGCGGGGCCGCGATCTCGGCTACCCGACAGCCAATATGAGCCTTTCCGAGGCCTGCCCGTTGAAACAGGGCATCTATGCGGTCAAGGTCCGTGTCGATGACACCTGGCACGATGGCGTTGCCAGTTACGGCCGCCGCCCGACCTTCGACAATGGCGCAGCCCTGTTTGAAGTGTTCCTGTTCGATTTCAAGGGTGATCTCTACGGCAAGACGCTGCGCGTCCACCTGGTGTCCTACCTGCGCGGCGAGGAGAAGTTCGATACGGTCGAGGCCTTGATCGCCCAGATGGACAGGGACAGCGAAGAAGCCCGCGCCGCACTGGGGTCGGTTCAGCCGCTGTCCGAACTCGACATGAAGCTTCTCGACCTTTCCGCTTGAGCCACCGGCAAATATTTTTCCGTTTCTGACGGTTCGCCCGTTTCCCGGCTTGCCCCGGACGGTGTTCGACTTCACAAGGGAGACGGACCGGCAATCATTCTTGCGGCAAGAGACGCAAGGGGTCATGCCCGGCCTTTGCCTGTTGCCGGTCCATGTCCAAAGCGGTCGCCTGATCGCCGGAAGGGCGGCGAAATTCCTGTTTGCGCGGTTTCAGCAGTGAAGACGCTCCGGAGGTTGCAGCACGATGAAGCGTCAGTCCAGTTCGTCACAGGCCGGGGATGTCGAGCAGAATCCGCTGACAGCGATTTTTCTGATGACCTCGGCCATGCTGCTGCTGCCGGTGATGGATATTACCGCCAAATATCTGTCCGCGGAGCTTCCACCGATTGAAATCACCTTCGGCCGCTTTTTCTTTCAGCTTCTGATCAGCCTTGTCATTGCACTGGTCACCGGCCGCCTCATGCACCTGAAGGGCAAGCAGCCGGTCGTGAATTACCTGCGCGGTATCCTGCTGGGCACGGCATCGCTCTGTTTCTTCACCGCAGTGAAATACATGTCGGTGGCGACCGCGATTTCCATCTTCTTCGTGGAACCGATGGTCCTCACCATCCTGGCGGCCGTGCTCTTGAAGGAACAGGTCGGCCCGCGCCGAATTGGAGCCATCCTTGTCGGTCTGTTGGGCGCCATCATCGTGCTGCGGCCGACATTGGCCGAAATCGGCCTTGTCAGCCTGCTGCCGGTCGCAACCGCCGTTCTGTTTTCCTTCTACCTGCTGCTCAACAGGCTCTATCCCGTTCGCGACGATCTGCTGACCATCCAGTTCAGCGCCGGCCTGTCCGGATCGCTGCTGCTCGGAATCGGGCTCTTGATCGGATATCTGACCGGAATCGAAGGCATGGAGTTCATCATGCCGGACTCGCCCCAGACAGGTCTGCTGGCCTTGATTGGCCTGATATCCTTTGCGGGCCACGGCCTCGTCGTTTCGGCTTTTCAACGCGGCAATGCCAGCCTTCTGGCTCCATTGCAGTATATCGAAATCGTCAGCGCGACCCTGTTCGGCTATCTGGTGTTTTCCAACTTCCCGGACGGGCCGACCTGGCTCGGGATTGCGCTTATCATCATGAGCGGGCTCTATATCACCCACCGGGAGCGCAAGCTGAGGCAGATGGCTTCAAAGTGACCCGGCAACAGCGCCATCGATGCGGCTTTGTTCGGCACTGGCGGCAACCGATTGCAGCCTGCGCAGGCCGAGCCAGACAAGCATCACCGGCAAGACAGGCGCAATCGGCAGACCCAGCCAGATCGCAAACGGACTGGTGGATGCCGACAGGGCAATGACGATGAAAAGCGCGAATTTCTCATAGGGAAGAAAACCGTTTCTGAGCCCCTCGCGGATCAGGAAAGCGCAGGGAATGATGATCAGCGTCAGGTCGTAGGAAAGGGCAAAGGGCGTGACCAGCAGGGTACCGCCGACGAGAACCGGCGCCCGCACGGCCATGGCCTCCGTCCGGCGCCACACCCGCCACACGCAGGCGGCAGCGGCAAGGGCAAAGGCGCTCTGAAGCATCATCGCCGGAAGATGACCGAGCCCGAGCACCCTGCCCGCGCCATAGACCGAGATCATCTTGACCCATTCCACGCCGCCCAGTTCCATCATGGCGGAGGCCACCGGTGCCTGCACCCAGAACGCCTGCCAGACACCAAAGCCGAGCACCGCGACGCTGAGAGCGGCGAACACCAGCGTTGTGACGGAGGCGCTGAGGAAACTGCGCCAGTTGAAGCTGGCAATCAGGGCCAGCGGTATCAGGATGCCCAATTGCGGCTTGATGGTCAGCAGGCCCAGCGCAACACCGGCCCAGACCATTTGCCGCCGTTCGATCCCGACAAGAAAGAACCCGTAAAGCGCTGCTGTGAGAGCCGCGTTCTGCCCGTGAAAGGCATTGTTGGCGCAGGCCGGAATAAGGATCAGACAGGCAGCCAGCAGCCAATTGCCTGCAATCAGGCGGCAAGCAAGGCACAGAAGCCCCGTCGTGATCCCGATAAAGGCGGCAAACGCAATCTTGTAAGGCAGAAGCGCAAGTGACATCTGCAGCATCTGGAAGGTTGGCGGATAGAAGAAGCCGAAGACGGTATCCGACCCGGTGACCTGCTGCTGGAGCGCGGAAAACGCCGCGGGACTGTAAGCCACCTCCGGCGTGCCGTTGAGGGCCTGGCCACCCGCGAGCCAGAAGCTCAGGTAGTCCATCAGCAGGGTGCCGTTGGGGGCACCGAAACTGTTGGGCAGAACCAGCATCCAAACGAGACCGAGCGTAAACCCGATGGCCGAACACAGACAGGCAAAACCTATCCTGTCCCAGCTCAGCCAGTCACCGGTCACGACCCCGCGGGACCAGAGGCTTGCGTGTCCTCCCGCTTCCGGCGATCCCATCGCCATCTGTTTCGCTTCATTGGCCATCTTGCCCGTCTGTCCGTCGCTCACCCGTCCCAATCCGGGCCCATACTTGGCGCAAAGACATTCATATTCGGTTACCCGAAGCCGATTTCAGAACGTCCTGCGCCTGGAGCGAAGACAAACAACACAGGATTTGCCGGAATATCTTTATTCATCGCCGAAGTGCTGCTATGTCCCTTGCCATGCAACACACGGCTCTCATAGTCGTCGCCAGACCGACGACCGCGATTACGCGAATTACTTGCCCGGCCTTCGGCTGACGCGGCAATGCGGCGCCAGGGACCGGGACTTCCTGATTTCATGTTGCTGCCCGAAAACGGGACGGCAATCATCCTGACAAATGACGCGGGCCCAGGGCCCGAACGACCGGATCGACGTGACGATGACCGAGACAGATAAACGCGACTATTCCGAAACGCTGAACCTGCCGCAGACCGAATTCCCGATGCGCGCCGGACTTCCCAAGAAGGAGCCGGAAATCCTGGCCCGCTGGGAACAGATGGACGTCTATAAAAAGCTGCGCGAACAGGGCAAGGGCCGCAAGAAGTTCGTGCTGCATGACGGGCCTCCCTATGCCAATGGCAACATCCACATCGGCCACGCGCTCAACAAGACGCTGAAAGACATCGTCACCCGGTCCATGCAGATGACCGGATACGAGAGCAACTACGTGCCGGGCTGGGACTGCCACGGCTTGCCGATCGAATGGAAGATCGAGGAACAGTACCGCGCCAAGGGCAAGAACAAGGACGAGGTGCCGATCAACGAATTCCGCCGCGAGTGCCGCGAATTCGCCGAGCACTGGATCGACGTTCAACGCAAGGAATTCAAGCGCCTCGGCATCGAGGGCGACTGGGACAATCCCTACCTGACGATGCGCTTCGAGAGTGAAGCCATCATCGCGCGGGAACTGATGAAGTTCGCCACGTCCGGCCAGCTTTATCGCGGTTCCAAACCGGTGATGTGGTCGGTTGTCGAAAAGACGGCGCTTGCCGAAGCCGAGATCGAGTATCAGGACTACCAGTCCGACATGATCTGGGTGAAATTCCCGATCGAAAGCGCCGGCGGACGCGATGAAGCAGCCGTCGAGGAACTCCTGGACGCTGCCGTAGTCATCTGGACGACCACGCCCTGGACCATCCCGGGCAACCGCGCCATCAGCTATTCCTCGCGCATCGATTACAGCCTTTACGAGGTCACGCAGGACGGGCTGCCGGACGACAACTGGGTCCAGAAGGGCGACAAGCTGCTCCTGGCCGATGCGCTGGCCGGCGAAGTGTTCAAGAATGCGCGCATCACCGATTTCACCCGCGTGCGGTCCGTCAGCAACGACGAGCTGGCAACGCTGACCTGTGCCCATCCGCTGGCCGGTCTCGACCTCGGCGGATACGATTTCGACGTGCCGCTGCTGGACGGCGACCATGTCACCGACGATGCGGGTACGGGCTTCGTCCATACCGCGCCGGGCCACGGTACGGACGACTTTGAAATCTGGATGACCAACCGGGCCGACCTGGAAGCGCGCGGCATCAACACCGCCATCCCGTTCACCGTTGCCGATGACGGCTTCTACACCAAGGAAGCCCCGGGCTTCGAAGGTTGCGAGGTCATCACGCACAAGGGCGAAAAGGGCAAGGCCAACAAGGCCGTTATCGAGAAGCTGAAGGAAAGCGGCAACCTGATCGGTCTCGGTCGGCTCAAGCATTCCTATCCGCATTCCTGGCGTTCCAAGAAACCGGTGATCTTCCGCAACACGCCGCAGTGGTTTGTCTATATGGACAAGCAGCTTTCCGGCGAAGGCGACACGCTGCGCACACGCGCGCTGTCCGCCATCGACGAGACGCGCTTCGTGCCGGGTGCCGGCCAGAAGCGTCTGCGGTCTATGATCGAAAACCGGCCGGACTGGGTGCTCTCGCGCCAACGCGCCTGGGGCGTTCCGATCACCGTGTTCATTCACAAGGACACTTCGGAAGTCCTGAAGGACGAAGCCGTCAACAAGCGCATCTACGATGCCTTTGTTTCGGAGGGGGCCGACGCCTGGTTTGCAGACGGTGCCAGGGAGCGTTTCCTGGGCAACGACTACAAGGCCGACGAGTGGGACATGGTCACCGACATTCTGGATGTCTGGTTCGACAGTGGCTCCACCCATGCCTTCGTGCTCGAAGAGCGTGAAGACCTTGCACCCAAGCGCAAGACCGACGGCGGCGAGGATTACGTCCTTTATCTGGAAGGCTCCGACCAGCATCGTGGCTGGTTCCATTCCTCGCTTCTGGAAAGCTGCGGCACGCGCGGTCATGCGCCCTATGACGCCGTTCTGACACACGGTTTCACCATGGCCGAAGACGGCCGCAAGATGTCGAAGTCGCTCGGGAACCAGGTGTTCCCACAGGATGTCATCAAGCAATATGGCGCCGACATCCTGCGCCTGTGGGTGGCTTCCACCGACTATTGGGAAGACCAGCGCCTCGGACCGGAGATCATCAAGACCAGCGTCGACAGCTACCGCAAGCTGCGCAACACACTGCGCTGGATGCTGGGGTCGCTTGCCCATGCCACCGGGGAAGAAGTTGCGCTGGCCGATATGCCTGAGCTGGAGCGGCTGATGCTGCACAGGCTCTCCGAGCTCGACAAGATGATCCGCGAAGCCTACTGGGAGTTCGACTACAAGAAGGTCTTCCACCAGCTGTTCACCTTCATGACGGTGGAACTGTCGGCCTTCTATTTCGACATCCGAAAGGATGCGCTTTATTGCGACGCGGCTTCGTCCGTGCGCCGCAAGGCCTCTCTCTTCGTGATCGACAAGCTGTTCGATTGCCTGGTCACCTGGCTGGCACCGATGATGCCCTTCACCATGGATGAAAGCTGGACGTCCCGCTACGGCGAGGACACCTGCGTTCACCTGCAGCAGTTTCCGGACGTGCCCGCCGAATGGCGCGACGATGCGCTGGCGGCCAAATGGGCGAAGATCAAGACGGTACGCCGCGTGATCACCGGTGCGCTTGAAATCGAACGCCGTGAAAAGCGGATCGGTTCGTCGCTGGAAGCGCACCCGGTCGTGCATGTGACCGACCCGGAGCTGATGGAAGCGCTTCAGGGCAAGGACATGGCAGACATCGCCATCACCAGCCAGTTGACGCTCAGCAGCGAACCGGCACCGGAGGGAGCCTTCACGCTCAGCGACACCAAGGGTGTTGCCGTTGTGCCGGGTCTTGCCGAGGGCACCAAATGCGCGCGTTCCTGGAAAGTGCTGCCGGAAGTCGGCTCCGATCCGGAGTATCCGGACGTGACCCTGCGTGACGCCGCTGCCCTGCGTGAATGGGACGCAGCCCATGCCGCGTCTTAAGCGGCAGGGTTTCCCGTCACGATGACATCGCAGGAACCATCTTCCAAAGAAACGAAACGGCCCCTTGTCTGGGGCCGTTTCAGCAGCTTCGTGCTGCTGATCGTGCTGGTCGGCGTTGCTATCGATCAGGGCAGCAAGCTCTGGCTGCTCTACGGCTTCGATCTTGCCCGCAACGGACCGGTCGATCTTCTGCCGTTTCTGGAGATCGTGCTGGTGTGGAACCGCGGCATTTCCTATGGCCTGTTCCAGCAGAACAGCGATCTGGGCCGCTGGCTCCTGGCCGGCGTGACGATTGCGGTCACCATTGGCCTGTGGGTCTGGTCGGCGCGGTGCCAGTCACGCCTGGTGGCGCTTGCGCTGGCACTCGTCATCGGCGGGGCAATCGGCAACGGCATCGACAGACTGGCCTTTGGCGCCGTGGTCGATTTCGTCCACTTCCACGTCGGCACGTTCTCCTGGTACGTGTTCAACCTGGCGGATGTGTGGATCGTTGCGGGCGTCGCCGGTCTCCTGTATGACAGTTTTCGAAATGGTCCTAATTCAGCCGCAAAATAGTGGTTTAGGCTGGACAACGACTGATCGCGGGCGGAGTGCTGCCGGCTGTTTTTTATGAGAAATCGAGGGGTCTGCGCAGTGCGGACGTTAGTTGGGTTTGTAAAGAATTCTGCAGTGCTGGTGCTTCTGGCCGGTTTGGCCGCGTGCCAGGCGGCGGATGGCACGAGCCAGGCACCGGATGTCGCCCTTGTCGATTCGGTGATGAAGGGCCTTGGCGCCGTCAATCCGAACGAAAAGCAGATCGAATACAAGCCCCGTGCACCGCTTGCCATGCCGGCAGAGCCGACCAGCCTGCCTGAACCGGAGACCAATGTCGCCGGTGTGAACGATCAGAACTGGCCCAAACAGCGCGAGAGCGAAGAGCTGAGCGAGCTGAAGCAGATTTATGCAAGTTCCGGCAAGGCCGGCAGCATGAACAGCGAAAAACTGACGCCGGAACAGATGCGCGGCTTCAAGATCACCGGTGTGACCGGCCAGACCCGCGATCTGGAAGCGGAGCGCCGTTTCAACGAGGTTACCGAGGGCGGCAAGCTGACCCGCGCGGAGCAGAAGGCCGAATGGGAGCGTCTGCAGCAGTTGCGGTCCCAGCAGGCCGGCATCGAGCAGAACGGCCTGTCCGCACGCCGCTATCTGACCGACCCGCCCACAGGCTACAGCACGCCGTCGCCGGATGCACCGATGCCGGAAGTCGTGAAGAAAAAGCGCAAGCCGACCAATTACGACGAGTACGATTCCAAACCGCTCGATCCGCGTTGCCTGGAAGGCGATCAGACCTTCTGTAATTGATCGATCGTTGAGCTGGCCTTCGGTCACGCGTCAAATGACAAAAATGTAACGGGACCTCCGGACAGCACCTCCTATATGGAGGGTAGGTCCGGAGGTCTTTTTTGTTGGCCACCTTGAAATTGTCCGGCCTTGCGCTTTTCCCTGCCCTTGTTGAAGCGCATGCTGACTGAAAGACAAAGAACGGGAGTTGCATGTGAACCCATCCCCCTCGAAAATCACCACGACGTCCCCCGTGCGGCGGTTGAAGCGTTCCATCGGCCTGGTGCTGGTGCCTGCGCTCCTGCTTGCCGGTGGAACGGCACTCGTTCCGGCAACCGCCTTTGCCGCCCCGGCAGCCACCGGCAATCTGACGATTGCGCCGAACCTGGAAAGCTTCACACTGGACAACGGCTTGCAGGTGGTGGTCATTCCGGACCGCCGCGCACCGGTGGTCACCCACATGATCTGGTACAAGGTCGGCTCCGCCGACGAACCGGAAGGCCAGTCGGGTGTTGCGCATTTTCTCGAACATTTGATGTTCAAGGGCACGCATGACCATCCCAACGGGGAATTCTCCAAGATGGTTGCCGATCGCGGCGGCCAGGAAAACGCCTTTACCAGCACGGACTACACCGCCTATTTCCAGAAGGTCGCCAAGCAGCACCTGCCGCTGATGATGGCGCTGGAAGCCGACCGCATGGAAAATCTGGTCCTTACCGACGAGGTGGTGACGCCGGAACGCGACGTGGTTCTGGAAGAACGGCGCATGCGGGTCGACAGCGAACCCGGTTCGCGGCTGCAGGAAGCCCTCAATTCCATCACCTTCGTCAACCACCCCTACGGTTCTCCCGTCATCGGCTGGCAGAGCGAAATCGAAGCGCTCAACAAGGAAGCGGCGATAGCGTTCTACGACCGTTTCTATACGCCCAACAACGCCGTTGTGGTGATCGCCGGTGATGTGGACGTGGATACCGTTCGCAAGCTGGCCGAGGAAACCTACGGCAAGGTTGCGCGCCGCGCCGAACCCGGCGAACGCGTCCGCCCGGCCGAACCGCCGCTTGCCGGAGAAAGGCGCATAGCCGTTTCCGACCCGCGCGTGCGTCAGGAGTCCCTGTCGCAGACATGGATCGTGCCGAGCCAGACCACCGGCAAGGGCCGCACCCCCGAGGCACTCGACATCCTGTCCTATATCCTCGGAGAAGGGCCTTCCAGCCGCCTGCACAAAGCTCTGGTTCTCGATCAGGAAGTCGCCTTGAGTGCGGGCGCCTATTACCAGGGCAGCGCTCTGGATGATGGCCGCTTCGGCGTTTACGCCGTTCCGCGGCCAGGCTACACGCTGGAGGACATGGAGCGCCTGATCGAGGCCGAGCTTCACAAGCTGATCGAAACGGGCGTTACCGAAGACGAAGTCGAACGGGCCCGGAACAGCATGATTTCCAGCGCGATCTATGCCCAGGACAGCCAGTCCGGACTGGCGCGTCTGTTTGGCGGCGCCCTGACCACCGGACAAACGGTCGAGGATGTCCAGACCTGGCCTTCGCAGGTGCAGGCCGTCACGGCCGAGGACGTTGTTGATGCTGCGCGCACCTATCTCTCCGGCATGCCTGTGACCGGCGAGTTGCGCATGGAACCGCCGGTCGTGCCTGACGCCGCCCTAACCGACGCGCCCCAGATGAAGGACAAGTCCTGATCATGGCACAAACTCTATTTTCATTGCGCCGCCCCATTTCCGCACTCGCCCTGTCTTTCGTTGCGCTGCTTGGCCTGATGAGGCTGGCGCAGGCTGTCGAAATCCAGGAAGTCACCAGCCCGAAAGGCATCACGGCCTGGCTGGTGGAAGACCATACGGTGCCCATCATCGCCCTTGATTTTTCCTTCGACGGCGGCTCCGCCCAGGACCCGGCCGGCAAGGAAGGCCTGACGCGCCTGCTCGCCGCCACGCTTGACGAAGGCGCCGGCGAAATGGATTCCGAGACCTTTCAGTCCAAACTGGAAGAACTGGCCGTCAGCATCAACTTCAGCACCGGCAAGGACCGGTTCTACGGCAGCTTGCGCACGTTGACGCCGACCCTTGAAGAGGCAAGTGACCTTCTGGCCCTGGCCGTCAACGAGCCGCGCTTCGACGAAGCGCCGGTCGAGCGCATGAAAGACCAGCTTTCACAAAGCGCAAGACGCAATGAAAGCGACCCGGACGCGATCGCCGGCAGGTCCCTCGCCAAAGCCATGTTCGGCGATCATCCCTACGCCCGGCCGACGATCGGCACCGCCGAGACCTTGAGCGGTCTGTCTGCCGCCGATCTTGAAAGCCAGAAGGGCAAGCTTCTTGCCCGCAAGGGACTGATCATCGGCGTTGTCGGCGCAATTGATGCGGACACTCTCGCAGGCGTTCTCGACAAGGTGTTCGCTCCGCTGCCGGAGGAAGGCCAGCTCACCAAGATCGAAGACTTCGAACCGGACTTCGGGACAGAGGTGAACCAGCAACTGGCCGTTCCGCAAACGACAATCCTGCTTGGTCTGCCGGGGCTGACCCGCAACGATCCGGATTATCAGGCTGCCTTCGTGATGAACCACATTCTGGGCGGAGGCACCTTCACCTCCTGGATGTATGAGGAAGTACGGGAAAAACGCGGCCTTTCCTATGGTGCCGGCACGTCTCTTTCTCCCTATGCGCACACGGGTCTTCTGATCGGCAACGCCGCAACCAAGGCAGACCGGGCAGACGAAACGGTGAAGATCATGCTGGAACAGATCCGGCGGATGGCCGAAACCGGCCCCAGTGAAGACGAACTGCAATCCGCCAAACAGTATCTGACCGGCTCTTATCCTTTGCGCTTCGACAGCTCGGGAAAGATCGCCCGTCAGTTGGTCGCGCTGCAGGACGCCGGGCTGGGGATCGACTATTTCGACCGCCGCAACAGCGAGATCGAGGCCGTGACACTGGACGACGTCAAAAGGGTTGCCAAGCGCCTTCTGGCGGACAAGTCGCCCACGGTTGTGACCGTTGGCCCCAAACAGGGATAACGCCTCCCCTCCTGCAATCACACGGCAATGACAAACGCTCCGGCTCAAACCGGGGCGTTTTTCGTATTCCGGGCGTCAGCTTAGGTTGGATGCAAGATCCGTTCCTGCCGGCGTCGTGTGAGGGCTTTCAGCGCCTTCAGCGTTATACCAAGGCACTATTGCGATCCAGGGACAATCGCTTTGGCAAGGTGAGCTGAGAGTGGGCTACGGATCTGCGCTGCGCTTGTCCCGGGCGACACCGAGGGTGGGGAGACCTGCAGCGGAACAACACTGATGTCAGGGCCGTATTTTGCCCGCTCCATACGTGTTGCACCGCTGGCGTCAGAAACCAGTCACGTCAGTTGGTAGAACGTTTGTAGGTCCTGGATAGGTTTTCGATTTTCGACAGGGAGCCGACGAGTGGTTCAGCCTGCGGCAGACCGTCTTGGGCCGGGCGCCGGTGCGCCCTGGAGCACTTCAGCGCGCACCGGGCGCGGCGGTGAGAACAGATTGCCCTGGGCAAGCTTGACGTCATAGTCGAGCAGTTCCAGCACCTGGGACTCTGTCTCGACGTGGTCGGTGATCAACTGCATGCCGTAGCGGTGCAGCAGATCACCGAAGTCGGACGGATGAATGTGCCCATGCTTGGCTTCGCGGCGGCCGATGAGGTAATCGGCGTGCAACTTGCCGTATTTGAACCCGCGACCGGCCAGCGAATTGAAGTCCATCTTCATATCGACGATCTGATCGACGGAGAAGCGGAACCCGGCCTCGAACAGCGAGCTAAGGCTTTCCAGCTCCAGCGCACCCATCTGGGCGACATCGTCCTGGGAGAATTCGAACACCAGTACGTCCGCCAGATCCTGGTTGGCCTTCACGAACTCCAGGAAGCCCGGGAAGAAGGTGTCATCGACAAGCGACTGCGTCGAGATATTGCAGAACAGAATGGCGTTGCGGTTGCGCGACGTCAGGCGGCGGACCACCTGAATGGAGCGGAACAGCAGCAGATTGTCGATCCGCGCGATCTGACCGGATAGCACCGCTTCCGGCAGAAAGGCTGACGCTTCGATCAGATTGCCGCCATGGTCGCGCAGGCGGGTGAAGGCTTCATAGTATTTCACCTGGCGCTGCGGCAACGTCACGATAGGCTGCAGGTGCAGTTCCACCCGATTGGCGTTGAGGGCCGAGGTGATCAGTTCGCGCATAGCCATGTTCGGCTTCGGCTTTTCCGCCGGCATGGCAGCGCGTTCCGGAAGACGCTGCTCCGGCTCCGCCGGCAGATCAAACGCATAATCCTGTTCGTGATGGACCGGCTGCTCACCGGCATAACTATGACCGGGCCTGTCGCCGAGACGCGGTGTCTGCACGCCGTAGCGGCGGTCGAAGTCATCCATGTCCCGCCCGGGCGCAGCCGCAGGAGCATAAGGGGCCTGGACGCCGGCATCAGGCGCCTGAGAATAAGAGGGTGCCGAGGCCTGCTGCTGGCGCTGCGGAGCCTGCGGCTGCTGCACCGGAGGCCAGTTCTGCGGAGCCTGATAGGAAGAAGAAGGCCGGCTTTCGCCCTGATAAGGTTGCTGAGGCTGCTGGTAGCGCGGCAGGCTGGGCATCTGCGGCGGTGGGGCGATGGCCTGCTGGTCCTCCACCCTCGCCTCCAGATCCGACATGGCCTCAGCCATCTGTTTGACCAAGGTACCCAGAACCTCGACTTCGGCAAACAAAGGATCGATTTCGGCGCGGGTCCGGCGCGGCATGGTGTGTTCCATGCCCGTGAGCCTGCCTTCCAGATTGCCGACATCCTCGTCCAGATCCGCCATGCGTTCTTCCAGACGGTCGACCGCCTCGCTGACGGCGCCTCGGTCGCGTGCCCGCCCGATCAGCAGATGGATCAGGATCATCGTGCACATGAGCGCAAGCGACAGGGATACAGCTTCGCCAAACGGCCGTCCGAACTGGAAGATCAGGACTGTCGCGGACGACAGCGCGATCACGGCCATGCAAATAGCTACAAATATGGTCCCTGTCCGCCCCATGGTATTCGAAAGTTCCAACGCGAATCAAAAGTTACTGGTTAATCATGCCTTAAGAACCATGCATGGCCGAATCTACAACCGCTTTGCGGTCTGGAATCGGTGACTTGTCCCCGACTATGGTTGATGCGTCACGTTATTTGGGCGTTTTCGCACTTGCCGCTGCGTTCGGTGTAGACGAACCGACTCACTACCGCCAGCCCCCTGCGGTTCTGCTGGTTTCACTCTTTGACCATTGCAATCGGGGTCACTTCGTCTAAATTTACGTAAGGGAACTTTTCACGACGGATCAGTTAATAGATCTTGCAGGGGGCTGATATGCATGCAGCCGAACAAACGACATATCGGGCACGGCCTGGAAATGCGCCGGATGCGAAGATAGACCAGCCTGCCAGGGATCGACCCGCGCCGGGTATGCCTCTTGCTCTCGAGACCGGCGAAGCGGTCGACCCGAAATCTGCCTCTGACGCGGTTCCGTGCGAGGAACAGATACAAATAGCCCTCATCAACACTCTGAACAGCCCAGAATTCCAGTCAGCGCCCCAACTGCGAGCCTTCCTGGGCTTTGTCGTCAATGCCACGCTGAACAGGCAACAGGAAAAGATCAAAGGCTACACGATTGCCGTCGAAGCGCTCGGACGGCCGGAAGACTTCAATCCGGTGACGGACCCGATCGTTCGTGTCGAGGCCGCCCGCCTTCGGCGCAGGCTCGAAAAATATTATGCCGGTTCCGGGGCCGAGGATCCTGTCCGGATCTCCATTCCAAAAGGCAGCTACGCACCGGAGTTCCTTCCCTCACATCCCGGGGCATTACCGGATTGTTCCGCAGCTCTTGCCACCAAAGACGAGACTGACATCGATCTCGACCGGAGACACCCGATACAGGAGGCGATAGCGCCTCAACGCCCTGCAACGCAAGACGTGCCGGTCACGGGTCGCGGGTATGACATACCTCGATCGCCTCTGCCCCCCTTGCTTGCCGGGCCGCCAGCCCGAAACCGGATGCCTTCTTCAGGGTTCGTCAGCAGACTGCAGGCTGCCGTGGCTAATCCCGTTGCCCCACGGCTGGTGTTCGCCCTCTGCCTGGCGAGTTTTCTGGCCGGATACCTTCTGGCGGTTCTTTAGGCCTCTAGGGGCCTGCGATTTCCCACCTCCCTGCAAATACCCCGCCTTCAGTGGATTATTTTGCTGATTTCGGCCCTTTTCTGTGCCGAAGCCGGAGATTCACTGCAATTTGCGCGTTCTGACAACGCTTTGTTTACCCTGTTCGGAGAATTATCAAATTGACGAATCTTTCGATACTCGATTGACCCGTATCCAGCGATGGGAGTTACCCAGCAATGGGGAGTAATGAGGGCAAAGAGCTGCCTGTTATAGTACGCGTACTTGACGCAACGGCCTCCGAGGCCGCCCGCACATCTGCGGTTTGCGCCAAGCTGTCTCATGCCTGTGCGGACCCCATCCTGTACACGGAATCCTCTTCCTGCCTGCAGGACCTTGCGGACAAGACCACCGACATCCTGATCATTGATCTGGAAACCATCGGCGGTGATGAAGCTCTGGAAGCCTACGCGGTTCGGTGCCCCAAGGCGGTCATCATCGCGGTCTCTGCCAAGGGCTCGGTCTCCAGGGCTGTCAGTGCGATGCGCGCCGGTGCGCATGATTTCCTGACCAAGCCGTTTTCGCTTGATGCGCTTGCCTCCAAGATCTCCTTCCAGTTGAAACAGCGCAGGCCCACGCAGCCGGCAGCTTCCGCAGCGCCGCAGGCCGTGCTGCCTGCTGCTTCAATCCCGGAATTTTCCGCGCCTCCTGTCCGGATCGCTCCGGTCAGAACCGAAACGTCCGGAATGAACCGGCTTGTGGGCACCTCCGCCCAGATGCGCGACATTCACGACCAGATTACGCGCATGGCACCGTCGCAGGCCCCGGTCTTCATTACGGGCGAATCCGGAACGGGCAAGGAACTGTGCGCCGCTGCGGTGCATGATCTTTCCGAACGGCGCACCAACCGCTTCGTGACGTTGAACTGCGCTGCCATTCCGCGGGATCTGATCGAAAGCGAAATTTTCGGATATGTGCGCGGCGCCTTTACCGGAGCCACGGACAACCGCGAAGGCGCGGCCGAGCAGGCCAATGGCGGAACGCTGTTCCTGGACGAAATCGGCGAGATGGATCTCCTCCTGCAGAGCAAGCTGTTGCGCTTCCTGCAGACGGGAACCTTCCAGCGCCTTGGCGACACACACACCCGCAAGGTGGACGCGCGCATCATCTGCGCCACCAATCGGAACCCGGTTCAGGAAATATCCGCCGGCCGCTTCCGTGAAGATCTCTACTACCGTCTGCACGTCCTGCCGATCCACCTGCCGCCGCTCAGAGAGCGCCGCGACGACATCCTGCCGCTCGCCGAAACCTTCCTGGAGCGCTATTCGGCGGAAGAGCGGCGCGGTTTCAGGGGTTTCGATGCCGACGCAGAAGCGCGGATCATCTCCTATCCCTGGCCGGGCAACGTGCGCCAGCTTGAGAACACCATCCGGCAGATCGTGGTGATGAACGATGGAGCCGCGGTCACCTATGACATGCTGCCACTGGTCATTCGCGACCAGAGCAGCCGGCCGGGCACCCTGATCGACCTGTCGCGTGAACGCTCACGCGCCGCGCCGCCGCCAAGCCGTCCGTTCGGAACCATCGAACCGCTGTGGGCCCAGGAGCGGCGTATCATCGAAGACGCTCTTGACGCCTTTGACGGCAACATTGCGATGGCGGCCGCCGCTCTTGAGATCAGCCCGTCAACGATCTACCGCAAGCGTCAGTCCTGGATGGCCCGCAGCATGTGAGGGCCATCTGCAGCGCCGCTTAACTGCAATCCGGTTTTCTTGTTTCGCGGATAACGTGTTGAGCACAGCGAAATCCGGCGTTTACCGCACTGCGCACATTGCCTTGTTTAATCAGACAAGTCGGTTTATATCGGCAAAAATCGCTGATAACGACAAGATTTAAAGGCGTGCGGGGATACGGATGATGCTGGTGGGAAGTCGTGCTTTGAGGCGGATGCTGTCCGCTGCTGTAATCACAACCGGAATGTCTGCGGGGCTGATGTCCGCGCTGGCCCAATCCCCCGCCAACCCTCCTGAAGCTTTCAAGAACGCGCTTGCCGCCTACGACCAGGCCTGGTCGGAAGCCGGTCTTTCTTTCATGACGGCAGTTTTCTCTACCGGTCGCAGCAGCGGGTTCGGCCGCTACACGCCGCGCGGTGACGCTGTCTTTACCGACGAAGAAGCCATCAATATCTACGCGGAACCAGTGGGTTACGGTTTTCGGGAAACCGATGGCGGGTTTGCCTACGAGTTGACGGCGGACTACAGGCTTTTGACCAATTCCGGGCAAGTGCTCGCGGAACAGGAAAACTTCGCGACCTTCTCCGGCAGCGGCCGATCCAGACAGCGCGAACTTTCGGCCGCCCTCACCTTCCAGTTCAGCGGCCTGCCGGCTGGCGACTACCAGCTTGAAACGAGTTTCACCGATGAAATCGGCGGTGCAACGAGCGCTTTCACGCTGCCTTTCACCGTTTCCGCCGCGAATTGAACCGGCATTCAGGGCGGTGTTCCGGCTGCGTCATATTTCCGCCGTGTCAATCTGTTGGATAGGCCATAGGTAAATCGGCACCGATTGCGATTAAATTCTCGTCACAAAGCATTGACAATCTGACCTCAGGTACATAAATCCATGGCGCTGTTAGCACTCGCTGTTAAGGAGTGCTAATAGGTGACGGGAGGCAACGTCCTTCCGTGCAACGCAAACCCAATGTTCATGTCTCGCGCGCTGCCTATTGCGTGGGGCGCGCTCATGAGAGGAAACAGTGTTATGGCATTTCGTCCACTGCACGACCGTGTCGTCGTTCGCCGCGTAGATTCTGAAGCAAAGACTGCTGGCGGCATCATCATTCCGGACACCGCTAAAGAAAAGCCGCAGGAAGGCGAAATCATCGCCATCGGCACCGGCGCCCGCAAGGACAACGGCGAGATCGTTCCGCTCGACGTCAAGGCTGGCGACCGCGTTCTGTTCGGCAAGTGGTCCGGCACCGAAGTCAAGATCGACGGTGAAGACCTCCTGATCATGAAGGAATCCGACATCATGGGCGTGATCGCGTAACCAGTCGCGAACCGCTTCTGATATCAACCTGTTCCAGAAAAGTGAGACGATCACATGTCTGCTAAAGAAGTAAAATTCTCCTCCGACGCACGTGAGCGCATGCTGCGTGGTGTCGACACCCTTGCAAACGCCGTGAAGGTGACCCTCGGCCCGAAAGGCCGTAACGTCGTTCTCGACAAGGCCTTCGGCGCACCGCGCATCACCAAGGACGGTGTCTCGGTTGCCAAGGAAATCGAACTGGAAGACAAGTTCGAAAACATGGGCGCCCAGATGGTGCGCGAAGTGGCTTCCAAGACCAACGACATCGCTGGCGACGGTACCACCACCGCAACCGTTCTGGCCCAGGCCATCGTCAAGGAAGGCGCCAAGGCTGTTGCAGCCGGCATGAACCCGATGGACCTGAAGCGCGGCGTTGATCTCGCTGCTGCTGAAGCCGTCAAGGCTCTGACCGCTGCTTCCAAGACCATCACCACTTCCGCTGAAGTGGCACAGGTCGGCACGATCTCCGCTAACGGCGACGAGCAGGTCGGCAAGGACATTGCCGAAGCCATGCAGAAAGTCGGCAACGAAGGCGTGATCACCGTCGAGGAAGCAAAGTCCCTCGAAACGGAACTCGAAGTCGTTGAAGGCATGCAGTTCGACCGCGGCTACCTGTCTCCTTACTTCGTCACCAACGCTGACAAGATGATGGCTGACCTGGAAAAGCCGTACATCCTGCTGCACGAGAAGAAGCTCTCCAACCTGCAGGCCATGCTGCCGATCCTGGAAGCTGTTGTTCAGTCTTCCCGTCCGCTGCTGATCATTGCTGAAGACGTAGAAGGCGAAGCTCTGGCTACCCTCGTCGTCAACAAGCTGCGTGGCGGCCTGAAGATTGCTGCTGTGAAGGCTCCGGGCTTCGGCGACCGCCGCAAGGCCATGCTGGAAGACATCGCGATCCTGACCGGCGGTACCGTGATCTCCGAAGATCTCGGCATCAAGCTTGAGAACGTGACGCTCGACATGCTCGGCACCGCCGAGAAGGTGTCCATCACCAAGGAAAACACCACCATCGTTGACGGTGCTGGTTCCAAGGACGACATCAACGGCCGCGTTTCCCAGATCAAGGCTCAGATCGAAGAAACCACTTCCGATTACGACCGTGAGAAGCTCCAGGAGCGTCTTGCCAAGCTCGCAGGCGGCGTTGCCGTGATCCGCGTTGGCGGTGCGACCGAAATCGAAGTGAAAGAGAAAAAAGACCGCGTCGACGACGCTCTGAACGCAACCCGCGCTGCCGTTGAAGAAGGCATCGTCCCGGGTGGCGGTACCGCTCTGCTGCGTGCCAAGAAGGCTGTTGAAGGCCTGAAGTCTGACAACGCAGACATCTCTGCCGGTATCAAGATCGTCCTGCGCGCTCTGGAAGCTCCGATCCGTCAGATCGCTGAAAACGCTGGTGTCGAAGGCTCCATCGTTGTTGGCAAGATCCAGGAAAACGACGATCCGTCCTTCGGCTTCAACGCTCAGACCGAACAGTTCGTCAACATGATCGAAGCTGGCATCATCGACCCGACCAAGGTTGTCCGTACTGCTCTGCAGGACGCAGCTTCCGTCGCTGGTCTGCTGATCACCACCGAAGCCATGGTTGCTGAACTGCCGAAAAAAGACGCTCCGGCAATGCCGGGCGGCGACATGGGCGGTATGGGCGGCATGGGCTTCTAAGAAGCCCAAAGCTAAACAGCTTGACGAAAGGGCGGTCTTCGGACCGCCCTTTTTGTTTGCCGCCCCCCATCTCATGTTTGTGCAGCGTTGCGGCAAGGGGGCGACACGAGCTTTGAGGTAAGGACCAGCAGCTCAACTCTCGCAAGCGCTTGCTCTTCCTGCTACCGTCGTGTTTTCATATCGGCATCAGAAAGCCCCACTCTTCGCAAGTCCTTCAAATGTCCATACCAGCCGATGTCTTTCGAGAACTGCACGAGACCGGGTGCTTTATCGTGCCCAACCCGTGGGATGTCGTTTCTGCCAGGCTGTTGGCACACTGCGGCTTCAAAGCTCTGGCGAGCACGTCCTCTGGCTATGCCTTCACGACCGGTCGGCGCGACAGTTCCCGACAAATTTCAAGGCAGGAAGCGATCGAACACGCGGCGGAACTATCCGAAGCGACCGGTCTTCCTGTCACGCTGGACGGCGAAGACTGTTTTGCAGATACACCGGAAGGTGTGGCCGAGACCGTCGCACTTGCCGCCAGCGCCGGGCTTGCCGGCATCTCGATAGAGGACCGGGACACTTCAATTCCCGGTCGGATAAGGCCTTTCTCTGAAGCTCTCGAGCGGGTTCAGGCCGCAGTTGGGGAAGCGCGGAAAACCGGGATCGTCCTGACGGCTCGCGCCGATGGTCTTGGCAAGGGGGCCTATGATCTCGATGAAGTTCTTCGGCGTTTGTCCGCCTTTGCAGAAGCTGGTGCGGACGTCGTCTATGCCCCGGGCTTGCCTGATCTTGAAGCCGTACGGACGGTGTGTGCGTCAGTACCGGTTCCGGTGAACCATGTCATCGGACAGGGCGCGACGGGCCTTTCCCGTGATCAGCTTGCCGATGCAGGCGTGCGCCGGATCAGCCTAGGCGGTTCATTTACCCGTGCCGCCCTTGGCGCGATCAATACTCTGGGTCAAACCATCGCCGCGGGAGATTTTACCAGCCTTGATCGGGCACCTTCCTGGTCAAGGATTCGGTAGGATCGGCCCCGGAACTCAACCAGTAACTCATCGGCGTTCCAGTCAAAAAGAGCGACAGAGGATCCACCATGCCGCGGTCACCAGAACGCCGACTTCTCTCCGCGTTTTGCGTTGGCGCTGCGATGCTTCTGTCATCGCTTGCTGCGCATGCGGAGAGCCCCGCAGCGGACCTGCCAGCGGGCAGCTACAAGCTCGACAAATACCATTCCACGCTCGTTTTCAGGGCAGATCACCTCGGGTTTTCATTCTACAGCGCGTCCTTTGCCGATTTCGATGCCACCCTGCAAATAGATCCGGCCGACCCGGCGAAAGCCAGCGTGAACGTCGACATCAGCACCGCGTCTTTGCACCTTACCGCGCCCCCACAAGACGGGTTTCGTAACATGCTGCTCGGGCCGGACTGGTTGAATGCGGGAGACCACCCGACGATCACCTATCGTTCGACCGGCATAGAACTGACAGGCGCTGACACCGCCGTTGTCTCAGGGGATCTGACGTTCAGGGGGAAGACCAGGCCGGTCGAGCTCAACGTGCGTTTCAACGGCGGTTATACGGGACTGGCCGTTTATGATCCCCAGGCGCGGATCGGGTTTTCGGCAACCGGTACGCTGAGGCGGTCGGATTTCGGCATGTCCTACGGGCTGCCGCCTGAAGGCAGCAACCTTGGCGTGGGCGATGAGGACGAGTTCGTTATCGAAGCTGAGTTCAACGGCCCGCCGCTGAAAGATGCTGATACGCGGTAGCCGCTACGGAATACGCGCCTGCTCCGCGACCGTCGGCACTGGTTTCGGAACCTAAGCTCTCTCCGCCCGTTTTCCTCATTAATGGAAACACGGGAGACACTGATGGCTCAGGAAGAAAGACAGGCAGCTTCAGATCGTATTGAGAATGTTGACGCGCTCAACAGGACGATCGCTCAGGATGCTCAGACTGACCAGGAGCTTGAATCCCAGGTACCACCACGCTCCAAATACGGCACCATCTGGCGCGTCGCAGCGGTGATCGTTCTGCTCCTGGCACTGCTCACCTCGGTTGTCTTTCTGGCCTGATGGGTGAAACCCGGCCCCTGGCGTCAGGAAGGAATGTCGACTGCCTTCCGGCTCGCAGGGCGGCTCATGCAAGCGTCTACCCAGCGAACGACATTCTCAAAGGATGCGAAGTCCGTCACCTCGCCGGCCTCGTAAAATCCATTGATGTTGCGCGCCCAGGGCCAGCAGGCCATGTCGGCAATCGTGTATTCGCTCCCGATAATGAACTCACGCCCCTCAAGCTGCCGGTTAAGGACGCCGAGCAGTCGTTTGGTTTCATCGCGGTAGCGTTCGAACGGGCGGCGGTCCTCGTACTCACGGCCGGCAAACTTGTGAAAGAAGCCGAGCTGTCCCGCCATAGGTCCAAGCCCGCCCATCTGCCACATCAGCCATTGAAGCGTTTCAGCGCGCCTTGCCGGATCCGGCGGCAGGAACTTGCCGGACTTTTCTGCCAGATAAACCAGGATCGCTCCGGATTCCCATAATGGAAGCGGCTTGCCGCCAGGGCCGAGCGGATCGATGATCGCGGGGATCTTGTTGTTCGGATTGAGCGACAGAAACTCCGGGCTCAACTGATCTTGGCTGCCGAAATCGACCAGATGCGGTTCATACGGCAGGCCCGTCTCTTCCAGCATGGCCGACACCTTGATGCCGTTGGGCGTTGGCAATGAATAGAGCTGAATGCGGTCAGCATGTTTTGCCGGCCATTTGCGGGAGATCTCGAAGTCGTTCAGGTCAGTCACATAGCCCTCTTGAGTCATTTTCAGGTGCCAGCCCCTGTCTGGAGTACGCCTCGATATAGGGCAGCTCCAACCGTTTAAAACAAGCAGTCAACTGATGATGACAGTTGGTGTTTTGCCGTTACCGCAATATACCTGCCTCGACAGACACCGGGCGCGCGACAGAAGACCGGTTGCCCCAAGAAGACGCAGGAGACGCCCATGGCGGACGACAAGGAAGCCCGGATCGAGAAGCTTGAAATCGATCTTGCCCATGCGCTCAATACCATCGACGAACTCAACACCGTCGTTTTCGATCAGGGACGCCAACTCGACCGGCTGAACCGGCTCGTCACCAATATGACGGATCAGGTCACCGAACTGATGGAAAACGTTTTGCCCGGTCATCAGATCGAAAAACCGCCACATTACTGATCCCTTCGCGGCCCTTTCCGTGACCGGAAGTTTGACGTCCCCTCCATCCGTCAAGCCTTGCAGCGCGCGCACCCTCATTTGATTCAGGCCATGGCATCGCCTGTCCTAGACGTTATTGTGTCGGCAGGTCCGGCAAGGGTGTGCCATGCGCTTTTTGAAACTATTGATATTTCTGCTGCTGATTGCGGCGGCTGCCACCGGTACGATCTGGTGGCTCAAGAAACCGCCTGAAGTCCAGACGGTGATGCCGACGACAGGACGGGCGGCGGAAGTGGTCTATGCCACCGCCGTTGTGGAGCCGGTGCGGTGGGCGAAGGTCACAAGCATCATTCGCGAGCGCATCGTTTCGCTGTGCGGCTGCGAGGGCGAGCAGGTCAAGAAAGGCGACCAACTGGCGGAGCTCGACAGCGGCGATGCCCGTGCGACGCTCGCGGAACTGGAGGCACGTCAGGAGCTGGCGCAGTCCGACAAGGAACGTGCCCTGCAACTGCTCGAGCGGCGGGTCGTCAGCCAGCAGGTTTACGACAAGGCCCAGAACGAGCTGATCCGTATCAACGCCACCACTGCGGCCCAGAAGGAGCGGCTGCGCGACTATGTCATCGTAGCCCCCATGGACGGCATGGTGCTCAGGGCGGACGGGTCGGTGGGGGAAGTTGCCGAGCCAGGCGAAATCCTGTTCTGGATCGGACAGCCCTCTCCCCTTCAACTGGTGGCGGAAGTCAACGAGGAAGACATTCCCAAGGTGGCCAAGGGCCACAAGGCGCTGATCCGCGCGGACGCCTTTCCGGACAAGAAACTGACGGCCGAAGTTGCCAGCATCACGCCAAAGGGCGACCCTGTGCTGAAGAACTACCGCGTCTATCTCGATCTGCCGGAAGACACACCGCTGCGCATCGGCATGACTGCCGAAATCAACATCGTTACCTCCGAAAAGGAGGACGCCATGCTGCTGCCTGCCGCGGCTTTCGACGGTTCAAAACTGCTGACGCTGGATGATGACAACAAGGTCGTTCCGCTGGAGGTCGAAACCGGGATAACAGGCACACGCGCCACGGAAGTGCTGCAAGGCCTCAGCGCAAACACACGAGTCGTCTTTCCCTACAACCCGGATCTTGCGGAAGGACAGAAGGTCAGACCGGTGTCCGGAGACGCAAGATAATGCTTCTCCTGCGCATCGCCTCCACCCACATTCGCAACCGCTTGCGCCAAACCATCGTCTCGACGCTGGGTGTTGCGCTCGGCGTCGGGTTTTCGGTGGCGATGGCCAGCCTCATGGAGGGGTCTCAACGGGATTTCACGGCAACGCTGATCGATGCCATTCCCCATGTGGAGATCCTTGACGAGCAGCGCGCACCGGCGGAACAGCCGGCCAGCGCCGTCTACGACGCCGTCACCTATCATGGCCTCAGACCGAAGGAAGACCTTCGCGGCATCCGCAACCCGACCGAAGCGCTTGCCTCGTTGCGCGACTGGGTGAACGGCTCGATGGCGCAGCGTCTGAGCGGCCAGGCGGTGTTGCGCTATGCCGGTCAGGATATCGGTATGACGCTGGTCGGCGTGGAGCCAAAGCGCGAACTGACCGTTTCCAAGATCGGCGAGGATATGCGCCAGGGCGCTTTCGAAGATCTGGACACGACATCCAACGGCCTCGTAATCGGTGACAAGGCCGCAGAAAGGCTGGGGGCGGAGCTGGGCGATACCGTGACCCTGACTTCTGCAAACAGTGTCGCCAAGCGCTTCAAGATCGTCGGTCTGTTTCACAGCGGCATCACCACCAGCGACGAAGGCCTTGCTTATGCGCCACTGAAGGCGGTGCAGATCCTTCTGGAAAAGTCCGATGTCATCAATTCGATTGCCATCCATCTCAATGCCATCGGCGAAGCCAATGAGGTTGCCGCACGGGCTGAGCGACAGCTCGGCTACAAGGCGGTCTCCTGGGAGGAGGCCAACGAGGGGCTGATGGAGGCCTTCTTTGTGCGCAACGTGATCATGTATACGGTCGTCGGGGCCATTCTGGTCGTTGCCGGCTTCGGCATCTTCAACATCGTTTCGACGATCGTGCACGAAAAGGCGCGCGACATCGCGATCCTGAAATCGCTCGGATTTCCGGAGGGCGACATTCAGCAGATCTTCGTGCTTGAGGGACTGGTGATCGGGATCCTGGGAGCGCTCGCAGGCTCGGCGCTCGGGTTCGGCCTGTCGAGTTATCTTGCGTCGGTCAAATTCGAGTTCACCCAGGACGTGGAGATGACCCACCTGCCGATCTATTTCTCCACCCTCCACTACATCATTGCCTGCCTGCTGGCGCTGTTTTCCTCCGGGATTGCCGGATATATTCCAGCCCGGAAAGCGGCCCGGCTCAATCCTGTCGACATCATCCGCGGGGCAACATGACCCCTGCCCGTGATCCTTCCCCTGACCAACAAACGGCCCCGGGCCGTGTCCTGCTGGAGGCCAGCAACCTCACCCGCATCCTGCCGGCCATCGTGCCGGTGACGCTGGTGCAGGATGTCAGCTTTCAGGTGGGGGACGCGGAATTTGTGGCAATAACCGGCCCGTCCGGGTCCGGCAAATCCTCGCTATTGTATCTGCTTGGCCTTCTGGACCGGCCAACTTCAGGCGAAGTCCGGATAGACGGCCTTCCCACCCATGCGCTGACGTCCGCCGAAATGGCGCATCTCCGCCTGGAAAAGCTCGGTTTCGTTTTCCAGTTTCACTTTCTGCTGCCCGAGTTTACCGCACTGGAAAACGTGATGATCCCGATGCAGCGGCTCGGCAAACGCAGCCCCAGGGCGCAGCTCGACCATGCGACCCAGCTTCTGGCGGCACTTGGTTTGGGTGACTTTCTGCACCGCCGTCCGGAACAGCTTTCCGGGGGCCAGCGCCAGCGGGTGGCCGTTGCCCGTGCGCTTGCCAATTCGCCCGCGCTGATCCTGGCGGACGAACCGACCGGAAGTCTCGACAGCGTGTCGACCGAGCAGGTGTTTGAAAGCCTTCAAGACATCGTGAAGAGCGAACGGACCACCGTCGTCGCCGTCACCCACGATCTTGAGCTCGCCGACCGGATGGACCGGCGGATCCATCTGGTTGATGGCCGCGTCGATTACGACAGGCTCCGCCAGGAGTGAGGCGGGATATCGGGGTCAGGCAGCCTGCAACTCGTGTGCGGGCTGAACCACCGCAAGCAGCATCAGCAGGGCTACCGGTATCGCAAGCGCCCAGAAGCCGAGGATCGTCATCAGGAAACTGGCCAGAAGCCCCCCGGCGGCGAAGGCCGACAGCACCAGCGCCTGGTGACGGATCAGCATGCGGCTGCCAGGACGGGTTTCGGGGTGCGTGAAGTAATCGGCAATGCCGAGCACGAGCTTCAGCGTGTTGCCTGTCATGACGGTTGTGGGAACATGCCTGTTCAGCAGCGTCAGCATGATGACATTCTGCAGTGACATGGCAACGGTCGAAAAGCCGACTGCCGTCAGGGTGACGGCGGACAAAGCGCCTCCTGCAGCCGGATCGCCAAGTCCTGCGACAAGCATGAAGACAGCCACGAGGATCGCTTCAAGCGCGAACAGATGCCGGACGGCAATCCTGTTTTTCTGGACCAGCCGCGTGACGGTAGCGAACCAGAAGAGCGTTGAGGCAAAGAAGACCACGAGCACGAACACTTTCAGCGCCGCGTTGTCTGCCTGATGAAACATTTCCGTACACAAAACGACAAGCGTGCCGGTGATGAAGGCCGTGAACGTGTGAAACAGTCCAAGGATGCAGATTACATCAATGAAGCAGGCGCAAAAGGCGAGCAGAACCGGCACTATCGGCCGGCTGTGATGCAAAATGGATCGGTCCAACTACCTGCTCCCGAGCTAGTCTTTCCAGGAAGATGTGCCATGCACTGATGGTCTTGCCAAGCCGGAATGGACATGGCATAAGCCCGCCATCATCAAGAGAAGGGCTGGCGCCCTCGCCAACCTGCCGTCCGGGCAAGGTGGTTTCCGCAACAGGGATGCGGCCGGTCAGACCCTCTACCGAGGTTTTCCGGCAACGAAGCGGTTAATTTGCATGCGCCAGTCCTCCTCGGGCAACCGATGGAGGATTTATTGTCTCAGGACCCTTTTGCCGGACGAGCGGCAGATCTGATCGAGAACCATGTGTTGGCGGGCTCCCAGCTCGCCGGAACGGATGTCTGGTGCCAGGCCGCTGAAGACTGCGTGCTGGCGCGGATCAAATCCCTGCGCATTCTGGGCGGCCTGCCGCGGCACAAGGCGCCGCTCACGCCGGCAGCCCGTGCCGAGCGCCTGAAAACCCTGCTTCAACTGTGGGCAAACGGCTGCACCTGCGCTGTCGATGAAGACCTCTTTGCCGATATTCTCAACCGGCACGGCACGGTCAGGCACTGACGGGGGTGCCCCGTGTGGTGCACAACGTCTGCACTGTGCCTATTTCGTTGATACAGGTGTGCTGCAACAACTCGCCTCATCCTGGGGAAGGCCGAAAGCCTGTCTCGAAGGATGGGCCGCTTGCTCATCAGTATGCCGTCCATCCTTCGAGACAGCGCTGACGCGCTTCCTCAGGATGATGTTTTTTGAGAGCCAAGCCGGGTGAGATCGCGGCGCTCAGTCCCGCTTGGGGACTGGGCGCGGCTTGCCACCATCATCGACGGCCACCATGGTGAACACCGCTTCGGTCACCTTTTCGCGGTGGCCATAGCGATGGCGCAGGGCCCAGGATTCCAGCTTGATTTCCATGGACGAGTTGCCAACGCGGATGACTTCGGCATAAACGCACAGCACGTCGCCCACGTGGACAGGCCGGATGAATTTCATCTTGTCGACCGCGATGGTCACGACACGTCCCTCGGCGCGCTGACCGGCAGCTATACCGCCTGCCAGATCCATCTGCGACAACACCCAGCCCCCGAAAATATCTCCCGAAGCATTGGTATCGGCCGGCATTGCCATCGTGCGTAGTGTCAGATCACCTGTCGGCTTTTCGTCGTACACGCCTGAGCCCCTCTGCTGATTCCTGCAAGAAGACTAGGTCATAGACTTCAAGAATAGAAGTGGTTGAACAGGAGACTATCCGGTTGAACGAAGAAAAAGACCGGTTATCGCAGAACAAACATCAGGATCACCATGATCCAGAGCGGCATGGGGGCAGCGACCCAGATCAGCAGAATCGGCAAGCCGCGATGGAGCAGATTGGAGATATTCATTTCCGTGACCTTCTAGCTATGGGCCTGAATCTCGAGGGCTGTCATCACCGCAAGGGCGACGATGCCCGTGATGAAGGCCAGTTTCGCGCTGCCGATGAGCGTGCGCCCGGCGACATCCAGCTTCGGCAGCGGCATCGCGCGCGAATCCAGATACATGGACAGAAGCATCAGCGAAAAGACGGTGAACCAGACGAACACCAGCGCTTCCGCTACCAGGACAATCGTTACCAGCATGATCCGCTCCATTCAGAGGGTTGCGACATCAGTTCGGCAGGCGGATTGGCGCCTGGCGTGCCGAAGGTGGCCAGCCACAGGCTCTGGGCAATGCGTTCGGCAATGGCGACGATTTCGTCCGCAAGATCCGGTACGAACAGTTCGCGGATCACAGGCCGGAAGACACCGAGCCATTCGCCATAATCCGCGCTGACCAGTTCTTTCTGCTTCAGGTGAGCCGGCACGGGCTTGCCCTTGTAGGCGCCGTTCTTCATCAGCACGGACTGCCAGAAGGCTTCCATTTTCGGCAAGTGTTCTTCCCACCTGCCAGCCAGACGGCGCTCGAAGATGCCTCCCAACCGCGGATGCTGGCGGATACAGCCATAGAAGGTGTGCACCATCACGTGGATCGCCTGCTCATCGACCTGCTCATAGCGCTGGAGACGGTCGCCCTTGTCCGGCGCTTCACGTCTCTTCAGCCTGTACCTGTTGGAACTTGCGTCAGGGGCTTCCATAGCCGCCTCCATAACATTCATTTTATATGCATCTTTTAAATGACACAGCAACACGCTAAAATCAACATATAAGATGAATGTTTAAAGAGACCCAGCCATGCGCCTCAGTCAGGCCAGCGATTTCGCCTTGAGAATTCTGATGGCCACCGGCCAGTCGGATGATCCGCAAACCGTCGACAAGCTGTCGAAACAGCTTGGGCTTGCCAAATCGCATGTCATGAAAATCGTCGCCCATCTTGCCAAGGGCGGTTATCTGGAAACGACGCGGGGGCGTGGTGGCGGCATCCGGCTGGCCATGGCGCCGGACGCCATCCGGCTGGGCGACGTCGTGCGGCTGATCGAGCCGGACCTGGGTGTCGTCGCCTGTCTGAAGCCCGAGCCCACAATCTGCGCCTTTCTGCCGCGCTGTGCCCTGAAAGGCGCAATGGCGCAGGCATCAGAAGCGTTTCTCGCCAGCCTCAACACCGAAACGCTGGCGACGATCCTGGCCGGAACACAGATGGCGCTTCCGGTGGAAAAAGGCGTGTGATCTCCTCTTTCGGCAAGAGGATGCCGAGCGGCTGCCGGCAAGGCACATTTGAGGCAAACGACGGCGGGTGCGGCCTTCAACCAATTGCCTCGGCAAAATGATCCTTGGAAGGCCGCCCCTTTTGTCCTAAAGCGTCGAGGCCTTCTCAAGGAACTCCATCTGTTCCAGACAGTAGTACCCGGAAATCCGGCTGATCGTGCCGGCGCGTTTCCAGTCGTTGAGGACCCGGCTGACATTTTCACGCGCGGCGCCTGCCATGTTGGCGATATCCGCCTGGCTGAGCTTGTAGTGGATCAGCAAGCGGCCATCGTCGAGCGGCTTGC
Source organism: Roseibium sp. FZY0029 (assembly GCF_036350355.1). Taxonomy (NCBI): domain Bacteria; kingdom Pseudomonadati; phylum Pseudomonadota; class Alphaproteobacteria; order Hyphomicrobiales; family Stappiaceae; genus Roseibium; species Roseibium sp. FZY0029. Next base: position 622,724 of record NZ_JAZDVZ010000001.1, read on the forward strand.
CGAAGGTCTCCGCCAGTTGCAGCAGGGTCTGCGCGACCCGTCCCGGCAAGGGCAGGAACGAGCGCGCGGCCAGTACATCATTTGCATGGCGCAGCCGCTTTCCGACAATCGACAACATGTGCCGGTAGACGGCCGGGTTTTCGTCGGCAAAGCGCTGGAAGGCGGCCTTGTCGATGAAGGCAAGCTGGGCTTCCTTCAATGCGATGACCGTGGCCGACCGCGGCCGGCCGTCGAGCAGGGCCAGTTCGCCGACAAGATCGCCCGGGCCGAGAACCGCAAGCAGTTGCTCGTCGCCCTCCACGGACAGAAGCGATACCTTGAGTGATCCCTCCAGAACCGCGTAACAACCGTTTCCGGGATCGCCATTTTCGAAGAGAATGGTGCCAGCCGATATTTTCATCGGCCTTGCAAGGCGCGACAGACCTACAGCCAATTCCGGGTCGAGCCCTTCAAGTGAAAAGCTATTTTTTAAAAAATCCTTGATTTCCGCCACACCTTCCCCCTGCCAAAAGCGCTGCTGCTCGCGAAATTACAAGATCAAACGCAATCTTGTGATGCCCATCACGTGCAATCCAGCAAAATAACCCTATATCTAAGGACATGGAAGCGGGGCCACCCCTCCCCTCTTCCGGACCTCCACGAAAAACGGCCCTGTTCCCCGCAGGGCCGTTTTTTCGTTGCAACCTTTGCCTGGTCAGGCCCGGCCAAAGCCTAATACAAAAAGCCAGGCGACCTGCTCCTTAAACAAACTATCGGCTTCAGTTCAGAAAAACGTCTTTTTTCTCCAGCGTGTGAAAGAACCGTTGACTGGACAGAACCTCATACTGGCATTCGCGTATCGCAATCTTCCGGCGCGACTCGTCCCGCCGCAGGCGATCGTCCGAGCGGCCCGGAATAGCCGCAACAAAGCTGAGATCGGCCATGCCGTCAAAGTGATTGTGCAAAAGAGCGTGCAGCGTTTCCTGGTCCTCTGTCTCCGGCAAGGGGGCGGCCCTGGGCAGAAGCTTCAGCCCATGTGCCCTTGCAAGGCGCGCCAGCCGGGCAGCCTTGAGACCTGACTGAACGGGTGAAATCAGCAACGGAGGCTCGCTATAACCGGCGTGCTCAACCGCCTTCAGGACGATCCGTGCCAGAGAGGTGCGCTCCAGAAGCCCCTCGCGTACCGCCACGAAATCCGGCTGACGTTTCATCAACACGCTGAAACGGGCAAGCTGTGCCTGGGCTTCCTCCTGCAGAATCTGGTCGGGCAGAAGACGCAGCAAGGCGCGGCGCTGAAGCTGCTCGCGCGTGAACATGCGGTCGCCGTAGATTTCCTGCATGCGGGCGCTGACGGGTGACACGCGGTCACCGCTGAAGGCCAGTGTCACGCCGAACAGGGCGCGCTTGCCGACCTTTTCGACAGTTTCCTGAAGTGGACGGAATTCGCGCGGCCATAATTCTGTGGCAACCATGGCCCCGAGTGCGCTGAGACGCCCGCGCTCCACAAGGTCACGCAACGCGCGGTCGACCCCGAAGGCAAGGCCATAGTCCAACGCTCCAAGTGTAATACGCTTCATGAAATTCCGCAGAGGGACGAGACACTGTGAATAGTAAGCCACATCCCTGCGGCATTCGGTCAAGCAAATCAAGTCGGTTGTTGAGTTGAGTCGGCAACTTGTGCCGGATCAGTTGGTCTCGACAGGCTCGAACACCGGGCCGATACGGCCATCGACCTTGTAGACGACAAGTTTTTCCAGCGGCACGTCTTTGACCATGCGTGTCAGCTCTGCGACTTCCTCAACGTTGGCGAAGGACTGCCGCAGATCGGCTTCCCGGTTCCGGCGCTGTTCGGCAACATAAAGCCCCGGGCCATCGAACAGTGACATGTCCGGTGCAGGCTGCATGACATAGCGGATGCGCTCGGTGAGCTGGAAGACCGGCAGGTCATCCTTCAGCAGAAAGTCGAGCTGGCCATTGAGGCCGTAGCTGGTGGTTACCACGAAACCGGCCCCTTCCTTTTCGGCCAAGGCCGTCAGCTCCCGCCCGATCTCAGGCCAGCCACGGAGCTGGAAGGTCGGGTCCTTGCGGGCGAAGGTACCCGTTATCGGCCAGACCGCATGCAGTTGCACCACCACCGCTACGGCAAGACCCAGAGCGACACCAGCTTGTGCCAGACGCTGCCACAGGGACCATTCGGCGGGTCTGTAGGTGACGAACACGGCCGCCATCATGGCGAAGGCCGGGAACAATGGCGCCGGCCAGTTGGCCTGCACCCGCGAGTGCAGCGAGTGATAGACCAGATAGAGCAGAAACGGCAAAACGGTCAGAAGCAGCAGAGACGCCGCGTTTTCCCGTGCCCGCAGACCCTTGAAAAGCCTGACTGCGCCTGCAAACGCCAGCACAGCGATCAGCGGGTTCAGAAGGCCGATCAGCGCGCCCACAAATTCCGGAACATATCTTGCCGTATATCCTTCGGTGCCAGCCCGGCCGAACTGCTTGTAGAAGCTGACCCAGTCGTGGGCATGGTTCCAGTAGAGCACTGGTGAAAAGCAGAGCAGCGCAAGCAGACCGCCGGCCCAGAGCTGCCAGCAGCGCCACCAGCGCCGGGCATCCGGCACCCAGACCAGCCACAGCACGATGCCCGCACCCAGAAACAGAACCGAATATTTGGCAAGCAGTCCGCAGCCGGCCATCAGTCCGACCATGAGCCACCAGTTGGCATTTTTCGATGCCGATAGCTCCGTCAACGCCCACAGACTGAGGCCCCAGAACAGCACGGAAGGTGCGTCAGGCGTCGCCAGAATGCCGCCGATGCCAACCAGAAGACTGGCGTTGAGGAACAGGACGGACCAGGCCGCAGCAGGGCGTCCGAACAGAAGTGAGGCCGTGCGCCAAAGCGCCAGGGACCCGATCACCCCGGACGCGATGACGAGCGCGCGGACGGCGAAGACCGTGTCGCCGAACAGCGCCTGGCCGATAGCGATCCACCAGCCGATCATCGGCGGGTGATCATAGTAACTCAGTGCCGGAGATAGGCCCCAGAGCCGGTAATAGGCTTCATCCTCGACAAAATGGGAGTTGGCGGCGGCAAATATCTTCAACGCCGTCAGCAGCCCGACGATCAGGATCAGCCCTGCAGGCCGCAGGTAAAAGGGCAACCGCCCGGTCTGTGCTTCAGCGGTCACGAGCGGCCTTTACGTCTTGCGCCATGTCAGGGCGGAGCTTGCCGCGTAGTTCCAGACAGCGCCCATGATCGCTCCGGCCGTTCCGGCGAACCACCAGTAGGACGGATCGGCATAGATCAGGTTGGCGACACCGACGTTCGCGAGAACACCGACCGAACAGACCGCGTAGAAGGTCAGAAGGCCGATCAGCACCCTCATGCCGGTCAGGCGCCGGTCGCGATAGGTAAGCTGATTGTTGAGAAAGAAGTTCGATGTCATGGCGACAAAGGAGGCTGCCGTCTGGGCGAGGTTGAATTCCATGTCGCTCAGCAGGAAGACGCGCAGCGCTGCCAGATGGACAAAGAGGCCGCTGGCCCCGACAAGGCCGAACATGAGGAAGCGGACCGAGACAACGTTGCCGAAATACTTGGCAAGCAGCAGACCGAAATAGTCGAGCGTCACCAGCGTATCCAGCTTGCTTTCGCCGTGCTGGCGCTCGCGGAAGGTGAACGGCAGTTCCTTGATCTTCAAGGTCCCGCCTGCGCTGGACACCAGGTCCAGCAGAATCTTGAAGCCCTGCGGCGAGAGTTTCGGGGCAAGCGCTTCGGCCTTGTCCCGGCGGATCATGAAAAACCCGCTCATCGGGTCCTTCAGGGTGACGTTCAGCAGCTTCTGCGCAAGCCCGTTGGCCAGGTTGGACCCCCAGGCGCGAAACGACGACAGGCCTTCGCCAATGGTGCCGCCATCGACCTTGCGGCTTGCGACCACCAGATCCGTGTCGTCGGCCTTCAGGGCGGCCAGCATCTTGGGCAGCATGGTCTCGTCGTGCTGAAGGTCTGCATCCATGACGGCAACAAAGGGGGCGGAAGACGCCAGAATGCCTTCGATACAGGCCCCTGAGAGTCCCCGGCGGCCGATGCGGCGGATGACCCGGACGCGGGCGTCGCTTCCGGCAATCTTGCGGGCAACCTCGGCAGTCCCGTCCGGTGAATTGTCGTCGACGACGATAGCTTCCCAGGCAATTCCGGCGAGTGCCTCGTCCAGAAGGCCGATCAGGATGGGAATGTTTGCAGCTTCGTTGAAACTCGGCAGAATGACACTGAGTTCGGCGGCCACTGGCCCCGCTCCTGTCAGTTCTGCTCCTGTCAGGGCCTCTGTCCTGCCTTCGCCGGCATTTCCGTCCTCCATGCGCACCGCACTGTCCATACTGAGCCCCGTCCGCCGCTCCCGCGCCTTCCTTTAGCGCCGGGACAGCCCTTTTCACCCGATCCGCGCGGACCATAGCCCGGCAGAGATTAAATACAAGAAAAGACAATGAAACGACTGCGCTGTCCGGTCTCTTTACCGAACCAATGTGCTTTCCCTGCCTTCGCAGGCGAAGTTCCACTGTTCCTGAAGCGCCCTTTTACCGCGAACTGTGATGCAAACAAGGCACGGGCTGCAGATTTGAAGGCGTCTCCCTTCGCTCCGCACGTCAAACCAGGTTCCGCTGCCGTGTCGGCCGGGGTGATACCGGCGTCGTGTGGCACATAATTTCCAAAGACATGCGCCCAAGCCTGAGGTGAAGCACTTCTGCTCAGAACCGGAACCGGTTGCCGCGTTTCCTGCCGACGACAAGAAAACCGGCACAATGCTGCACCGCCTTGCCCTTGCGCCGTGTTTCGTCTACGACAGCCGCAATATCAGACAGCCGGATGCAAGGGGCTTCCTTGGGCGCGTCCGGCCGGAAACTCGCCAGGATTCAAGACCTTTATGGCCAAAAAACCGAACAAGCTGAAAGCCCGCCTGCCGCGCGGCTTCGTTGACCGCTCTGCCGAGGACATCCGCGCCACCGACGAGATGCTGGCGAAGATCCGCGCTGTCTATGAGCGGTACGGGTTCGACCCCGTCGAAACCCCGGCCTTTGAATATACCGACTGCCTCGGCAAGTTCCTGCCCGATACCGACCGGCCGAATGCCGGCGTCTTTTCCGTGCAGGACGAAGACGAGCAGTGGATGAGTCTGCGCTACGACCTGACCGCACCGCTGGCACGACACGTTTCGGAAAACATCAACGAAATCCAGTTGCCCTATCGGACCTACCGGGCAGGCTGGGTGTTCCGCAACGAAAAGCCCGGCCCGGGCCGTTTCCGCCAGTTCATGCAGTTCGACGCCGACACCGTCGGCGCGCCTGGCGTCCAGGCGGATGCCGAAATGTGCATGATGATGTCCGACACAATGGAAGCCCTCGGCATCCCCCGCGGGCAATATGTGATCCGCGTCAACAACCGCAAGGTTCTGGACGGTGTGCTGGAAAGCATCGGCCTTGGCGGTGAAGAGCACGAAGAGCGCCGGCTGACAGTTCTCAGAGCCATCGACAAGCTCGACAAGTTTGGAACGGACGGCGTGCGCCTACTGCTCGGCGAAGGACGCAAGGACGAGAGCGGCGACTTTACCAAGGGTGCGGAACTCGCCCCGGAAGGCATCGACAGCATCATCGCCTTTGTGTCGGGAACCGGCACGCTGGACAATGAAGGCATCACCGAGCTCAACACCATGGCGGAGATCTTCTCGGCCTGTGGTTATGGTGAGGATCGGATCAAGATCGATCAGTCCGTCGTGCGCGGCCTGGAATATTACACCGGCACGGTGTTCGAGGCTGAGCTGCTGTTCGACGTGACCAACGAGAAGGGCGACGTCGTGCAGTTCGGTTCCGTCGGAGGCGGCGGCCGTTACGATGGCCTGGTCAAGCGCTTTACCGGGCGCGACGTTCCCGCGACGGGCTTTTCCATCGGCGTTTCGCGCTTGATGACGGCGCTGAAGAACCTCGGGAAACTCGGAACGTCCGACGTGGTCGCGCCGGTGCTGGTCACCGTGATGGACGGCGATGTCACCGCGCTCGGTCGCTACCAGAAGATGGTACAGGACCTGCGCGAAGCCGGTATCCGCGCCGAAATGTATCAGGGCAACTGGAAGAAGTTCGGCAACCAGCTGAAATATGCAGACCGGCGCAACTGCCCGATTGCCATCATCCAGGGCTCTGACGAACGGGAAGCCGGCGAAATCCAGGTCAAGGACCTGATCGAAGGCAAGCGGCTTTCCGAAGAGATTACCGACAACATTACCTGGCGTGAAAGCCGCCCGGCGCAGGTGACCGTCAAGGAGACGGACCTCATCGCGACCGTGCGCGGTATCCTGGACGGACAGGCGGAAGACCGCCAGCGCCAGAACGAGGGCTGAACATGAGTGGGGCGGCACAGGTGACCGGACTGGCTCCGGAAAAGATCGAGACGGTTCTTGGCCTCTTCAAGGCCGCGGGCCATGACGAAGTCAGCCCGCCCATCCTGCAACCGGCGGACGTCTTTCTGGACCTTACCGGCGAGGACATTCGCCGCCGGCTCTATCTGACCAGCGGTACCGACGGGCTGGACCTGTGCCTGCGCCCCGACTTCACCATTCCGGTCTGCCGTCATCATCTGGCTCAGGACGCCGTCAAGCTTCCGGCTGCTTACTGTTACAACGGCCCGGTGTTCCGCCAGCGGCCGGACGGCCTGGGTGAAATCCCGCAGCTCGGCGCGGAAAGCCTCGGCCGTACCGACACGCCGGAAGCGGACGCCGACCTGCTCGCGCTGTCGGTCAAGGCACTGGAAGAATTCGGCCTGTCGGACATCGTGATCCGGATTGGCGATGAAACCCTGTTTGCCGCCGTGCTGGAAGGCCTTGATTTGCCGACCGTCTGGCGCCGCCGCCTGCGCGATCTCTTTGGCGAGACCGACAGGCTGACTGCCGCGATCTCCCGTATGGCCGGAGGATCTGCCTCCGACGACGACAGCCGCGATGTTCGCCTCGGCTTCCTGTCCGCGCTGGAAGGCGCAGACCCGGAAGCGGCTCATGCCGTCGTAGAAGATCTTCTGTCGATTGCCGGGATTTCGGCTGTCGGCGGACGCACCCCCAGCGAAATCGCCGACCGGTTTCTGGAACAGGCGGCCCTTGCGAGCGGCGCGCGCGGCCACGACAAGGCAGCGGAAATACTGTCCGCCTATCTGGCCCTGAAAGCCGATGGAGCCAGTGCCGCGGATGTGCTTCGCGGCTTTTCCAGCGACTTCGGTCTTGGCCTGGACACGCCTATTGCCGCCTTCGAGCAGCGCCTTGCGGCGCTTGAAGCGAAGGGCATTGATCCTGCGCGGCTGACATTTGCAGCCGAGTTCGGCCGGCGCCTCGATTATTATTCCGGCTTTGTTTTCGAGATTCATGCGGTCAATCCGCCGGTGGAAGGTCCGCTGGTCGGCGGCGGGCGCTACGACAAGCTGGTAACGCTTCTGGGGGCCGAGGACGACGTGCCGGCCATCGGCTTTTCCATGTGGCTCGACCGGATTGCAGCGAGTGTTAGGTCATGAGCAAACTGATTATCGCCATCCCCTCCAAGGGCCGCTTGCAGGAAAACACGCACGAGTTCTTCGGCCGCGCAGGCCTGAAGGTGGTGCAGCCCGGCGGTGCGCGGAACTACCGCGGCGCCATCAAGGGCCTGCCGAACGTTGAGATCGCCTTCCTATCGGCCTCCGAAATCGCGCGGGAGCTTTCCGACGGCACGGTCCATTTCGGCATCACCGGTCTTGATCTGGTGCATGAGAACATCGCCAACCCGGAAAGCACCGTTCACATCGTCACTCCGCTCGGCTTCGGCCCGGCGGATGTGGTGGTTGCCGTTCCGAAGGCGTGGATCGATGTTGAAACGATGGCGGATCTTTCCGATGTCGCTTCCGATTTCCGCAACCGCCATGGCCGCCGCCTGCGCGTTGCGACCAAATACGTCAATCTCACCCGCTCGTTCTTTGCCGGTCACGGCATTGCCGACTATCGCATCGTGGAAAGCGCGGGCGCGACCGAAGGCGCACCGGCGGCGGGTTCTGCGGAACTTATCGTCGACATCACCACCACCGGCTCGACGCTACAGGCCAACAACCTGAAAATCCTGTCTGATGGAGTGATGCTGAAGAGCCAGGCCAATCTCGTGGCCTCGCTCAACGCCGACTGGTCTGCCTCTGCGCTCGGCGCGGCCCGGGCGATCCTCGACCGGGTGGCAGCGGAAGAAGCCGCGCGTAACGTCAAACTGGTGAAAGCCGTGGTCGCCGACCGCACACAGGCCCTCCGCTCCGTCAGCAAGGTCGGCGCTCTGCAGCGCTTTTCCGAGGTCGACGACCTGCATCATGTCAGCGTTCTGTGCCCGAAGGACGCCGTTGCCGACTGCGCTCAGCTCCTGATCGAAGAAGGCGCGGAAACGGTTACCGTCGAAACGCTGGACTATGTCTTCTCCAAGGAGAACCGGCTGTTTTCGCCGCTGAAGGCAAAGGTGGGCGGATAAGCACGCCCCAGCGTTTCCGAGCCGCGTGATATGATTGCGGGGGGTGCTTGCGTCCGGTGTTTTTTCGGCTTCGCCGAATACCCCCTTCCCTAACCCTTCCCCACAAGGGGGAAGGGAATCCTGCCGAACCAGTTCATAGCTCTGCGTTTCCTGCCAAGGTTGGCAGGGTGTGAACCCCACCCTCTTATCGGTGAACCAACCAAAACGTCGGTGGTTAGGGGAATAATGCCTTGCACCTCGTCAAGACCGGAACACCTTCAGCGCTTCACAGGACGCTTGAATGCCGTGCGTGCGGCTTTAACGCTTTCCCGGCAGCAGCAACCTTCCAGGTGGTCGTTGACCATGCCCATGGATTGCATGAAGGCATAGACGGTGGTCGGGCCGACAAAGCTCCAGCCACGTTTTTTCAGGTCCTTTGACAGCGCCGTGCTTTCGTCCGTCTTGCCAAGGGTTCTGGCTGTGGCGAAATCCAGTTTTTGCGGCCGGTTTTCCGGTTTCGGCTCGAAAGACCAGAAATAGGCGGCAAGCGTGCCGAATTCGTGACGCAGTTCCAGGGCCCGCCTCGCGTTGTTGATGGTGGATTCGATCTTGCGGCGATGGCGGACGATACCGCTGTCCTGCAGACAGCGTTCGACATCGGCCTCCGTAAACTCAGCCACCCGCTCGAATTCGAAATTGGCAAAAGCTGCCCGGAAGGCGTCGCGCTTGCGCAGGATGGTCAGCCAGGACAGGCCGGACTGAAATCCTTCCAGGCAGATCTTTTCAAAAAGCCGTCTGTCCTCGTCAACCGGCCAGCCCCATTCCGTGTCGTGATAGCGCTGGTAGTCCGCCAGCCCGCCGTGCCACCAGCAGCGGTTCCTGCCGTCTTCGCCCAACAGCAGACCTGTAACCGGATCGCGTTCCGGTTTGACTGTTTCTACCGGTTTCCGATCTGCCATGCGCCCCTCGATATTCACTATTTGTTCCCGTCTTGGTACCCTCCCCGAAACCTTGAGGCAACCCGAAATGCGAGCCACCCTCTGAACAAACAAAAAACCCGGCCAGTTGGCCGGGTTTCGAAATCGGATTTGAAAGGTGCGTCAGGCGAACAGGGCGTCGATATCGTCCTGGGTTGCCACATCGACGTCGCTTTCCAGCGCCGGACCGTTGAGCAGGGCAGCGTCGCCCTCCTTCAGTTCGCGCTGTTCGACTTCAATATCCTTGAAGGTTTCGATGCCGCCCCAGATATCCATCATCTGCATGATCCGGTCTTCGACGAACCGCAGCGTCGAGACCACCTTGGTGATGCGCTGACCGGTCAGATCCTGGAAGTTACAGGCTTCGAAGATCTGGATCACCCTGTCCCGGATGTCGTTTGCAAGTTCCGAATCTTCCTTGCCGAGACGTGCGGACAGCGTGTTGGCCGTTTCATCAATGAACTCGGCAGACGCAAGAATGGTTTCGGTCGCCCCTTCCGTTCCGATCACAACGGCATCAAGCTCGTTGGTGACCCGGGTCATCTCCTCACCTTTGGCACCGGTGGTGTGATGCAGGGTGGCAATCTCACGCTTCGTCTGGGCGATTGCCTCATAGATGGCGTCCAGTTCGACCTTCAGCTTGGCAGCCTCAGACAGCTCCTTGCGGAACTCGGCCATGAACTTCGCACTCATTTCTTCCGGATCAAGCTGCGCCTGCTTGTCCGGGCCATTCCTCATCATGGATTTGAGGCTGGCGATTTCTGCAAGAACTTCCTGGTGACGACGTTCTTCAGCATAGGCGGGGTTCTCGTTCGCCCCGGAATTCATGCGCATCAAGCTTTCCGCTCGAAAGGATCTTTTCACCGCGGCCATGCCTACTCCCGTTCCCCGCCCCTGCAGGCTTTCATAAATCGCAATAGGGCTCTTATAGCGTGGGAAGTTTAAAGAATTGTTTTTTCAAAGCTTGGCACACTTAGGGACATAATTTGGTGTTTGGTAACGGTTTCTTGGCTTTCCTCCCGTCATCGCTTTGGGTATCCTCCCCCTCAGTAACAACGAACTGCTGCGCGCATGAACAGGCATGTCCCTCAGGCCAATGTGGCTGCAAACGGTGCTTTGACCTAGATGAAATTCGTGCGCTTCCTCGTCACCTGTGTGCTGCTTCTGACAGGTTCTCTCACATTGAGTTCCGCTTCGGCTGCGAGCGATTCCTTCTCTACGGAAGAGCTTCTGGTGGGGTTTGAAAAGACGGTATTCGGGCTGGAGTACCGTAGCTGGAGCTGGCGGCCCTATCTGGTCAAGAAGTTCACCACCCCGGTCCTGTTCTATGTCCATAACCTGTCCTCTCGCGACAGGACGCAGACCGTTCACAGGTTCATCAAGGAAATCGACAACCGCATCGGTGGATTGACGACCGACGTGACCAACGACCCGTCCAAAGCGAATTTCGAGGTCTATGTGGTCGACCGGGCCCAGTATGAGCCCGTGGTGAAGAAAGACATCTACAAGAACGAACATGCCCGGGTGCCCGGCCGTTGCCTTGTGCGTGTCGTTTCCGGCCGCAAGGGCATCAAGCGCTCGGCGGCCGTCATCGTTTCCGACGAAGGCGAGTTCCTGTTCAAGCGCTGTCTTGTCGAGGAACTTCTGCAGGGACTGGGGCCGATGAACGACGATTCGCAGCTCACCCATTCTGTGTTTAACGATTCTTCGCGCCACAGCCGTTTTACCGTGTTTGACCAGATCATTTTGAACATGCTCTACGATCCGCGTATCAAGCCGGGCATGTCGATGCAGCAGACCCGGCCTCTTCTGCCGCTGGTGGCACGCGATGCCAGGCGGCGTGTGCGTTAACCAAGGAATCGCGGAAAGCACTGTCTTTTCAAACGGCCTTCTCGGACCGTTCCAGCGCGGGTCACAACGGTTGGGGTTTCGTTAAGCCTGTTCCTCAACCAACGACTAACCATAAGAAAAGATTACCTGATTTCCGGACGCCGGATTCATCTTTGCAACAGCCTGAGCTGCTTATCATCCTTGCCAATCCGTTAACCGGCGGCTGTAAAAGGCCGCTGAACGTGGTCGATAACAAGTTGATGAGTGCTGCCATGTTCCGCTTGTGCAATATGCTTCCCAGGGCTCTCGGGTTCGCCGGTGTCCTGGTTCTTTCAACCGGTCTTTCCGGCCTTGCCGGTTCTCCGGCAACCGCGGGCCAGGTCTCGCCGCCTCCGCTCGTTCTCAGCCCGAACCTGACCGAACCCTGGATGCTGCAGCTCCAGCCGAAGGTGCAGCGCCGCTCGACAGCGCAGCGCTACCAATTCAAGCAGCAGCGCGTTCAGCAGCCGCAGGTGCGCCGTGCCAACTGGTGGTCGCCCCGCCAGCAGCCGGTGCGCCAGCAGCCACAACGTCAGGCGAGAGCCCCCCAGTCCCGGCAGATCGCGCCGCAGTTCCTGCCGACCATCATCAACTATGATGGCCCGTACAAGGCCGGCACGATCGTGATCGACACCAATGAGCGGTTCCTCTATCTGGTGCAGAGCGACGGCACCGCGCGGCGCTATGGCGTGGGCGTCGGCAAGCCCGGTTTCGAATGGGCCGGCACGCACAAGGTCACCCGCAAGGCAGAATGGCCGGACTGGCGTCCGCCGGCGGAAATGCGCAAGCGCCGCCCCGACCTGCCGACCTTCATGGCAGGCGGCCCGGAAAACCCGCTTGGCGCCCGCGCCATGTATCTGGGGTCCACCCTCTATCGCATCCATGGCTCCAACCAGCCCTGGACCATTGGTCACGCGGTTTCCTCCGGGTGCATCCGCATGCGCAACGAGGATGTCATGGACCTTTACGAACGGGTGAAGGTCGGCACCACGGTGCATGTGATCTGACGACACTTTTCGCAGTCCGGTGAACGGAACACTGACGCGCGGCCTGCCGCGCGTTTTTGTTGCGGGGGCTGGCATTTCTTTGCAGTGTGACAGCACGAAGGGTCGAATCGCCGGCCTCAGACCATTTCCTCGAAATCTCTTTCAGGACCGCGGCATGAAAGACCCATTCTCCTCCTTTTCGGTCCGTTCGGATGCCGCCTATTTTCTGAAGGCCACACTCGTCGGTATCATGGTCGGCAGCCTGGCGACCGGATTTCACACCGGCCTCGATTTTCTGTTCGCCCATTATACCGCGCTTCGGCAGGCCCTCGGCCCGGGGTACATGCCCTATGTCGTTTCCATGATCATTTCGGCAGCCTGCGTCACCGGGGCCTATGTTCTGGTCAAGCGCGTCGCACCGGAAGCCGCCGGCAGCGGTATCCAGGAAATCGAAGGCGCGATGGAAGACAAGCGGCCCCTCCACTGGCCACGCGTTCTCATTGCCAAGTTCTTTGGCGGCCTCCTGGCGCTCGGATCCGGGCTTGTGCTCGGGCGGGAAGGCCCGACCATTCACATGGGAGCGATGACCGCCGAAGCCCTGTCGCGCTCGCAGGATCTGTCGGGCGATGACCACAAGGGCCTTCTGGCTGCCGGTGCGGCTGCCGGACTTGCAGCTGCCTTCAACGCCCCGCTTGCGGCCATCCTGTTCATCGTCGAGGAAACCCGCCGCCAGTTTCCCTTCGGTTATCGCACCTATATGGCCGTCATCATCGCCTCTATCCTGAGTGCAGCCATCACCGAGCAACTGACGAGCATCGGCCCGCCGCTGCAGGTGGATGTCGGGTTCGTGCCGGTCTGGAGCTTTGCACTGCTGGCGGTTCTCGGTCTTTTCCTCGGCGCTCTCGGGGTGTTCTTCAACCGGGCGCTGATCACGGTCATGGACCTTTTCCTGAGGATTCCCTTCGGTCTGCGCTGGGTACCGGCCGTGGTCATCGGGGCGGTAACAGGTCTTCTGCTCAACTTTCTGCCTGCTGCCACCGGTGGCGGCGAAGAGCTGGTTCACGACCTCATTCTGACAAACTACGGGGTGATCACGCTGCTGGTGCTGACATTGCTGCGCTTCGGTGGTGTTCTCTTTTCCTATGCATCCGGCGTGCCCGGCGGCATCTTTGCCCCGATGCTGTCGATTGCGACCTGTGCCGGTCTCGCCTTCGGTGTCGCGTCAGCCGAACTGCTGCCGGTGGACGACGATTTCCGCAGCGCGTGTGCGGTCGCCGCGATGGGCGGTTTCTTCGCTGCGTCGGTGCGCGCGCCGCTCGTCGGCGTGGTGCTGGTCATGGAGCTGACGGGAGCCTATTCGCTCATCATGCCGGTTCTGATCACCTGCACCACGGCTTCGCTGACGGCCCACCACATGGGTGGGCGTCCCATCTACGAGGAACTGCTGGAACGCACACTCCGTCTGGCCGGGCAGCCTGTGGACGGCCCTCCGGGCGGAGACAAGACACCGGTTCAACTGGGCACACGCGAGCTCTGACGGCCACAGAGACGCCCTACAAGTGCGGGTTGTTCTTTACGGCCTATTCCGCCGCCACACGCTGCTGAAGCACTGGTGCCAGGCTTTCAGGCTGCGGTCCACCATAAACCCAGTCAAGCAGTTCGGCCGTGTGCAGGATCGGAATGTCAGTGCCAAGTCCGATCTGCGTCATGCAGCCGATATTGCCGGTGGCGATCACGTCCGGCCGGGTCTTTTCGATGTTGGCGACCTTGCGGTCGCGAAGGCGGCGGGCGATCTCCGGCTGAAGAATGTTGTAGGTGCCGGCCGACCCGCAGCACAGATGGCCTTCGGGAACATCCTTGACGGCAAACCCGGCCGCTTTCAGCAAGTCTTTCGGCTGGCGGGTGATCTTTTGGCCATGCTGCATGGAGCAGGCCGAGTGATAGGCAACCGTCAGACCGGGCTGCATTGGCGGTTCGCCTAGGTCGACACCGGACAGGAACTCGGTGATGTCCTTGGCGAGAGCTGACACCCGGACCGCCTTTTCGGCATAGGCCGGATCGTCCCGCAGCATGAAGCCGTAGTCCTTGATGGTGGTGCCGCAGCCCGAGGCGGTGATGAGAATGGCGTCCAGCCCCTCCCCGTCGGCTTCCTTCATCCAGACATCGACATTGCGGCGGGCGTTTTCCAGGGAGGCTTCTTCCTGGCCCATGTGATGAACGAGCGCGCCGCAGCAGACCTCGCCTCTGGGAAGCACGATCTCGTAACCGGCGCGGCGCAACAGCCGGATGGTCGCATCGTTGATGCCGGGATTGAGCACAGGCTGGGCGCAGCCACTTAGAAGCGCAACGCGCCCCTTGCGTTTGGGGCTTTCAGCCGCAAAGACCCCGGGCCCTTCGAGCTGGCCGCGTCCTGGCGCCCTGGCAGGTGCCAGTTCCAGCATCGCGCCCATCTTGGCGAGCGGGCCGCCCATTCTTTTCAGAAGACCGGCGAAAGGCCGGCCAAAAAAGGCTCCGATCAGTGCCAGCCGGAACCGTTTCGGATACGGCAGAACGAACGCGAGCAGCGACCGCATCAGGCGGTCGGCAAGCGGGCGCTTGTAGGTCTTCTCGATGTGGGTACGCGCATGATCGACCAGATGCATGTAGTGCACACCGGACGGACAGGTGGTCATGCAGGCAAGGCACGACAGGCATCTGTCGATGTGCTTTACGATGGTTTTGTCCGCCGGACGGTCGTTCTCCAGCATATCCTTGATCAGGTAGATCCGGCCCCTCGGGCTGTCGAGTTCGTCCCCCAGAAGTGTGAAGGTCGGGCACGTGGCCGTGCAGAAACCGCAGTGTACGCATTTGCGCAGGATCTTCTCCGACGCTGCGACGTGACTGTCTTTCAACTGGTCTGCGGTGAAATTTGTCTGCATTGCCCCCGTATCCCTCAATGGCCCTTCGTCCCGGGCCTCTCCTTCCGAGCGAGGCGGATCGTACGGTCAGAAGAAGAGCCGCACAAGGCACCTTTGAGGCACAACGGTTTTGCCGCCGCCGACTTTCTGTCCCTCCGCCTTTTAGGGTGTGGCACGCCGCGGCCGGGAACATGAACCGAAGATAAATGCAGCGCTCAGGATCGGTTCAATCCCGGCCGCCTAAGGTGCAAGGCGTGGGCGATTGATATGCCAAACAAGGAATTGATTTGATGATTAAGACGATTACAAAAACCGCCGTCCTGACCACTGTTCTGGCCAGTGTTGCAACAGGTGCCATGGCCAAGGACTGGATCGAGAAAGTGGAAGTCGTGCGTGACGGCATCGACATTGTTCCCGTCCAGGTGAAAGCCAACTCCTATAACTACACCAAGATCAAGTCCGGCAGTCACCGGTTCCTGCTGCGCCTTTCGGCCAAGGCCACGAATGGCGAGCGGATCGTTGCCATGAAGGTCGGTTCCTTCAAGAACGTGCAGTATTTCGAAGCCGACGGCGACCTGTGGAGCAAGAGCTTTCAAAACCGCGATGTCGGCGCAGGCACCAAGCGCACGGTTTCCCTTTCCTACACCCCGGTGATTCCGACGGCCAAGCTGAAGTGGCAGGGTTGGGATCCGGTTCAGGCCTGCTCTCTCAACCTGGACAAGGTGCTGAAGGGGGGCATGAAAAAGAAGGATGCGCTCAGCAAGACGTGGACCGTGTCCGCCAAGGCCTATTTCGAACTGGACGCCGTGGCGGCGAAGAAGAACAAGGCTGAAAAGCACAAGTGGACGATGAAAACCACCTCGCATCAGCGCGACGGCTATGGCTATGACGTCACGGTGGAATGCCTGCCGGCACAGTAAAAACCAGCGAACCGGCAGTCTTTGGAAGGTTCAAGGCCCGTACCGCGCTCTGCGAACGGGCCCTGTCCCGTGGTCAGACCAACCAGGTTTCCGGATTTGGCACAGGCTCGTTGCGGCCAGCCAGCTGAAGCCCCTTGATACAGCGGACAATCATCCAGACCAGCACTGCGATCAACATCAGGAAGCCGATCAGGACGAGGGTCAACAGACCACTGACGATGCCGAACAGGAGCCCGATCCAGAAGGTGCGGATCTGATAGGTATAGTGGCTATCGACCCAGGCCGATCCCTTGCCACGGTTGAGATAAGCGAAGATGACACCGACAATGGCGGTGAACGGCACAATGATATTTGCCAGATAAAGAATATAAACGAGCGTGGCGTTCTTGCCGCCAGGCTCCATGTAACCTGAAACTTCGGACTGTTGATCCATGAAGGCACCCCGTTTGAAATAAGCGCGACGATTATGCCTTCACACTACACGCCGCTGACCATTTTTCCAGGATTTAGAATGCCTTTCGGGTCGAACTGCTCCTTCAGGCGGCGGGACAAGGCGGCAAGCGGAGCAGGCTGCGGATGAAACACGGCAGCGTTCGAGCGCTGAGAGGCGTTGGCCCGCACAAGCGTTGCATGGCCGCCACCGACCGCCTCGATCGCAGCTCTTATTTCCGCCTCGTGGAGGCTGCCGTCCAGACAGGACAACCAGACAAGACCACCGCTCCAGTCGTAATAGGCCTGAAGCTCGAATGTTTCCCTCAAACCGGCAACCAGTTGCGGCCCGGCAGTGGGGGCAACGGAAATCCGCCAGACAGGCGTTGCGCCGCCGGCATAGGGTTTGACGTCGCGGATCGTCTGCCAGAGCTCCCCTGTCTCCACTGCCTCAAGCCGCGACGGCGCCCCATAGCTTGCAAGCAGGGTCTGCAGGGTCTTGAAGCGGTAATCCACCGAGGTCGAAAAGCCTTCCAGGCGCAGCAGAGTTGAGCTGCTGCCGCCGTTGACACCGGCAGGCAGATGGGCCGCGCCGGAGATTTCCGCGGATGATCCCATGGCCTGGCACAGTGCCTTGACGCCATCGTCGTCATCGAGTCCGGACAGCATGAAGGTTGCCGATGTTTCCGGCTTGGGATTGACCTTCAGCGTGACGGTCGTCGCGACCGCAAGCGTGCCATAGGCACCGCACAGGGCCCTCGGCAGGTCGTAACCGGTGACGTTCTTCACCACCAAGCCGCCGGAATTGAAGATTTCGCCACGTCCTGAAACGGCTTCCATGCCAAGCACATGATCGCGCGCGGCACCGGCCTTGATCCGGCGGGGTCCGGAGAGGTTTGCCGCCAGCACACCGCCGATTGTGCCCTGCGCAGGTGCGCTGCCCAGAAGCGGGCCGAAATCCATCGGTTCGAAAGACAGTTCCTGCCCGTTGTCATCGACCAGCTTCTCCAATTCAGCAATCGGCGTCCCGGCCTTTACCGTCAAAACCAGCTCAGCCGGTTCATAACTCTCGATACCGGTCAGCCCAGAAAGATCCAGCACATGGGCAGCCTGGACAGGCCGACCCAGTGCCCGCTTCGAGCCCTGGCCGATGATTTCCAGAGGCTGGTCCTCGGCCGCGGCCCAGGCCACCACCTTTTCCACGTCTGTGGTGCTCTGCGGTTTCAGTGTCGCGTCCATGCCTTGCCCTCAAAACCGCGGAATGTCTGGAAAGGGCAACTGGCCCTTGTGAACGTGCATCTTGCCAAGTTCCGCGCAGCGGTGCAGCACGGGAAAGACCTTGCCCGGATTGAGAAGATGCTTCTGGTCGAAAGCGCATTTGACACGCTGCTGCTGCTTCAGATCCGCTTCGGTAAACATGTCCGTCATCAGATCGCGCTTTTCGATGCCGACCCCGTGCTCGCCAGTCAGCACGCCGCCGACCTCGACACACAGCCTCAGGATGTCCGCGCCGAAGGCCTCGGCTGCGTCCAGTTCACCGGGCTTGTTGGCATCGTAGAGGATCAGGGGATGCAGGTTGCCGTCGCCGGCATGAAAGACGTTGGCGACACCAAGCCCGTGTTTAACCGACAGCTCCCGCATACGGGCCAGCACCTTCGGCAGCTCGCGGCGCGGAATGGTGCCGTCCATGCAAAGATAATCCGGCGAAATGCGCCCCACGGCCGGGAAAGCAGCCTTGCGACCGGCCCAGAAAGTCATGCGCTCTTCCTCGCTCTGGGAAATGCGCACATGGCTGGCCCGGTTGGCGTTGGCAATTTCTTCCACTCGCTCGATCAGATAGTTGACCTCGCCTTCCGGCCCGTCCAGCTCGACGATCAGCAAGGCCTCGACATCGCGCGGATAGCCCGCGTTGACGAAGTCCTCAGCCGCGTGAATGGCGGGCTTGTCCATCATCTCCATACCGCCGGGGATGATGCCGGCGGCAATGATGTCGGCGACGCAACGGCCGCCGTCCTCGCTGGTCGGAAAACCGATCAGAAGCGCCCGCGCGGTTTCGGGCTTTTGCAGAATTCGAACGGTTACCTCGGTCACGACCCCGAGCAGACCTTCCGAACCCGTCATCAGGGCCATGAGGTCGTAGCCTTCGCTGTCCAGATGCTTGCCGCCGAGGCGGATGACCTCTCCGGTGATGAGCACCATTTCAAGGCCAAGGACGTTGTTGGTGGTCAGCCCGTATTTCAGGCAGTGCACGCCGCCGGAGTTTTCCGCGATGTTGCCGCCGATGGAACAGGCGATCTGAGAAGACGGATCCGGGGCGTAGTAGAAGCCTTCATGCTCGACCGCACGGGTGATGCCCAGATTGGTGACGCCGGGCTGAACGACGACGGCCCGGTTCTCATAGTCGATGTCGAGCACGCGGTTGAACTTCATCATCGACAGCAGCACACCGTCTTCCAGAGGCAGTGCGCCGCCTGAGAGAGACGTGCCCGCGCCGCGCGGAACGACCTTGACGTCGTTGTCGTGGCAATATTTCAGAACCCTGGAGACCTGTTCGACCGTTTCCGGCAAAACCACAATCAGCGGCAGTTGACGGTAGGCCGTCAGCGCATCCGTCTCATAGGCACGCATTTCGCGTTCGTCATGGATCACCCCTTCTCCGGGCACGATCGCCTGGAGTGCGCTCAGGATTTCCTGGCGGCGGGCCAAAACGGCCTGATCGGGCGCGGGCATCGCAATGGCGGTCACGAAATGAACTCCTTCTGCTTTTTAATACGCTGATCCAATCGAATTGGCCTTGCGTAACACCTGATGGCAATGAATGCCCTAAGTACGAGTCTGGCAAGGTTCGTGCCCAAGGAAAACGACCGGCAAATACTAATTGTGTTTCTGAGAGATTGAAAATGAGCAATCTGACCGACATGGAGATTTTCGCAAGGGTGGTGAGTGCCGGCAGCATGTCGGCAGCCGGCCGCGAAATGAGCCTGTCGCCCGCAGTCGTCTCCAAGCGGATCAGGCGCCTGGAAGAAAAACTCGGAACCAGGTTGCTGCAACGCACGACACGCCAGATCGCCATGACCGAGGCAGGACAAGGGTTTTACGAGCGTGTGGTGGCCATACTCGCTTCCGTGGAAGAAGCAGAATCCTTCGTTTCCAGAGGGTCTGCCAAGGCACGGGGCAATCTGAAGGTTGCTGTTCCGACATCTTTCGGCCGCCTGCATATTGCCCCTCACCTCGGCACATTCCTGGCGGAAAACACCGATCTGTCGGTCAACCTCGATCTCTCAGACGATTTTGTCGACATCGTAGGCGACGGCTACGATCTTGCCATCCGCATTGCGGAGCTCTCCGATTCCAGTCTGGTCGCCCGGCGCCTTGCGCCGGTACACCGTGTGCTGTGCGCAAGTCCTGCCTATATCGACAGATACGGCACCCCGCAGAGCATCGAGGATCTTGTTGCCAATCACGTGACGATCGCGGCGACCAGTCAGGACCCGTGGCGGCTCGCAGGGCCGAACGGCATCGAGACGGTTCGAACGCAGGCCCCGATCAAGACCAATTCCAACGAAGTCGTGCGGGAGTGCCTCTTGGCAGGGGTCGGTGTCGCGCTGCGCTCCACATGGGATGTCGGGCCGGAACTGCGCGAAGGCAAGTTGCAGATCCTGTTGCCCGAGTACCGGGCCTCGAAGGATGTCGGGCTTTACGCCGTCTATCCCAGCCGCCAATTTTTGCCGGCCAAGGTGCGTGTTTTCATTGACTTTCTGGCCGGACTTTATGGCTCATCGCCCTATTGGGACGATGGCCTGGAAGACTGGTTACGTCTGCCCAGCAACGCTCGCGCGGGCTGATGCAGACGCCGGTCGCACGATGGTCCTGCGGGGTGTCTGCCAGTCGGGCGGACGGGATGCGACGGTCCGTCACTTGCATCAAAGCGCGACATCCTGTTCTGTTGGCACGGGTTTTGAACACCCAAATCGAGGGAGATACACATGCAGCGACTGCTGATGATCGCCGGAACCGCGCTTCTGGCCCTGACCGTTCAGGCTAGTGCCGACGGCGACCCTGCCAAGGGTGAAAAAGTTTTCAAGAAATGCGCCGCGTGCCACGCGGTTGGTCCTGATGCCAAGAACAAGGTCGGTCCGGAACTGAACGGCATTGTCGGCCGGCCATGGGGCGTGGTTGACGGCTACAAGTATTCCGCCAACCTGCTTGAACTGGCCGATGGCAAGGTGTGGGACGTCGAAACGCTCGACGCCTACCTGACCAAGCCGAAGGACATGATTCCGAAGGGCAAGATGGCTTTTGCCGGTCTGAAGAAGGAAGACGACCGTGAAAACGTCATCGCCTACCTGAACCAATACAACGAAGACGGTTCCAGCAAGTAAGCATTGCTTGCCAACTGACGAAAAGGCCGGGGTGACCCGGCCTTTTTGTGTCAGGTGGCCTGCGGTTCAAAAATCATCCCTGACCTGATGCGGCAGAGGCTTCCGCCCGTCACGCGAGACACGCAGCCTTTTGAAGGCTCACTGGTCGCCATGTTGCTGGCGGATGCGTTTGACAGTCCACCAGATCACCAGCACGACCAGCGGAACGGATATGCCTGTCATCACGTTGGCATCCGGCAGCGGCAGGCCGGTTTCCTTGGCGGCTTTCGCGAGATAGGAAATCAGGCCGACGACGTAATAACTTACCGCCGCAACGGACAGGCCTTCGACGGTCTGCTGCAGGCGAAGCTGAAGGTGGGCCCTCCGGTTCATCGATTCCAGCAGCGAGCGGTTCTGTTCTTCCAGTTCGACATCTACCCGGGTCCGCAGAAGCGTGGTGGCGCGTGCCAGCTTGCGCGAGAGCATCGCCTGACGGTCTTCGATCGCCTGGCAGGTCCGCATGGCCGGCGCAAGACGGCGGACGAGAAAGGAGGCCATGGAAAGCTCGCCTGGAGCGGCGGCCTCATGCAGGGTTTCGAGCCGCGCCCGTACGATCTGGTCATAGGCCCGGCTGGCGCCGAACCGGAACGTGCTGGCCGTCGCACCGGCCTCCAGCGCCGCGGCAAGGCCACTTAATTTGTCCAACAGTTCCTGATTGGCCCCCAGTGCAGAGGTCTCCTGCATCTGTCCGGTCAATGCCGCAAGCTCGATTTCGAACCGCCGGATGTCCGGCTGCAGCCTCGTTGCCTCGAACAGACCCAGCATCGCCAGGGTGCGGTAGGTCTCCACTTCCAGAAGCCGTTGAACGACTGCACCGCACTGAACGTCGCTCAAGGTCCGGTTGCAGACCAGCAGCCGCGTCAGCCCATCGCCATCCTGCCGGAAGTCGGTCGCCACCATGGCAGCACCATCTTCCAGGCTGGAGACTGTCAGGCTGCCTTCATCAAACTGGGTTCGCCATTCCTTGCCCTCGTCGCCGCCACGCAGTTCCAGCCTGACGGCGACCAGCAGATCGCCAGGAGCGTGGAACGCGGCGCCAAAGGGGTGGTTGATCGGCACCTGCCCGAAAATCGTTTCTTCGTGGGCGGTGCCGTCCCAGGTGTAGGTGGTGAATTCCGCGTGCTGTTCCCAGCTCAAGGTGCCACCGCCGAATTTGATCGTGTGATGCCGGGCACCGGGCGCAGGCCCGTGACCGCCGCGGGAAATGCAGAACTCAGACAGCCAGGCATGATCGCGGGCAGCTTCTTCGGTATCTGTCAGGAAGGCGTAGTGGAGCACGGTCCGAGGACAGGGCAGCGCGCGAAACGGCCGGGCATGAACCTCGCCCAGCACCTTTTCCCGGAGCGGCGACGTGCGAAAGGCAGGAAAGGCAGACCCGTTTTCTGATCCCTGATCCAAGGAGCACCCCCGACTTTGGTCGTATTCTGTCTTCCTTACATTCCGCGAAGGCATGCCAAAAACCAACCGACATTTTTGACGCAGCCGGCAATTGGGTATCTGAGCGACATTTCAGCAACAAAGAATTGGACAAAAAAATTGACCAATTTGAAAAGCGGCGCTAATTTTCGCGCCAGCAGAGGAGCGGGAGCGGCATGTTTCAGCCGGTCGATCATCAGAAAACAGCGCATGCCGTCGTGGAGCAGATTGAGGATCTGATCCTGAAGGGTGTGCTGCAATCCGGTGACAGGCTGCCTGCCGAGCGCGACCTTGCCGATCAGATGGACGTCTCCCGGCCCGTGCTTCGCGATGCGTTGAAGACGCTTGAAGACCGCGAGCTGATTTCCTCGCGCCGCGGTGGCGGCACTTATGTTGCCGACCTGATAGGCCCGATCTTTTCCGAAGCAGTAATCCAGCTCATCGCCCGGCATCCGGGTGCGGTGAACGACTATTTCGAATTCCGGCGCGGCATCGAGAGCCAGGCAGCAGGCCTTGCCGCCGCACGTGCAGCGCCTTCCGACCTTGCCCGGCTACAGGACATCGTGCGCCAGATGCAGGAAGCGCATGACAACGAGGATCTGCCTGCCGAAAGCGGGCTGGACGTTGCCTTCCATCACGCGGTTGGCGAAGCGGCCCACAATGTGGTGATGCTGCACACGCTCCGCTCCTGCTACCGGCTCCTGGAAAACGGCGTCTTCTACAATCGCGGCCGGCTCTACCATCACCCGACGGCCCGCATTGAGCTGTTGCAGCAGCACAAGGCCATTGCCGACGCCATTCAGGCCGGGGATGCCGACCGCGCAAGGCAAGCCTCGGAAGACCACATCGACTATGTGCGCGGCACTCTTGCCGAAACGAAGGATCTGGACCGGCGCGAACAGCTGGCCGGTCTGAGACGAACCCGAAACCCGGCTCGCTCGTGAGCCTCAGGAGGAAATCGATGACTGTTGTGACCGATGTTGCCGATATGCAGGCCCTGGCCCGTCGCCGGGTGCCGAAGATGTTTTACGACTATGCGGATACGGGCTCCTGGACGCAAAGCACCTACCGGGAGAACGAAGCAGCGCTTCAACGTCAGAAGCTGCGGCAGCGCGTGGCCTGCAACATCGACAACCGCTCGGTCAAGACCACCATGATTGGTGAGGATGTCTCCATGCCGATCGCCCTTGCCCCTGTCGGCCTGACCGGAATGCAGCACGCCGACGGTGAAATTCTCGCCGCGCAGGCCGCCGAGGAGTTTGGCGTTCCCTTCACGCTCTCCACCATGAGCGTCTGCTCCATCGAAGATGTCGCCGAGAACACCAAGACGCCTTTCTGGTTCCAGCTTTACGTGATGCGCGACCGAGGCTTTTCGGAAAACCTGATGCATCGTGCAACGGATGCCGGCTGTTCGGCACTCGTGCTGACACTCGACCTTCAGGTGCTGGGCCAGCGGCACAAGGACCTGAAAAACGGCCTGTCCACACCGCCCAAGCCCAAGCCGCACGTGCTTCTGGACCTTGCCTTCAAACCGCGCTGGTGCTGGAACATGATGCAGACCAAGCGCCGCCAGTTCGGCAACATCCATGGCCATGTGTCCGGCGTCGATGACATGACCTCGCTTGCGGAATGGACCAACAGCCAGTTCGACCCAACTCTCGACTGGTCTTCGGTGGAATGGGTGAAATCCCACTGGAAGCGCAAACTGATCCTCAAGGGCATCAACGATGTGGAGGATGCGAAGATTGCGGCCGACGTCGGCGCCGACGCAATCGTCGTTTCCAACCATGGCGGCCGTCAGCTCGACGGGGCTCTCGCCTCCTATGACGTGCTTCAGGACATTGTCGACGCGGTCGGCGACAAGATCGAAGTGCATTTCGACGGCGGCATCCGCTCTGGCCAGGACGTCTTCAAGGCTGTCGCGATGGGCGCGAAGAGCACCTACAT
This sequence comes from Roseibium sp. FZY0029, assembly GCF_036350355.1. NCBI lineage: Bacteria > Pseudomonadati > Pseudomonadota > Alphaproteobacteria > Hyphomicrobiales > Stappiaceae > Roseibium > Roseibium sp. FZY0029. The sequence goes on from NZ_JAZDVZ010000001.1 coordinate 647,049, forward strand.
CGGCCGTGCCTTCATCTATGGTCTCGGCGCCATGGGCAAGCAAGGCGTCGCCAAGGTGCTGCAGATCATGCACAAGGAACTGGACGTCACCATGGGACTTTGCGGGGAAACCGACATCAACAAGGTTGGCCGCCACAACCTGGTGCTCTGAGCGATCACATGTTGTCCGGGCGCGCGATCTTCGAAGGGCTGATGCCCAGGCGCGTCCGGAAACTTTCCGTCATGTGGCTTTGCGACGAAAAGCCGGAACCAAGGGCGATTTCCGAAAGTGGTGTGCTGGTGGACGCAATGAGTGCACGGGCGCGCTGCAGCCGACGGCTGATGATATAGTCATAGGGCGATTGCCCGCAGTAAGCCGAGAAGGCCCGGCTCAGGAAACTGGCCGAAACGCCGATTTCCGCCGCCAGACCAGCCACGGTCAGGCTGGAGCCGAGATCTGCCTCGATCCTGTCCGTCACCTTTTGGAAGCGCTTGCCGGTCATCCATCTGGCCGCCTTGTCCGGACGATGCGGCTTTTGCACCGCCGCGACCAGGCGCGCAATGCATGCCTCGCTTTCAAGTTGGGCGGGCGGTTCACCCGACAACAGCCACATGCGCAATCTGCTCGCGGCCCTGAAAGCGGACTTCGATGGAATGTTGGTTCGATAGCCATCCCCTGCCCGGCAGATGCTGCCGCCGCTGAGCAACAGATATTCGCCGCCGCCGTCTGACCGGGAGCGGATATCGCAGCCACCGGGTGTCAAAGCCAGAGTGTTGGGCAAACGGACGAAGTCTTCCTGCCGGTCCGAGCCGACGGCGTGGCTGCCTGTTTGAACATCGAATGCAAAGCCGACGGTATCCGCGTCGGCAATGAAGCCGACATCATAACCGGCAGCCGGCAGCAGGCTGAGCCTGTGCCCGGCCATCTCGCGGGTGAAGGGCGCCGGTCCCTGTATTGGATGAACAGTGTGCGGTTGCATGGCAGGCCAACCTGACCGAGGAACACACGCCGCGCAAGCCCGAACAGGTTCAGGATCCTGAAAGACAGATGTGTCTGCGTAGATATACTCGCTGCAACCTCACACGTTAAACCGGACCCGACCCTTCCCATGACCACGCTCTTTACCCTGGAAGATCTTGACGCTGCTTTTCCGATCGTGCGCCGACTGGTGCCGGAAACTCCAAGTTATGTCTGGCCGCTCCTGACAGAGCGTTTCGGCCTGGAGATCGCCGTAAAACACGAGAACCACACCCCGATCGGCGCCTTCAAGGCCAGAAGTTCCATCGTCTTTATCCAGAAACATATCGAAGAGCATGGCCGCCCGACCGGTGTGGTCACGGCAACCCGGGGCAACCATGGCCAGTCGATGGCACTGGCAGCCCGCACGCTGGGTCTGCCCGCTACGATCGTGGTGCCGGAAGGCAATGCGCAGGGCAAGAACCGGGCGATGAAAGCCTTCGGCGCGGATCTCGTGATCGATGGCCGGGATTTCGACATCTCACGGCGCACGGCTGAACGGCTGGCCAGCGAAAGCGGCTACCTGCTGGTGCCGAGCTTTCACAAGAACATCGTTCTGGGGGTTGCCACCTACGCACTGGAATTCTTCCAGATGCATGCCAATCTCGATGTGGTCTATGTTCCCGTCGGCATGGGCTCGGGGGCTTGCGGGCTGATCACGGTGCGCGATCTGCTGGGTCTGAAAACCGAAATCGTTCCCGTCGTCACGGAAAGGGCTCCCGCCTACCGGCTGTCCGTGGAGGCCGGCAAGATCGTCACCACAGAGACCGCAGCCACATTCGCCGACGGCATGGCGTGCCGGGAGCCGTTACAAGCCGCGCTCGACATCCTGCAAAACGGAACGGAACGGATTGCAACGGTGAGCGACGACGAGATTGCCGCCGCCATCCGCATCCTGTTTTCCGACACGCATAATCTTGCCGAAGGCGCAGGTGCCGCCGCCCTTGCCGCGCTCATGCAGGATGCGTCGAGGCTGCAAGGCAAGAAGGCCGGCATCATTCTGTCGGGCGGCAATCTGGATGAAACCGCAATGCAGACAGTTCTGACGGGCGGAACACCGGTGGTGTGAAGACCATGCGCTCAGAGGCAACGCTGACCTCTTGCAATGCACCGAGGTGCGTTGGCAAGGCAACGTGGCCTGGCCGAATACTGGATCCCGGTCTTGCCGCGTTGCGGCAAGACCGGGATGACAACCTTCGGGGTGACAGCGGCCAGGGAGAGCGGAAGGGCTCAAAGCAACGACAGCCAGGCTTTCGAAATTGCTGCTCCCGTCCCGTCGGCCCGCGCCGCGTGGCGGGCTGCTTCGGCGTCCAGCCGGTCGTGCCAGTCCGGTGTGTGCGCGCGGATATCGTCGGCGAAGGCTTCAGACCAGTTGCGCACTTCCGGCAGGCCGGTTTCAAAGTGGAACTGGATTGCATAGGTCAGCTCACCCATCCGGAAAGCCTGGACCGGCGTCATGGCGCTGCTTGCCAGAAGCACCGCGCCATCGGGCAGTGTCACCGTATCGGAATGCCAGTGAAACTGCGGTGCTCCGTCTCCGAGCGTTCCCACGACAGGATCTTCCAGCCCTGCGTCCGTCGGCGTCACATCGCGCCAGCCGAATTCCACCGGAAGGCCCAGAAGGTTCTCTCCGCCGAAGGCGCGGGCGATCAACTGTGAGCCAAGACAAATGCCCAGGACAGGCTTTCCTGCGTCGTCAAAGGCGCGGATCAGATCGCAGACCTGGGGCAGATGCGGGTAGGCTTCATCGGCCAGCGCATCCTGGGCACCGCCCAATACGACCAAGCCGGAATATGCACCGGCCGCTGAGGGAAGCGGCTCACCCTGATAAGCCTTGACGGTCTTCCAGCTATGTCCTTCCTGCGCAGCCACACGGCCCAGAATGCCGAGTTCCGTCTGCTCATAGTTCTCAACGACGAGAAATTGCATGTTGTCCTCAAACGCGCCCGCGAGCCCGATCGCTCCCGTTTCGGACAGACTTTATCCATGCGCAACCTTGATGCAAACATCAAAAACAATCATTTGCATTGAAGTGTTCAGGCCGCCAATCTGAGAACCAATATCTCCACAAAGATCGGTTCCTTCATGAGTGTTGCATCCCCCAGCCTCCGGCACAGCTCTGCCGGCTTCAGCGCGACAGACTATGGTCTTTACGCCGTAACGGTTCTGGCCTGGGGCTTTAGCTGGATTGCGATGAAGGGTCAGGTGGTAACGGTTGCACCTGAGGTCTCGGTGTTCTGGCGTTTTGTGCTGGCGGCCTCGATCATGATGGTCTGGGCGCGTTTTCGCGGCCATCATCTGGCCTTCGGACTTCGGGATCACATGCGGTTTGCCGGTCTTGGCGTCCTGCTGTTTTCCACCAACTTCACCCTGTTCTACTATGGAGCGGCCGCGTTGCCGTCCGGGTTGCTGGCGGTGATCTTCTCCACCGCCTCGATCTTCAACCTGTTTCTGGGGCTGATCCTGTTCGGACAGCGGCCAAGCCCGATTGCGCTCGCCGCCGGGCTGCTCGGCTTTCTGGGAATTGGTCTGATGTTCTGGCCGAAACTGGCCGGGGCCGAGTTCAACGAGGATGCCGCCATCGGCCTTGCCATGTGCGTCGGCGGAACCTTTTCCTTCTGCCTCGGCAACATGCTATCGGCAGACACGCAGCGGCGCGGCATCGGCGTTACACCTGCCACTGCCTGGGGCATGGTCTACGGCATGCTGTTTCTGGGACTGTTTTCGGCCCTACGCGGTCAGAGCTTTTCCATGGAATGGTCCGTCAACTATGTCGGCAGCCTGATCTATCTGGCGGTCGTTTCCTCAGTCATCGCCTTTGCCTCCTACCTGACGCTGCTCGGGCGTATCGGCTCGGCTCGGGCCGGCTATGCCACCGTGCTTTTTCCCGTGGTCGCTCTCACCTTGTCGACGATTTTCGAAGGGTATGAGTGGACGCCGGTCGCGGCCGCGGGCCTCTTGTGCGTCATCTGCGGCAATCTGATGATGCTGCGCGCCCGCTGACTCTATCGCAGACCTGACAACAAACCGGACGGCGGACGCTTATTCCGCCGCCAGTTGCGATGTGCCGCCGCCAACGTTGCCGATGGCCGCCACAAGGTGGTTGCACAATGTGTCGTGCATGGCTTCGCGCGCGGTATCGGAGCGCAGCAAGGCTATGTCGCAATAGGGCAGTGTCGGAAAGCCGTCCTTCTCGTCCAGAATGCGCATGCCGTCGCGGATCGCGCTTTCGGGAAACACGGTCACGGCAAGCCCGGCCTGAACAGCGCCGACAAGGGCGGCTGCGCTGGAACTGGTGTAGGAGACCCGGTAGGGGCGGCCTGCCCGGTCGAGAGCCTCCATGGAAAGCCGGCGCCAGCCGCAGGTGACCGGACCAAGGGCCAGCCGGACAACGTCCTGGGTGTGCGCAGAGTGCTGGGTGGCCGTTACCCAATATAGTGGCTCACGGCGAATGATTTCGCCGCGCAGATCCATCGTATCCTGGGAGGTCGTGATGGCCACGTCGAGCGTTCCTTCCCGGATCGCTTCCGTCAGCCGGTGGCTGGAGATACATTCGACCTCAACTTCGATGGAAGGATTGAGCCGGTTGAAGGCTGCAAGCACCTGCGGCAGCAAACGGTCCGCATAATCGTCCGGCACGCCAAGCTTCACATGGCCGACTTCCTTCTGGCCGTTGAAGGCTGACAGGGTCTCGTCATTCAGCATGATCATGCGGCGGGCGTATTCGACCAGCCGCAAGCCGTTTTCGGTCAGCCTGGACTGACGTCCGTCCTTGATGAAAATCGGTTGTCCGACACGCTCTTCCAGCCGGCGCATCTGCATGGAAACTGCAGACTGAGTCTTGTGCACGGCTTCACCAGCCTTGGTGAAGCTCCCAAGTTCCGCGATAGCTAAAAACGTCCGAAGTTGGTCGATGTCCAGTGCGTGATGCATGCAAGGACCCTATAAATGAGCCACAAACCAGTGGTGAGATTTGAGATTCGAATTGATTGATCAAAGATACATCAAAATTTTTTACAACTCAATCCGTATTTAATTGACCGAAGAAAAAACTACCCTAGGTAAGATTTTGAAATCATTTTGAGAATGCCGATTATTTGCAACTATTCGGCAGCCAGCGGCACGGACAGGTTGTCGAGCGACGACACGATATGCTCGACCAGCGCGTCCGTGACACGGGAATTGTTGTGCCAGGACCGCATGATGCCGATCTCGCAATCCGGCAGTTTCGGAAAGCCTTCGGCCTCCGTCAGCACCCGCATTCCGGACCGAAGAGCTGATTCCGGCAGGACGGAAATGGCAAGACCCGCCAGAACGGCGGCCCCGACAGCCGTCGAATTCCAACTCGAATAAAGCAGCCGATGCTCGCGCATCTGGTCACTAAGAGCATTGATCGCAGCCCGGCGCCAGTCGCAGGTGGCACGCCCCAGCGCCAATGGCAGCGGCGATTCGTTTTCCACCGCATGACGCGCGGAAACGACCCAGAGCAACGGTTCGCGCCGCACGAGGTCAACATTCTTGCGGCCGCGTTTCTGCACATGGGTGATGATGGCGACATCAAGTTCGCCTTCGGCGATCATGTCGGCCAGATTGGGCGTGGGAGCACAGACGACGCTGACCTCAGCCTTGGGATTGGATCTGGAAAAGCGCGCCAGAATTTCCGGAAGGAACCGGTCGGCATAATCGTCCGGTGTGCCCAGGCGCACGAGACCGGCCAATTCGGTGTCATCGAAGGCCGCAAGTGTCTCGTCGTTCAACTGCACGAGGCGGCGCGCGTAATGGAGCAGACGCTCACCATGTTCTGTCAGGCGGGATTGCCGGCCGACGCGGACAAATAGCGGCTTGCCGATCCGCTCTTCCAGGCGGCGCATCTGCATGGAGACTGCCGACTGTGTCTTGTGCACATTGTCCGCAGCTCTTGTGAAGCTGCCGCTTTCGGCAATGGCCACAAAGGTCCGGAGCTGATCCAGGTCGAGCATGAGCGCCTCACTGATAACGAATACTCATATTTAACACGGCATCCATTCAATAGCGAAATGATTTCGCAACTACGGCCCAGTCGCCTCGCTGGACAGCCCCTACCGCTTTGACTTCACAAAAATTGATTATTTCAATCAAAAACATTCGTTGGAATAATAGCATTAAACACGGCATATAAGGGATGTTCCACAACAAGCGACGCCAAATCTGGCCGGGAACAGGCAGTCGGAATTCCTCCGTCCGCCAACAGGAGACTTTTGTCATGTCACATGCAGCAAGCACCCCGTTCTTCGCTCTCTTCGGGCAGATGGTTGCCCGTGCATGGCGCGTATTCAACAACCGTCGTCAGTTCGCGGAACTGACTGACTGGTCAGATGAGCAGCTCAAGGATATCGGCCTGACCCGGAGCGACGTTCGACGCGCACTGGCCCTGCCGTTCTATACCGATCCGACATCTCTGGTGAACGGATCCTCAGCGCTCCGCGAGACCATCGGCTACAGCGCCGCCAATTCGGCGCAGGACAAGCCGGTGATGACCCTCGTGACCGAAAGCAAGACCCGCCAACTGGCGGCCTGACCCTTTCGCTGACTTCCCCTAATTTGCAGCCCCTGTCGGCAAGCCTTGCTGACGAACCTGACCCGCCTCACGGCGGGTCTTTTTTTTGCAGACAAGGATCTTTCGGGCCTGGTTTCGTGGAAGGCTCTAGGCGCCCCGGAAGTCCTTGGCAGCCTTTTCGAAGAAACTGTCGAAGGCTCTGAACTGGCTGGACTGGAAGTCGCGCCCGGCGGACATCCAGCTGGACACCATTTCCTCAAATTCCGAAGCGGTGGCTTCGGATGCACCGGCTTCGGGGGCATCCGGCTCGTCTTCCGGGGGCAAATCTTCTTCCAGCGGCTCGGGGTCAGGTTCCGGTGGCTGGGACTTCGTGACGATACTGGCCGGCTGCAGAAACGCCCCCCAGAAGGACTGCATTGCCTCGGCATAGCCCTGCAGATAGTCGACAGGTGTCGGCTGCGGTTTCGGCCGGCCTCTGGCAAAGCCGCGCAGATAGGCGTCGAGCAGGTTACGGGCTTCGCCATGGACGAAGGGCCTGGCAATCTGTCCCATGGCAAGCGTTGCCGCCACCGGCATCATTTCCTGAATGGCATCGCGCTGCAGCCCCGTGTAGGCGGAAATCTGGCTCGCAAGCGCCTTTTGTACGGCTTCGGGGCCAAAAAACGGTGTGAGCGCCTCATCGGACGGGCTCTGGAACAGGCCTGCATAACCGGCGAAAGGGTTTTGCGTTGTCGACCCGAGCGGCGATGTCTGCCCCAGAAACTCTGAAAAGCCCGGCACCGTGCTACCGAAGTAGCGGAAGCCGTTCAGCGCGGCAGGCAAGAGCTGCTCCATCACGCGGCTGAGGTCGTCATTCGACCAGCCGAAACGGTTGCGCACATCTTCCGACAGGGAAAAGATGTCGAAGGGAGGGGCTACCGTCTCGCTGCCAGTCATTGCGTCGCTCCGCTCACGCTGTTGCAAGGCCTTGAGAAAAAAGACCGATCACTGACAGAGTGACGCTTCGCGGGCCTCAGGTCAATTCAGGCCTTTTGCGGATCGTATCTGCCGCCCGCAACACACTGCGGCGGGCGGGCCTTGCTCAGTAGGCGTAATCGCGGAAGACCTGGCTGATATCGCCCTTCCAGGAGCCGTGATACCGCTGCAACAGGACGTCGGCCGGGCACATGCCCGAAGCAAGACCTTCCTCGATCGGCGCCAGATGAACACGCTCGTCCAGATCGCCATCGCTCAGGCGTTTGCGGCGCTTGAGGCCTTCCTGCGACAGGGCAAGCACCTGTTTTGCAACGTCCAGAACCGTGCCGGACCGGAATGGCGTCTGCAGCGCAGTTTTCGGAACGCCTGCCCGAAGAGCCGCGCGTTCTTCCTGGGTCCAGTCCTTGACCAGCTCCCAGGCCTGATCCAGTACACCCTTGTCGTAAAGCAGGCCGACCCAGAGCGCCGGCAGAGCGCAGATGCGCCGCCACGGGCCACCGTCAGCACCGCGCATCTCGATGTATTTCTTCAGCCGCACGTCCGGGAAAAGTGTGGACAGGTGGTTGTTCCAGTCGCCGATATTGGGCGTTGCATCCGGCACCTTGCCCTCCAGCGCACCGTTCATGAACTGGCGGAAGGTGGTGCCGGTGACGTCGTAGTAGGTCGCGCCGCGCTTGACGAAATACATCGGCACATCGATTGCCCATTCGACATAACGCTCGAAGCCGAAGCTTTCCTCGAAAGCAAAGGGCATGTCGCCGGTCCGATCGTGGTCGGTGTCGGTCCAGATCTGGGCGCGGAAGGATTTGAAGCCGTTGGGCTTGCCTTCTGTAAAGGGCGAATTGGCGAAAATGGCGGTCGCGATCGGCTGCAGAGCCAGACCGACACGCATCTTCAGGGCCATATCCGCTTCGGAGGAGAAATCGAGATTCACCTGAATGGTGGAGGTCCGGTACATCATGTCGAGACCAAGCGAGCCGACCTTCGGCATGTAGTTGGTCATGATGTCGTAACGGGATTTCGGCATACGCGGCATGTCGGCGCGCGCCCAGGTCGGAGCCATGCCGATGCCGAGGAAGCCGATGCCGAGCGGTTCGGCAACGCGGCGCACATCGGCAAGATGCTGGTTGGCTTCGCGGCAGGTCAGGTGCAGGTTGTCGAGCGGCGCTCCTGAAAGTTCGAACTGGCCGCCCGGCTCGATGGAAATGGCGCCGCCGCCGCGGTCGTCCGCAAGGCCAATGATCTTGCCCGCGTCCTCGATCCGCTCCCAGTGGATCAGCTTTTCCATGCCAGTCAGGATGGCCTCGACACCCTTTTCGCCTTCATAGGGGATCGGCGTGAGTTCGTTCAGGCAGAAGCCGAATTTTTCGTGCTCGGTGCCGATGAGAAACTTCTCTTCCGGCTTACAGCCTTCTTCGAGCGTCGCGGCAAGGTCCGCTACCGTTTCAATCGGAGTTGAGTCGACCGTATCGCGGGCCATGAAAGCGTCCTAAAAACTGCGCGGCCCGTCAGGCTGCCCCCTACAAACCGCAGTGATCCGGCGCGTTCCAGTTGGAACGCTTTTGAGCCTCGGTGATTTAGGTTTCTTGAAACAATAATGCAAGCAAGGAAACGACACCGAAGATCGCACGGTGCTCGTACCAGGTGACTTAACGAGTGCACGCGTTCATTCGAAAAGGCGTCTCCGGCACGTCTGACGCTGTGCGCCACCACTGGCAAACGACTGCGAGACGAAGGCCCAACTGCAAGGTCTTGCGCCTTTGGCTACGCCGAAACGTGTCTTTGATAGCGAGCGATCAACCTGAGCGACGGCCCGGCCTGGCGACCCGACACCGCCAGTTAGGGAGTTTTCCGTCACGCAATCCTGAAGACGGATAACGGTTCCGTGCGGCCGCGCAACTGGATGATGCCGCAGATGACAACCAGCAGCATGGAAAACACCAGCCCGAGAGCCACGCCGACCGGCAGACGGAAGCGCCTGTGCTTTTGCGCAGGCTAAGCGGAACTCTCCGCGTCTCCAACATCACGGGCTGCCTCAACGTTTCCGCTGCCTGGCTTCCCGTTTGTCAGGACGTCCCGCGGCATTCACCTATCTCCAGTCACCGACCGTTGCCTGAAGAACGGCCAGGGCCGCCACCGCAGCCGTGTCGGCTCGCAGGATACGCGGTCCGAGGGGAATTGGGGTGACGAAATCCAGACTGCGCAGGAGCGCGCGTTCCTCTTCGGAAAAGCCGCCTTCCGGACCAATCAGGATCGCCAGCGGTTGCGGGCCGTTTTCCTTCATCTGCGCCAGGCTCAGGAGCGGGTTGTTGGTCCCTTCCGCCTCGTCGCAGAACAGCAGCCGGCGTCCAGGCTGTGCTTCAGCCCAGACCGAAAGCACATCGGACAGCGGCTGGGGCGCAAGCACTTCGGGCACCGCCAGCACACCGCATTGCTCGGCGGCCTCGATCACATTTGCTTCCATGCGCTCCAGGTTGATCCGGCTGGCCTGGGTGTGCTGAGTCAGCACCGGCTTCAGGCTGCCTGCACCCATCTCCACGGCCTTTTGCACCATATAGTCGAGCCGGGCATGTTTGAGCGGAGCAAACATATACATCAGGTCATTTGCGGACGTTTGCTCGCGGGTGCGTTCCATAAGCTGCAAGGTGCAATCGCGCCGGCCGTTGCTGATGATCTTCGCCAGCCATTCACCGTCGGTGCCATTGAAGGCAAGTACATAGTCGCCATCCTTCAGGCGCAGAACATTCAGGAGATAGTTTGCCTGGCTGCGGTCCGCTTCTATGCGCGCGCCATCGGCAAGAATGTGTCGCAAGAACAGTCGTTGCATGTTGAACTCGTATTTGGCCATGGTGCTTAGGTATGCGTTCGATTGTGAGGGTTTCAAGGCGGTTCGGGCGGCTACGGAAGCATCCACAGCCTATTCGATTCTCGGGGGACATCTTACCCTTCATCGAATTTTTCCTTACCCTTGATCCTGCCGGCAGCAACCGCAAAGCCTGCAACCCGCCCAACATACCCGGATAACCGTCTTGTCCACTCTTGTCCCGAAACCCTGGTGCCTTGCCGGGGTCTTGCCTCTCAAGCCCCCGCAGATCCTGCCCGAAGTGCTGGCCGGGCTGACACTGGCGGCAATCGCGATCCCGGAAGTGATGGGCTACACCAAGATTTCAGGCACACCAGTGATCACGGGGCTGACAACGCTTCTGGTACCGATGGCGTTGTTTGCGCTGTTCGGCTCATCCCGGCATCTCGTGGTCGGAGCCGATTCGGCGACCGCGGCCATTCTTGCAACGAGCCTTGCCGGCCTCGCCGCCGCAGGGTCTGCCGATTATGTCGCACTCGCCGGTCTGCTTGCGCTGATGGTCGGCGGATTGCTGCTTGTGGCCAGCGTCACAAAAATCGCCTTCATGGCGGATTTTCTGTCCCGTACCGTTCTGACCGGTTTTCTGTCCGGCGTCGGCATTCAGGTTTCGCTGCATTCGCTTGGCGGAATGAGCGGCCTGCATCTGCCTCAGTCAAACAGCATAGAAAACGCCGTCGAACTGATACCGCTTCTCAAAAATCTCAATCTCACAGCCTTGACCGTTTCCGCCGCCGTTGTGGCGATCATTGTCGGATTGAAGCGGGTTTCAACCACTTTTCCCGGGGCAATAGTCGCACTCGGTTTGGCGACGGTCGCCAGTGCGCAGCTGTCGTTGAAGGATACGATCGCCGTGGTGGGCAGCGTGCCGGGCGGATTGCCGTCGCTGGCACTTCCTGCGCTTGACTGGTCGTTCGCCCTCGTCTGGCAACTCGGTCCAACCGCTCTGGCCATGCTCGTGGTGATCCTGGCGCAGAGCGCGGCAACTGCACGCGCTTATGCTGCCCGATATGGCGAACAGTTGGCGGAAAGCGTTGACCTGAGGGCGCTTGGGCTCGCCAATCTCGGTGCGGGACTGACCGGCACCTTCGTCGTCAACGGCAGCCCGACCAAAAGCCAGATCGTGGACAGCGCCGGCGGGCGAACGCAGCTATCCATGCTGGTCACCGTGGCTGTCGTGCTGCTGGTACTGTTGTTCTTCACCGAACTCCTGGCCGATCTTCCCGAAGCGGCCCTTTCCGCGCTGGTGTTTCTGATCGGGATCGAGTTGATCGATCTGAAGGGTCTCCGCAAGATCTACCGGACACGGCGACCCGAATTCTGGGTGTCTGTTGTCACCATCGCCGTTGTCGTGGTTGCAGGCGTTGGACCTGGGATTGTACTGGCAATCGTCCTGTCTTTGATCGTTCACACCCGGCACGGCTATCATCCGGTCAACATCCTGCTTGTCCGCGAACCGTCCGGAGACTGGCAGGCCAAGCCGCTTTCATCGCGGGAACCAGCCGCTGACGGGCTGATGGTCTACCGTTTCAGCCATTCCATGTATTACGCCAACGCGGAAAGAATGGCGGAAGAAATCCGCGCATTGACGGATCGGGAAGACCAAGAGCTTCGCTTTTTCTGCATCGACTTTTCCTGTGTCGACGACATCGACTTCACAGCTCTCGAAACCCTCAAGACGTTGCGAAAGAACCTCAGAGCAAAGGGCATCGACCTTCTTTTCTCCCATGACCTCGATGATCCAGGCGCACCGGCCCGCAAACAACTGGTCGAGGCATTTGGCGAGGAGGCGGTTTTGGCGACCTTGAAGGAGCTGACGGATTACACACAGACAATGAAAGCGGCGCGGAACGGCAGCCCTGCTAGCCCTTGACCCTCCTCGCCCGAACGGCCACTTTCGAGGCAGAAGAGGAATCATCTGCTTGAGCGAAACCCAGTCCAACGTCGCCGAATTCTCCGTTTCCGAAATCTCCTTCTCCATCAAGCGAACGATGGAGGAAGCATTCGGCTATGTACGCGTGCGCGGTGAACTGGGTCGGATCTCCCGACCAGGGTCCGGTCATATCTATCTCGACCTGAAGGATGACCGCTCGGTGCTTTCCGGCGTGATCTGGCGTGGGTCCGCGTCCAAGCTGAAGATCCAGCCCGAACAGGGGCTGGAGGTGATCGCCACCGGCAAGATCACAACGTTCCCGGGTCAGTCGAAGTACCAGATGGTGATCGACTCCCTTGAGCCGGCCGGTGCTGGTGCGCTGATGGCGCTGCTGGAAGAGCGCAAGAAGAAACTGGCCGCGGAAGGCCTGTTTGCCGAAGAACGCAAACGGCCGCTGCCGCCCCTGCCAAGGGTCATCGGCGTGGTCACCTCGCCGACCGGGGCTGTCATCCGCGACATTCTGCACCGGATCACCGACCGCTTTCCGCTGCATGTTCTGGTCTGGCCGGTCCGCGTTCAGGGCGAAACCTCGGGCGCGGAAGTTGCCAACGGCATTCGCGGTTTCAACGCCCTCCAGCCAGGCGGCCCGATCCCGCGCCCGGATGTCCTGATTGTCGCCCGCGGCGGCGGCAGCATTGAAGACCTTTGGGGGTTCAACGAGGAAGCGGTCGTCCGCGCGGCTTCCGACAGCCAGATCCCGCTGATTTCGGCCGTCGGACACGAGACCGACTGGACGCTGATCGACCTTGCCGCCGACCTGCGTGCTCCGACACCGACAGGTGCGGCGGAATTTGCCGTGCCGGTGAAGGCCGAACTGATGGCCATGGTCGACGATCGGTCCCGCAGGCTCAACTCCGGCCTGGTACGGTTCGTGACCACGCGGCGCACCGAGCTGCGCGCAGCCAGCGCCGCCCTGCCCGCGCCGCAGGATCTCCTGGCCCTGCCACGCCAGAAATTCGACACGCTGGCCAGCAGCCTGGAACGGGCCCTGATCGTCAGCACCCGAACCCACCGGACCCACTATCAGAACTTCGCCGGGCGCCTGTCCCCTCTGCTCCTGTCCCGCCTGACGACCAAGGCACGACAGGATCTGGTCCAGGCAAGCGAGCGCAAGCAACGCGCGCTGCAAGTGGCCGTTACGCAGAAGCGCCACGCTTTCGAAGCACTCGCCGTACGGCTGACACCGTCCCGCCTGGCCCAGCAGACAACGCTCGGTACCGAACGACTGTCTGGCCTGGGTGAGAGGCTCGAGCGGGCCTATCTTGCCCGCCTGTCGCAGGAAAAGGCACGCCTCGACGGATTGCAGAAGCTGCTGAAGTCGCTTTCCTACAAGGATGTGCTTGCGCGCGGGTATGCCGTGGTGCGCGACGACAGCGGCCAACCAGTGCGCTCGGCTGCGGCGGTTGCCTCTGGCGCAGCCCTCGCCATCGAACTGGCGGACGGCACGGTCGATGCAGTCGCGCTCAGCGACAGTGCCGGCCCGAAACCTGCCAAAGCAAAAAAGCAGCCGTCCGGCAAGGGCCCGGCAACCAACCAGGGCAACCTGTTCTGATCGACCAAAAAACCCTCCGCAATTTCACCAAGATTTAACCACATCCCTTACGTCAATGTTAAGTTGACTTGCGTAGCGTTACCTCCGTTCTGACAAGACATTTCCTGGCGGGGGATACTGATGCCGGTACAGCGCAAGCAGTTTGGAAGACGTGGATTGAACCAGGAAGGCCCGACCCAGTGGGGGCCGAGCCAGAGCAGCTATTCGAGCAACGATGGTTATGCTGCGACTGCCGGTGCCTATGCTCGCGCAGGCGGCGCAGCCGTTCAGGTGGCCGGCGACAGCGGCGGCTCCCTCATAGACGCGGTGATGCAATGCCTTGGGCTGTTTTTCAGCTTCAAAGGCCGCACTGGCCGCCTCGGTTATTGGGGGATCGGCACCTTCAACCTGGTCATGATGATGGCTGTCCTCTTCGCCTACTTAACGGCGATCCAGGACGAGCTGCAGAATTACGCAAATTCGGATGAACTTCTTGCAAGCGGCAGCGGGCTGACCATGTGGCTGCTGATCCTGCCGTTTTTCGTTTCGAACCTTGCCGTACAGGTTCGCCGTTTTCACGACAGGGACGTATCGGGCTACTGGCTGCTTGTCTGGTTCATTCCGATCGTCGGCAGTTTCTTCGCTCTCGTCCAGGGGTTCGCCAATATGTTCTTTGCGGGCACCCGGGGGTCGAACCGTTTCGATACGCCGCAAAGCCAGGCTCACATCTTCGATTAACCCGAACCCGGGGCATTTCCCCGGTCTGCGACAAAAAACGCCGCCGGAAAGAAATTCCGGCGGCGTTTTGTTTTCTTGCTCTTAGCTTTCCCGTCAGGCCATCAGTTCGGGCAGGATAGTGATGATCGACGGAAAGGCCAGCAGTCCCGCGATGGTCAGCACGTCGGCGACGAAGAACGGGACGCAGCCCCGGAAGACTTCCTGCACCGGAATATCCGGACGCACACCCGAAACCACAAAGCAGTTCAAGCCGATGGGTGGTGTGATCAGACAGAGCTCCGCCATCTTCACCACCAGAATGCCGAACCAGATCGAGCAGGCCTCACCCGACATGCCGAAGGCACTGTCTGCCGCTGAAACCCCCTCGCCACCGTTCAGCGCCATCACGGCGGGATAGACCACCGGCAGCGTCAGAATGAGCATGCCGATCGCATCCATGAACATGCCGAGCACGGCATAGGCCAGGAGAATGCAGACCATCACCACCCAGGGGGAATAGTCCAGCGCGACGATGAAGTCCTTGAAGGCGTCCGGCAGGCCGGCAAAGCCCAGGAAGCGCACGTAGACAAGCACGCCCCAGATCAGGGTGAAGATCATCACCGTCAGTTTCGCGGTTTCATGCAAGGCCTGACCAAGCTGCTTGGTGCGCATGCCCTTCATGAAGGCAACGATCAGCACCACGAAGGCGCCGAGCGAACCGGCTTCGGTCGGGGTGGCCAGACCGAAGAAGAACGAGCAGAAGATGATCGCGACGACAGCGATGATCGGCAAGGTGCCCGGCACGCTTTCGAAACGCTCTTTCCAGGTGAAGCCGCCGACAGGCGGTGCGTCTCCCCGCCAGGCGGATACACCGACAATGATGCCGACATAGATCAGCGCGGAAAAGACGCCTGGCAGGAACCCGGCAATCAGGAGCTTGCCGACAGACTGCTCCACCAGAATTGCGTAGATCACGAGGATCGCTGACGGTGGAATGAGCGAGGCAAGCGTGCCGCCTGCGGCAACGACCGCAGCCGACAGGCGCTTGGAATAACCGGCTGCAAGCATTTCGGGAATGGCAACCCGCGCAAAGACCGCAGCCGTTGCCACCGATGCCCCGGAGACGGCAGCGAACCCGGCAGTGGAGAACACGGTACCGACGGCCATTCCGCCCGGCAGCCAGCCGAGCCAGCGTTTTGCCGCTTCGAATAGCTGTTTGGTAAAGCCGGCATAGAAAGCAAGAAAGCCGATCAGAATGAATGTCGGCAGCACCGACAAGGCATAGGTAACCGACTTGGAATGGGGGATCGTGCCTGCCATCTGCAAGGCGACGAAAAAGCCTTTCGAAAAGCCCATCTTCAGCGAGAACAGAATGATCAGGCCAACCAGGCCCGTAAAGGCCGCGGCAAAGGCCACACGAACACCCAGAATGACGAGCACCAGCAGAACGCCGGTCATCAGGAGGCCAACTTCAAACGGCGTCGTCATCGCGCACCTCCTTCTTCAACGTCATCGCCAAAAGCTTCTTCGATCTCGTGTTTGGCGTGTTCTTCGACACCCTCGATCATCGGAACACAGAAGGCCTCCCGCGTCGGATCGGCCACGAGACGGGCGTATCCGTAGATCTGCATGCACAGACGCAGGAACAGGAGGCTGAGCGCAACCGGCACCATCAGCTTGGATGGCCAGGTTGGCAGGCGAATGTCCATGGTGCTGTCGCCGATGGCCCAGGACCTGTCGAAATGGTACCAGGAGCCCCAGACCAGGAGGGCGACCGTCAAGGCGATCAGGATGACACCGAGCATTTCGCAGATGTAAAGCGTCCGGCCGCTTAACTTGCCGAGCACGATTTCCATGCGGATATGGCCGCCAACGCGTTGGCAATAGGCGATACCGGCAAAGGCGAAGATGGCCATGGCCTGTTCGGTGATGTCGATGAAGCCGGGCACCGGGGAGTTGAAGACCAGGCGCCCGATGACCTGAACCACGGCCAGCAGCATCAAGGCCAGGATGGAGCCGGCAGCGAAAAGGTTGAAGGCATTCTCGACGTGCGCGAGCCAGCCGTCAAAACGGATATAAGTGACCGGGCGCTCCGAGACGGAACGTCCTCCGGGATCGATTGTGTTCATGAGTTAAGCCCCGAGCATTGGCTTCCCGGCGCAGACTGCGCCGGGAAGAGTGTGAATCAGTCCAGGCTGGCCGGGCTTATTCCGCGAGGGTTGACTTGACCATGTCCAGGATTTCCTGCGCAGGCAGACCGTTGGCGGACTGCTCTTCCACCCAGGCGGCCTGGATCGGGCCGGCTTTTTCGGCAAAGGCGGCCAGTTCGGCATCGGAGAACTCGATCTGGGTCACACCGCGGCTTTCCAGTTCCGGCCACCACTTTTGGTAGACCTTGTCATAGGTCTCCAGGTAATGGGCCAGTGCCGGCTCGACGGAGCTGTCCAGAGCGGCCTTGAAGTCGTCCGGCAGGGCATTGTAGGCGTCGATGTTTACGATCACCGGGCACTGCACGGTTCCCGGGTTCAGGTTCTTGGTCCACCAGTTGGCGACTTCCACCACCTTGAACGACAGATGCGCATGCGGCGCGAAGCTGGCAGCTGCCACCGTGCCGGAATCGATTGCCTGATAGGTTTCAGAAGCGGTCACGGACGTCGGCACCGCGCCGACAGCTTCCATCAGCTGACCGATACCGCCCAGAGCACGCACGCGCATGCCGTTGAAGTCGGAAATCGAGTCGGGCACATCGCCCTTGCCGGCGAAGTTGTACTGCGGCATCGGCGAAGGCATCAGGGCCTGGGCGTTCCAGCGGGCCAGGTCTTCCTTGACCGCAGGATGCTCATACAGCTTCATAGAAACCTTGATCTCCTGATCAAGGTCCTTCACGCCCAGGAACGGCAGTTCCAGCACCGTCAGGCTCGGGTTCTTGTCCGGGTGATAGGAAGCACAGATCTGTGCCATTTCAAACGCGCCAAAGGAAATGCCGTCGAGGTTCTCGCGCGACTTCGACAAGGCTTCGCCGTATTGAAGCTTGATTTCGAACTTGCCGTCCGTCTTCGCGGCCACTTCTTCAGCCAGCTTTTCGACATGCTCGGTAAACGCACGGCGCTTGCCCCAGAGCGACACGTTCCAGGTGACATCAGCGGCAAAGGTTTCGGTGGCAAAGACCAGAGACAGCGCAGCCGCGGATACAGCGGTTGCGGACTTCAGTGAAAAGAGCATGCAATCCTCCCAAGATGTTTGCTCATTTCCCTGGCAGCTCGGCCTGCACGCCTCCGCGCACAAGCCCGTGCCAAGTCGATGATCCACTAGCATGACCCGTGCCAGTTCTTGCTGGCAACACTTTCCGGCAGGAAATGGTGTTTCTTTCCACGCCGCGCCGGATTTGCTGCAGTGCAGCTCGGCAAGATCTTGCCGACGCCCCGATCCGTTCGGCGGATTTTCGCCGGTTGGGTTGTTTTGCGGAGTTTTTTTGATCCTCTGTCTTTGCCAAGCTTCAAACCACCATCTCATTTCCCGATAACCTCCTCCTGAGGAGGACCGTCAAGTCCGTCTCGACGGATGAGGCAGGATGTTGAGCATCGCTCGGGTTAATTCTCTGAGGAATGCCTACCCCTCCACGCTCTCGGCATTGGCCTGATCGCGGCTGAGGCCGAGGCGGGTCATTTTTTCGTTGAGGGTGCGGCGCGGCAGGTTGAGTTCCTGCATCACATCGGCCATCCGCCCGCCGTGTCGGCGGAGCGCGCCTTCGATCAGGTTGCGTTCATAGGCGTCCATAAGCTCCTTCAGACCTCCACCGGCGGGAACAGGGCCCGTCTCCCGCTGTCCGGTCACGTGCTCTTCCAGCGGCCGCGGCGCGACCGGGGCATTGAGTAGGAAGCGTTCCGCGGCATTGCGCAGTTCCCGGACGTTGCCCGGCCAGCCATAGGTTTGCAGGAACGCCTCGTCGCGGGCGCTGGTCGCAGGGACGTCCAGCCCGTATTGGGCGGCGAAGCGGTTGAGGAAAGTATCGAACAGCAAGATCGCGTCGCGGCCACGCTCCCGCAAAGGCGGTACGCGCAGTTCGATCGTGTTCAGCCGGAAGAGCAGGTCTTCACGCAATCGGCCGGTACGCACCGCCTCCCTTGGGTCTATGTTGGCCGCGCTAACGAGACGGATGTCGACATCGACGGGTCTTGTGCCGCCGATGCGATCCACCTTTTTCTCCTGAAGAACGCGGAGCAGTTTCGGCTGCAGCGCCAGTGGCATGGAGACGATCTCGTCCAGGAACAGCACACCGCCGCTGGCCGCCTCGATGCGGCCAATCCTTTGCCTGTCGGCACCGGTGAAGGCCCCCGCCTCATGGCCGAACAGTTCCGCCTCCACCATGGCCTCCGGCAGGGCCGCAGCGTTGATGGCCATGAAAGGCCCATCCTTGCGCGCGCTGAAATCACGCAGGGCCTGGGCAATCACTTCCTTGCCGGTGCCGGTTTCGCCGGTGATCAGAACGGAGGCATCGGTTGCGGCGAAATGCAGGATCTGCTGGCGCAGCGCCTGCATGGCGGGACTGGTGCCGATCAGGCGGCTTTCCAGCCCGGCGCTTTGATGCAGCTGTGCGCGCAGCGAACGGTTTTCCAGCACCAGCGCCCGTCGGTCGCAGGCCCTGCGCACCACATCGGCAATGTGATCGGGATCGAACGGTTTTTCGATAAAGTCGTAGGCCCCTGCCCGCATTGCCTCGACGGCCATCGGCACATCGCCATGGCCGGTGATAAGCACCACCGGCAGATCCGCATCGAGCGCCCCGATCCTGCGGAGCAGCGACACCCCGTCGTCCCCGTCCAGCATCACGTCCGAAACCACACAGCCTCGGAAATCGGCGGACAATCCGGTAAGCGCCTGTCCTACCGTCGCAACTTCACGCGTTTCGAACCCGGCAAGCGTTATCCATTGCCGTAGCGCCGCGCGCATGGACGGGTCATCGTCGACGATTAGAACTGGAGTTTTCTGGGAAAGGTCGGTCATTCTGCGGCTTCCGGTTCCCGTTCGTTCCTGGTGGTGGACGACGTCTCACCCGCCGTTTCGCTGGCCCTTTCACTGGGTAACGCAGGCAGACGCAACTCGAAGACCGCCCCCCTCGGGGTGTTCGATCTCACCGACAGACTGCCTCCCAGGTCCTCCGCAAGCCGCATGGATATGGCAAGGCCAAGCCCCATGCCGCCGCTGCTGGTCTTGGTGGAAAAGAACGGGTCGAAGATCCGCTCCTTCAGGTCTTCCGGAACGCCGGGTCCGTTGTCGGATATCTCCAGCACCAGCTCTGCCCCCTGCCGGCCCGCATGCAGCCGAACTTCACCGGCCTCTTCGCCTGCGCTCGCATCGGCGCCATTGCGCAAGAGGTTGACCAGGATCTGCTCGATCCTCAGCGGTGCGGTTTCCGCTTCCAGCGGCTCTGCCGGAAGGTCCAGCTTCAGGCTGCAGCCCGTTTCCTCGAAGCGGGGACGAACGATCTTTTCGGCAGTCCGGACGCTTTCGGTGAGATCAATCTTCTCGATCCGGCTTTCACCGGGTCGGGCGAAGCGCTTCAGTTCCTGCGTGAGACTGGCCATGCGCATCTGCAGGGAATCGATCTCGTCGAGGTTTTCCGAGGCGGTTTCCGTGTCGCCCTTTTCCAGAAACTTGCGCGTGCCCGCAACGAACATGCGCAAGGCGGCCAGTGGCTGACTGAGCTCGTGCACGACGGCTGCCGACATCTCGCCAACGGCTGCAAGGCGGCTGGAGCGGGCAAGGCCGCGCTGCGCTTCCAGAAGCTCTTTCTCAACGCGCCGCCGTTCCTGGATTTCCTCCACCAGGCGGGTGTTCAGTTCCTTCAGGCTGGCCGATTCCTGCCGCAACAGCGCGGAAGCCTTGCGCAGACGCCAGCCGCGCAAGACCAGCACGATAACCGCGTAGACAAGACAGAGCGTGATGGTTGCCGCCCAGATCGGCAGCACGCTCTTGCGGGTTTCTTCCACCGGCACCAGAAAATGCAGGGTCCAGCCGAGCAGACCGACCTCCGCCGAATTGTGCCTGTAGTCCTTGCCGCCGATGACCAGTTGCTGCTTCGCCTCATCCCGCTTGTCGCTGATCGGAGACAGTTCCCGTCCGGCATATTGACGGGTAGCCTCGATCATCTGGCGCACTTCCTCCGGCAGAACCGTCAGCGTCCGGTAGCGCCAATCCGGCTGGCTGGACAGAAAGATCACCCCATTGGCATCGGATGCAAATACGGTCTCGCCGCCTTCCGCCCAGGCTTCTTCCAGGGGACCCATATCCACCTTGACCACTGCCACGCCCACCGGTTTGCCGCTGACCGGTGTCGGGCGGGCCAGGAACAGGCCCGGCTCGTGTGACGTCGCACCGATTGCGAAAAACCGGCCCTCCTCACCTTGAATGGCCGATGTGAAGTAGGGCCTGAAACCGTAATTGCGGCCAACCAGCGAAAACTCGTCCTGCCAGTTGCTGGCAGCCAGGGTCGTGCCCTCTGTGTTCATGACGTAGAGCAGTTCAGCGCCCGAGTTTTCAGCCATTTCCTGCAGGAAGCGATTGGCGCTTTCCGATGGCTGGCCGAGGCCGAGCGCGGATGTTGCCCTCGGGTCGCGGGCAATCATGTAGGGCAGATAGCGGTACTTCTGGTATTCTCCCAGAATCGTCTGACGGTAGAGCGTCAGCCGTTCGGCTGCCTTCCTGTCAACGCTGTCCTCGTCCAACTCCATGAAGAGCTGAACCAGCAGAAATGCGGCCGCCACGAGCAGCAGGGGTGGCAAAGCCAGATAGAACCAGCGTTTCGACATAGCTCCATATTGCGCATTTTTTTCGTCGCCGCCACCCGCTGGACACAGGCTGCGTGCATTGCGACATTGATGCGCGTCAAGGACACACCACATTGACGCCTATAGATTTTTGACGAGGCTGGTTCGATGTGATGATACCGGCTGCAGGAGGGATATATGCCTATCAAAGATATTTTGACCGTTCTGGATCTCGCAGGTGACCAGCCGGCCGCCAAATACGCACTCGAATTCGGCCGCAACTACGATGCCCATGTCACCGGACTGGCAGTGTCTTTCGAGCCGGTCGTTCCTGCATTTGCTGCCGCACCGATGCCGGTTGACTATCTGCAGGCAGCGCACGAACAGGCAGTTGGCGCGGCGACCGAGGCCAAGAAAGCGTTCGACGAGCTGGCGCGCCTTGCCGGTGTGAAGAACGAAAGCCGGCTTGCGGAAATCCTGACCGGCGGCCCGCTGGAAAACGTTCTGGTGCACTGCCGCCCGACAGACCTCGTGGTGATCGGCCAGGCCAATCCGGACAAGCCGGAGCCCATGCGTGAGCTCCTGATCGAGACGGTTCTTTTCGAAAGCGGCGTCCCGGTTCTGCTCGTTCCCTATATCGGCAGCAAGTCCTTCCAGCCGCAGAATGTGCTGGTCGGTTGGGATGGCAGTTCGACAGCAACCCGGGCCATCCACGCGGCTCTTCCGGTTCTGGAGAAGGCAGACAAGATCACCGTTCTGGTTGTCGAGAAAAAGGCCACCAAGGCAACCGGCCAGCCCGGTGCCGATGTCGCCAACTATCTGGCCCGCCACAACATGAATGTCACCATCGAGGTGATCAGCAATCCGCAGGCAAGCATTGCCGACACCGTTTTGAACCATGTCTCCGACAACAGCAACGACCTGGTCGTCATGGGCGGTTACGGCCACAGCCGTATGCGTGAATTCCTGTTCGGCGGAGCAACCCGGGAAATCCTGGAAGCGATGACCGTGCCGGTGCTGATGGCGCATTGACGCATATGCACACCCGCAATCGTTGAGATTTTGCGATGCAAAAAGCCCGCGAACCTGACACACTCCGGTCCGCGGGCTTTTTTTGACCGCGCACAAGGCGCAAAAGGACAGGAACGGTACGCAAGTGCTCTTGACCGCAAAAACAGCAAGCCGTTACCGGCTCAAGATGCGGACATGGCATGTCTCTCGTGCGCATCCTTTCCGCTGTTTCCGGCTGTGGGCCCGTGAAAAGTCTGGCCCGTGACCTAGGTTCGTTTCAAACCCCTCGTTCCTTACGATCGTTTTTCAAGGGATCGATCTCATGACCATTCGCAACCTCGACGGTTTCTTTGCGCCAGGATCGATAGCCGTTATCGGCCCCTGCCGGCATCCGGGGGTCTTGACCAGCAAACTGGTTTCCTGCCTTCAGGACATAGAGGCCGGACATCCCGTAACACTTGTCGGGATCGATGAGGATGTTCCCTTCAAGGGCCGCAAGGCTGCCAGGCTGGACGATCTGGAAAAGATGCCGGATCTGGCGATTTATCTCGCCAAGGCGGAAAAACTGCCGGCGACGATCCGGGTTCTCGGAGTAGGTGGCACCAAGGCTGTGCTCATCCCCTCTCCCGGATTTGAAACCTGGCCGGAAGAGCTGCTTCAGGAGTGCCGCGAAGCTGCACAGGCAACTAACTTGCGCATGATAGGGCCAGGCACGCTCGGCCTTGCCGTACCGGCAACTGGGCTCAATGCGCTCCTCAGCGCCGAGCGTCCCGAGAAGGGAGAAGTTGCGTTTTTCTCCCGCTCCGGGGCGGTTCTCAACGCAACGCTTTCCTGGGCGAAAACCCATCGCACCGGTTTTTCCGCCGTCGTATCGCTTGGCGCGCGGATGGATGTCGATATCAGCGACCTGATCGACTATTTCGCGCAGGACTACCACACCCGTGCCATCGTGTTTCACCTGGAAGGCATCGCGGTTCCGCGCAAGTTCATTTCCGCTGCCAGGGCAGCGGCACGCAGCAAACCGGTGATCGTGATCCGCTCGGGCAAGAGCCGGGATTCGGGCGGCACGGGCCGCACCCACGCCGGACGCCTTGCCCGCACCGACCGGGTTTACGAGACCGTCTTTCGCCGAACCGGGCTGTTGCGCGTGCACGATCTCGACGAGATGTTCGAGGCGCTGGAAACCCTCTCCCACGTCCGTGTTCCCCAATGCAACAAGCTTGCTGTCATCGCGAACGGACGGAGCCTTGCCAGCCTTGCCGTCGACAGGCTTATGGATCTGGGGGGCTCTTTCGCCGAGCTTGGCCCGGACACGCGGGCAGCCCTTGCGGACACCAGCCGCAACTACGCCGGTCTGTCGGTCACACCCGCGGCCGGCGGCTCGGTGATCCTGAAGGAGAACGTCACGCCGGAACAGATCACCGAGGCGATCAGCACCGTGCTGAAAGACCCGAGTGTGGATGGCGCCGTCGTGCTTCAGGCCGCCAGCGCCTTTCAGCCCTTGTCCGCTATCGCAAAAGCAATTGCGGATGCTGCCGCCCTCGACCGGCGCCGCACGGGGCGGCGCAAGGCGCTTGTGGCCGGCCTTATCGGCGGCGACGGCACGACACGGGCCGCGCTTTCCGAGGCCCGGATTCCAAATTACGCCAGCCCGGCGGAAGCCGCCCGCAGCCTGATGCATCTGGCCCACGATGCACAGGCACGCGAATTCCTGATGGCGGCCCCGGCCAGCCTGCCGAGCACATTCTCACCAGACGTCGCGCGGGCGCGCAGCATCGTCGCTGCCGCCCTTCAGGAAGACCGCACCTGGCTCAACCCGCCGGAGGTTGTCGCGGTTCTGGAAGCCTATGATCTGCCGATCATGGCGACCGCCATGGCTTCAACACCCGAAGAAGCCGGAAACCTTTCGGAACCCTTCTTCAAGACGTCGGCCCATTGTGTTGCCAAACTTATCTCGCCTGACCTGCCGTTCAAGTCACGGATCGACGGTGTCCGGCTTGGTCTGGAAAGTCCTGACGCCGTGCAGAAAGCCGCTCAGGAGCTGATCGCAAAAACCCGGCGGGATTATCCGGACGCAAGGATCGACGGGATCTCCATCCATCCGATGCTGGAAGACCGGCACGGGCTGGAACTTTATATGGGCGTTGCCGAAACACAGGACTTCGGACCGGTGCTGGTGTTCGGACATGGCGGCACCGCCATCGAGGAAAGCGAGGACATCGCGCTGGAGCTGCCGCCGCTTGATCTCAACCTTGCCGAGGCGCTGATTGCCCGAACGAGGATCGCCAGGCTTCTGGACGGCGGGCCGGCGCGCCCGGCTCTGGACAAGGCCGCACTTGCCGAAGCGCTTGTGAAACTCTCCCAGATCACCGTCGACATTCCGGAAATACAGGAGCTCGACATCAACCCGCTGGTTGCCCTGCCGAGCGGTCTCATCGGCCTTGATGCCCGCATGACCTTGTGCCACCCGGAAAAGCGGCCGGGCCGCGCCGGAAGCTCCCGCCTTGCCATTGCGCCCTATCCGCAGGAATGGGAACAGAACGTCAAACTGAAGGATGGACGCGATATTTTCATCCGGCCGGTGCGCCCGGAAGACGAGGACCTGTTCAAGACGTTTTTCGAGCAGCAGACACCGGAGGATCTGCGCCTGCGCTTCTTTGCGCCCGTGCGCGATTTCAGTCACCGGTTCCTGGCGCGGCTGACCCAGCTCGATTATGCCCGCGCAATCGCCTTCGCAGCCGTTGAGCCGAAGGACGGCAGCCTGCTCGGCGTCGTCCGGCTGCATGCGGACCCGGATCACCAGACCGGCGAATATGCGGTCATGGTCCGCTCGGACCTGAAGGGCCAGGGACTTGGCTGGACCTTGATGAAGCTGCTCATCCGCTATGCGAAGGTGGACGGGATCGAGGTGATCAAGGGGGAGGTGCTGAAGGAAAACACATCGATGATCTCCATGTGCCAGTCGCTCGGCTTTTCGGTCGGAACCTCGCCGGACGATCCCGGCATCGCTCTCGTCACGCTGCCTGTGGCGGAAGTTCCGGAGCAACTCTGAACGCACAGGCCAGGGCGCTGTGCCACTGTTTTCGATTCTCAGCTTCGCATGACTGCACCGGCCCGCCTCAGACAAAAACGCTCCCCGCAAGGAGGAGCGCGATGTGTGACTGAATGGCGGGGGCGCTTCAATGGGTTGCGGCCATTCCGAAGGGCAATTGCTCGCGCGCATTCCGGTACCATTCGATGATCTTCCTGCGCTCGCCCTCTTCCATGAAGGAGACATTGGCAGGCGGCATGGCGTTGGTGACACCGGCCTGCAGGTAGATCTGCTTGGCGGCCCGCACCACGTCCGCCTTCGTTTCCAGCAGCATGCCCTTGGGGGCCCAATGGATGCCCTCGTAGAAAGGTTCGCGGGCGTGGCACATGCCGCAGCGGCCGGGGATGATGTTCATGACATCGTCAATGCCTTCCGCATTGGCAAACACCTGTTCCGTCGACGTCAGCGGGCGGGCATCCGAGGCTTCCCAGGTGTCCTGCTGGAGTGGTGCCATGGACAACTGGATGATGGCGACGAACAGGATTGCCGTTGCCAGCCATGTCCAGGTCGGCGCCGGAGCGCCCGTGTGCTTGGTGTTGAAATAGTGCCGGATGGTCACACCCATCAGGAACACCAGCGCGGCAATCAGCCAGTTGTATTGCGAGGCGAAGGCGAGCGGGTAATGGTTGCTCAGCATCAGGAACACGACCGGCAGGGTCAGATAGTTGTTGTGGGTGGAACGCAGCTTGGCGATCTTGCCGTATTTGGCATCGGGTGTCCGGCCGGCCTTCAGGTCCGCCACCACGATCTTCTGGTTGGGAATGATGATGAAGAACACGTTCGCGGTCATGATCGTGGCCGTGAAGGCGCCCAGATGCAGCATGGTGGCCCGGCCGGTGAAGATCTCGTTATAGCCGTAGCCCATGGCTACCAGCAGCGCGAACAGCAGCAGCATCAGCAGAGTCGGGCTTTCCCCGAGCTTCGATTTGCACAGTCGGTCATACACCAGCCAGCCGATGGTCAGGGACCCGGCGGAAATCAGCACACCCTGCCAGAGGGCAAGATCAGCCTTGGCCGGATCGATCAGGTAAAGCTCGCCGCCGACCCAGTAGACGACCATCAGCAGGGCCGCGCCGGACAGCCACGTGGAATAGCTTTCCCATTTGAACCAGACCAGGTGCTCGGGCATGTTTTCCGGCGCCACCAGGAACTTGCGGATGTGATAGAAGCCGCCGCCGTGGACCTGCCATTCCTCGCCGTGTGCCCCCTTGGGCAGGTCGGGAGCTTTCTTGAGCCCAAGGTCCAGCGCAACGAAATAGAACGACGAACCGATCCAGGCCATCGCCGTAATCACATGCAGCCAGCGGACCGCAAAGGCGATCCAGTCCCAAATGATGGCAATGTCCAGCATTGCTTCCCCTCCAAATTCGTTTGTCCCAAGCTAGCCCAAGCAGCAATTTTCTGGTATCTCGGGATAATTCCGAGCAGTTTCAAAAAAATCGGAACAATAACCGGCCCGGCTGGACATCCTCATGGCGTATCTGGAAAACATCCGAACCTTTCTGCGCGTTTACGAGCTGGGCAACATGTCCGCTGCCGCACGCGACCTCAGGATTTCCTCTGCTGTCGCGTCGTCTCGGGTGTCCCAACTGGAAGAGCATCTGAACGTCCGCCTGTTCCAGCGAACGACCCGTGCCCTCAGTCCGACAGAGCATGGCAACTTGTTCTATCGCGGTGCAACAAAAATCATCGAAGCCGTGGAAGAAGCCGAAGCGGAGATCAGCAACGTCACCCGTTCGCCGCGCGGCACGCTGTTCGTTGCCGCGCCCATCGGCATGGGCCAACGGCTGATTGCGCCCGCGATCCCCAAATTCAAGGACGCCAACCCTCTGATCGATATTCGCCTGCGCCTGTCCGACCGCAAGGTCGACCTGACGGGTGAAGGCCTTGATGCCGCGTTCTTCCTGGGGCTTCCGGAAGACTCCAACCTGAAGATTCGCAAGATCGCCGATTGCAACCGCGTGCTGTGCGCCTCGCCGTCCTATCTCGCCCGCAAGGGTAGCCCGAAAACAAGCGAGGAACTTGGCGCCGGCCGCCACGACTGTCTCAACATGCGGTATCCCGGTGCACCGGAATTTCAGTGGCCGCTGCAGACGGAAAACGGCGTCAAGCGTGTCGCGGTCTCCGGCCCGTTCGAATCCGACCACGGCGACGTCTTGACCGGCTGGGCCCTGGAAGGCCACGGCATCGTGCTGAAGCCGGTGTTCGAAGTTGCCGACTATCTGGCGTCCGGCACATTGGTGCCGGTGCTGGAAAACGAGCCGCCAATTCCGGTTCAGATGGCCTGCCTTTATACCCACCGCCGCCATCAGGACCCGAAGGTCCGCCTGTTCCTGGATTTCATGGTGGCGCATATCCAGAAGTCACTGGCAGATATGGCCAGCGCCCACTGAGGGTTCGCTCTCTCACCTCTTCACCAAGACCTCATGGAAGATCGCGGAGACCGGCGGCTCTCTCCACGAGTGCCTTGATCTCGGCACGCAAAACCTCAGCAAAGCTTTCCACCAGCAGGGAAAGCGGCCGGTTGGCCGGGGTAAGCAGCGACATGTTGAGAAAGCACTCCGGCTTGAAAGGCCGGAAGACCAGGCTGTTCTGGTCGCCGAAACTTTCCTGGTGGCTGATCGCCGACAGTCCCTCGCAGATCGTGTAGCACAGACCTTCGGAAACCAGCTGCAGCGCGGGCAGGAACGTCCTGAGCTCGAAGCGCTTGTTGAGCCTTGCTCCCGCCTCATTGAAGGACTTGCGGGTCTGTTCGCTGATCGAGTGATCGTCAAACAGCATTGCCATCGGCTTGCCGTCAAGATCAGCGGGTGTGATGACTTTCATGCGGGCAAGCGGATCGTCCTTCGGCACGGCGCAGACCCCCGGCAAGGCAAAGACCTCCGAGATAATGGTACGCCGCGGCTCCGGTGTTTCGGCAAAGCCGATATCGTATTGTTGGGAGGCGATCCAGTCGGTGACGACGGGCGATGAGCGCATCATCAGCGAGGCTTCGATGTCGGGCTTGTCCCGCAGGAAGTTGGCCAGAACCCGGGGCATGAAGAAGCTGGAGGCGGCCGGGTTACAGGCAATACGCAGCTTGCCCTTCTCCAGGTTGCCGATGTCCTGCAGCGTGCGGGTGGAACGTGTCAGCCGTTCCAGCAGAAACTCCGCTTCCTCCAGAAAATAATGTGCTTCGGGCTTGGGCACGAGGCGGCCGCGTTCGCGCTCGAACAGCTGGAAGCCGACCTCCCGTTCCAGCCCTGCGATCATGGCGCTGACGGCAGGCTGGGTTCGCCCCAGCGCACGCCCTGCTTCGGAGACGGATCCGGTGCGCATCACCTGCACGAAAGTCTGCAATTGGCGGAAGGACAGGTTCATAACCAAACTATAAAGTCGCTCTATTAAAGTAGCAATATTTCGAATTTGCCTTTATGGATTAGCCAACTCCATACTCCCCCTCCAGACAGAGGGTGTTCGAGCGCCAAAAAAATAATGGCGCCAACAATACGGGGGTGGTTTTGGAACGGTTCACGCAGTGCCTTTTGACGGCTCTGATCCTGATCGTTGCGCTTGGCCAGTTTGTTCAGGTCGTCACGCGCTACGTGTTTCAGGTCCCGGTGATGGGGCTGGAAGAAACGATCATGTATCCGACGCTGTGGCTCTATATTTTCGGCGCGGTCAATGCCTCGCGGGAAAATAGCCACATCCGCGCCAACGTCCTTGAAATCTTCCTCAAGACAGAACGTCAGCACACCATTCTGGCCATCGTCGGCGAGTTGATCAGCCTCGTTGTCGGCATCTGGCTGCTGACCTGGGCGTGGGACTATACCCGCTATGCCTGGCGGGTCTGGCGCGAGAGCCCGACCCTCTACATTCCAACCTTCTATGCAGACGTCGCACTGGTCGTCGGGCTGGTGCTGATGATGGCCTACACGATCACCTATTTGCTGATGCATGTCCGCAGCCTGCGGACGGCGGAAGGAGGCGCACGATGATCGAGATCGCGCTTCTGGCCATTCTTGTTCTGGTTATCACGCTGACCCTGGGCGTCCCGCTGCCCTGGTGCTTCGGCGCCGCACTGATGGTCATGTATTTCATCGGTGACGTTACCATGAAAGGCATGGTGCTCTGGGGCTTCCAGCAGCTTGGCAACCCGGCGCTGCTTGCCATTCCTCTGTTCGTTCTGGCCGGCACCATCATGTCGGAAAGCGGAATAGCGGCGGCCTTGCTGCGGTTCGTCAATTCCTTCGTCGGTCATGTCCGTGGCGGTCTGGGTGTCGTCGCGGCGGTCAGCTGCGCCATCATCGGTGCGATTTCCGGTTCGGGCCTCACCGGTATTTCCGCCATCGGGCCTCTGCTCATTCCCGAAATGGAAAAGCGCGGTTATCCGAGGGAATACGCCACCGCGCTGATCGCAAACTCGTCGATCCTCGGCCTGTTGATCCCGCCGTCCCTGAGCATGATCCTGTTCGGCTGGGTAACGGACACGTCGATTGCAGCCTGTTTCCTGGCAACGCTCGGCCCGGGCCTCCTGATCATGTTCAACTTCTCGGCCGTGAACCTCTGGATGGCGCGCAAGTTCAACCTGGTTCTGGACGAAAAGCCGACTGCGCGAGAATTCACCGCCGATATCACGAAACGCGGCATATATGCCTTTCCGGCCCTGTTGATGCCGGTGATGATCCTTGGCGGCATCTACGGCGGCATCATGACACCGACCGAATCCGCCGCTCTTGCCGTCATCTACGCAATCCCGGTCGGCTTCCTGATTTACAAGGGCCTGCGTCTCGACAACTTCCTCTTTGCCGGCAAGGAAGCGGCAACGGCCGTTGGCGCGATCATGCTGATGATCCTGTTTTCCATGATCCTGGGGCAGATGTTCGTCTATGAGGGCGTGCCGCAGAAACTGGTCAGCGTCATCTTCGGCATCACCGAGAACAAGATCGTTCTCCTGATCCTGATCAACATAATGCTGTTCCTGATCGGCATGGTCGTCAACGATGCCACCGCCATCATCCTGGTGGCGCCGCTTCTGCTGCCGCTGATGCAGGCACTCGATATCAGCCCGGTCCAGTTCGCCGCGATCATGGGCGTCAACACCGCCATGGGCGGGGTCACACCACCTTATGCATCGATCCTCTATCTGGGCGCACGCATCGGCAAGGTGAAGGTCACCAAGGTCATTCCGCCGGCCATGTTCCTGGTGCTGACGGGATATGTGCCGGTGGTCTTCCTGACCTCCTTCTGGCCGGACCTTTCACTCTACCTGCCGCGTCTCTTTGGTTATTGAGCCGGCTCATAAACACAGAATCGAATCGACTTTCTTGGGAGGACAAACATGAAAACCACGGGGAACACCAACATGAAGAAGTTTCTGACCGCGACCGCCGTCGCAACACTGATCGGTCTTTCCGGCGCTGCCCAGGCGGCCGATTTCAAGATGAGTCATGTCCGCCCGCAGGGCGCGACCATCGACGTTGAACTGAAGGCCTATGCCGAAGCCGTGAAGGAAGCCACCGGCGGCGACGTCAACATCGAGATCTACGCCGCTTCGGCCTTGGGCGACTACACCACCGTCCAGGAACGTGTGTCCGTCGGCGCCATTGAAATGGCAACCCAGCCGGCAGCAACCGGTACGGACCGGCGGATGCAGATCGCGTCCGTGCCGTTCCTGGCATCCAACTGGGAAGAGGCACGCAAGATCTATGGCCCCGGCGGTGTGCTGCACGAGACCATGGCCGAGCTGTTCTCCAAGCAGGACATCACCATGCTTGCGGCTTACCCGGTCTATTTTGGCGGCATTTCCCTGAACCGCGACGCCGTCACGCCCGGCACCACCGAGCCGAAAGGCATCAAGGTGCGCGTGCCCGGTATCAAGAGCTTCCAGCTCACCGGTGAAGCGCTCGGCTATATTCCGGCACCGATCCCCTTCTCCGAAGCCTTCACGGCGATCCAGGTAGGTGTGGTCGACGGTGTCATCGGCTCTGGTGCAGAGGGCTACTATGCGTCGTTCCGCGATGTCACCAAGTCCTACATTCCGGCCAACACCCATTTCGAGGTCTGGTTCATGATCATTTCCAACGAAGCTCTGTCGGGCCTCGATGAGGACGATCAGACAGCTTTGAAAAAGGCTGCTGAAGACTTCGAAGCCGCCCGCTGGGTCGTGGCCGAGGAAGACCAGGGCAAGTGGGAACAGCGTCTTTCAGATGAGCTCGGTGCGACGGTCGTTGAACTCACCGACGAACAGCTTGCCGGCATGGCCACCAAGGTGCGTGAAACGGTATGGCCGGAGCTTCTCAATGACGTCGGTCAGGAGTGGGGCCAGTCGATCCTCGACAAGGCTTTGAACTGAATGCTGTGAACTGACCAAGGCTCTGCCGGGCGGCCTGCGCCGCCCGGTTATCGATCAAATTCGGGAAATATCATGGAATCGGACTACGCCATCATCGGTGGAGGCGTCGTGGGGCTTTCCGTTGCCTGGGGTCTGCTCCAGCGCGGCAGGTCGGTCACCGTTCTTGACGGGGACGACGGCAGTTTTCGCGCCAGCCGGGGCAACTTTGGCCTCGTCTGGGTGCAATCCAAGGGTATGAAACAGCCTGCCTATGCCCGCTGGTCGCAGCGCTCCGCCGCCGCGTGGGCAGATTTCGCAGCCAGCTTGCGCGAAGCCACCGGCTTCGACGCGGCGCTGGAGCAGCAGGGGGGCTACGATCTCCATTTCTCGGACGAGACACTCGCCGAGACCGTTGCCCAGTATGAAATTCTGAAGGCAAAGCTTGGCGGTGATTATCCTTATGAAATCCTGGGCCACAACGAACTGCGCCGGGAAGAGCCCGAAGTTGGCCCGAAGGTTGCCGGCGCCATTCTTCATCATCAGGACGGGCACGCCAATCCGTTGAAGTTGCTGCGAGGCCTTGCTGCCGGTGTACGCGGCAACGGCGGAACCGTGCTGAACGGCAAGACGGTCGACACGGTCACGCGCGACAGCTCTTTCAGGATCCGCTGCAGCGATGGCACCTTTGTCGAAGCGAACAAGCTGGTGCTGGCTGCCGGTCTCGGTTCGGCTGCACTCGGCCCGAAACTCGGCTTCAAGGCGCCTATCCGGCCGCAGCGCGGTCAGGTTTTGATTACGGAAAAACTGCCCAAAATCCTCAACCGGCCATCCCTGATCGCACGCCAGGTCGATGACGGTGGCATACAGATCGGCGCGACAAACGAAGAAGTCGGCTTCAATGACAAGGTCACCGCCAAGGGGCTCGCCGGTCTCGCGGCCGAAGCGATCGCCGCCTATCCCATTCTGGCCAAGGCTCAACTGGTGCGCAGCTGGGGTGCCTTACGCGTTCTCTCGCCTGACGGCCTGCCGATTTATCAGGAAAGTCCGGAGATGCCGGGCGCTTTCCTCGTGACCTGTCATAGCGGCATCACGCTTGCCGCCGCACATGCATCCTTCCTGCCCGACTGGCTGGAAAAGACCGACACAGCGCCAGACCTGGAGGTGTTCAGTGAAGACCGCTTCGCCCTTTCGTGAACTGGAAACAGATGTTCCTCGCGTCCGCGTTCGCTTCGCCGGCAAGGACCTGATGTTGCGCGATGGCGGCAATCTGGCGGCCGAGCTTCTGGCGGCCGGTGTCCTGTCCTTCCGTCAGACGCCCGTATCCGGAGCGGAGCGCGGACCGTTCTGCATGATGGGCGCCTGCTTCGATTGCCTTGTCGAAATCGACGGTGTCACCCGTCAGGCCTGTATGAGCGAGGTGACCGCCGGCATGGATATCGGCATGCCGGGAACCGAAGGAGACGGCGATGCTTGAAGCAGACCTTCTTGTTCTCGGCGCGGGTCCGGCAGGAATGGCGGCAGCCAGAACAGCGGCAGACGCGGGACTTTCCGTTCTGCTTCTGGACGAGCAGGCCCGGCCCGGTGGACAGATCTACCGCGACGTCGGAAACGTGCCAGAAGACCGGGCACAAATTCTCGGCAGCGATTACACCAAGGGACGCGTGCTTGCAGAGGCGCTCGACCATCCGATGATCCGGCATCTGACAGGCACCACCATCTGGCAGATCGAAGCAGGTCCGCGCGTCTCCTTTACCCGTGACGGCGCAGCTTCCACCGCAAAAGCCAAGCGCCTGCTGATTGCCACCGGCGCGCTGGAGCGGCCGATGCCGGTGCCGGGCTGGACGTTGCCGGGCGTGATGACCGCGGGTGCGGCACAGATCCTGTTGAAGCAATCCGGCCTCATGTGCGAACGGGCGGTTCTGGCCGGAAGTGGCCCCCTGCTTTATCTGATCGCCGCCCAGATGTGCCGGGCAGGTACGCCACCGCTGGCTCTGGTGGAAACACAGACATTCGCCGACAGGCAGGCCGCGCTTCGGCATTTGACCGGTGCGCTGCGCGGCTGGCGGCTGCTTGCCAAGGGGTTGGGTCTGCTTGCCGAAATCCGCAAGGCGGGCGTTCCCCGCTACACCGGCGCATCGGCAATTGCCATTGAAGGCAAGGTGCAGGCAGAAACGATAAGCTTCACATCGGGAGGCAAACGCCACAATCTGGAGTGTGCAACGGTGCTGCTGCATCATGGTGTGGTTCCCAACACCCAGGCTGCACGCTCCATCGATGTGCCGCATCACTGGAACGAAGTTCAGCAATGCTTCGTGCCAGAAAAGGACGGGTGGGGCCGCACGCAGCTTCCGGACGTCTTCATTGCCGGTGATGGCGCGGGTATTGGCGGTGCAAAAGCTGCGCAGCTTCAGGGCAGGCTGGCCGCACTGGAAATTGCTTGCGATCTCGGCAAAACCACGCCGGCAGATCGTGACCGGAACGCCGCCCCACTGAATCGGCAACTGGAAACCGAACTGGCCGCCCGGCCATTCATAGACAAGGCCTATCCGGCATTCCGCGAAGCCTTGCTACCTGCCGACGACACCATCGTCTGCCGCTGTGAAGAAGTCACGGCAGGCGATATTCGCCGCTATGCCGGTCTGGGCTGCCTTGGACCCAACCAGACCAAAGCTTTCGGACGGCCCGGCATGGGCCCGTGCCAGGGCCGCTATTGCGGCCTGACGGTCACGAACCTTCTTGCGGACGAAAGCGGCCGTTCACAGGACGACACCGGCTATTACCGCATCCGGCCCCCTCTGAAACCGGTCACACTCGGTGAACTGGCGGCCATGAAAGACCTAGAAACCGACGAACAGGAACCCGTCACATGATAGATCGCATCGAAACCGGACCCCGCATGAGCAAGATCGTCAAGCACAACGGCGTTGCCTATTTGTGCGGGCAGGTGGGCGATGGCGCGAGCGTAACCGACCAGACCCGGGATTGCCTGTCGCGCATCGACGCTTTGCTGGAAAAGGCCGGATCCTCACGCAAGAACATTCTGCAAGCCATCGTCTGGCTGTCGGACATGAGCGACTTCGCCGACATGAACTCCGTCTGGGACGCCTGGATACCCGAAGGAAATGCCCCCGCACGCGCCTGCGGAGAATCCAAACTTGCCCGGGAGGAGCTGAAGGTCGAAATCATTATCACCGCCGCCTGCGACTGATGGCGGTCTGACAGTCTTCGTCAAGTCTCTTTCGAGACATTATTCAGCAAGATCCCGGAGCAAACTTACGCCGGCGCTACTCCCTCTGACGTCCCCCCGGGTGGGCAACGCAATACTCCGGGGGCCGCTCATTTCCAGATCATCGAAGGGTTCTCAACACATCCTCTTCGACAAACTGTCCGGCCCGTCTGCAACTGAACTCCAAGGCCTGACCGGAAACGGCGAACGTACTCACAGCCCCATCACCCTCATTCCGAGGAAGCGCGCAGGGTGTTGCTCGCCAGACACCCCATGATCAAAATCCGTCGCAAATTCAAGCCTATGTCTGGCGCACCCCCCTCGCTTTGCTTCAGGTGTCTTGCACCTGTCACCAATCCTTGACATGAACAACTCATGATCGGCTACTCGTCCTACATCCTGTGCACCTCCCCCCGTAGCGGCAGCACGCTGCTCTGCAAGCTTCTGGCGGCGACAGGTGTTTCCGGGCATCCGGGCTCCTATTTTCACGAGCCGTCCCAGGAGGATTGGCTTGAGGACCTGAATGTCGATGTTGTGCCGGGGGAAAACGAGCAGGCGACGCTTCGCCGCATCTTTGCGGCAGCTATCGAAAAGGGCACGCGGGGCAAAGGTCCTTTTGGCCTGCGGCTACAGCGGCACAGCTTCGATTTCTTCATGAAACAGCTTGCCTGCCTGCATCCGGGCCCATCCAGCGACCTGGCGCGTCTTGAGGCTGTCTTTGGCAACACGCTGTTCATTCACCTGACCCGGACAGACAAGGTCGAACAAGCGGTCTCCTTCGTTCGTGCCGAGCAATCCGGCCTCTGGCACAGGGCCCCGGACGGCACCGAACTGGAGCGCTTGTCGGAGCCGCGCGAACCCCATTATGACGCTCACGAGATCCGCGCCTGCTACCATCGCTTCACCCGGTTTGAGAGTGACTGGCAGGCCTGGTTCGAAAGTCAGCGAATTGCTCCGCTCCGGATCACCTATGATGCCCTGTCGGCAGACCCGCAGGCAACCCTGCGGCTTGTCCTTAAGCACCTTGGCCTGAAGGAGACCGCGGCGGATGGCGTCGTGCCCGGCGTGGCCAAGCTGGCGGATGCGACCAGTGCCGACTGGGTGTCTCGCTTCAGGCTGGAACTGGAACTCCAGCAATCGTGAACGCTGTCTGAGTGAACCGGCCAGAGGACGGCACCGTATCTCCCGCTGAAGACAAGGCGTTTTGCACCCGCCTTGGCCACGTGCCGTCAATGCTGTTAAGCTCTTGATGCTTCAACCGGAAACAGACGGACGGCTGCGTTCATGGACCTTGAAAGTCTCATTGCTGAACTTCACTCATGGGGCATGCTTGCGCTCAGCTATCTGACTGCGCCCTGGTTTGCCTATCAGGTTGCCATCATCGCGGTTCTGTTCGGCGTGGCGAAGGTGCTGAGCCTTCGCGTCGAACCCAGGCTTGAAGCCCGCGCCCGCGAGATCAAGGGACATCCGGGTCTGCTGCGCGTGGTGGTGGCTCTGCTGCGGCGGACCGAGTGGATCCTGTTCAGCCTGTTCCTGTTCATCGCCCTTACGGTGATGCGCGCCGTCACGTGGCCGAGCCGCAGTCATTTTATCGCCATTGCCCTCTCCCTGTCGCTCGCCTGGCTGTTTGTTGCGGTTCTTTCAAGGGTAATTCGCAACCGGCTGGTTGCCAGAACGCTCAGTTGGCTCGCCTGGATCTATGTAGCCCTCGTCATTCTGGGCTTTGACGACGAGGCCGGCAGCTTTCTCGACAGCATGGCCCTGCCCCTCGGCGAGGTGCGGCTGTCGTTGCTGCTGATCCTCAAGGCGGTGCTTCTTCTGATCGCGACAATCTGGGTTGCCGTCATTCTCGGGCGCTATTTCGATGAGCAGGTTCAAAAGTCGGAAGAACTGACACCGTCGATCCGCGTGCTGATCGGCAAGGTCGCAAAATTCGGGTTGATTC
Organism: Roseibium sp. FZY0029; assembly: GCF_036350355.1. Lineage (NCBI taxonomy): Bacteria > Pseudomonadati > Pseudomonadota > Alphaproteobacteria > Hyphomicrobiales > Stappiaceae > Roseibium > Roseibium sp. FZY0029. The sequence goes on from NZ_JAZDVZ010000001.1 coordinate 683,951, forward strand.
TGGTGGCCGGCATGATCGCGCTGTCGTCCGTCGGGATCGATCTGTCCGCCTTCACCGTCTTCACCGGGGCGGTCGGCCTCGGTCTCGGTTTTGGCCTGCAGAAGGTCATCTCCAACTTCATCTCCGGCATCATCATCCTGCTCGACAAGTCGATCAAACCGGGCGACACGATCTCGCTGGAAGGCACCTTCGGCTGGATCCGCGAGTTGCGCGCCCGCTTCGTTTCCGTCGTCACCCGGGACGGACGCGAATATCTGATCCCGAACGAAGATTTCATCACAAACAGGGTGGTCAACTGGTCCTTCAGCGACGAACTCGTCCGCCTCGACGTCAATTTCGGCGTCTCCTACGATGCCGACCCACATGAGGTCTCAAAACTTGCCATCGAAGCGGCGATGACGGTCGGCCGGGTTGAAGACTCACGGCGCCCGGTCTGCTGGCTGACGGGCTTTGGCGACAGTTCGCTCGACTTCGTCCTGCGCTTCTGGATCCGCGATCCGCAGCAGGGACTTACCAACGTGCGCGGCAAGGTGCTGCTGGCGCTTTGGGACACCTTCAAGGAAAACAACGTCGGCATTCCGTATCCGCATCGGGAAATCATCATGAAGAAGGATCCAGAGGGCGGAACGGTAGATCCTGCTCGGTCGGAAATTGGGACGCTGGACCCGGACTGACACGCACGCTTTCAGGGGTGATTGAATTCAGCCTTAGCGAAGCGACAGCGCATCGCAGCGGTGCCATGAGTGCTGGTATCCAGCCTCACCCTGCCGGCCGTAGCACCAGCCGAATTCCGCCAATTTATCGCCGAGCGCGGCGCGACGCCGGCAGGCTGCGAGGGTGTTGGGCTGCTCCGCTACCCCGCCCCGGCAGGCATGGTTTTCGGCTTGCCAGTTCTGGAAAATGTGGCTGGGCGAACGCGAGGATCGGTCCGTTTCCAGCACCTTGCTGCTTTCAGCAACGATCTTTTCCGTGTCCGGATCCCAGAACAGCTTCACGCTGGCGGCCCCCGACGAATGCGCGTTCCTGGAAACGCTGCGCGCATACCAGTCCACCACGGCCGTGAGCGTGCAATAGCTTTCGCAAGCGGTCCGGATGCTGAACCAGCGCACGGCGTAGATCCGGTCCGGCCAGCGGTCCGCGAATTTCTTCTTCTCCGCGAAGATCTTCTCCTTGCCGACCTGCTTGCCGTAGTAATCGACGCTGTCCGCATAGAGCGAACGCATGGCCTCAAGTGCCGAGCTGTTCGGAAGCGACCAATTTACGTTGTAGCTGTAGAGAAAGGCTTTCGCGCGGCTGACGGGATCGTCCGGGGTAGACCTGCTGCCGTCTGCGGCATCCGGAGAACTTTTGCGTGGCGGTGCTGGGGGGATCGCCGCCGGGGCAATCGACGCAATTTCCGGCGCGGGTTCGTCCGACGCTTCAGATGCGGTCTGGCCGTCGGAAGCGAGTGAATTGGCCGGCCCTGAGTTCTGTCTCGCTTCCAGAAGGCGTTTGATGTCCGCCAGCTCCTGTTTCAGCTTGGCAACCTCCAGCATCTCGCTGTTCGTGCTCTGCGGCGGCGGGCTGTCGGGCGGGACAAGGAAAATCTGTTCCGCCGGCAAGGAGCCGTAGGTGAAGGGCTGCTGCGTCTGGCGGGTGGCCTGAAGCACGTCGTCGCGCACCTTGCGGAACAGGAAATTGATCTCAAGCCCCGGCTGCTCGATATGTGACAGCAGCGCCGTTGCAAAGGGGCTGTTGGTGCCGTTGTCTCCATCCAGCGCAACCGTGCCCTCCTTGGCGGAATAGACGACCAACGTTCCGGCGGTCGGCTCCACGCTTGCAAGGCCGCGCCCGAGCGACCGCGATGCGTCAGTGCGTTCCATTGTGGTCAGGAACGGGTTGTCCCGGCAGGCATCGACAATGACGAGCTTCAGCTTCGCCGCTCCCGCCACCGCTTGCAGGGCTAGATCCAGCGGTACGGCCTCATAGGAAATCGACCGGTCGTTCTCCAGCTGCGCATCGACCGGGATCATGTAATTGACCTTGTCGACCTCGATGCCGTGCCCGGCATAGTAGATCACCGCCATGTCGGCCCCGAGGGCCTTGCGGTCCATTTCACGCAAGGCGCGGCGCAGGTCATCGAAATTCAGATCGTTTGCCTGGACGACTTCGAAACCGAGGCGACGGAACGCCTCGCCGACATCGACGGCGTCCTTTTGGGGATTGGGCAGTTGCGAGGCAAAGCGATAGGAGGAATTGCCGATCACCAGCGCGACGCGCTCGGCCGCGCCGGCGGGCGCGGCGAATAATGCCAGCGCAAGGACCAGCCAGACTGAAAAGCGATGAACCATACCGACCGAACTCAAAGATCTACCTGCAATGGAGACGATCTTAACAAGGAAACACCCAACGGCGCTACGGCACGTGACGCTGCATTTCCGAATCCGGTCAGGTGGCAGGCAGGTCAGCTCCCGCGATAGGTCGAATAGCTGAACGGCGAGACCAGAAGCGGTACGTGGTAGTGGGCTTCTTCCGACATGCCGAAACGCAGCGGCACCGTGTCGAGAAACTTCGGGTCCGGCAAAGCGATCCCTGCGGCGTCGAAATAGGCACCGACATGGAACACCAGCTCGTAGGTTCCGGTCTTGAATTCGTCTTTCGGCAGGATCGGGCTATCGGTGCGGCCGTCGTCGTTTGTTTCCAGGCTACGGATCAAGGTCCGGCTGCCACCCTCGATTGCATAAAGATCGATCTTGATGCCTTTTCCAGGGCAGCCCTGGGCCGTGTCGAGCACGTGGGTTGTCAGGTATCCGGCCATCTCGGCGTCCTCCAAATGTCAGTTTGCGCGCATGATGCTGTGGGCCTTAATTGAAGGGCACCCATGGTTCACAGGAAGCACTTTCTAAAAAGACGAGAAAGTCATGTCCATTATTCTGTTTTATAAGAAGACAACATGCCAGCCCTTGAATAAGGCATAGTCTTTGCTTGGTTCAAAACCCGTTGGTATCACGAGGAGGTCCGTCTTGAATCGCTATTCCCGGAACATGCGTGGCTATGGTCAGAACCCGCCGGATCCAAAGTGGCCGGGTGGGGCCAGGGTCGCCGTCCAGTTCGTGTTGAATTACGAGGAAGGCGGCGAGAATTGCGTGTTGCACGGCGATGCGGCGTCCGAGGCGTTCCTGTCCGATATTACAGGTGCGGCTCAGTGGCAGGGCATGCGTCACTGGAACATGGAATCCATCTATGAATATGGCGCGCGCGCCGGTTTCTGGCGCCTTCACCGGCTGTTCACACGGGCCGGCATTCCGCTGACCATCTATGGTGTCGCCTCCGCATTAGCCCGCAGCCCGGAACAGGTCCAGGCCATGAAGGACGCCGGCTGGGAAATCGCCAGCCACGGCCTCAAGTGGGTCGAGCACAAGGATATGCCCGAGGCTGAAGAGCGTGCGGCCATAGCCGAGGCCATCCGCCTGCATACGGAAGTGGTCGGCAGCCGCCCGCTCGGCTGGTACACGGGCCGCTGTTCGGACAACACCGTTCGCCTCGTCGCCGAGGAAGGCGGTTTTGCCTATATTTCAGACACCTATGACGACGATCTGCCCTATTGGCTGGATGTCGACGGCCGCGATCAGCTGATCATCCCCTATACGCTGGAAGCCAACGACATGCGCTTCGCGACGTCGCCGGGATGGACCGATGGTGAGGATTTCTTCCTCTATCTGAAGAACGCGTTCGACACGCTCTATGAGGAAGGCGCAACGGACACGCCAAAGATGATGTCCATCGGTCTGCATTGCCGTCTGGTCGGTCGTCCGGGCAAGATCATGGCGCTGAAGAAATTCATCGATCATATCCAGGCCCATGAAGGCGTCTGGTGTCCGCGCCGCATCGAGATCGCGGATCATTGGGCCAAGACCCACCCGCCGAAAAAGGGCCTTCGCCCCAGCCGGATGGACAAGGCCGAATTTGTCGAAACCTTCGGCGGCATCTTCGAGCATTCCCCCTGGATTGCCGAGCGCGCCTTCGAGCTGGAACTCGGACCGGCGCATGACTGTGCCGCCGGTGTTCACAACGCGCTGTGCCGCATGTTCCGGTCCGCCAGCGAGGAAGAGCGCCTCGGCGTTCTGACCGCCCACCCGGACCTTGCTGGCAAGCTGGCCCAGGCCGGCCGCCTGACGGCGGAAAGCACCAACGAGCAGGCCAGTGCCGGTCTTAACATGCTGACCGACGAGGAACGCGAGACCTTCACCCAGCTGAACAATGCCTATGTCGAAAAGCACGGCTTCCCGTTCATCATCGCGGTACGAGATCATGACAAGGCTTCGATCATGGCCGCTTTCCAGCGCCGGATCGACAACGACCGGGCAACGGAATTCAGCGAAGCCTGCCGCCAGGTAGAGCGGATTGCCCAGTTCCGGCTCAAGGATCTTTTCCAGTGAGCCGTGTTCTTGCCCCCTCGCCGCTGACCGCAGAGGCCTTTGCCCCCTACGGCGATCTCCTCGAAGTGGCGGGCGCGCCTGACAAGATTATCAATCAGGGCATGTGCGGCCGTCATCACGACCGGGCAAAGCTCGACTTCAGCACCGGCCGGGCAGGCATCAGCCTGTTCGATGCCAAGGCCCGGACGTTTCCCTATGTCGTCGACATGGTCGAGCGCCACCCGGAAGGCAGTCAGGCTTTCATTCCGCTGGATGGCGTGCCGATGCTGGTTATCGTCGCGGACGACGACAACGGCCAGCCGGTCAACCTGAAGGCATTCATCAGCCAGCCCGGACAGGCGATTAACCTGTATCGCGGCACCTGGCACGGAGTTCTGGCACCGCTCTGGCAAGCGGGCCGCTACGCGGTCGTGGACCGCATCGGGGAAGGAGCCAACCTGGAGGAACACTGGTTTCCCGACCCTTGGACAGTGGAGGCCGATAACAAGGAATAAGCCTCCCTTTTAGAACGATCCCCGCCCGCTCAACGAGACGGTGACGTTCGCACGACCTTCAGAGGAGCAGAAATGTCTAATTCGTCGATCGGATCTCCGGCGCAGCTTCGGGATCCCAATTACACGCCGCCGCTCTACAAGGCGATCCCGCTCGGCATCCAGCATGTCCTGGCCATGTTCGTCTCCAACGTCACACCCGCCATCATCGTGGCCGGCGCAGCCGGTTTCGGCTTCGGGTCGAATTCCCCCGACTTTCCGGAACTGCTTTATCTCATCCAGATGTCCATGGTCTTCGCCGGGGTCGCGACCCTGTTGCAGACGATCACCATTGGCCCGGTCGGCGCTGCGCTGCCCATCGTGCAGGGCACGTCCTTCGCCTTCCTGCCGATCATGATCCCGCTCGTGGCCGGAAAGGGAGTCGACGGTCTTGCGGCCCTGTTCGGCGGCGTGATCATCGGCGGTTTCTTCCATGCGTGCCTTGGGCTCGTCATCGGCAAGATCCGCTTTGCCCTGCCACCGCTGGTGACAGGCCTTGTGGTGACGATGATCGGTCTCGCGCTGGTCCAGGTGGGCATCCAGTATGCCGCGGGTGGTGTCCCCGCCATCGGCACGCCGGAATACGGTTCGCTGCTCAACTGGGCTGCCGCCCTGGTGGTGATCGTGGTGACACTCGGTCTGAAGTTCTTTGGCAAGGGCATGATGTCCGTCTCCGCGGTTCTGCTTGGCCTGATCGCCGGTTACATCTTCGCGCTGGCCACCGGCATGCTGACGTTCGAAGCCGTCTCGACCTCCTGGGACCGTGCTGCGGTCTTTGCCTTGCCGCAGCCCTTCAAATACGGCTTTGAATTCTCGTTTGCGGCCGTGCTCGGCTTCTGCCTGATGGCCTTCGTCTCGGCGGTGGAAACCGTTGGCGACGTTTCAGGCATCACCAAGGGCGGCGCCGGACGCGAAGCCACCGACAAGGAAATTGCCGGGGCGACCTTTGCCGATGGTCTCGGCACGGCCATTGCCGGGTTCTTCGGCGGCTTCCCGAACACCTCCTTCAGCCAGAACGTCGGCCTCATCGCCATGACCGGCGTCATGAGCCGTCATGTGGTGACCATAGGTGCGATCTTCCTGATCGTCTGCGGTCTGATCCCGAAGGTCGGCGCTGTCATCCGCACCGTTCCGATCGAGGTTCTCGGCGGCGGTGTCATCGTGATGTTCGGCATGGTTGTTGCCGCCGGTATCTCGATGCTGTCGGACGTCAACTGGAACCGGCGCAACATGGTGATCTTCGCCATCTCGCTGTCCATCGGCCTCGGCCTGCAACTGGAGCCAGGCGCCCTGCAGCACATGCCGGACACCGCACGCATCCTGCTGACCAGCGGCCTGCTGCCGGCAGCCCTGATCGCCATCGTCCTCAACCTGGTGCTGCCGGAAGAACTCTCCGACGAATCCACCGAGGAGGTTTCCGGCGGTCTGTCCGGTCACGGCAAGGGATCCCTGCCAAAGGAAGAAGGCGCGTAAGGGCAAGTGCCTCTGCAAACGTTAGAGGGCCGCGCAAGCGGCCCTTTTTTGTGACCTCTTGCACGTCATCCCGGACGCGGCGCAACTGAAAGCCGAGGTCTGTCGATGTGCAACGTAAAATACCCCAATCCTGTGGCTCCCCGATCCCGGCTCGCACTTCGTTTGGCCGGGATGACGATGGAGGGGTTTTGTCTGTCTGAGCGACTGGCAGTGAATTGATCAGAGACCCTGCACCTAATCTCTCAACGTTATTCCGGACAAGGAAGGCGCAGCCGGTCGCAAATCCGGAACCAGACGTATTTCGCGCTGAAAGCGCGTCCAATTCGTCTTCTGAGGTGTTCGCGGCGCTCAGGATGAGGCACTGATCCGGAACCACAGCGACGTGAGAGCTTGCGGCTTCTGTCCTATCGCTCCGCCATCAGCCGTGCCATGTCGATCATGCGGGCGGAGAAGCCCCATTCGTTGTCGTACCAGCCGAAGATACGCACCTGGTGGTCATTGGCCTCGAGCGTTTCGGGCAGGTGTATGACGAGGGATTCCGGCCGCGCACGCATGTCCGTGGACACCACATGGTCCTGCACGAAGCCGATTACCGGATTGCCTGAAAAGATCTCGAGCAGCTTGTCATTGAAGGGGGCCTTGACGGGCTGTGCCAGCGTCACCGTCAGATCGACGGCGGACACGCTGATCGCAGGCACCCGGACGGCGGCACCGCTGATCTTGCCCTCAAGCTGCGGCAACACCTTGCCGACCAGCTTGGTAGCGCTCGTGGTGGTCGGCACCATGGAGACGCCGCCTGCCCGGCTGCGCTCCAGCGGACCGCGCGGAGCGTCCACCATCGGCTGGCTGCCGGTGTAGCAATGGATGGTCGTCATATGGCCGCTCTTGATGCCGATGGCATCATCCAGGCCACGCAGCAGAGGAGCAAGCGCGTTGGTGGTGCAGGAGCCGTTCGAGACGATGCGGTGATCGCCTAGCTGGTCTTCGTTCGCGCCAAGCACCAGCGTGATGTCGGCGGCCCTGGAAGGACCGGACACCAGCACATTGGCCGCGCCAGCTTTCAGGCCCCGTTCGGCGATCTCGCGTGTGTCCGCCTTGCCGGTGCATTCCAGCACCACGTCGATGTCTGAAAGATCGAGGACAGACAGATCGTGTTCGGTGGAAAACACCATCTCGTGACCGTCCACCGTCAAGGTGCCCTCGCCCGCTGTGACCTCGCCCGGCCAGGGGCCGAAGACGCTGTCATACTTGAAGAGATAGGCGCAGGTTTCCAGCGGTGCGATATCGTTGATCCGCACCACCTCGATCCGTTCCGCTTCGGGGAGTTTCATCACTTGACGCAAGAGGGTCCGACCGATCCGGCCGAACCCGTTGATCACTATCCGCATTGTCTACGGTCCGTCTAGAAATCCACTTCGATCGCGACGCCCTTCCGGATTGCCAGATCGACCGCGGCAGACGCCACGGCAAGGTCCTGAAGGCCGACGCCGGTCCCGTCGAAGAGCGTAATATCGCTCTGCGAGGTCCTGCCCGGATGATTACCATTAATGACGGCGCCGATCTCAATTATATTGTCCTCAGAGACAATTCCGCTGGCGACCGCGTGCTGGCATTCGCCGATGGTCGCTGACTGAGCGACTTCATCCGTGAAGAGCCTGGCTTTGGCAACAAGAGCAACATCGACTTCCTGTTTGCCCTTGGTATCTGTGCCCATACAGGCGATATGGGTGCCCGGCGTGACGTGCTCTTCCATCAGGATCGGATCGAAGCTAGAGGTGATCGAAATGATCACGTCGGCTTCCGCACCCAGCCTCGCCAGATCGACGGATTCGTAAGGCAGACCGAGTTCGTTTGCGGTTTCCTCCAGGCGCACCAGCATGTCCGGATGCAAGTTCCAGCCGAGTATCTTTTCGAAGTTGCGTTGTTCGACCGCCGCCCGCATCTGGAACGCCGACTGGTGGCCAGCGCCGATCATGCCAAGCACCTTCGCGTCCTTGCGTGCCAGATGCTTTATGGACACCGCAGACGCTGCCGCCGTGCGCAGAGCGGTCAGCAGGTTGCCGCCTACAACGGCCTTTGCCTTGCCGGTGTCCGCATCGAACAGGAAGACGGTCGACTGGTGGTTGGTCAGTCCCTTTGCCATGTTGCCCGGCCAGTAGCCACCGGACTTCAGGCCAAGCGCCAGCGACGACCGGTCGAAGCCCGACTTGAAGCCGTAAAGCGCATCGGCATGGCCGATGGCTTCCCGGATAACCGGAAAATTATAGGCCGCCCCGCTCGCCATGGCGGCAAAGACGCTTTCGACAGCATCAAAGGACTCCTGGCGCCCGATGAGGCCTGCGATTTCCTTTTCAGGAACGATGATCATGTGTGTCTCCAGCAAAACATCGTCTTCACCCCGACCTCATCCTGAGGAGGCGCGAAGCGCCGTCTCGAAGGATGGGCGGCTCGCTCGGAGTGTTTGGCCCATCCTTCGAGACGGACCTGCGATCCCCCTCAGGATGAGGATGTGGTTGGTTCAGGGCGCTGCAAAACGCCTCCCCTCCATCGTCATCGCGGACGCAGCGGAGCGGAGATCCGGGACCGGGGAGCCGGGGTGTATCGGGTTAATCCCGAGGACAATGGGGCTCTCCGGTCCCGGCTCGCGCTGCGCTTGGCCGGGATGACGAAGGGGAGGCTGGGAGATCGTGGTTCTCAATAAGCCTTGCCGCGCGCCGAGACCGGCCAGACCGTCTCGACCTTGCCGCCCCGCACGCCGACATACCAGTCGTGAACGTTGGCAGTCGGGTCGCAGTGACCTGGCACCAGCTTCAGCTTCTCGCCGACCTTCAGGACGCCCTCTGGGTCGGCAATGACGCCATGCTCGTCAGAGCATTTGACATATTCGACGTCACTGCGGCCGTAGATGACTGGCAGGCCGCTGTCGACGGACTGTGCCTTCAGACCCGCATCGCAGATCGCCTTGTCGGCTTTCGCGTGGCTCATGACCTGGGTCAGGATGAAGAAGGCGTTTTCCCATTCGCCCTGGTCGATGCGCTTGCCGTCCTCATCGAGAATGCGGCCATAGTCAGCATCCATGAAGGCGTAGGACCCGCATTGCAGCTCGTTGTAGACGCCGGAATTGGATTCAAAATAATAGGAACCCGTGCCACCGCCGGAAACGAGTTCAGGTTCCAGGCCTACCATCTTAAGTGCTTCGACAGCGTCCTTGACCATGGCAATGGCAATGTCGAGCTTTTCCTTGCGGGCTTCAAAGCTGTCGATGTGCTGCATGGCGCCCTGATAGGCCTGGATACCGGTGAATTTCAGGTTCTTTGCCGTATCAACGGCCTTGGCGATTTCGACGACGGCGTCACTCGTGGTCACGCCGCAGCGGCCAGCACCGCAATCAATCTCGATGAAGACTTCCAGCGTGGTGCCGTGTTTGACGGCTGCTTCCGACAGCTCGGCAACGTTGGCGAGGTCGTCGACACAGACGATCGTGCGGCACCCGAATTTGGGCAGCCGGGCCAGTCGGTCGATCTTGGCCTTGTCGCGCACCTGGTTGGACACCAGGATGTCCTTGATGCCGCCACGGGCGAAGACTTCCGCTTCCGAAACCTTCTGGCAGCACACCCCGACGGCACCGCCAAGGCGTTCCTGCAACCTGGCGACATCCACCGACTTGTGCATCTTGCCGTGGACGCGGTGACGCATGCCGTGGGCCTTGGCATAATCGCCCATCTTCTTGATGTTGCGTTCCAGCGCATCGAGATCGAGCACCAGACAAGGTGTCTGGATATCGGCCTCATCCATGCCGGGCACGGCGGGAATGTCATAGCCGACTTCGAGTTTTTCAAATCCGGTTTGTGCGTTCATTTTGTGTTTCTCCAAGTGGCTCATACGGTCCGGATCAACCAGCTTTCGGATTTCATCCGAATGCTGAAAATTGATCGTATTTAAAGCGATCTAGCATCCTGGCTGCGTTCCTCGGAACGCAGGATGCTCCAGGGCAGCTTGCCGAGATCGACATTGCCGCCGGTGATGATGACGCCGACGCGTTTGCCGGCGAAGACGTCCCTGTTCTTCAGGATGGTTGCCAGCGGCACAGCGGAAGAAGGTTCCATGACGATCTTCATCCGCGCCCAGATCAGGCGCATGGCGTCGATGATTTCGTGTTCCGACGCCGTCAGGATGTCTGTGACGTGGTTGGAGACAAAGTGCCAGGTCAGCTCCTTGAGCGGCACCTTCAGCCCGTCGGCAACGGTGTTCGGTGCGTCGTCGGCAATGATGTGACCGGCCTTGAAACTGCGGGCGGCGTCATCCGCCTGTTCAGGTTCCGCAGCAAAGATCTCCACGCCTGGTGCCAGGTTCGACAGGGTGAGGCAGGTGCCGGAGACCATGCCACCGCCACCGATCGGGGCAATTACAGCGTCAAGGCCGTCGGTCTGCTCCAGCAATTCCTTGGAACAGGTGCCCTGCCCTGCAATGACACGCGGGTCATTGTAGGGGTGAACGAATTCCGCACCCGTGCGGGCTTCAACCTCGGCAAAGACCGCTTCGCGGCTGGAAGTGGACGGCTCGCACTCGGTGATGATGCCGCCATACCCACGAACCGCGTCCTTCTTGGCCTGCGGCGCCGTTCTCGGCATGACCACATGGCAGGGAATGCCCCGGCGGCCGGCCGCATAGGACAGGCTGAGCGCGTGGTTGCCGGAGGAATGGGTGGCGACACCGGCCTTGGCGGTTTCCTCGTCCAGACCAAAGACGGCGTTGGATGCACCGCGCACCTTGAACGCGCCCGCCTTCTGGAAGTTCTCGCATTTGAAGAACAGCTCCGTGCCGGTCAGTTCGTTGAGGAATGACGAGGTCATGACCGGCGTGCGGTGAATATGCGGCTTGATGCGCTCATGGGCGACGAGCATGTCCTCAAGCGTCGGGATGTACTGGGTCAGGGCGTCGGTTTTCATGCGGCTTCCTTCGAGGCAATGGCGCTGTCGCTGCGATAGACTTCCTGGGCTGCGGCAACGCCGGATCCCAGTTTGATGTTGAGGCCGAGATCAGCCATGACCATTTCGGCAGCCGCCAACCCCGACAGCATCATGACGTCGGTCAGACTGCCCAGGTGGCCGATGCGGAAGACCTTGCCCGCAACCTCTCCAAGGCCGACACCGAAGGCGACGCCGTATTTCGCTGCGGCGTGCGTCACGATGCCGGTGGCGTTGAAACCCTCGGGCGTACGGATCGCGCTGACAGAGTCCGAATAGACGTCCGGTGACCGGGCGCAAAGCCCCAGGCCCCAGGCCTGGACAGCGGCACGCACGCCTCCGGCAATGCGGTGATGGCGGGCGAAGACGTTCTCAAGCCCTTCGGCCAGCAACATGTCACAGCTCTGTTTCAGACCGTTCATCAGCCCGACGGCTGGCGTATAGGGATAGGCGTTCGACGCGTAGGCTTTCATCATGTCGCGTACATCGAAGAAAGTCCGCGGCAGCCGGGCGCTTTCAATCGCGGCCTGCGCCTTGGGCGACAGGGCGATGATGGCGAGGCCCGGCGGCAGCATGAAGCCTTTCTGGGAGCCGGTGACCGCAGCATCGACGCCCCATTCATCCATGCGGAAATCCATCGAGGCAATCGAGCTGACGCCGTCGACAAAGAGCAGCGCCGGATGCTTCGCGGCATTCAGCGCACGGCGCACAGCGGCAATGTCGGATTTGACGCCGGTCGCGGTTTCGTTGTGGGTTGCCAGAACCGCCCTGATCTCGTGGCTGGTGTCCGCCGTGAGGATTTCCTCGTAGCGGTCCGCAGGCAATCCCGTGCCCCAGGGTGCCTCGACCACCTCAACCTTCAGGCCGTGGCGCTGGCACATGTCGATCCAGCGGTGGCTGAACATGCCGTTGCGGGCAGCCAGGATCTTGTCGCCGGGGCTCAAGCAATTGGTAATCGCGGTTTCCCAGCCGCCAGTGCCGGTCGACGGAAACAGGAATACCTCGGCTGTTTCCGTCTTCAGCACCTTTTTGACGCCCGCAAGCGCAGGCTGGAGGATCTCACCGAACAGCGGCGAGCGGTGGTCCAAGGTCGGCATGTCGCAGGCTCTGCGGAGCGCCTCCGGCATGTTGGTGGGGCCGGGAATGAAAACAGGATTTTGGAAGCTCATGGCCGTTTCCTCTTATGAATTTTGAGAAACGGTATCGCGCGGAGGCAAACCTCCGCAATTTTTTTAAAATATTTTTTCAAAAATGTATTTTACGGAAAGTGTAAGTATTGTCAGTATGTTATATTTTTCATATGGTGAATTGATTTTTCAAATTATGAAAACATGAGCTGATGACAAACCAGAAATCCGACAGTTCCGCCACACGACGGGCCCGGGGGAGACCACGCGCCTGGGACGACAAGACCGAGCAGAACACCATCAAGTCGCTCGACCGGGCCATGGCCGTGTTCGAGCATCTGAGCACCCAGTCCGGTGTCTCGCTGTCGGCCCTGTCGGATCAACTTGGAGAGTCCACGGCAACGCTCTACCGCATCCTGTTTACGTTGGAGACGCGCGGCCTGGTGGAGTTCGATCAGGCCCAGCAGCTCTGGCACATCGGCCCGGGCGCTTTCATTATCGGCGCAAGATTTTTGAGGCGCACCAGTCTGGTCGAGCGCGCCCGTCCAATCCTGCGATCCCTGATGGAGCAGACGGGGGAAACGGCCAATCTGGGTGTGGCGCAGGCAGACCAGGTGCTGTTCGTCAGTCAGGTGGAAACCCACGAAAGCATTCGCGCGTTCTTCCCGCCCGGCACCTTGTCGCCGCTGCATGCCTCCGGCATCGGCAAGGCGCTGCTGGCCTTCATGGACGAGGATCAATGCAAGCGTATCCTGAAGCAGACCGACCGGGAGCGTTTCACCGAGCACACGCTCTGTGACGCGGATTTGCTGGCTGCTGACCTGGAAGCAATCCAGGCGCGCGGGTTTTCGATCGACGGGGAGGAAAAGAACCTCGGCATGCGCTGCATCGCCGCTCCCGTGTTCAATCATTATGGAGAAGCTGTCGCCGGGCTTTCCGTCTCCGGTCCGACCAGCCGGGTTCGCCCGGACAGGATCGCCCCCTTCGCCGAGGCAGTGAAGTCGGCAGCCGCCGCACTGACCGCGGCCCTCGGCGGCGAAGTCCCTTCTGCGCAAAGGAAGACAGTCGAATGAGGCCCCTCCGCTACCTTCGACGGTAAGAAAAGACGGCCACTACCACCCGCTCCCTCATCCTGAGGAGCTGCGATAGCAGCGTCTCGAAGGATGGGCCACTTGTTCCGGAATGTGCCGCTCATGCTTCGAGACGGACCTGCCGGTCCTCCTCAGGATGAGGGAGTGGCAAGGAGAGGCTTTTCTCTATGCTCCGCAGCGCCGCTGAATGTCAGCCGGGCGCCGGCCTAGAACCGGCCGGCGGGCTGCAGTTTCATGTGGCGGTTGACGTCCTTGTAGAGCAGATAGCGGAACGGGCCCGGACCGCCGGCATAGCAGGCCTGCGGGCAGAAGGCGCGCAGCCACATGTAATCGCCGGCCTCAACCTCGACCCAGTCCTGATTGAGCCGATAGACCGCCTTGCCTTCCAGAACATAAAGCCCGTGTTCCATCACATGGGTTTCGGCGAAGGGAATGACCGCACCCGGCTGAAAGGTGACGATATTGACATGCATGTCGTGGCGAACGTCTTCCGGGTCGACAAAACGGGTCGTAGCCCACTTGCCGTCGGTGCCCGGCATTGCGCGCGGTTCGATATCGTTTTCGTGAGTGACAAAGAGCGTCGGCCGCTCAAGGCCTTCAACAGGCTCGAACGCCTTGCGGACCCAGTGGAACCGCACCGGCTCGCTGCCTGTGTTCTTCAGGCTCCAGTCGGCTTGCGGCGGCAGGAAGGCGTAGCTTCCGGGCTTCAGGTCGTATTGCTGACCTTCGGCTGTCAGAACGGCCTCGCCTTCGACAACGAACAGAACGCCTTCAGCGGAAGGGTCGGTCTCCGGCCGGTCGGACCCGCCACCCGGCGACACCTCGACGATATATTGCGAGAAGGTTTCGGCAAAACCCGACAAGGGCCGCGACAGCACCCACAGACGGGTCTTTTCCCAGAAAGGCAGATAGCTGGTGACGATGTCACGCATGGTGCCTTTCGGGATGACTGCATAGGCATCGGTAAAGACGGCCCGGTCGGTCAGAAGCGTTTCCTGACCGGGATGACCGCCGGTCGGCGCATAGTAGGATCTCGGGGGCTTGGACTGGGGCACGGCCAACCTTCTTCTTCAACAAAACCAGTTGCCGTAAACTATGACCTGCCTTGAGGGGCCGGACCACGGGGCATGTCCGAAGAGCACCTATCGGAAAAACAAGATAATCCTCTCTTGATTTTCTTAGTCTTCCGATCAATCCACCGCCGCGCCGTCGGTAGAGCGGGATGATGCGTTGCCGCCCCGGTGAAGGCTCGGCTGGTCACGTCTGTTCCGGCCATGCCGCTGACACGGCAGGCCGCAACAAACAGTTTGCTCGCTGCCGGGCCTTTACTTGCCCTGAGCCGCCGCGCGGATCTGGCTGAGGCTTGCGGCCGGAGTGATGGCTTCCGGGTCGAGCTTCAGATGCAGGAGCGCGGGTGTACCGGCTTTGCGAGCGCGCTCGTATGCGGGACCAAAAGCCTCCGTGCTTTCGACGGTCTCGCCGAAGGCGCCGTAGCTTCGGGCAAGCGCCGCAAAATCCGGATTGACCAGCCTGGTCGCGGACGGACGGCCCGGATAAGTGCGTTCCTGATGCATGCGGATGGTGCCGTACATGCCGTTGTCGATCACCAGAACGATGATGTTGGCGCCGTCCTGACAGGCGGTGCCGAATTCCTGCATGGTCATCTGCAGGCAGCCGTCGCCGGCAAAACAGACGACTTCACGTTCCGGAAAGGCAAGCTTGGCGGCAACAGCCGCCGGCAGGCCGTAGCCCATGGACCCGCTCGTCGGCGCTGCCTGGGTGGCGTAGCGGCGGAAGCGGTGGAAACGGTGCAGCCAGGTGGCGTAATTGCCGGCGCCATTGGTGCAGACAGTATCTTCCGGCAGGTTGGCTTCCAGCCAGTCCATGACACCTGACATCTGGAGGTTGCCTGGGACCTGCGGCCGGGCGCCTGACCAATCGAGATAGTCCTGATGGGCTTTTGCCGCTTCGCCGGCGCCTTTCAGTTCAGCCGGGGGCTGAAGGCCTTCGGCGGCCTTGCAGAAGGCTGTCGGGGTGGCATGAATGGCCTGCGCCGGCCGGTAAACCCGGCCGAGTTCCTCTGCGTCCGGATGGATATGCACCAGTTGCTGCGCGGGAGAGGGAATATCGAGCAGCGAATAGGACTGGCTCGGCATTTCTGACAGGCGCCCGCCGACGAGCAGAATGAGATCCGAGGCTTTGACCCGCGCCAGTAGTTTCGGATTGATGCCGATGCCAACATCGCCGGCGTAATTCGGATGCAGATTGTCGAACAGCATCTGACGGCGGAACGAGCAGGCGACCGGCAGGTCGAACCGCTCGGCAAAGCGAGTGAACGCTGCGACTGCCTCTTCCGACCAGCGACTGCCGCCCAGAATGGCGATCGGACGCTCGGCTGCCCACAGGCGCTTCTGCAGGTCTGCCATCTGGGTGAGGCCGGGATGGGTCTCGATCTGGGTCCACGCAGGCGGCTGAACGGCAGCGGCCTTTTCGACCAGCATGTCCTCCGGCAGGGCCAGCACCACCGGGCCCGGACGGCCGGAGGTAGCGACATGATAGGCCCGCGAAATGAACTCCGGCACACGGTCCGCGTGATCGATTTCGGCCACCCATTTGGCGATGCCGCCGAACATCTGGCGATAGTCGATTTCCTGGAAGGCTTCGCGCTCGCGCATGCCACGCTCGATCTGACCGATGAACAGGATCATCGGTGTTGAATCCTGCGCCGCCACATGAACGCCTGCCGAGGCGTTGGTCGCGCCCGGACCGCGGGTCACCATGCAGATGCCAGGCTTGCCGGTGAGCTTGCCCCAGGCATCGGCCATCATGGCAGCCCCGCCTTCCTGCCGGCAGACCGTGACCGGGATGGAAGCGTCATAAAGGGCGTCGAGCACGGCAAGATAACTTTCGCCGGGCACACAGAACACGCGCTCCGCCCCGTGGCGTTCCAACGCCTCCACCAACAATTCGCCGCCGGTCTTCTGGTCCATGTTCTGGGTCCTTACGAGAAAGAAGATCTGTTCATTCTATAGCGTATGAAAATCCGCCCTGTTAGAGGCGAAAATCAGATTAATTGGCAATAGGGTCATTCCGATTTAGAATAATATATCTCCGACAACGGACTTACAGCCCATCCTTCGAAACGCGCGCAAACGCGCTCCTCAGGATGAGGCTGAATGTGTTGTAAGGTCGCCTGATTGTGCCACACACAGTCCTCATCCTGAGGAAGCGCGAAGCGCTGTCTCGAAGGATAGGCCTCATGTCATGGCCAGCCTTGCCGGTATGCGTCGGCGTTGCAAACAAAAAAGGGGCACCGGTTTCCCGGCACCCCTGCCCCCATTCTTTTTTGTCACTTGATTATGGGAAGCTGATTTCAGACCGGCTGAACCGTCACCACCTGGAAAGTGTGCATCTCACCATCCTCGTCCTTAATGGAGACATATTCGCCCGGGTTGAAGGCATGTGCGCCGAAACGGTAGCCCGCCTCGTCGTCATCCTCGCCGTCGATATCGTAATGGAAAGCCCAGGAACCGCCCGGGCGGTGAATGAGGTGGCCAATTTCCTCTTCCTCGGTGCCCCAGAATCGGCGGACACGGCAATGGTCGCGCTCCTTCTTCCAGAGGCCGGCGTCGATGTGGCCGGATTCGTCAAGCGGAGCGGTGAATTCGTAGCCGTGGTTCGCCGAACCTTGCGGATATTCCTTTGTTCTGGCCAGGTTCAACCTGATCCTTTTCAAAGCCGGATAGTCGTTCATGGGGCCCTCCTTTACTGACAATCCGGTTTATTTGTGCCACATCCGGGTCACCTCACATTGAGAAGGATCAAACCCGGCGGGTTGCATGTGAGGCATGTTTTGCAGTGTGTCAGCAAAAGGGACGGAAGATGGATCAGGCCGAAACCCAGAACCAGGCGCTTGACTACCTGAGCAGCCTGCCTTCCGACGATCCACAACGCCCCGAGGTCAAGCGGATCGACACTCACGCCAACATCGTCTTTCTGGTGGGAAGCAAGGCCTACAAGGTCAAGCGGTCGGTCAAGTTCCCGTTTCTCGACTATTCGACGCTGGCCCTTCGGGAAGAGGCCTGCAAGGCGGAAATCACCTATAACCAGCCAAATGCGCCGCAGATCTACCGGCAGGCACTGGCAATCACACGGGAGGCGGACGGCAGCCTGACCCTTGGCGGTTCGGGTGAGGCCATCGAATGGGCGATTGAAATGAACCGGTTCGAACACCAGCACGAACTGGACACCATCGCCGAAGAGGGCCCGCTTCCCGACAGCCTGTCCGACCGGCTTGCGGACATGATGGTCAGCGCCCATGAGACCGCGCCCCTGCGCCAGGGCAGCGGGTTCTACTCCGAGCTTGCAAGCTACGTGGAGCAGAACGACGATGCCTTTCGCGAGCATCCCGATCTGTTTGACGCAGAATCGGTCCGCCACCTGACCGAAACATCCCGCACCGTCCTGACGGCGCTGCACGAACTCATCCTGCAGCGCGGCGAGCAGGGTCTCGTCCGCCGTTGCCACGGTGACGCGCATCTTCGCAATATCGTTCTGGTCGATGGCGCGCCCGTGCTGTTCGATGCGGTCGAATTTTCAGATGCGATCGCCACCGGCGACGTTCTTTATGATCTTGCGTTTCTGCTGATGGATCTGTGGGACCGCGGGCAACAGCGGGCGGCCAACCGTGTGTTCAACCGCTATCTGGACAAGAGCCGCCTGGACACGCATTCGGAAGGTCTTGCGGCCCTGCCCTTCTATTTGATGATGCGCGCTGCAATCCGCTCCAAGATCGCGGCCAGTGCCGCTCTCAACCAGTCGGACCCGGACCAGAAACAACGTGAGCGCGATCAGGCTCAAGCCTATTTCCGCCATGCCCTGGCCTTTCTGGATCCCTCGCGGCCGCACCTGGTTGCCATCGGCGGACTGTCCGGCACCGGCAAGACCACGCTCGCCTATGAAATCGCGCCTGAGATCGGCCGGGCACCTGGAGCACGGGTGCTGCGCACGGACGTGATGCGCAAACGGCTGCTCGGCATCGCGGAAACGGAGAAGGCACCGGCCGAAGCGTATACGCCGGAAGCCTCGCAGAAGGTGTACCACGCACTGGACGAGACAATTCAGACCGTCCTTGCCGCCGGGCACTCGGCGATTTTCGATGCCGTTTTTGCTGCGGAGAGCGAGCGGGAACGCATCGAAAGCATCGCGGCCAAGGTCGAATGCGGCTTCTGTGGCCTATGGCTGTCGGCGCCTGAAAAAGTGTTGAAAGCCCGTGTCTCCGCGCGCGAGGACGACGCCTCCGACGCAACGCCCACAGTTGTCGAAACCCAGCTTGGCTATGATCTCGGCCGGATGACCTGGGCGGAGATCGACGCGGGACACAATGTTGACGAAACGGCGGCCCAGGCCCGGCGCGTCCTGAACCGCTAAAGGCTTTACAGCCCGGCGGCCCTGAGGGCGGCAGCGGCACCGGCGGCGCAAAACACGGCGACATATTCCTTGCGCAATATCACCTGTGCCACGGAGGCGACAACGAGGCACAGCGCCACCGCCAGCCCGCCCTTCAACACAATCGGCAGGATGGTGGAAACAATGATCGCTCCCGGCAAGGCTTCCAGGCCCCGGCGCACCCGTGGCGTGATCGGCAACCTGCCCATGATCCAGTAGCCACCTGCCCGAAGCGTGTAGGTGACAGCGGTCATGCCAAGCACCGCCAGAAGAAAAATCGGATCGGCGGTAAACGCACCCTCAGTCATCCAGGTAAGCCCCCGCGAAAGCACCGGCGATGGCACCGGTGAAAATGCTCCAGTACCCACCGACCAGATACCAGGTCAGCGCGGCAACGCCCCCTGCAACCAACCAGCTGACCGTCTGGCGCTTTCCTTTCCAGAGCGGAACCAACAGCGCGGCAAAGAAAGCCGGCAGAACCACATCCAGACCGAAGACTTTCGGGTCCGACACCAGGCTGCCGGCGAAATAGCCCGGAATGACGGACAGCGACCAGAGCGCCCAGGTGAGCAGGCCGCTGCCAAGATAGATCCCCCAGTCACGTGTGCCCTTGTTGTATTCCGACAAGGCCAGCAACCAGTTGAGGTCCGTCAACAGGAACAGGGCCGGATAGGTCTGCCAGGCCGGCACCTGGCCGAGCCAGGGCCGCAAGCTCGCACCGATCAGGACCATGCGCATGTTGACCGCCGCCGTTACCCCGATCATCGCCACCACGAGCCCTAGGGTAAGCGGGTCGCCGTACACCTCCATCGCGACGAACTGGCTGGCTCCGGCAAAAACCAGCGAGTTGAGCAATATGGTCTCCAGAAAGGTCAGGCCCTTTTGCGCGGCCACCGTTCCGAAAACCAGTCCAACCGCAATGATGCCCGGCATTACCGGAATGCAGATGGTGGCGCCCCGCACGCAGCCTTGCAGACTGAGGGTCACATTTTTGTTCAACATGTCTGTCCAAGAGTTTCAGGCGGCGGGAAGACCCCGCGAAGAAAGGTCAGTATTGCTGATAAATCACCTGAAAACCAATGAAACCTCTCGGTGGCACTGACCAATCTTCAAAACAAGACACCATAGATCATGCGCAGGCCGGTGAACCCAAGGAACAGCGCAAACACCAGCTTGAGCTTCGACGGGTCGATGGCATGGGCGATCTTGGCGCCCCATGGCGCGGCAAAGGTGCTGGCCGGAATGATCAGGAAGAAGCCGATGAGATTGACATAGCCCAGCGAGAACGGCGGGCGACCTTCCTCGCCCCAGCCGAAGAAGATCGACAGCAAGGTGCCCGGAACGGCAATGATGAGGCCGATGGCCGCCGCCGTGCCAACCGCCTTGCGGATGGGGTAATTGAAGAGGGTGAGGGTCGGAACGCCAAGCGTGCCACCACCAATGCCCATCATCACGGAGATCCCGCCAATCAGGAACCCCAATACTTCCTTGATCGGTGAACCGGGCAGTTTGTCGGCCAGATGCGAGCCATCCTTGCGGAACATCATGTTGGCTGACACCGCAAGCGCCACGATCCCGAAGACCAGTGTCAGCGCACCGCCGGAAATGTTACCTGCAAGCGTTCCGCCGGCAATGACACCGAGGGCGATCGCCCACCACCAGCGTTTCAGGAGATCCATGTCGACGCTGCCGCGATTGTAGTGGGCGCGTGCCGAGGATGTACCGGTTGCCAGAATGGTTGCGAGCGATGTTCCAACGGCCACGTGCATGAGGACGGACGGGTCGATCTTCAGCGCTGTGAACATGTAATAGAGCACCGGCACGATGACGATGCCACCGCCGACACCAAGCAGGCCGGCGATGATCCCGGCCACAAGCCCGGTTGCCAGCAGCGCAACAGCCAGTAAGCCAAGGGAGAAAAGGCTAAGATCTTCCACGCGATTATCCTCGTTGCCGACGGCCGCCAGTGCCGGCCGCCAAAGTCGTTCCCCTGCGCTTAGACCAGCTGCGCGAATTTTTCCAGCCGCATCCGTGGACTATCTGTCTTGCAGCCACAGGTGGTGCTTGCGGCAAGCGCCTTTTGCGGCCAGTCTCGGCCCTGGTTCATTCGGGCCATATTCATTCGGGCCAGGTCCAATTGGCCCAGCTTCATCGGGTAGCGAGGAAACATGAGCGGTCACTGGCTTGCGCTCTACACTTTCGGCCAATTCCGTACACGGGCAGACCACCCGGATGTGGACCCCTTCCATCAGGCCGAACCCTTTGTGTGGGCGGCAATGGAACGGGCCGAAGGGTTCGTTGCCCGATCCGGCTACGACGACGAGCCGGGGCCGGAGAGTTGGGGCGAGCAGGTGTTTCCAAAATACTGGCAGGACAATGGCGACGGCTGGGCCCCGTCCACCATATCGCTTTGGCAGAACCTGGAATCCGCACTGGCTGCCGTCTATCGAGGGCTGCACGCAGAAATCCTGAAGAAGGGCTCCGACTTCATGCAGGAGGACCACGCCTACCCTGCCTATGTGCTGTGGTGGGTGCCCCAAGGCCATAGGCCCGACTGGGTGGAAGCGGTCGAGATCTTCGAACGACTGGGCGACGCGGGCCCCTCTCCGGCAGCCTTCACATTCAAATGCGCGTTCGACCCTGCGGGAAAGCCGACAACCGTGAACGGCGGTGTGTCGAAACAGATCGCGGAACGCAACAACAGCCGAGCCGAAGCGCCCAAGGCGGTTCAATAGGTTATTGTTCAAAAATCGATGACTAATTGTCCAGTTTCGACCGAATTGTAAAACGACCAGTCAATGGCAATCTAAAGCTCAACAGCGCACGAGCTTCTTCGTGCCAGAGATTGGGAAAGGATTGAACCATGAACCAGATACTGCGTCCGTCGGATGCCAGAGGTGATGCCGATTTCGGCTGGCTGAAAAGCAAACACTCTTTTTCCTTCGGCTCCTACTTCGATCCGAACCACCTCGGCTTCGGTGCCTTGCGGGTGATCAATGAGGACCGTGTTGCCCCCGGCGCGGGCTTCCCGACCCACCCGCACCAGAACATGGAGATCATCTCCTACGTCGTTTCCGGTGGACTGGAACACAAGGATTCGCTCGGCACCGGCTCGGTGATCCGGCCGGGTGAACTGCAGCGCATGAGTGCCGGCACCGGCGTCCGCCACAGCGAGTACAATCATTCGGACACGGATCCGGTCCACTTCCTGCAGATCTGGATCATACCGGAAGCCGAAGGCCTTGCGCCGAGTTACGAGCAGAAGGCTTTCCCGGAGGATGGCCGCCTCAACGCCCTGCGCCTGATCGGCTCGCGCGACGGGCGGGACGGGTCTGTCACCATCCACCAGGACGTCGATCTCTATGCGTCGCTGCTGTCTGCCGACCAGAGCCTTTCCTTCGACATCCGGCCCGGCCGGAAGGTCTGGCTGCAACTTGTGAAGGGCAAGCTCAGCGTCAACGACCAGCCGCTTGCCGCCGGCGACGGTCTCGGCCTGCTTGAGGCTGGCGCGATCTCGCTGACGGCCAGTGAGAATGCCGAGTTCCTGCTGTTCGATCTGGCAGCCTAGACCATGTTGGGGCGGGATCATTCCCGCCCCTCCTGTTCCTGACAGTGCCAGGCCCTGCGTTGACGGGGAGGAATGAAGGACCGGAGCGGCATTGGCCTCTTCGCACAAGGACCAAGAAACGGAACAGATGAGCCGAGCAATCGTTCTCATCCCATTCAGGAGACCGACAATGCCCGAAACAACTTCCCCTTTGATCACGTTGGAACAGCACGGCAGCAAGGGCCGCTATGAGGCCAGGGTAGACGGGATCGCAGAGCCCGCCGAGCTCACCTTTTCCGTCGTCAACGAACACCTCATCATCGCCGACCATACCGGCGTGCCGGACAGCATGCGCGGCATGGGGGTCGGCAAGGCTCTGGTGGAACGGCTTGTCGACGACGCCCGCCGCAAGCAGGTGAAGATCGTACCGCTGTGTCCTTACGTGAACGCCCAGCGGCGCAAGCACCCCGAATGGGCGGACGTGTTTCAGGCTTAGGCGATGTCGACAGCCCGGAGGGGAGAACACCTCCCTTCCTGCCGCGCCCTGAATTTTGAGCAATCCGCTAGATGCCATGCCAGTTGGGACAATATGAGCCCGGTTGGCAAGAAACCGCCTAGGCCTTTGCTTCTTCGGACGTCTCCGGCCCCTCGTCACCGTTCAGCTTGCGGCGCGTGCGCAGGAACTGGCCTGCAAGGCCGTAGATCAGCGAAACCGCACTGAATAGCAGCAACGTCCCGGCAATCGGGCGGGTGACAAAAGCGGTGACATCGTAGTCGCTCAGCATCAGGCCCTGGCGCAGGCTGAGTTCGGCAATCGGGCCAAGCACAAGACCGATGATGAAACTGGCAACGGGAAAGCCGAACCGGCGCATGGCGAAACCGACGACGCCGAAGACCAGCATGACCGCGAGATCGACCACATTGTTCTGGAGCGCGTAGACACCTGTCATGCACAGAACCACTATGGCCGGGCCGACAAGGGCGTAAGGCGCCTTCAGCACGAGGGCGAAATAACGTGCCATGCGCACGCCGACGATCAGCATCAGCAGGTTGGCCAGCATCATGCCGATGAACACCGAATAAACCAGATCGGAATTTGTCTGCATAAGCTGCGGACCGGGGACGATGCCGTGGATCGTCAAACCGCCGATCATCACTGCCGTGGTGGCGCTACCGGGGATACCGAGGGCGAGCAGCGGGATCATCGACCCGCCGACGGCTGCATTGTTGGCAGATTCCGGCGCCGCGATGCCTTCCGGAACGCCGGTGCCGAATTTTTCCGGATGCTTGGACCAACGCGAGGCTTCCGAGTAAGAGATGAAGGCCGCCGTTGTTGCCCCCACACCCGGCAGCGCGCCGATGACCGTGCCGATGACGGAAGAGCGAAGCAAGGTGACCCGGGTCTGGATGAATTCGCTTATGGTCGGCAGTTCCGTCGAAACATCATCGATCACATAGCCTTTTTGCGGGCCTTCCCCAAACCGCTGCAGAACCTCGGCAAGTGCGAAGATGCCGATGATTGCCGGCACGAAGCCGACACCGGTCAGAAGCATCATGCTGCCAAAGGTGAAGCGGGGCATGCCCGTCAGGGGGTCGATACCGATGGTGGCAACGCCCAGCCCGAGCAGTCCGGCCATCAGCGCTTTCAGCACCGAACCGTGGCCGATGGACGCAATGGCCGTGATCCCGAGGACAGCGAGCGCAAAATATTCCGGCGGGCCGAATTGAAGCGCCAGTCTGGCAAGCGGCGGTGCCGCGACCATCAGCACCACTGTGCCGAAAATACCGCCGATGGCCGAGGCCGCCAGCGCGATGCCGAGCGCCTTGCCAGCCTGGCCCTTGCGGGCCATCGGATACCCATCCAGCGCAGTGCAGGCCGCTTCGGGTGAGCCTGGCGTGTTGAACAAGATGGCGGAAATGGATCCACCGAACGTCGAGCCAACATAGACCCCGCCCAGCAGCAGCAGTCCTTCGATCGGATCGAAGGCGAAAGTGAACGGGATGAGCAGCGCGACACCGACGATCCCGGTGAGACCGGGGATGGAACCGAACGCGATGCCCCACACAACACTGAAGATGATGAGCAGGAACGTGAAAGGGTTGCTGGCCATGTAGCCGAGCGCGGACAGGTAAGAGTCCAGCATTTTCGGAAAGCTCCGTTTATGGGTCTGCCCGGAGCAGGCTGCATTCGGCTGAATGCAGAAACGATGCTCCAACACGCTGAAATCGGAAGGCTTTTCAGCCTACGACCGATTTCTGGCGGGGACTGTTTCCTAGTAAAGCAGCAGGCTGAGGTCGTAGAAGATGCCCTGGCCGCGCGGCAGCGGCAGTGACAGCCCGCGCGTGAAGAACAGGCACAGGCCGAACGTGAACAAGGGTGAAAACAGCAGTTTCGCAGTCAGGTTGCTGTAGGGCGTGGCAAAGGATGCCGCCCACAGGAACAGCATGGTCGCGACGACGAAGCCCAGCCACTGCAGGGCAAAGAAATAGGCCAGGATGAGACCGCCGATCAGAACAAGACGCACCACATAAGCCGGGTCTACGGACGACCGGTATTCTCCGGAGGCTGACTGCAGGCTTGCTCGCAATCCAACGGCCTGTTGCAGCAACTGGAGGAACGACACTACCGCGAGAGCGCCGCACACCAGCTTCGGCCAGTAGTCGGAATCGATCTTCGCGTATTTCATCGAGTTCGGAAATTTGTCGGCAACGAACCACATCGCGACCGCCAAAACCAGAATGGCGAATACAACGACCATTTCCATTATTCTGGAACGCATTTCAGACCCCTCCCAAGGCTAGTTGCAAATAACCGGCCCCGGACATCTCCGGGACCGGTCATCGCGATCGGTCTACTCGACGTAACCGAGCTGCTTGAGCACGTCGGTGTAGATCTCCACCTCGTGCTCCATGAACTCCTTGAACTGGGTCGGGCCGAGCACCTTGGAACGGAACTGGAGACCGCTTTGCGTTTCGATGGTCTTGTAGCTTTCCGAGACCGCCGCCCTGTCGAGAATGCTGAACATGGTGTTGGCATTGGCTTCGTCATCGGACGCATGCATGGCGAAACCGCGCCACCGTCCAAGGCTGACATCAAAGCCCAGTTCAGTTGCGGTCGGAACGTCACCGAGCACCGGCAGGCGGAATTCGGAGAAGAGCACGAGCGGCCGAAGATCTCCGGATTCGATCAGGCCCCGCGCCGGACCATATTCCTCGTACATGAGGTCGACATGACCGCCGAGCGTGTTCGACACCATTTCCGATGCGGAGAACGGCACCGTGGTCAGTTCTGCGCCACTCTTGATGTTCCAGAGACCGACCAGCGTGTCGTCGAAGCCCGCCGTGCCGGTGACGGCAACCTTGAGCGAACCGGGGTTTTCACGCGCCGTCTTGATCAGGTCCTCGACAGACTTGATCGGGCTATCCTTGGAGACGAGAAACAGACCCTGGTCGTACTGGATACGTGCGATCGGCCGAAGCTCATCGATATTCATCCGGCCCAGGACATGATTGATCACCTGTTCCGGGCCAACCGCCATCATGCTGTAGCCGTCGCTCGGACGCTGCATGAAGGTGACTGCCGCCGGCACACCGCCACCGCCTTGCACCGAAATCGGCACCAGTGCCTGGCCGGTGATCTCCTGAAACGGATCACCGATCGCGCGGATGAAGCGGTCCGTCCCTCCGCCCGGACCAAACTGATGGATCGCCTCGACGGTGCGCGACGGGTAGTCGTCGGCCCGTGCAGGCATTGCCGCAAGCACGGATCCGACTGCGGCCATCATCATGGCCGCACGCATGGACTGAATTGGAAACATTTCAAACCTCCCTAAGTTTCGGCTGGAAACCCCAGCCTGGCTCCTCCTGTCCGGGCAGCGTCTTCCGCCCGGACGGCATGGCTGTCCTCAAGACAGCGTCATGTCATGCGACCTGCGAGGCCTCCTGTTCCTGTCCGGCGGCATCCAGAAACTGCATCGCTACCTCCACGCCTCCCGAGCGGTGGGGCACGCCTGCCTTGCGCAGGCCCAGTTCGACGCCGGACAAGGTGCCGATCAGCATCAGATCGTTGAAATCGCCCAGGTGACCGATGCGGAACACGCGATCTGCGACTTTCGACAAACCGTTCCCGAGCGAGATATCGAAGTTCGAAAGCGCGGTGGCGCGGAAGGCATCCGCGCTATGCCCGTTCGGCATCATCACTGCCGTCAGCACACCGCTTTCCTGGCCTTGCTGCTTGCAGAGAACTTCCAGACCCCAGGCACGCACCGCCGCGCGTGTGGCCGCCCCATGCCGCTGATGGCGGGCAAAGACGTTGTCGAGCCCTTCCTCATGCAACATACGGATGGCTTCGTTCAGCCCGTAAAGCAGGTTGGTGGCAGGGGTGTAGGGGAAATATCCGCTTGCGTTCAGGGCCTTCATGTCATGCCAGTCCCAGTAGGACCGGCGCATGCCCCCGGTTTTGGCAACCTCCATCGCTTTGGCGCTGGCGGCATTGAAGGAAAGCCCCGGCGGCAACATCAGGCCCTTTTGCGAACCCGACACGGCAACATCGACACCCCAGTCATCGAAACGGAAATCGATGGAGGCGAGGCCGGAAATGGTGTCGACCATCAGAAGGGCCGGATGACCGGCTGCATCAATGGCATGGCGAACAGCCGCGACCGGTGAGACCGAACCGGTCGATGTTTCGTTGTGAACGACGCAGACAGCCTTGATCTCGTGAGCGGTATCGGCCCGGAGCCGCTGCTCGATGCTGTCCGGATCGGCCCCGCCGCGCCAGTCGCCCTCGATAAATTCCGGATTCAAGCCGAGGCGCGTTGCCATCTTCATCCAGAGCGTTGCGAAGTGGCCGGTCTCATACATCAGAACCCGGTCGCCCTCCGACAGCGTGTTGACCAGGGCCGCCTCCCAGGCGCCGGTTCCGGACGCCGGAAAAATGAAGACGTCCTGGGTTGTCTTGAAGATCGTTTTCATGCCGCTGAGCGCGTCCAGCCCGACCTGAGCGAAATCCGGACCCCGGTGGTCGATCGTCTGTGCGGAGATGGCCCGAAGAATCCTGTCCGGCACGGCACTCGGCCCCGGAATCTGCAAAAAATGTCGGCCGGCTTTTCGAGACATTCAGTTCTCTCCCTTGGTGGTGCGCCCCCGATTTTGGCGGGCAAAATTGAATTATGTATTTTGCATTTTTAATTTTGCATTATGAATTACATTCGAGTATCGGTGTGTCAACAGGAATTCTTTCGGGAGGAAAACGTGCTAGAAAAAGCCCTGAAAAACGGCTTCTCGGGCGAGGTCTACTTCGACCGTTTCACGCGCGGGCGCTACGCGACGGATGCGTCGTTCTACCAGATCATGCCCAGGGCGGTGGCCATCCCCCGTGGCAAGGAAGACATCGAGCTTGCGCTTGATGCAGCCAAAGAATCAGGCATCGCGATCACCGGACGCGGCGGCGGTACCTCCCAGTGCGGACAGACCGTCAACACGGGTCTGATCCTGGACAATTCCCGTCATTTCAACCGCATTCTGGAACTGGATGTCGAGAACCGGCGCTGCATCGTGGAACCCGGCATCGTGCTGGACGACTTGAACCGCGCCCTCAAACAGCACGGCCTCTGGTTTCCCGTTGACGTCTCCACCGCCTCGCGCGCGACGATCGGCGGAATGACGGCGAACAATTCCTGCGGCGGACGGTCCCTGCGCTATGGCACGATGCGGGACAATGTGCTGTCGATCGAAGCTGTCCTGCATGACGGGTCAACTGCGCGCTTTGGACCGGTGTTTGAAGACTTTCCGGGCAACGACACGTTTTCGCGGATCGCAAGGGACGTGATCACGCTCGGCCAGAAACATGCCGAGCTGATCGATGAGCGCATCCCCAAGCTCACCCGGCGGGTCGGAGGCTACAACATCGATGCCCTGGTGCCGAACGGCAAACCGGCGAACCTTGCCCACCTTCTCGTCGGGTCAGAAGGCACCCTCGCCTATTTCACCAAGATCGAACTGAAACTGTGGCCGCTCGTCGGCAAGCGGGTGCTCGGCGTCTGCCACTTCCCCACCTTCTACCAGGCGATGGATGCGACCCAGCATCTGGTGGAACTTCGACCGCTGTCGGTCGAGCTGGTGGATTCGACCATGATCGCGCTGTCGCGCGAGATCCCCATGTTCCGCAGCACCATCGAGCAATTCGTGCAAGGCACGCCCGACGCCTTGCTTCTTGTCGAGTTCGATGAAGGCTCGCAGGACGCCAATCTTGAAAAGCTGCGCCTGCTGGAAGAACGGATGGGCGATCTCGGCTTTGCCTGGAGTAACGAAGGTAAGGGCTGGGGCGGCGTGCTGACCGTGACCGACCAGCAGCTTCAGGGCCAGATCGCCGAGGTGCGCAAGTCCGGTCTCAACATCATGATGTCGATGAAACAGGAGGGCAAACCCGTTTCCTTCGTCGAGGATTGCGCCGTTGAGCTGAAAGACCTTGCCGAATACACCCGTGAACTGACGGATGTGTTCGAAAAGCACGGCACCCGCGGCACCTGGTATGCCCATGCGTCTGTCGGCTGCCTGCACGTGCGGCCGGTCCTGAACCTGAAACTCGACAGCGATGTCCGCCGCATGCGGGCCATTGCCGAGGACGCCTTCGAGCTGGTTGCCAAATACAAGGGCTCGCATTCGGGTGAACATGGCGACGGCATCGTCAGGTCCGAGTTTCATGAACGCATGTTCGGTTCGGAGATCATGAGCGCGTTCAAGCAGGTCAAGCAGAGCTTCGACCCGGACCTGCGCTTCAACCCCGGCAAAATCGTCGATGCGCCAAAGATGGACGACCGCAGCCTGTTCCGCTTCAAGCCGGACTACAAGGTCAAGGAACTGGAGACCCATTTCGACTGGTCGGCCTATCCGGGGGCCGGCGGCGGTTTCCAGGGCGCGGTCGAGATGTGCAACAACAATGGCGCGTGCCGCAAGCTTGCCGGCGGCACCATGTGCCCGTCCTACCGCGCAACCCGTAACGAACGCGACCTGACACGTGGCCGCGCCAACTCGCTGCGGCTTGCCCTTTCCGGGCAGCTTGGCCCGGATGCGCTGACCTCCGACGAAATGATGGAAACCTTGAAGCTTTGCGTTTCGTGCAAGGGCTGCAAGCGGGAATGTCCGACAGGCGTCGACATGGCCAAGATGAAGATCGAGGTCCTGGCCGCCAGAGCCGAGGAGAAAGGCATTTCGCTACATGACCGTCTAGTGGGGTATCTGCCGCATTATGCCGGTCTCGCCTCACGGCTTCCCTGGCTTGCCAACATGCGCAACACCGTTCCCGGCCTGGCGAAGCTTCTGGAAAAGCCGACCGGCTTTTCCGCCAACCGCAAGCTGCCGCACTGGTCGTCCCGGCCGTTCCGCGACGCAGAAGTAAAACCTCAGCCGGGTGATGCCGATGTCGTGCTGTTTGCCGATACGTTCAACCGTTACTTCGAACCGGAAAACCTGCGTGCTGCGCTGAAGGTTCTGGAAGCGGGTGGCCGATCCGTCACCCTGGCACAGCCGCAGTCCGGCCGGCCGCTGTGCTGTGGCCGCACGTTCCTGTCCGCCGGCCTGGTTGACCGCGCAAGAACCGAGGCAAAGCGGCTGGTATCCGCGCTGCTTCCTCATGTGGAAGCCGGTCGCCGGATCGTCGGTCTGGAGCCGAGCTGCCTCCTGACCCTGCGCGACGAGATCCCCTCTCTGCTGCCCGGCGATGACACGGCACGCGTCGCAAGGGCAGCGCGCATGTTCGAGGAATACATCGCGGAGGAAATCGACACCGGCACGTTCAACCTGCCCCTGCGCTCGCCCGCACCGAAGGTGCTGCTCCACGGCCATTGTCACCAGAAGGCCTTCAACGTGGTGCCCGCAATCCGGAAAACCTTGGATCTTCTGCCGGAAACGAGTATTGAAATGGTTGAAACAAGTTGCTGTGGCATGGCCGGATCATTCGGCTATGGAGTTGAAACGGAAGAGGTATCACGGCGTATGGGCGAGATCAGTCTGTTCCCGGCTGTCCGGGCAGAAAGCGCTGAGGCAATCGTCGTCGCCGACGGAACTTCCTGCCGACACCAGATCCACGACGGCACCTCGCGGGATGCCATTCATGTGGCACGCCTGCTCGAGCTTGCGCTGGACGGGAGCTCCCCTGCATGAACCGTCCGATTGCGACCGTTACGTCCCTGCGCCGGAAATCGCTTCACGAGGAGTTGGCCGAGTCGCTGCGCGAGCTGATCGTCAGCGGCGAGCTGAAACCCGGTGAGAAGGTTCCCGAAAAGGACCTTTGCGAAATGTTCAGCGTTTCCCGCACCCCCTTGCGGGAGGCGCTGAAGGTGATGGCTGCCGACGGTCTGGTCTATCTGGAGCCCAACCGCGGCGCCTGGGTGACGCCGATCACCGTGGAAGACATCGAAGAGGTGTTTCCGGTGATGGGCGCGCTGGAGGCCCTGTCGGGCGAACTTGCCTGTCAGAACATCACTGACGCGGAAATCGCCCATGTCCGCAGCCTGCACGAGAAGATGGTCCGTGAATATGAGGCCGGCAACCTGGCCGACTATTTCCATATCAACCAGGAAATTCACGAAGCCATTCTGGCCGCGGCCCGCAACAAGACGCTGAGCACGCAATACATGTCGCTGGCAACACGGGTGCGCAGGGCGCGCTATGTCGCGAATATGACCGCCGAACGCTGGAAACAGGCAACGGAAGAGCACGAACTCATCCTGAATTGCCTGGAAGCACGCGATGGCGCCCGGCTTGCCGAAATCCTCAAGGACCACCTCAAGAACAAGCTCGAGACGGTCAAGGACTGGCTGATTTCGCAGGAGGAAGGCCGCGTCTGACGCGGGAGCACTCCCGCCGATCCGATCACTCCCTTGTCGTCGGCCAGAACGCGCCTTGCATCATTCCCTGTCTGACGAGCGTCAAAGGCTCAGCTCGACGGCCCTGCGTCTTCCACGACAGTCTCGCAGCCCCTGAGGGTGTAGAGGGCCCGGGTCAGCATGTCGCCCGCCTGCTTAAAGGCTGTGTCGGTGATTTCCGGACCCGCCGCGCTCAGTCCGGCGGCTGCCAGCTTGATGTCGGCAAGGTTCCGGTTGAGCTCCTTCAATTGCTGCGCCACTTCCCAGTGATCCTTCAGATCCGGGTCGGTCAGTTCTGCCATGAGAGCGGAGACTTTTTCATCGAGAGCCTCGATCCGGGCCTTGAAGTCGGCCGGAGAGACCTGCAACCGGGCGAGCGCGGCTTCGGTCACATTGCCGGCGATGCGTTCGCCCGCACTGTCGACCCTGTTCAGCACGACAAGCGACAGCACGCAGGCTGCAATGACCAGCAGCGCCGTCGCATTCACAAGCGCCAGCAGAAGCTGACCGGGCAAGCGGACCAGACGGCGGCCAAGACCGGGGGCATCTTGATAGGACATTCCGTGCTCCTTTGAGATCAACAAATCTCATTCAGACAGAGTCCCGCAGAACGCACAACTTCCGCGCGTCCGGAAACCGGAAGGAAGGCCTAATAACTTGGGAGAAGTGGTACAGACGAGTGGATTCGAACCACCGACCTTCGGAGCCACAATCCGACGCTCTAACCAACTGAGCTACGTCTGCTTAAAGGCGTGAGGTGACGCGGACCATACTGGGCCGTGCCGCCATTTGCAAGGGCGTCTTCTAAACTCGTTTTTTCCAACCCGCAAGCGGGAATTTGCGGAAATTTTCGAGCTGTTGAAAAGCAAATGCCCGGAGCGATGCTCCGGGCATATCAACTGCTTGCCGATGGTCTCGGCATGGCCTGGGCGAACGGCACTCATGTGACTGCAGCCGCCCGAAGAGCCGATTAGTTGAGCTTCATGTCCTTGAAGGACTTCTCGAACGCTTCCTTGACCGGAGCGGAAACATCGGTACCGAGCTTGGTAGCCAGGTCCTGCATTTCCTTGGACTGGGCGCTCAGAGCGTCAAACTGCTGGCGAGCAAACGTGGACTGCAGCTCGATAGCTTCAGCCAGGCTCTTCACAGACATGATGTCCTTGACGAAAGTGAAAGTCGCGTCGGCGTTGGCTTTGGCAGCATCAACAGCCTTGTGATTGAATTCGACAACACCCTGACGGGACGTTTCGAAAGTGTCTTCCATCAGGTCAGTCGCGTCTTCAGCAGCGTTTTTCACTTTAGCATAAGCTTCGCGGGCGTTCTCGATGCCTTTTTCCGTAGCTTCACGGAACATGGCAGGAACTTCCATTTTCGGCATGGCAAAAGCTTCAAAGTCCGGGAAAGCTACACCAGGAGCAGCGGTTTTCGCCTTGGTGGTGCGAGCTTTAGGGGCCGTTTTTGCCGGGCCAGTGGTTGTCGTGTCAGTCATGATCTCATCTCCTTGAGTCCGGATGCGATCATTGGTGTCATTTCTTTCCGCCGATACGTTTGCCGGCGGACCCTGTCGTCATCCGCATCCCCTACATAGTGCATGTCGTGCTGCATTGCAACATTTTTTTGCACTGCACAATGAAATTACCGTCGGGGATCTCTCGCGTTTCTGCTGTTCCGTTCTGCAAAAAGCCTGTTGGAACGCGCGCGCGTTTTGCCAAGTCATTGGCCTGAAAAGAGAAGATGAAATCAGGTGAATTGACCAGAGAAAAATTACAACCAAAACAGGAAGAATTCAACTGGACACTTTTAACACCTTGCGCGGGGCGGTGCCGCCCTGCGCAAGGAAAAAAGCCGGTAGACTTATTTTTTCTGGGTCGCCTTGGCGGCGTCCTGAACGGCCTTGGTCGCCGAGTTGGAAAACTCGCGCGCCTGTTCGCCGAGGGATTCCATCTGGCGGCGCAGATAGTCCTGCTGCAGCTTCATCATGTCTTCGACATTGTTTGCCTTGACCAGTTCCTGCGCGAACTTGAAGGCCGCGTCGACGTGCTCTTCAGCATAGGTCAGTGCCTTCTTGTTTACATCCGCGGCTCCGGCCTGAACTGCATTTGCGCTATCTTCCACATTGCTCACAGCCTTGTGGGTCGCGCCCATGAAGTCGTCGAAGGCCTTGCGGGCCTGGTCGACACTCTTTTCCGCGAAATCGCGCATCTGGTCGGGAATTTCAAAACCGGGTTTGTCTGTACTCATGTCGGCGCTCCTCAGGTCGACGAAAGATGTCAGGCGAGTATCCTGAAATCCTTCCATGCCAAAAATTCGTAACACGGCGATGGCATTCCGGCAAACTTGTCCGGTTGGATTAACCACGCCTTCATGTAACCCCTTTAGCAACCTTGCTTTACGTGGACTGAGTTGGAGATTGCTTGTATTAACGGAGTGTTTACCACTTTAGGCAAACCCGGCCGCCACGCATCCGTCAACCGGAAATGCGGACCAGTTTGGAGCAGAGCCATGGACGAACAGACCCTATCATTCCTGGAACTGACCGCCATGGATGATCTGGTTCAGCTTGTCGACGACAAAAGGGCAGCCTGGCTCTGGTCGGCGGACGGAGCGCGCATTCTATGGGCGAATGCTGCCGGCGCGGCTTTCTTTTCCGCGCAGACCGTTTCCGATCTGGCCAGCCTGACATCGCTTGAGCGCTCGCCGGCCCGTCCGCATATCGCGCGCATTGCCGAATCCGGCCTTACCGACAAATTCAGCATCGACAGGCTCCGCTTTTACCGCGGCCTGCGTGTCATGCTGCTGACTTGCCAGTGCATGCGCATCGAGCTGGAAAACGGTGATGCTGCCGCCCTGATTGTGTGCGGCGACAAGGGGCTTTCGATGACGAAAGACCCGCTGCCGGCGTTTGCGCATTTGCTTCGCGGCAGCGATGCCACCGTGTTCGTGACGAACGCCGGTTCGGTGGAGAGCCATGTCGGCGAACTCGGAGGAACGCCCGAAGACCTCGACATACCGGACGGCCAGACGGCCCTGTTCGGACCGCTGGAGCTGGAAGGTGCCTTTCACGAGGGCGTCGTGCTGAAGATGACTGACCGCCAGAAGCTGGTGGTGCTGGAAAACCAGCCGCTGGCAGACGGCGAAACGGACGCCGGGGACAGCGCTCCAGAAAAGACTGATGCGCCGGAGACAACCGCGACCGCCGCCGGCGCTGCCGCTGCGGCTCCTACCGCTTCGTCCGAGGACGAAGATGAGGACATGGCGACCGAAAGCGCCATGGAGGATGCCGGCTGGGTGCGGGCCGACGAAGACGAGCTTGAAGCCTCCGAGGATATGGCTGAAGCAGCGTCAGCCGATGAAGAGCCCTTTGAGGAAGACCTCGACAGCCAGAGCGATGACGAGCAATCGATTGCCGCCGGCCTTGTCACGTCTGACGCCATCTCCCCCATGGAGCCGGGGGAAGTTGACCTTGATGCCTCTCTTCTGGAGACGCCTGACGAGATTGCAGAGGGCAACGACGAGACGGCGGCAGAGATCGCCGCGGATGCTGACGGCGAGGACGCCGGCTCGGAAGCATCTGAGCCAGAAGCCGCGGCTGTTGAAGACGCAACAGCCGAACATACAGCCGATGATGACGAGACGGACTATAACGACGGCTTCGTCTTCCAGCCGCGGCGCAGGCCTGTGCGTTTTGCGTGGAAGATGGATATCGACCAGCGCTTCACCTTTCTGTCCGACGAGTTTGCCGAAGTTCTCGGCCCGTCGTCGACAGACATTGTCGGCCTGACCTGGCAAGAGGTGGCTGACGCGTTTGACCTCGACCCGCGCGGACACATTGCACGGGCGCTCGACCGACGTGACACCTGGAGTGGCAAGACCATAGACTGGCCTGTCTCCGGCGCAGCCCTGCGCGTGCCGGTCGACATGGCCGCCCTGCCCGCTTTTGACCGGAACAGGAAGTTCGAAGGCTATCGGGGCTTCGGTGTTTGCCGGACTGCAGATGCGGTGCCGGAGCGCGGCGACCAGCCCGCCGGACCAGTGCTCGCCGTTGTCGGAGCCCATGAGGATGTCTCACAGGAGACCGAGGCCGGAGCCGACCAGCTCTCGGAAGAAGACATCACGCACAGCGCCGACACCCAGACGGACGACGTAGCCAGCGCCACTCCCGGTGCCGAGACCGACGCCCCCGCCGCGGTGGCGGACATGGATGAAGACCTTGCTGCCGATAGCGATGACAACGAGGCCGCAGTCAGCCGGGACGACGAAGACGCCGCCTCTGAAACAGCCGACGAACGCACGGTGACGTCCAGCGGCGACGGTGAAGCACCGGACGCAGCACAGCAGCAGGCAACGGCTGACGCCGCGGCGAAGCTTGCAGAGTTGAAACCGGCAAAACCGGACTCTTTTGCCGGCAAGACATTTCTGGGCGCAAGCGCTGCCGCTCTGGTCGGGTCGCTGGCAAAGTTTACCGGCAAGACCCCGCAGCGCACCGCCGAACCGCCAGCAAAGGTTGACCAGACCGCCAAGGCAGACACCGCCTCTCTTCAGGGCGACAAAGCGGCTGATGATGCCCGCCTGGAAGCTGACGAGGATTTCGACGATCTGCCGGGGGCAGCCCTCGACAGCAAGTTCAAGGCTCTCGAATCCGGCATGCAAGATGCACCCGAAGGTGTGGCTGCAATGCAAGAAGACGGCGCGGCTGAAGAGACCGCAGACGCATCTGATGTGAGCGACGAGGCACCTGATGATGAGACAGGTACTGCATTCGACCTCGGTGCACTCACTGAAGACGTCGGAACTTTGAGCGCAGAAACTTTGGACGACGAGGCAGCAGAGACGCTGGAAGCGGCTGCCGAAGACATCGACCCTGACGCTGACGATCTGGAAGACGAAACCAATGAGACCGCGACAGAGGCTACCGCTTCTGACGAGGTCGATGCTGATCTGACAGACGAAAGCGAAGCGGATGCGGGTGACGAGAGTGATGAGGCAAGCGGAGAGCCGAACGCCCCAGCCGACGCCGGCACAGCCATCACGACGCCCAAACCTTCTGCCGCCGAGCCGACCGGCATTACCGGACCTTCGGCGCTGAAGCCGGCGGAAATCGAAAGCGCCGTCAAATCGCTGGCCAAGGCTTACCAGCAGGCCGCCAAAAAACCGCGTGACCTCTTCGAGGAAGATGACGTCGGCACCTCGCCGGAAGACGACGACATGCGGGCCGCAACGGTCGAAGCCGACGATACTGACGACCGGCTTACCGAGACGGACGAAGTCCTCGAAACGGGGAAAGAAGATACATTGCCCCGCAACGAGGATCAGTTCGAGCCAGAACCCGCTTTTGAGGACACGCATTTCGATCTCGTCGAGAAAGAAGACCGGGACATCGAAGCCGTGGCCGCATCGCTCGAAACGGATGACGCGGCCGACGAGCGCGAGTTCTTTGAGGAAACCGCCGCCTTCGAAAGCGAAGACAAGGCCGCCGAAGTGGCGGACGAACCGAAGAAGACCGGACAGGTCATCCCGCTTGCAACGGTCAAACCGCGTGTCGTCCCGGTGGATACCTCAGGCCTTTCCCGGCCCGAGCGCCAGGCTTTCCGCAAGATCGCCGAGGCACTTGGAGCACGGCTTGAGGGCGATCTTGAAGATTTCGACGCGCCCGATCCGGAAGAGCCGGTCGACGACCTGCCGCCGGACGTTCCTGAAGCCGGGCCCATCGACCCGAGCTTGCTGGACCGCTTGCCCATCGGCATCGCCATTGCCCACGATCGCGAGGTTCTCTACGCCAACAAGGCGCTGTTGAGGATGCTCGGCTACCGTTCGATTGCCGCCCTGTCCGAAGCAGGCGGTCTTGAAGCGCTGTTCATCGATGACGCGGAAGAGTTGCCGGATGAAGGCATGGACGGCGAGGTCGACGAGACCATGAAGATGCGCCTGTCCGACGGCGGTGTTCTGAATGTCGATGCGCATATGCATTCGGTGCCCTGGAACGGCGGCCGTGGGCTTATGATTTCGATCACCGAACGCAAGGTAAAACCGGCACCGGCGGCTGCAGCGCCATCCTCGCCGAACTTCTTTGCGGAAGTGCGCGCGGAACTTGACAGCGCGCGCAACCAGATCGCCGAGATGGACACCATCCTGGAAACGGCCACCGACGGCGTTCTGGTGCTCGATCAGAACGGCACCATCTTGAAGGTGAACGGTTCAGCGGAAGCCCTGTTCAGCGCCAACCGGTCCGACATGATCGGTGCGCCCTTGACCGAATTCCTGGCACCGGAAAGCCACCGCGCCGCCGCCGATTATCTGGATGGGCTGTCGCGTAACGGCGTTGCCTCCATCCTAAACGATGGCCGCGAAGTGCTGGGCAAGGTTCCGACCGGTGGGCTCATCCCGCTGTTCATGACCATCGGCCGGATCAGCGGCACCAAGGACGATGTCAAATACTGCGCTGTGCTGCGAGACATCACCCAGTGGAAGACGGCTGAAGAGGAACTGACCCAGGCCAAGCGCCAGGCGGAAAACGCAAGTTCGCAGAAGTCCGATTTCCTGGCCAAGATCAGCCATGAGATCCGCACGCCATTAAACGCCATCATCGGCTTTTCGGAAGTGATGATTGAAGAGCGCTTCGGCCCGATCGGCAACGACCGCTACAAGGACTACCTCAAGGACATTCGCACATCAGGCTCGCACATCATGAGCCTGATCAACGATCTCCTGGATCTGTCCAAGATCGAGGCAGGCAAGCTGGATCTGAAGTTCTCCGCTGTCTCGACGAACGACGTCATCAACGAATGTGTTGCCCTGATGCAGCCGCAGGCCAACCGGGAGCGGGTAATCATCCGCGCCAGCCTGCCGGAATCCGTGCCTGATGTGGTGGCCGATCCGCGCTCGCTGCGCCAGATCGTGTTGAACCTTTTGTCCAACGCCATCAAGTACAACAAGTCAGGTGGCCAGGTGATCCTGTCGACCGCTCTGGAGAGCAACGGCGAAGTGGCGCTGCGTGTCCGCGATACCGGCACGGGCATGACCGCAAAGCAACTGGCCGCTGCCCTTGAACCGTTCCGGCAGCTACATACATCCAGCCGCGGTGGCGGCACCGGGCTCGGCCTGCCGCTGACAAAGGCGCTGGTCGAGGCCAACCGGGCCAGCTTCCACATCGATTCCACGCCTGACCAGGGCACTCTGGTGGAAATCATTTTCCCGACGCAGCGGGTGCTTTCGGAATAATCCCGAGCCCCGTCAGGAGCGGTTCTTGATTGAAGTCGACAGCAATATCTGGATCCTGGAAGGAGGCAATGTCTCCTTCTACGGTCTCGCCTATCCGACCCGCTGCGTGATCGTGCGCTTGCCCTCCGGCAGACTGTGGATCTGGTCCCCCATCGCTTTGACGCCGGAGATCCGCCGAGAGATCGATGACCTGGGCACCCCGGCCCATCTCGTCAGCCCCAACAAGATTCATCACCTGTTTCTGCACGACTGGAAGGCTGCCTGGCCGCAGGCAAAGCTCTGGGGACCTCAAAGCACCATTTCCAAACGCTCCGATCTTCTCTTCGAGGCGGCGCTGGACGAAGCCGTGCCCGATGCCTTTGAAGGTGTCTTCGACATGGTCCGTTTTTCCGGCTCGCCCGTGATGGACGAAGTCGTATTCCTGCACCGGCCATCCAGAACGGTTATCATGGCCGACCTCAGCGAGCATTTTTCACAAGGCTTTCTGGAGCGGTTCTGGAAGCCCTGGCAGCGCTGGATCGCCCGCCTCTGGGGCATTGTCGAAGGCAAGGGGTATGCGCCCCTGGAATGGCGGCTGAGTTTTTTCGACCGCCGCAAGGCCCGCGCCTGCCGGGACAGGATCCTGGCATGGGCGCCTGAAAAGGTGGTCATGGCCCACGGCGTCTGGCAGCAAAGCAACGGCACAGCCTTCCTGCGTGGCGCATTTGCCTGGGTGTGACAGTTTTTCACGCCCGCTGATAACGTGTTCGTGATCAGCCACTGAGGCGGGCTTCGCCAGCTCTGCCCCCCTAAAGTAGAGTCTTAAACTCCTGTATTCTCACCGGTTTTCGGGAAAATAGTGGAATGCAATCCTCCAGTTAGTTTTGAATCATTCTAAAGTATTGATTTTGCTTGATTTATTGACTTCAAAGCTGTCTGGCGACATATTCCCGGCAAGCGTCGGATGCAAAATCCGGCCAACAAGAACCTTCTCACCGGGAGAGTTACATGAACTCCACTTTCCGTATCCTGGCAGGCGCCGCCCTGCTGTCTTCGGCAACCCTTTCTGCCGTACCCGCATTTGCCGACGGGGAAGTGAACATCTACTCCTACCGCCAGCCTTACCTGATCGAGCCGCTGCTGGATGCCTTTACCAAGGAAACCGGCATCAAGACCAATGTGGTCTTTGCCGCTGAAGGCCTGGGCGAGCGCATTGCGGCGGAAGGCGCTAACTCACCTGCGGACGTTCTTTTGACCGTCGACATCGGCCGCCTGGACGGCGCCAAACAGCTCGGCATTTCCCAGCCCGTAGAATCCGAAGTCGTCAACGCCAACGTACCGGCTGAATTTCGCGATCCGGAAGGCCACTGGATCGGCCTGACCAACCGCGCCCGCGTGATCTATGCTTCCAAGGAGCGTGTCGAGCAGGACAGCATCACCTATGAGGAACTGGCCGATCCGAAGTGGAAGGGCCGCCTGTGCACCCGTTCCGGACAGCATGTCTACACCGTCGGGCTGGTTGCCTCGATGGTCGCCCACGATGGTGCGGAAGAGACCGAAAAGTGGCTGGAAGGCGTTCGCGACAACCTTGCCCGCAAGCCGGCCGGTAACGACCGCGCCCAGGTGAAGGCCATCTACGCAGGCGAATGCGACATCGCGCTTGGCAACACCTATTACATGGGTCTGATGCAGACCAACGATAAGGAACCGGAACAGCAGACATGGGCCGAGAGCGTGCGCATCCTGTTTCCTAACACCAACGACCGCGGCAGCCACGTGAACATCGCAGGCGTCATCCTGGCGAAAAACGCTCCGCACAAGGACAATGCGGTCAAGCTGATTGAGTTCCTGTCCTCCGGGGAAGCCCAGAAAATCTACGCCGAGACCAACCATGAATACCCGGTCAAACCAGGTGTTGCGGTTTCCGAACGCGTTGCCAGCTGGGGCGAGTTCAAGAAGGACACCCTGCCGCTGGCCGACATTGCCAAGAACCGCAAGACGGCAAGTGAGCTGATCGACAAGGTCGGTTTCGACGACGGCCCGGCCTCCTGAGCTCTGACCGACGAGAAAGACTGGCGCCGCATTTTGCGGCGCTTTTCTGTTGAGGATGGGAAGGCTGGTTTTGGGCAGGTTGTGCGAGGACCCTTGCCAACCTCCACCTTATCGCTTCGAAACATTTGACGCACCGCTCGCTTCAAGCGCCTCAGTTTCTCCAAAAGTGCTGACATGACCAAAGGCTGGCTTTTGCATTTTCCGGTAATTGCCTATAGAGCTTCCTGCGAACCATTCTCAAAGAAATGACAGGCCTTGCTGCGCACGCCCTCCCTCACCCTTGCTGACCGTTTCTGGCAAATTGCATCGCTGGCGATTGCCGCGCTGGTGCTGTTGCCGATGGCAGCAATTGTCTGGATTGCGTTGGCACCCACGGGCGAGGTCTGGAGCCATCTTCTGACGACGGTTCTGCCGGGCTCCGTGCGCACCACCGTCCTGCTGATGCTGGGCGTCGGGCTGACCACTGGCATTACCGGTGTTGCCACCGCCTGGCTGGTGACGATGTGCAATTTCCCGGGAAGAAAGACCCTCGACTGGGCCCTTCTCGTGCCGCTTGCCGTGCCGACCTACATCGTTGCCTTCGCCTACGTCGAAGTGCTCGATTATACGGGACCGGTGCAGAGCCTGATCCGCACACTTTTCGGCTTCAAGACCTCCAGAGACTACTGGTTTCCCGAGATCCGCTCGCTCGGCGGCGCCATCTTCGTCATGGGCGCGGTGCTTTACCCTTACGTCTATCTGACGACCCGAGCGAGCTTCCTCATCCAGTCCGCCTCGACGCTGGATGTCTCGCGCACGCTTGGCGCGTCGCCTTATGGGCTCTTTTTCCGCGTTGCCCTGCCGCTGGCTCGGCCCGCCATCGTCATCGGCATCTCTCTCGCACTGATGGAGTGCCTTAACGATATCGGTGCGGTGACGTTCTTCGGCGTGAAGACGCTGACCTTTTCCGTCTATGACACCTGGCTGCACCGATCCAGCCTTGGCGGAGCTGCCCAGCTTGCCCTGGCGATGCTGGTGATGGTGTTCCTGCTGCTGTGGCTGGAACGGTTCGGACGGCGCAAACAGCGCTTCGACAGTGGCGGCGGCTCCAAACATCGTCCGCCAACGCGGTTCGAACTGGGCCGTTGGCAGGCTGCACTGGCGCTGATGTTGTGCCTGACACCGGTCTTTGTCGGCTTCGTTGTGCCGGGTCTGCTGCTTGCGGACCTTGCAAGCCGGCGGCTGGAGAGCTTCTGGGACGGCAGATTTCTGGATGCGGTCTGGAACAGCCTGAGCCTTGCTGCCATTGCAGCGTTGATCACCGTACTCATTTCCGTTGCGCTGGCCTATGCCCTGCGCCTCAACCCCAGAGGCCCGCTGAAAGTCGCCGTCCGGCTCGCTTCCATCGGCTATGCCATTCCAGGCACCGTTCTGGCGATCGGCATTCTTGTGCCGCTGGCAGGCTTCGACAATTTTCTCGACGCGCGGATGGAATCCTGGTTCGGCATCAGTACCGGTCTTCTGTTGCTGGGCAGCGGCACCGGCCTGGTGTTCGCCTATGTGGTCCGCTTCCTTGCCGTTTCTTATGGCCAGGTGGAAGGCGGCTTTGGCCGGATCACGCCGCATCTCGACATGGCCGCGCGCACGCTTGGCCGCAACAGCGGGCAGACCCTGACGCAGGTCCATCTGCCGATCCTGAAGCCGGTTCTTTTGTCCGCGGCCCTGCTCAGCTTCGTCGACTGCATGAAAGAGCTGCCGGCAACGGTGCTGCTGCGCCCCTTCAATTTCGAGACCTTGGCAACGACCGTGTTCGAGGCGGCCTCGCGCGAGGCGTTCGGCGAAGCGGCCCTGCCCTCGCTG
The DNA here is from genome assembly GCF_036350355.1 of Roseibium sp. FZY0029. NCBI lineage: Bacteria > Pseudomonadati > Pseudomonadota > Alphaproteobacteria > Hyphomicrobiales > Stappiaceae > Roseibium > Roseibium sp. FZY0029. The sequence goes on from NZ_JAZDVZ010000001.1 coordinate 726,507, forward strand.
GCGATCGTCCTGGTCGGTTTGATCCCGGTGATCTACCTCGCCCGCTCCAGCGCCTCATCCTTCCGGACGCAAACCTCCAGACGGCAGGTCGAGCCGGTCGTCTGAACCGGACCAGCCATGCCATGTCGCGCCTTGACAGGCTCCGGGCGAACCGCGTCAATGGCAACATAATTCAGATATTTACCGGGACGATTCCTCAATGGAAAAGAAACACCAGATAAACCTTTGGTACGCCTTCATCGCCATGATGCTGGTGCTGATGTTCCAAAGCTGGTGGACCACCTACAAGACTGTCGAGCAGATCCCCTACAGCCAGTTCGAACAGTATCTCAAGGATGGGAAGATCGAGGAGATCGCCATCAAGGAGAACTTTATCGAGGGCAAGTTCAAGTCGGAACTCAAGGACGGAAAGCAGTATTTCATCACCACCCGCGTCGAGGTGCCTCTCGCCGACGAGCTCAGCAAGTATGACGTGAAATACACCGGCGTCGTCCAGAACACCTTCATTCGCGATCTCCTGTCCTGGGTGCTGCCGGTGTTGCTTCTGTTCGGTCTGTGGATGTTCTTCATCCGCCGCTTTGCCGAGAAACAGGGCCTCGGCGGCATGATGACGGTGGGCAAGTCCAAGGCGAAGGTGTTCGTCGAAAAGGACGTGAAGGTCACTTTTCAAAATGTCGCCGGCGTCGACGAAGCCAAACGGGAACTGAAGGAAATCGTCGACTTTCTGAAGGAGCCGGCCTCCTACGGCCGCTTGGGGGCGCATGTGCCCAAGGGCATCCTTCTGGTCGGCCCTCCGGGCACGGGCAAGACGCTACTCGCCCGGGCGGTGGCCGGTGAGGCCGGTGTGCCGTTCTTTTCGATCTCCGGTTCCGAATTTGTGGAAATGTTCGTCGGTGTCGGCGCGGCGCGTGTGCGCGACCTCTTCGAGCAGGCCCGCAAGGCTGCCCCCGCCATCATCTTCATCGATGAGCTGGATGCCCTCGGCCGGGCGCGTGCGGCCGGTCCCATGGGCAGCAACGACGAGAAGGAACAGACCCTCAACCAGCTCCTGACCGAACTCGACGGCTTCGATCCGTCCAGCGGCATTATCCTTCTGGCAGCGACCAACCGGCCCGAGATCCTGGACCCTGCGCTCCTGCGCGCCGGGCGTTTCGACCGGCAGGTGCTGGTCGATCGGCCGGACAAGATCGGCCGGCGTGCAATCCTCGACGTGCATGTGAAGAAGATCAAGCTGGCCGCCGATATCGATCTCGACCAGGTGGCGCAGCTCACCGCAGGCTTCTCGGGAGCCGATCTTGCAACACTGGTCAACGAGGCCGCCCTCCTGGCAACACGGCGGCAGGCCGATGCCGTCACCCTTCTGGACTTCAACGAGGCCGTGGAGCGGGTGATTGCCGGGCTGGAGAAGCGCAGCCGGATCCTGTCCGAAAAGGAACGCAAAACCGTCGCCTTCCACGAAATGGGCCATGCCCTGGTAGCCGCCAATCTGGACGGCTGCGACCCGGTACACAAGATCTCGATCATCCCGCGCGGCATAGGTGCGCTCGGCTACACCATGCAGCGGCCGACCGAAGACCGTTTCCTCCTGTCCTCGAAGGATCTGGAAAACCGCATGGCTGTCCTGATGGGCGGTCGGGCGGCGGAGGAGATTGTTTTCAACGAAATCTCCACGGGTGCTTCGGACGACCTGCAGAAGGTGACCGAAGTTGCCCGCGACATGGTCATGCGCTACGGCATGGATATCGATCTCGGCAATCGTGCCTATGCCTCACAGCGTCAGAATTTTCTCGGGCAGCCAGCAGGAGACGTTGCCGAAGTTTCCCAAGAAACCCAGCGGGAAATCGATCTGGCCATCAAAGAGCGCGTGGAAGCTGCCTTCCAGCGTGCCAAGGACCTTTTGAACAGCCATCGCAGCGAGCTTGACGAAGGGGCCGCCATGCTGCTGGCAAAGGAAACGCTGACCGACAAGGACTTTCCCGCAATCCGCCCGATTGGCGAGCGCCGGAAAAACGAAGCCGCGGAATAAAACGCCGAGTTCTGCCGCTCAAGACGTCAGGCGGCGAAAGTGTTGCCGTCTTCCGGGTGCACCCCGGCGGCCGGGCTGCGTTGCGCTCCACCCTGCTGAAAAGCTTTCGACCAGGCTTCAAAATGCTCCGCCGTCATCGGCCGGGCAAACAGAAAGCCTTGCGCGGTCGTGCAGCCGTTCTCCGACAGGAATAGAAACTGCTCTTCCGTTTCGACGCCTTCGGCGACAACTTCATAGTGAAGGCTTTCGGCCATCGCCAGAATGGTCTGGACGATGGAGCGGCTGTGATGGTCCGCGGCGAGACCACTGATGAAGCTGCGGTCGATCTTGAACGTGTTGAACGGCAGACGCTGCAGATGCGCCAGGCTGGAATAGCCGGTGCCGAAATCATCGATGGCAAAGGTGATACCGGCTTCCAGAAGGGGTTTTGCCGCCTCCGAAACCCGGTCGGGATCTCTCATGGCAACGGTCTCCGTCACTTCCAGTTGCAGCAGGTTGGCCGGAAACCCCGTGACCTCCAGAACGTCAAGCACGCGCGTCGTAAACCCCGGTTTTTCAAGCTGGCGGATCGAGACGTTGACCGCCAACGGAAGACGCAGGCCATGATCGAGCCAGACCCGCCCCTGACGGCAGGCCTGCTCCAGAACCCTGTCACCCAGCCGGGTGATAAGGTCGCTTTCCTCGGCGACGTCAATGAAACAGCCCGGTGTCAGCATCCCGCGCTCGGGATGATCCCAGCGGGCAAGCACTTCGGCACCGGCCACCTTCAGCGTTGCGCAATCGATCTTGGGCTGGAAGGCAATGGTGATTTCATCCGCCAGAAGAGCCCGCTTCAGTTCCGCTTCCAGGCGGATGCGTTCGTGAGAGCGCGAGTCGCGTTCGATTTCGTTGAAGAAGCACGCCCGGTTGCCGCCGGTCCGCTTGGCCGCATACATTGCAATGTCCGCGTTCTTAAGGATGGCCGTATAATCCTCGCCGTCATCGGGATAGGTCGAAACACCGATGCTCGCGCCCACGGCCATGGTCAGGCCATTGATTTCCAGCGGTTGCTCGACACATTGCACCAGCGCGTCCGCAAGCGTGTAGACATTGGTCATCGGCTTTTGAGCAGGCATGACGATTGCAAATTCGTCGCCGCCAAGCCGGGCCACAAGCGGTGGGAAAGCGGGCTTTGCATCGCCAGCCTTGTCTGCATTGTTCAACAGGCGCCGCAGCCGCGCCGCCACTTCCTTCAACAATGCGTCGCCATGGTCGTGGCCGTAACTGTCATTCACCCGCTTGAACCGGTCGAGATCGACAAAAAGGACGGACATGCGGACGGGCGTGCCGTCGCCGGTCTGCATGTTTGAATTGAAGTGCAGGCGGAAGCTTTCCCGGTTGGGCAGGCGCGTTACAGGGTCCAGGTAAGCCAGTTCGTGAATGCGGGCCATATTGCTGCGGATGGTAGCGACCATGTCACGATAGGCACGGGCCAGAACGCCGATTTCGTCGGTGCGCTGCACAGGAAACGGCGCATCGAAATTACCTGCACTGACCGTGTGAGCTGTCTGGGTCAGGGCCTTGATCGGCCGGACGAAGTTCTCCGCAAAGTGAAACGTCACCGGAATGCAGAATATCAGGAGAACGAGAGTGATGAAGATGTTCCGGCTCCATATGGCGAACAGCATGCCGTTGACTTGAAGCCGCTTCAACGACACCAGTGCAGCCCCGAGAACCGGGCTGCCGGCCGTCTCACGGACGGGCAAGGCGATTTCGATCCGGTCACCGGTCTGGCGGATCTGTTCAAGACCGGTTTCCAGCGACAGTTCGATCAGCGGATGCAGTTCCTGTTCGTCGAAGTAACTCGTGTCCGGATCGCTGTCGATCGTGACCGCGCGAGCGGGATCGTGCACCAGCGCAAGTTCGACCACGCCGCTGCCCGCGATGCTTTCCAGTTCCTGTTCCAGGATCAGGTAGTGGTGATTGGTCAGATGGGGCACAGCCAGACGGCTGACGGTCGCCCCGATGGCCCGCGCATCGGAAACAACCCTTTGCTCCTCGTCGCGCAGGTCCAGGTAGCTTGCCACCATGATCATCACGACCGAAAGGGCCAGGAACAGCCCGGCGACCAGCAGCACGAAACGGGTGCGCAGGCTGGGAAGCCAGGTGGACAGGACTTTGATGAGCTTTGAGACAGCCCCATGCGTTCCAGGCACGCCTAACACCCCTTGCGATTACCTGAAGACCATACAGAACAAGTCTTGAAGGTGGATTGAAGAGGGTAAAGGCAGGTCTTCAAAACGTGTAAACACTGACCAGTTGCTTAGCCGGGAAATCGACTTTCCCGGCTTTTAAGGGATAATGGGCTGTCAATGCTTGGTTTACATGCATTAATCGCAAGTGCATCTGTTAACGAATTCGGATTTTTCATCCGCAATTCTACGAATTGGTTCCAATTCGGGACAATCTGCGCATGAGCAGGTTCAAGAAAATTACTCCTATTGAACAAGTCCATATGAAATGATCGACCGACCACAAAAAAGGTGCCTGCGAGACCGCAGGCACCTTTGCCTTTAACAACGCTTTTGGCTGTTTCCTGCCTTACGACAGAAGCGTTGCCTGTGTCTTTTCCTTGACCTCGTCCAGCGATACGTCCTGAGCGAGCTCAACCACCTTCAGGCCGCCTTCGACAACGTCGAAGACACCGAAATTGGTGATGATGCGGTCAACGCATTTCACGCCGGTGAGCGGCAGCGAGCATTCTTTCAGAAGCTTGGGATCGCCGGCTTTCGAGGTGTGATCCATGATCACGACCACGCGCTTGACGCCGGCAACGAGATCCATCGCGCCGCCCATGCCCTTGACCATCTTGCCCGGGATCATCCAGTTGGCGAGATCGCCCTCTTCGGACACTTCCATGGCGCCCAGGATCGACAGGTCGATATGACCGCCGCGGATCATGCCGAAGCTGTCGGCAGACGAGAAATAGCTGGTCTGCGGCAGTTCGGTGATGGTTTGCTTGCCGGCGTTGATAAGGTCTGCGTCAACCTCGTCATCGGTCGGAAACGGGCCCATGCCCAGCATGCCGTTTTCCGACTGGAGGGTCACGTGGACACCTTCCGGAATGTAATTGGATACAAGCGTCGGAATGCCGATGCCCAGGTTCACATAGAAGCCGTCTTCCAGTTCCTGCGCGGCACGCTTTGCCATGTCATCACGAGTCCATGCCATGATGTTATCTCCCTCAGGCTGCGCGCGTGGTGCGCTTTTCGATGCGTTTTTCGTGGCTGCCGACGATGATGCGGTCGACGAAGATGCCGGCGGTGTGGATGTTGTCCGGATCAAGCTCGCCGATCTCGACCAGTTCCTCGACTTCCACCACACAGGTCTTGCCGGCGGTTGCCATCATCGGATTGAAGTTGCGCGCGGTCTTGCGGTAGATCAGGTTGCCTTCCTTGTCGGCCTTCCAAGCCTTGACCAGCGACACATCGGCCACCAGGCCGGTTTCCATGATGTAGGTCTCGCCGTTGAAGTCCTTGTGCTCCTTGCCCTCGGCAATCAGCGTGCCGACACCGGTCTTGGTGTAGAAGCCCGGAATGCCTGCGCCGCCGGCACGAATGCGCTCGGCCAATGTGCCCTGCGGGTTGAACTCCAGCTCAAGCTCACCGTTCAGATACTGCTTTTCGAAAGTCGCGTTTTCACCGACGTAGGACGAAACCATCTTCTTGATCTGGCGTGTCTGCAGCAGAAGACCGAGGCCAAAGTCATCGACACCGGCATTGTTGGAAATGGCGGTGATGTCCTTGGCTCCGGAATCCCGGAGCGCCACAATCAGATTTTCCGGAATCCCGCAAAGGCCGAATCCACCGGCCATCACCGTCATGCCGTCAAAGGTCAGCCCTTCAAGGGCGGCCTTTGCGTCCGGATAAATTTTGTTCATGTTTCACTCCCGTTTAAGACCGCTACATGCGTGTGGCGCACATTCGCCGCTTGGTTCGACCGGGTCAAGAGCTCTTTGCCGCGTTGCAGCGAAAAACATGAATGGTCCGTCACTTAATCGATTTGCCCCGCAATAGCCAGCACCGAACTGCCGTTGCTGCTCGGTTTTACGCGGTTTCCGGCAAGTTGTTTATGGTTTGTAAATTCTTAATGGCAAGAATTGAGCACCGGCCGCGGGGTGTTATCACCACTCTCCCGGGCACCGGTTACCTTGAGCCTACTGAAAGACACCACGCACCGTGTTCCCGTTTCTGTCGACATTCTTCAAGATCGCAGCCATCTCGTTGCTCGTCGGGGCGGGTCTTTCCTTCGTGAACATCACCGCGCAGGACATTCTGGGGTCCGTCGGCATGAGCCCGCTGGAGCTGTGGATCTATCTGCTGGAGTTCCGGGACTGGGCCATTCCCAACATGATCCTCGGCGCATTTATCGTCGTACCGATCTGGCTGGTCATCTACCTGATCCGTCCCCCGCGGGCGGGGTGACGGTTCCCTTTAGGCGGTCTGACTGGTTTTCTGCTGTTTCCAGCGATCAACGGTTTCGCGGAGGCCCTTTTTGGCCTTGAGGGCCGTGATCGCTGCATGGCCCTTGACCGTAAGCGGCAGAAGCAAGCGCCGCGTTGACTGTTCCGTGGCACCGAACCTGCTTTTGTAGTCCTGCAGACCGGTGCCAAAACTGTAGTTGCGAATATTGTTGTCCCGCGCCCAGTAGATGGAATGAACGAGCGCCACCATGCCAGGTGAAAACCGATGCCATTGCTCGGGCCCGATCGAAATCAAAACAAGGGTCGCGAAGCCGTCTTCCACCATCATGGCAACCACGGCGACAATGTCATCACCGCACCGCAACGCCAGAACCTTGAAGGGATTTTCACGTCCCGGCTGGGCCGCCAGGGCCCGATAAAAATCCTCGCGGTTGTCCAGTTTCATGGAGTTCAAGCGACCGAGAGCCTTGAAACGCTCCGCCTTGCTGACAATCAGAGCTTCGAGATTTTTCACTCGCTCTTCAGGGGTCGTCGCCTCGACCAGCTGCACGCCTTCCCCTTGAAGCTTGCGAAAGTTGACCCTTACCTTCTTGTAAACCCCATGCCCGGAGCCGGTTCCGGCCGCAAGCAGGGCGTCGGCATCAAGGCTGAGGCTACAGCTTTCCAAGCTCGCCTTTGGATGCAGGAAGAAAGGATTAGAAGCGCTGCCTATCGAGGCGTGCAGTTTCTTGATGTCCACCACATCAGCATCAGGAATGGCTTCGATCATGGCGGCCAAAACCGCCTGCACCGTTTCTTCGCCTTCGCTTGTGAGCGCCTTGCTCAGGACCGGTCCATTCTGGTCCGCCACGCCAAGGTCGGGCGTGGATGCGATGCGGACCGGGCCTTTCCGGAAGCGGATCAGTGGCAGCAATGCAAGCGGGTCCGGCAAGCCGGCGCGATAGGCGGCAAGGACCCCGAAGGTGTCACAGGCCGCAGGGGCCATTTCCTGAAAAAAGCATTCGACGAATTGCGGCGCCTGAAATGCCGAACAGACCGCTCCGCCGGGAAGAGACGCCCAGAGCGAACGCAAAACGTCTGCACCGGGTTGCTCATGCCAGACAACATCAAGATCATGCCCAGCCAACTGCCCGCAGAACGGCCCGTTTTCTGCCATCACCAGCATTTCGGTCACGAGTCCACTCCGTTCCTGCGCAGCGCGATCTGAAGCACGTTCTGTGCGGCGCGATGCGCTTCCCGAGCACCGACAAACAGTCGCCCGCGTGTGCTGAGCGGCATGAGTAAACGGCGGGAGGGGTGTTCATCCCCTCCAAAGCGCTGCTTGTATTCCTGCTGACCCGTGCCAAAGCTGAACCAGCGTACGCCCGCCTCGTAAGCCCGCTCTATCGCCTTTGAAAACAGCACCATACCCGGCGAAAAGGCGTGCCATTTCGGATGCCCGATCGACACCAGGACAGCGGTTGCCTGTGCGCCCGTCATCATCAGCACCATGGCAGCCACGGTTTCTTCACCCTGCTTCAGCGCAAGGGTCTTGAAAGGCGTTGGGGAGGCTTCCATCGCCGCCAGGCGGAGATAGAAGGCTGAGCGGTCTTCCCGACCCAGGCTGTCGACCCGCCCGAGCTGTCGGAACCGTTCCCTGCGCTGTGCGGCCAGGGTCCTGAACAGGTCGACACGCTCTTCAGGCGTTACCGCCTCAACCAGCGTGACGCCTTCGCTCACGAGCTTGCGGAACTTGGAGCGGGTCTTCTTGTAGACGGACTTTCCACACCAGTTGCCAGTAGCATTCGCGCTCCGAAGATCAAGCACAAGCGAGCTGCTGTGAGAGATCGTTTCAGGCAGAAAACTCAGCGGATTTTCCAGGGTGTCGACCCGGTCGTGCAGCTTCTGAATGTCGACAACGTCTGCATCGGCGATACGCTGCAGAAACGCCTGGATCATTTCAGCCCGGCAATCGCCGGAGAGCCGGCATCCAGCCGCAATGACCGGCGCATTCTGATCTGCCAGTCCGAAGTCCGGCATGCCGACGACACGGATCGGGCCCCGCTGATAACGCGCCAGCGGCAACAGCATCAGGGGATGTTCGCTTTCGCCGGGCTCTGTGAAAACACCGACGGAAAATCCGCTTGCCCCTGTCTGCTGACCGCTCTCCTGAAAAGCTGCGAGAAATTCCGGTGTCTGAAATGGCGTCGACACCGCGCCGCCTTTCAGGGAGGCCCAAAGACTGTTCATTTCCGACAGCGACGGGGCCTTGATCTCACGAACCCTGATCCGGGATACAGCGCGGCTTTCCAGAGCCAGCAGATGCTCTGTTTCACGCAATGCCATCACTCGCAATACCCCGATACAAAACCACAGGCGCGAACACACCTAATAGGTGCAGCACCTGCCTGCAATATAGGCATGGTTTTGTTAAAATTCAGTATTGCAGGCAGACCCGTCTAGCCGATCAGCGCCTGCTCTGCTGTGGGTCTTTCAGCCTTCCGCACCGAAAGCGGCCCGTTCATCCCGCTCCTTTTGCGCCTGCTGGCGTTTGGTCGCGATGGAGGCCGCGATCACGCCCATGGTGACAAGAGCAACAAGGATGGTGCAGACCGCGTTTATTTCCGGTGTCACCCCGAGCCGCACCTGGGAATAGATCTTCATCGGCAGCGTGGTTGCCCCCGGGCCCGTGGTAAAGCTGGCGATCACCAGATCGTCCAGCGACAGTGTGAAGGCCAGCATCCAGCCGGCGATGACACCGGGCAGAATGATCGGCAAGGTGATCAGGAAGAAGGTTTTGACCGGCGGACAGCCGAGATCTTCCGCCGCTTCTTCGATCGATTTGTCGAATCCGACGAGACGCGACTGCACCACGACAGCCACATAGCAGCTTGCAAAGGTCGTGTGGGCCAGCATCACGGTCCAGAAACCGCGGGAATAATCCATGGCCACGAAGAGCAGAAGCAGCGACAGGCCAAGGATCACTTCGGGCATCACCAGCGGTGCGAAGATCATGCCGGAAAACAGCGAGCGGCCGACAAAGCGTCCGGAGCGGACCAGAACAAGCGCGGCGATGGTGCCGATGATCGTTGCAAGGGTGGCCGAGGCAAAGGCAACGCGCAAGGTCACCCAGGCTGCGTCGAGCAGTTGATCGTTCTGCAGCAGAGAGGCATACCATTTGGTGGAGAAGCCTCCCCAGACAGTCACCAGCCGGCTTTCGTTGAAGGAATAAATCACCAGCAGCAAGATGGGCAGATACAGGAACGAAAAGCCTGCCACGAGCGAGGTGATGTTGAACCAGGTCGGACCGCGCGTCATCCTTCTCTCTCCGACATTTTCTGCTGCTGGTTCTGGAAGAGCACGATGGGAACCACCAGGATCATCAGGAGGATCACGGCGACCGCCGACGACACGGGCCAGTCGCGGTTGTTGAAAAATTCCACCCAGAGCGTCTTGCCGATCATCAGCGTGTTGGAACCGCCGAGTAGATCCGGGATGACGAATTCACCGACGGCGGGAATGAACACCAGGAAACACCCCGCGATGACACCAGGCAGCGACAGGGGCACCGTGATTTTCCAGAAGGCCTTCCAGGGCGGGCACCCGAGATCCTCGGCCGCTTCCAGCAGGCTGCCGTCCAGCCGCTCCAGGCTGGCATAAAGAGGCAGGACCAGGAACGGCAGATACGAATAGACGATGCCGATAAAGACGGCGATGTTGGTATTCATGATCACCAGCGGTTCGTCGATGACGCCGAGCGTCAGGAGGAGCTGGTTGAGAAGACCTTCGTTTTTCAGGATACCGATCCAGGCATAGACGCGGATCAGAAAGCTGGTCCAGAACGGCAGGATCACCAGCATCAGCAGCGTCGGGCGCAACGATTGCGGACTGCGTGCCATGCCGTAGGCGATTGGGTAACCGATGATGAGCGTCAGCAGAGTGGAGATGGCCGCGATGACGACCGAGGACAGATAGGACTTCCAGTAGAGGTCATCTTCCGTCAGCCAGATGTAGTTTTCGAAGGAGAACTCCGAAATGCTGTCCCAGATGCCATTCCAGCCTTCAGCCAGATCGAAGGTTGGCACATAGGGCGGAATGGCCACCGCCACCTGTGACAGGGAAATCTTGAAGACGATCAGAAATGGCGCCAGAAAGAAAATCAGCAGCCAGACATAGGGCACCGCGATGAGCAGCCAGCCGCCAAGCGTTCGTTTGGGTTGGGCGGGAACGTGTACGTCGGACATCGTTTCCTCCTACCCTTTGAGTATTACGCCGGCATCCCGGTCGAAGGACATGACGACCTCGTCATCCCAGGTGATCGGGTTTTCGACCATACGCGAAACATTGGCGAAGGTGGCTCGCAGCGTGTCGCCGTCGTCGTCGCCAACTTTCGAATGGATGATGGACATGTCCCCCAGGTAAGCGATGTCCCAGACGACCCCATCGATCCTGTTGGGAACACCCTTTTCGCGACGACCTTGCGCAATGCGCACCTTCTCCGGACGAATGGCATACCAGACCCGGTCACCCACGGCGGCATCGGTCACCTGATCGCTATCGATGGAGAAATTATCCGCAACCGAGCGAAGCCTGGTGCCGTCACCCGATTTCTCGATGACGTTGGCTTCGATCAGGTTGATGTCGCCGATGAAGTCGGCCACGAACTTGGAATTGGGAGCTTCGTAGATTTCCGCCGGGGTGGCGACCTGCACCAGTTCGCCCTTGTCCATGACGGCGATGCGGTCGGCAACGGTCATGGCCTCTTCCTGGTCGTGGGTAACAATCAGGAAGGTCATCTTCAGTTCTTCCTGAATGTTCATCAGTTCGAACTGGGTTTCCTCGCGAAGCTTGCGGTCAAGCGCGCCGAGCGGCTCATCGAGCAGCAGTACCTTGGGACGCTTTGCAAGCGAACGGGCGAGCGCGACGCGCTGGCGCTGGCCGCCCGAGAGCTGGTGCGGTCGGCGTTTGGCAAATTGTTCCAGCTTCGTCAGCCGCAGCATTTCGGCAACGCGCGCATCCACCTCGGACGCCGGAAGCTTGTCCTGCTTCAGGCCGAAGGCGATGTTCTTTTCGACACTCATATGCGGAAACAGCGCATAGGACTGGAACATCATGTTCGAGGGCCGCTTGAAAGGCGGAATTCCTGCAAGGTCCTGACCATCCAGAAAGATCTGCCCGGATGTCGGCGTCTCGAAGCCCGCCAGCATGCGCATCAAGGTGGTCTTGCCACAGCCCGAGCCACCAAGCAGCGCGAAAAACTCGCGCTCGTAGATCTTCAGAGACAGGTTGTTGACCGCAGTGAAGTCACCGAATTTCTTTGTGACATTCCGGAATTCGATAAACGGTGCTTTTTCCGGATCGTCCCACGGGCTGTACGCCCGGCGAACCGGTCCAATCGATTTCTTCGCCAAAACAATCTCCCACCCCTAAGAGACCCGCCAAAACCAAAGCGCCGGACCCTTTTCAGGGGGCCCGGCGGTTCGCGTTCGCTTACTGACCGCTCTTGACCGCGGTCCAGGTGCGGGTCACGACCCGGTTCACCTTCGGCGGATAAGGGGTGACGGTGTAGAGGTTCTTCACCGCTTCCTCGGTCGGGTAGATCGCCGGATCGCCGATCACGTCTTCGTTGAGGAATTCCTGCGAGGCCTTGTTGCCGTTGGCGTAGTAGACCACGTTGGAGGCCTTCGCCATGACTTCAGGACGCATGATGTAGTTCAGGAACTCGTGGGCTTCTTCCTTGTGCGGAGCGTCCGCCGGGATCGCCATCTGGTCGAACCACATCAGCGCCCCCTCTTTCGGGATCGAATACTCGACGGTCACGCCATTGTTGGCTTCCGCCGCACGGTCGCGGGCCTGCAGAACATCGCCGGACCAGCCGACCGCCAGACAGATATCACCGTTGGCGAGCGCGTTGATGTATTCGGAAGAGTGGAACTTCTGGATGTATGGACGTACCGACATCAGCAGTTCGCCTGCCTTTTCGATTTCCGCCGGATCCTTGCTGTCCGGATCAAGACCCAAATAGTTGAGCGCGGCCGGGATCAGCTCGGTCGGGGCGTCCAGAATGAACACGCCGCAATCCTTCAGCTTCTCGATGTTCTCCTTCTTGAAAAGGAGATCCCAGCTATCCACCGGCGGGTTGTCGCCGAGGGCTTCTTTCACCTTGTCGACATTGTAGCCGAAGCCGGTCGTGCCCCACATGTAGTTGATGGAGTGCTTGTTGCCCGGATCGTATTTGTCGACGCGCGCCTCGATGTCCTTCCACATGTTGGACAGGTTCGGCAGCTTGGACTTGTCGAGTTCGGAGAAAACGCCTGCCTGAATCTGGCGAGCCAGGAAGGTTCCGGTCGGGACGACGACATCATAACCCGTGCCGCCAGCCAGCAGCTTGGTTTCCAGCACTTCGTTGCTGTCGAACACGTCGTAGACGACCTTGATACCGGTTTCCTTGGTGAAGTCTTCCAGAATGGTTTCGTCGATGTAATCGGACCAGTTGTAGACATTCACGACCTTGTCCTGGGCGAATGCGGCGCCGCTCATCAGGCTGAGAACGGCGACCCCGGTCAACATGGATTTCAACGTCATTTATGAACTCCCCTCAGAGTTTTGTTTGAGGCCTTGTGGTGGCCTAGTGCCTGAATGCAAATGGACATTTGCGCTTTTGCGTCTTGTCTGTCCCGCAGATTGGCTATGGTGCCGGTTTTTGTCCAGCGTCGATTTTGGGCAACAGCCGATCACAAATAGGTCTGTCGCTCAAGCGACGAGATCTCCCGCCCAAATTCGTTCAGTTCCTCCCGTTTGATCTCGGTAAGCACCTTGTGCATTTCCTTGCCGACTGCCTGTTTCATCAGCTTCGAGGCTTCAAAGGCATCAATGGCTTCGTCCATCCAGGGCGTCAGGCGCTTCTTGCGTTTCTCGTAGGCGTTGCCGGTCACAGGAGCGGGCGGATCCTTTTTCTGCCTGAGACCTTCCATCATACCGGCAAGAACGCCGGTGAGCACAAGATAGGGATTGGCATCGGCGCCGGCGATCCGGTGTTCGACGCGGGCCGCCTCCGGCGTCGAGGCTGGAACCCGCAAGGCCACGGACCGGTTGTCGTACCCCCAGCAGATGGAAGCCGGAGCATAGGACCCCGGCTGCATCCGGCGGAAGCCGTTGAAGGTCGAGATGAACAGAAGCAGGGCTTCCGGCATCGTCTTCAACAGGCCGTTGATGGCATAACCGAGCCTGTCGGCACCGGTTTCCGGGTCCGCGAACAAATTGCCGTTATCGTCTTCCATGGACACATGCACATGCATGCCGTTGCCGGGCCATTCCACAAAGGGCTTGGCCATGAAGGAGGCCTTGAGCTCGTGCTTGCGGGCGACCCCGGCCACGAGACGGCGCAGCATGACGACATCGTCGGCGGCCAGCAACGGGTTGCGGCGATGGTGCAGATTGAGTTCGAACTGGCCGGGCGCGGCTTCGGAAACCGCCGCATCGGCCGGAATGCCCTGAACCTCGCAGGCCCGGCGCAGATCATCGACCACCGGCAGCAGGGCTTCCAGGTCCGACAGGGCATACATGTTCTGCCGTGCGGGACCGAGATGCGTGGAGAACAGCGGCTTCGGCTGCTCGGTCCAGTCACCGTCGCTCTCCTCGAAAAGGTAGAACTCCAGCTCGAAGGCGCAGGTCGCCGTCACGCCGAATTCGTTCTTGAGGCGGTCGACCATGTTTTCCAGAACATGGCGCGGGTCGGCCAGGAACGGTTCGCCGTCCCGGTCGTACATGGACAAGAGCACCTGGGCGGTCTTGCGGTCGGCCCAGGGAACCAGTTTCAGCGTTTCGGGGATCGGCCAGCAGACCCCGTCCTTGTCACCGGTTTCCAGGTGCATGCCGGTGGACTCGACCTCCCGGCCCCACACATCCAGCCCGTAGAGCGAATAGGGAAAGGCAACGCCGCCCTCGAACACTTTTTCCAGCGCCTTGCCCGGCAACCACTTGCCGCGCAGCACGCCGTTGGTATCGGGCAGGATGACCTCGAGCGTATCAAGGTCTGGATGAGCGGCCATGAAGGCCTCGAAATCCGTCTTCCAGCCGGGCAGCGCCGGATGCTCGAGGATCTGGTGGGGAAGCTCGTTCATTTAGAGTTTTTACGCCCCTGCGTCTTGCTTGACTGGACTGTCCGCATTCCTGCGGTAGCCGGCAGCTTTTGTTTGCGTCCTTTCTAAAAATGTGATCACTTTCGGAAAACCCTGTCAAGCGGGAACGCATAAATTGACCGTTTGACTTTTTCGGGAGCATGTTTTTGGCCCTACGGCGATCCGCTTTGCAATCCGGCCCCGTGAAGGAGGTCACCGGTCCCTCGACGTCTCGCGGCGCGACCCGCGGACAGGTCGATGCCGCCGTGCGATCCGGCCTGCTTTCGGGCCGTTTCATTCCGGGAAAAGCCGTGACGATCCGGGGGCTTGCGGCGGAACTGGGTGTCAGCCCGATGCCGGTGCGCGAAGTGCTGCAAAGGCTTGCTGCGGAGAACGCTCTCGAGGTCAAACCCAACGGACGGGTGCAGGTGCCGGACATGACGCCGGCCCGCTTCGACGAGGTGTTGAAAGCACGGCGACTGCTGGAACCGGAATTGGCGGAATTGGCCCTTCCGCACCTGACATCCCGGGATGCAAAGGATCTTCGGTCGATCGACGACGACATCGACGAGCGCCTGACCAGCGGCGATGCCGAGGCCTATATGCGGCTGAACCACGCCTTTCACTTCCGCATCTACAGGGCGTCCGGATCCAAGGTTCTTCTGCCGCTGATCGACAGTCTCTGGCTGCAGTTCGCGCCGTTCATGCGCACGGTCTATGGACGGGTCGGCACCGCCAGCCTGGAAGACAGGCACAAGGAAGCCATCCGCGCCATCGAAGAGCAGAACGGCGCTGCGCTGCGGGCCGCGATCGAGGCCGACATAACCGACGGAATGGGGCTTTTGGGCAAGGAAATCCTGTCGGACGCATCAGGCGGTTGATCCTTTTCTCAAGCCGTGTCATTTTGTGATCACAAAATGATTTCTCCGACCCGGGGCAGCCCTTCGCAGACAGGCACTTGATCACATGCCTGTTTACCGTCCAAATGGCCTTCCCTGCCCCGGCCAGAGTGCCAAACCATTGGAGCTTCTTGTGACTGCTGAAACGCCTGCCAGCGAAAGCGAAAACCCGCTCGACAGCCTGCGTGGCGTCCCGGACGTCGACGCCGCCCGTGACTGGCTCAACGCGCGCAACATCCAGGATATCGAATGTATCGTGCCGGACCTTGCCGGCGTTGCCCGCGGCAAGATGATGCCGACGGGGAAATTCTTTTCCGGGCCAGTCATGACGATGCCCGCCTCGATCTTCGCCCAGACGATTTCGGGCGACTATCCGGACGATGACGACTGGTTTCAGCACAATCCGATTGACGGCGATCTCTATTTCAAGCCGGACTACAGCACTCTGACCACGGTGCCGTGGGAAAGCGATCCGACCGCTCAGCTCATCCACGATGCCGTTACTCGCCAGGGCGACCCGGTCGAAACCGCGCCGCGCAACGTGCTGAAACGCGTGCTCAAGCTCTACGAGGAAAAGGGCTGGGAGCCGGTTGTGGCCCCGGAAATCGAATTTTACCTCGTCCGTCCGAACACCGATCCCGACTACCCGCTGGAACCGCCCCGGGGCCGGTCCGGCCGTCCTGAAGTCGGCCGTCAGTCCTATTCGATTTCCGCGCTGAACGAATTCGATGACCTGATCGACGACATCTACGACCTGTCGGAACAGCAGGGCCTCGAGATCGACACCATGATCCACGAGGAAGGTGCTGCGCAGATGGAAATCAACCTGCGCCACGGCCATCCGCTGGCCCTGGCCGACCAGGTGTTCCTGTTCAAGCGCACCATTCGTGAAGCCGCGCTGCGTCACGAAATGTACGCCACCTTCATGTCGAAGCCGATGTCGAACCAGCCCGGTTCGGCCATGCACATCCACCAGTCGGTGGTCGACAAGGAAACCGGAAAGAACATCTTTGCCGATGAAAACGGCGAGGAAACCCCGGCATTCCTGTCGTTTATCGCTGGTCACCAGCGGTTCCTGCCGCGGGTCACCTGCATCATGGCACCCTTCGTCAATTCCTACCGCCGGTTCTCCAAGACCTCGACCGCGCCGGTGAACGTCTATTGGGGATATGACAACCGCACGGTTGGCCTGCGCGTGCCTTATTCCAACGCCCAGGCGCGGCGTCTGGAAAACCGTGTGCCGGGCTCCGACGTCAATCCCTATCTCGCCATCGCCGCAAGCCTTGCCTGCGGCTATCTGGGCATGGTCCACGGCCTGAAGCCGGATTCTCCGAAGTCCGACGACTGTTCGGAACGGTCCAAGTCCCTGCCGCGCGGCCTGCCCGAGGCTCTCGCCAAGTTCGAAAAATCCGAAGAGATGATCGAGGTGTTCGGCGAACAATTCGTCGCCACCTACCGAGCGATCAAATACGAGGAATTTGAAACCTTCATGTCCGTGATCAGCCCCTGGGAGCGGGAATACCTGCTGCTTAACGTCTGATCCCGTCTGTCACTATCCGGAGCGTTCGCCAATGACGGCCCATTCCAACATCTATCCGACCAAGGCCCTTCAGGAACTCGATGCCGCCCATCACTGGCATCCGTTTTCCGACATGAAGTCGCTGAACGAGGAAGGCAGCCGGGTGATCACCCATGCCGACGGGATCTGGCTGACCGATTCGGAAGGCAACCGTATCCTGGACGGCATGGCCGGTCTGTGGTGCGTTCAGGTGGGCCATGGCCGCAAGGAAATTGCGGACGCGGTCTACAAGCAGATGAACGAGCTGTCCTACTACAACACGTTCTTCAAGACGACCCATCCGCCCGCGATTGCCCTGTCGGAAAAGCTGGCGAAACTGGCGCCCGACCACATCAACAAGGTCTTCTACTGCTCGTCCGGCTCCGAGGCCAACGACACCGTGTTCCGCATGGTCCGCACCTATTGGGACAAGATGGGCAAACCGGACAAGAAAGTGATCATCGGCCGCTGGAACGGCTATCACGGCTCCACGCTCGCCGGTACCAGCCTGGGCGGCATGAAGGGCATGCACGAGCAGGGTGATCTTCCCGTGCCTGGCGTCCATCACATCGACCAGCCATACTGGTTCGGTGAAGGCCACGAGATGAGCCCCGAAGAGTTCGGTGTCTTCGCCGCCCGCAAGCTGGAAGAAGCCATCGACGAACTCGGCGAAGACAAGGTCGCGGCCTTCATCGCAGAACCGATCCAGGGCGCGGGCGGTGTCATCATTCCGCCGGAGACCTACTGGCCGGAAATCCGCCGCATCCTCGACGAGCGCGATATCCTGTTCGTCTCCGACGAAGTCATCTGCGGCTTCGGCCGCCTCGGCGAATGGTTCGGCTCGACCCATTACGGCATGAAGCCTGACCTGATGCCGATCGCCAAGGGCCTGACCTCCGGGTATCTGCCCATGGGCGGTGTCATGGTGTCTGACCGCGTGGCCGAGGGCCTGATGATGTCGGGCGAGGAATTTTATCACGGCTACACATATTCCGGTCACCCGGCATGTGCCGCGGCTGCGCTCGCCAATCTGGAAATCATCGAGCGGGAAGGCCTTGTCGAGCGCGTCAAGACCGACATCGGTCCGTATCTCAAGGAACGCTGGCTTAAGCTGGGCGACCATCCGTTGATCGGCGAAGCCCGCATGGCGGGCCTAGTCGGTGCGCTGGAACTGGTGCCGGACAAGAAGAACCCGCATAAGCCCTTCAAGAACGTCGGCACGGCCGGCACCGTCTGCCGCGATATTTCCTTCGGCAACGGCATGGTCATGCGCGCGGTGCGCGACAGCCTGATTATCTCGCCGCCGCTGGTGCTGACCCATGAAGAAGCCGACATTCTGGTAAAGACCGCCGAGAAAACCCTCGACGAGACCTATCAGGTGCTGAAGCGCGACGGTTGGCTCGGCTGACAACGTTTGCCGGACCGGTTGCCATGACGATGGAACATGCGTCATCGTGGCACCGGTTCGGCATTGTTTTATTTGCTAACATCCGAACATAACCTGCCAGCGGCCAGTCCGGCTGTGGGCAGGCCATTTCTGCTGCGCCGGATGCGGAACTCCCGCACCATGGCATTCCATCGTGAGAGGCATTGATGTTCGGACGAGTTTTCAGATTTGGAAAGCGGGATTTCTCGTCCCTTTCCGAACAGGAAATCCTGGCGCTTGCGATTTCCTCCGAAGAAGACGATGCCCGCATCTACAAGGCTTATGCCGACGGTCTGCGCGAGCAGTTTCCACAATCTGCCAAGGTCTTCGACGACATGGCGGCAGAGGAAAACCAGCACAGGCAGTTGCTGATCGAACGGCATCGCACGCGGTTCGGCGAAACGATCCCGCTCATCCGCCGCGAGCACGTCAGTGGCTACTACGACCGCAAGCCCGACTGGCTCGTGCGCCCGCTTGGGCTGGAAAAGGTCCGGGCGATGGCAGAAGAAATGGAAGCCCAAGCCTACCGTTTCTATATCGAAGCTGCCAAGCGCACGTCTGACGCGGGAACCCGCAAGCTTCTCGGCGATCTTGCAATGGCCGAAAAGGGGCATGAAAGCCTTGCCCAGCGCCTGGGCGCAAAACACACGCCTGAGGACGTACAGGAGCAAGAGCGCCAGACGGAACGCCGGCAATTCATTCTGACCTATGTCCAGCCGGGTCTTGCCGGCCTGATGGACGGGTCCGTGTCGACGCTGGCCCCGATCTTCGCCGCCGCCTTCGCAACGCAGGATACCTGGCAGACCTTCCTTGTCGGCCTGTCGGCCTCGGTCGGGGCGGGTATCTCCATGGGCTTTACGGAAGCTGCCCATGACGATGGCGTGTTGTCCGGTCGCGGGTCGCCGCTGAAGCGCGGCCTTGCCTCCGGCATCATGACCGCGCTCGGCGGCCTTGGCCACGCCCTGCCCTATCTCATTCCCGAATTCTGGACAGCGACAAGCGTCGCGGCCGTCGTCGTTTTCTTCGAATTGTGGGCGATTGCCTGGATCCAGAACCGCTACATGGAAACACCGTTTCTGCGGGCGGCCTTTCAGGTTGTCCTTGGCGGTTCTCTGGTCTTTGCCGCAGGTGTTCTCATTGGCAATGCATAGGCGTAGGCTGAACGCTGTCCGCTGACGAGACAAGCGCCTGCCCCTTTTTTGCGCAGCAGGGGTGAGGCTGGTGGACAAGATTTCTCTTTTTTTGGTCCGGCTGTCGGCTAAGCTCGCCCCTGAACGTTCCTCGGGTATCAATCCAAGGAACCGGAGGGACCGACATGCTGTTTTCCGTATTGATTTATGCCAGTGAAGATTTCATCGACGCTCTGCCACCGGAAGAGCTTGCCACCATCTATCAGAAACACGGCGCCTTTCACGAACACACCAAGACAAACAAGTCCTTCGCCGCTGCCACCAGACTGATGTCGACGGGAACATCCGTCACCATCAACAAGAACAACGACGACTTTGTTGTTACCGACGGGCCCTTTGCGGAGACGAAAGAGCAGTTCATGGGCTTTTACCTGATCGACTGCCCGACACTGGAAGAGGCAATCGAGGCGGTGAAGATCCTGCCGCTCGATCATGGCCGCATTGAAATCCGCCCGGTGCAGTTCTTCGAGGGAGCTGATTTCAAGAATGCCGAGCGCCTGGTTATCAACGCATCTTAGGGCGGCCCGCCCACGCGTGCTGGCGGCTCTCAATCGTGTCTTCGGCGACATCGACCTTGCCGAGGACGCGTTTCAGGAGGCCTCGCTCAGAGCCCTCAAGACCTGGTCACCCGACCAGATGCCGGGCGATCCGGTTTCCTGGCTGATCGTCGCAGGACGCAATGCCGGCGTCGATGCCTTGCGCAAACGCAAGAGGGAAACGCTCACGGCACCGGACGATCTCGCCCCGCTATCAAAAGGCCCTCATCCGGAAGATGACCTGACGCAATCACTGGATCATTCTGTCTACCGGGACGACATTCTGCGTCTTCTGTTTACCTGCTGTCACCCGGTGCTGCGCCGGGACCAGCAGATTGCCCTTTCGCTGAAAATCGTCGCCGGTCTCACGGTCGAGGAAATTGCCCGTGCGTTTCTTGTCCAGCCCAAGACCATGGAACAGCGCATCACGCGGGCCAAAAAACGGCTGCAGGCGGCGAACCTCACCTATGAAGAGCCGGACAGGAGCGCTCGTTCCGAACGGCTTTCAGCCGTTGCCAATGCCATCTATCTGATCTTCAACGAAGGTTATTGCGCATCGCAGGGAGAAGAGCTGATCCGTGAGCCGCTGTGCGAGGAAGCGATCCGCCTTGCCCGCCTGATCGTTCGGCTTTTTCCCGAAGAACCGGAACTGCGCGGGCTGCTTGCCCTGTGCCTGGTCCAGCATTCCCGCCGCAGCGCGCGGCTCAGTGAGGATGGCAGTGCCATTACGCTTGAAGATCAGGACCGTTCGCTCTGGGACCGGACACTGATCGCGGAGGGCAACGTTCTTCTTGAAGCTGCCCTGCTCAAGGCACGGCCCGGGCCCTTCCAGATCGAGGCGGCCATCGCCGCGACGCACACCCAGGCGGCCACCTATGCACGGACCGACTGGGCGGAGATCGACCGGCTCTACCGGGCACTGCAACATATCCGGCCTTCGCCTGTTGTCGCGCTCAACCGTGCCGTGGTCCAGGCAAAGCTGAAAGGGTCGCTGGAAGCATTGGGCAGCCTGGAAAAGCTTGCCAGCTCTCTGGAGCGCTACCCGAATTTCCATGTTGTGCGCGCCACGTTTCTGCAAGACCTGGGCAGATACGAAGAGGCTCTGGCGGGTTTTCGGACCGCCCTGGACTTTGCCGGTACCGATGTCGACCGCGCCCACATCCTCAAGAAGATGAACGGTCTTCCCAGAAAGTGACCACGTCTCCAGCTGTCGCTGCCTGAGACCAAATCTGCCCAGAATTTTTTTTTGCAGCTCCTGTCGGATCTCTCCCTTCCCCGCCGTCCTCTGATCACCTGGCTTGACCAGGTGACCTGTTCAACGATGAGGATGAAAGACATGAGCACTCCGTCGCAAACCCATGGCGCATTCAGCTGGATGGAACTTCACTGCGCCGACGCCGCCAAGGCGCAGGCCTTCTATTCCAACCTGCTCGGCTGGGAAACAAAAACCGTGGATATGGGTGTCGGCCCCTACACGATGATCCTGAACAATGAGGAGATGATTGGTGGCTTTCCTGCGATGGAAACCGACAACCCGCGCTGGCTGCCCTACGTGACGGTCGACAATGTCGATGCGCGCGTCGAAAAGGCGCGCGGGCTCGGTGCAACGGTGGCAATGGAACCGATGGACATTCCAAACGTCGGCCGCATGGCGACGATCATCGATCCGCTCGGCGGTGTTATCGCGATGATCAAATACAGTGAACCCGCCGACGCATGAATGCGCCTGGCGATTGGCACATGACGCCCCGCCCTTCAGCCGCCCCGGCCTTGCGCCGGGGTTCCCCTGGGGCGAGCAACCTGCGTCCGTCTTTCGACAGGACTTTCTCGAAGGAATTCCCTATGCAACCGATGACTTTTCTGCCGGTGACGGCTCTCTTTGTTGCTGTGTTTGCCCTGCTGCAGGTGCCTATGACCGTGGCCGTCGGCCCCCGGCGGGCCAAAAGCGGTATCCAGTTTATGGATGGAGGTGATGAGACCCTCCTGAAGCGCATGCGGGCGCATGGCAATTTTACGGAAACCGCGCCGATGAGCCTGCTGGCCATGGGCGCCGCGGAACTCGCCGGAGCACCGGGGGTGTTGCTCTGGTCCGTCGGCGGCGCCTTGCTGGTCGGCCGCATTCTGCATTACGGCACGCTGGTCACGTCCGGTTTCGGCATCGGCCGGGCCATCGGCATGATTCTGACGCTGGCGCCTCTACTGATCTTTCCTGGCTTTGTGCTGGCACAGCTTTTCCGTCAGTGAAAGGTGAGCCGTGCCCACTGGCGATCAGAACTTGTACCAGAGAAACAGGCCGCCATGGCCGCTCAGCGCTTCGCCGCGGTCTTCGACAATCGGGCTGTCGGCCATGCTGCCGAGAAGCACCGAGCCGCCAACAAGACCGCCGACGCCCCAATGTTCGGTAACCGCGAACCTTGAGGACACATCCAAGCTCACGTCCCGGAACCCGGCGTCGGCCTTGTATTCCTTCAGGCCGCTTGCGGCCGCGCCTTTTGCGGTCACGGAATAATAGGCATCGGCATAGGCCCCGTCAGCAAAGGTCGTCGACACATCGAGGCCAAAGGCCAAACGCTGTGTGGCATTGATTTCATAGCCCAGACTGAATGTTGCCGTGGTGCCGCTGTCGCCGATGACGTCATGGGCGATGTCGACACTTGCCCCGAGCGAGTCGCGATCCAGCAGCAGACCGGCATAGCCGCCGCCAACCGTGGCCCCGACCCACAATTCCTCGTCAACATCCGGAAGTTTGTCGACAACCTTGTCGGACACATCCTTGCGGCCGCTGCCGTAGCCAATCAGGGGACCGGCATAAAAGTTCTCGAACGGCAGCACGTTGGCGGTTGCCGTCAGGCCGTTGAACTTGACGAAATACGGCCCTTTTTGCACCGACGCGATGATGCCGGGAACGAACCCATAATCCTTTGACCCCAGATACTCCGGGCCAAAGAAGGGGCCGGCGCCGACCAGGACGCTCCAGTCCGTCTGCTCCTCCCCCCTGGCCGGAACTGCGGCAAGGGCGAGACTTGCAAGGAGGCTAGCCCGCACATAACACTTAGACGACATAAGACAACCCTTCTGCATTGCGACCCCAGCAATGTTGTCACTGTCTATATACCGAATTCCATCCCGTCAACGAAAATGTTGACAGTGTCTATTTTGGAGAAAAAAGCTGAGCGACCCGAAATATCATCACGGCAACCTGAAAGAGGCCCTGATCCAGGCTGGACTGGAAATTCTGCGCGACGATGGTCTGGAAGCGCTTTCGCTTCGGGCCTGTGCCGCGCGTGCCGGTGTGTCGCACGGGGCGCCGAAGAACCACTTCGCCAATCTCGCGGTTCTCCAGGCCGCCATCGCAACGGAAGGCTTCAGGGAGTTTGCCGGGACGATGCGCCGCCACATGGCGGACGCCGAGAAAGACGCCCGCTCGCAGATCCTTGCCAGCGCACGCGGTTACATCGCTTTCGTGGAAGACAACCCGCATCTGTTCCGGCTGATGTTTTCCATGGAACGGCGGATCGATATCTATCCGGATCTTCAGCCGGCCAGCCAGGAAGCCTATGCGGTTCTAAGGGAGGTGTCGGAAGGGCTGTCTGCGGACAATTGCGAAAATCCGGTGCATCGGACATCCGTTGAAACCATGCTGTGGGCCTTCATCCACGGCTATGCCAACCTGAAGGCCAATCGGCAGTTCTACACCGCCATTGCGGAAACCGGACGGGATCCGGCGCTGGAAGAGATCTTTCCGCAGTTGCGCTATCTGACGGGAAAGACAGACGGCTGACGCAGCCGGGCGGGAAGCCTCACGTCTCTGCAGCGGCTTCCACGCGGTTGCGGCCGCGTTTCTTTGCCAGATAACAAAGCCGGTCGGCCTCGGCCAGCAGTGTGTCCAGACTGTCTGGGTCGCCATGCTCTACAGCAACGACGCCCAGGCTTGCGGTGACCTGAACTTCCTTGCCGTCTCCGGCGGGAAGCGGCTTCGTCCCGACGCTTTGACGGATATTTTCCGCTTCGGCCACGGCATCAACCTGCCGGCAGTCCGGGATCAGGACGGCAAATTCCTCACCGCCCATGCGGCCAAGAAGGCTTCCAGACGGCAGGGTACTTTTCACCCGCTGAACGAAATTGACCAGCACGGTGTCACCGGTGGCATGTCCATGGGTGTCGTTGACCCCCTTGAAGTCATCGAGATCAACCATCAGCAGAGCAAAGCCGCTCGTTCCGAGAGCAAGCCTGCGGGCGGCCTCTTCACGAAAGGCACTCCGGTTCAGCACGTTCGTAAGCTGATCGTGGCTGGCAAGATATTGCAGTCGGCCCACCAGCGCATTCCGGTTTTGCGTGACACAGGACAGCATGATCGGGGCCAGCGCGACCAGGGAAATGCCCAGCCGGATAGAGATAAGCGTCATCACGTCGAGTTCGAGCGAGCTGCTGTCGCCAAGCCCATTTGAAAGGATGACCAGCCCCCAGACGCCGATGCAGAGTGTGAGGATGGAGGTCGGGAACACCGGATAGACAAGACCGCACCACAGCAGCGCCGGTACCGGGAAGGCAATGGCGCCGGGGCCGCCGACAAGTGCCCCGGCGATGCAGGACACCAGAAGCAATACCAGAGGTGGCCATTTTTCGTGCCGAAACCGCGTGATCAGCACGGAAAAATCGGTTTGGATCCCATCCAGTTTCGGAGCGGAAAGCACAACCGGCAGGAAAGAGATGTAATTGACCAATTCGGTGGTCGACCAGAAGATCCATCCCGGAAAGATGCTCCCGCCGAACAGGATCGGATTTGCAATGCCGCCGACGATTCCTGCAACGGATGAGGCTATTGCCGAAACCATCGCAAGATGGAGAAGGGAAGCCGGGTGTTGGAGCCGGCTGGAAGCTGCGGGCAGATACTTGTAGACCTGATACCCGGCAATGACCCCGGCCATGTTTGCGGCATTCAGGAGCGCCGCCTTTTCCAGTGTCGACCCGGCCAACAGATCGGCCGCCATATAGGCAACAGCGGCGGCAAGCCAACCCTGCCATCCGGCCGATTTCGGCATGCGTATCATCAGGCCGAGGAGAACCGCGTTGGCTGGCCAGATCGCGGCGAGAAAGCCAACAGGTCGCGTCAGAATACCAAAGAGACAGATCAGGAAAACAACAAGGCCCAGCAACAGCGGTACACAGAGGTCGAACCTTGCGATGCGGTCCAGGACACCACCCTTTCTGCATATATTTGCGACCACAGCATTCTCCATCTCCGGCAGCGCGAATATAAATAGTTCAGGCATTCGCTGCCGGGCGTTCCACACTTCCTGAAATGCGCTTTTGTTTTGGAAGGTTCCGGTCGTCGAGCCGTTGAACCATGGACCGTGTAATGACGGTGTTAGTCTAAAGATCTAATAAAACTGCACCAGAAAGTATGCATTAAATTTGTGCGTCGCGGGTTTTATAAGCCCCGTCGTTTAAACTCGCCGTTTGCCCTGGAGAGTATTTGGCCATGACCAGACCGCTCCGCACGCAGAAGCGGCCGTTATCTCATGAAGGATATCAGGAAGACACAACCCTGGTTGCGCCTGCTGCAAACAGCGTGGAACGGGTTGGGGCCGTTACAGCACCGTGTGACGCAATCCGCCGTTGACCTGCAGGATTTCACCCGTCATCCCGCCGGACACGTCACTGAGCAGATAGGCTGTGGCTCCGGCGACTTCCTCTGCGGTAACGCCCCGGCGCAGGAACGATTGGCGCGACAGAACCTCATGGACCTTGCGGAAATCGGGCAGAACACGGGACGACGTGGTCGGAACCGCGCCGGCGGAAACCCCGTTCACACGCACGTTCTCGTGCCCCAGTTCCGAGGCGAGCGCCCGGACGGAATGCTCAAGCGCTGCCTTGGCGACACCAAGGACCTCATAACCGGGGACGACCCGTTCGCCGCCCAGAAAGGTCAGAGCGACAACAGACCGGAGATTCGGATTGCGCCGCTGCACCTCGCGCACGAGGGCAATGAAGGCATAACAACTGGTGCTGATGGTCTTCAGAAAGTTCTCTTCGCTCGTGCCCAGAAGACCGCCCTGCCCGGCCTCGGTCACGTCGGTCTTGGCAAGACAGAACACCATGCCCGTGAGGTCGGTCAGATCGTCGATCGCATCAATGGACTGCGGATAGTCCAGAAAACGGATGTCGTGATGCGGCGTTTTCGCAGCCAGTTTTTCAGGCCGTCGCGACGTCAGAACCGTCTCCCAGCCGTTCTGATGCATGTGTTCACCGATTGCCAGACCGAGCGATCGCTTGGAACTGACCCCGACCACTAGCACCTTGTTGGTCTTGACGGCGGGCTTCCTGAGATCGAAGAGCGTTTCGAGAGTGCGAGCGACGGCCATTGAGCGACATTCCTGCTGGGGACCGAAACCGGCCTGCGGTAGTGAATTCCGGGAAACGACAGGCAAGGCCCCGGCATCTCGATTTGCCGCCACTTTGCCTGATCAGCGGCGACCGGTTCGCCGGCAAATTACTTCGCCGCCAGACCATAAGGCGTATAATAAGTCAGTCTTGTGACAACGCGATTCACACCCTGTAACCGGATGTTTCAATCCACTGACGAACTGCGATCCGGTTTCTGACCCGCCGGCAAAGGTGTGCCCGCAACGATAAAAGGGACCCCGCCTGACGAGGTCCCTTGAAACGTTCATTCGTATTGAGGTGCTGAACGCGACACGGCCATGTGGCCAACAATGCCAAAACAGGCTTGTGCGGATTATTCCGCAGCAACCGCCAGATCCCGGTGGGAGCGACGTGCCCAGGGGCGCGTACCTTCCGGGATTTCGTCCACGGTTCCGACCGGCTGCAAGTATTTGGTCACTTCGGGCCATTCACCGGCTTTCAGGGCTTTCAGAACTTCCGGCTTGGAAATTTCGAACGTCGACACACCGCAACGACGTGCCAGCGGCACCTGATCAAGAATGTAATTGCCGATTGCACGGATATCGCCCTTGTAGCCGATCTGCTCGCGCAGGATGCGGGCTGCGGAGAAACCGCGTCCATCTGAGAAGCTCGGGAAGTCGACGGCAACCAGCGCCAGCCGGTCGAGGTATTTTTCAATCAGCTCGACATCGTCCCCGGCTTCAATGATGACAGCGGTCTTGCCGTCACGGGCCAGGAACGCATCGGGATCGACCAGAAACACGGTCATCGGCACAAGCGCGTCGCCTTGGACTGCAGCGCCGGTTTCCGTGTCCGTCCGTACCCAGGTTTCCTCGACGAAATCGCCGTCCTTGAAAATCGTTGCCATTCTTTGCGTCCTCAAAATCCTTTACCGGCAGCGGTCAGATACCGCTGCCGTCAACTTCCTTGCCATGGGTTGGCCAGTGAATGCCGCATTCCGTCTTGTCCTGGCCGCGCCACCGTCCGGACCGGGGGTCCTCGCCGGGGGCAACCTTGCTGGTGCAGGGCAAGCAGCCGATAGAGGGGTAGCCTTGCGCGACCAGCGGATGCGGCGGCAAATCGTGGGTCTTGGCATAGTCCAGAATTTCGGCAGCCGTCCAGTCCGCAAGCGGATTGACCTTCACCCGGCCTTCATCGATCTCGAAGAACTCCAGGCTGGAGCGGCTCGCGCTCTGGAACCGCTTGCGGCCGGAAATCCAGGCTTCAAACCCATTCAGGGCCTCGGCCAGCGGCACCACCTTGCGGATGTGGCAGCAGGCGTCGGTGTCGCTCATCCAGAGCATGCCAGCCGGATCTTCCTTGGACAGTTCGTCCTTGTTCGGCTTCTGGGTGCGAACATCTGTCAGACCCAGTTTCGCGATCAGCTCGTCCCGGTACAGCAGCGTTGCCGGAAACAGCTTGACCGTGTCGATGAAGATCACCGGTGTCGACGGATCGATCTGGGCAACCATGTGCAACAGCACGGCGGAATCTGCGCCGAAGCTGGAGACCATGGCAATGCCACCGGCAAACTGGTGGCGGATGGCCGCTCTCAGAACGTCGTCCGCGGTAGCGTCCTCGAACTGGGCATTGAGGGCGGCGACTTCCGCCTGCAAGCCCAACTCAGGATCAGCACCCAGGCTGAATGTTTCATGCAGCGCCATAAAGTGCCTCCTTGAAGGGATCCTCCCCGACCCGGCGATAAGCTTCCAGGAAGGTCTCTTCTTTGCCGGTCCGCAGGCCGAGATAGGTATCGACCAGCTTCTCGATGGCATCGACCACTTCTTCCGACGAGAAGCCGCGGCCGACGATTTCACCAATGGACGCGTTTTCGTTGGCGGAGCCGCCAAGCGTCACCTGATAGAATTCCTCGCCCTTCTTCTCCAGGCCGAGGATGCCGATGTGGCCAACGTGGTGATGGCCACAGGCGTTGATGCAGCCGGAAATCTTGATCTTCAGCTCGCCGATTTCCGCCTGCCGTTCCGCAGCACCGAAACGTTCAGAGATCCGCTGCGCCACCGGAATGGAGCGGGCGGTCGCCAGGGCGCAGTAGTCCATGCCCGGGCAGGCGATGATGTCGGTGATCAGACCGGCATTGCCTTCGGCGATTTCTGCTGCCACCAGCTGGTCGAACAGTGCCGGCAGGTCGTCCAGTTTCACATGCGGCAGGATCACGTTCTGCTCGTGGCTGATGCGGATCTCGTCATGACCGTATTTTTCGGCGAGCTCCGCGATCACGTCCATCTGCCTGTCGGACGCATCACCCGGAATGCCGCCGATCGGTTTCATCGACAGGGTGGCGGAGGTGTAGCCCGGCACCCGGTGTGGGTTGAGGTTATGAGCCACGAATTGCGCAAAAGCAGCATCCGTTGCCTTGCGGGCCTCAACGGCATCCGAAGTGGCGTTGCCCACTTCCAGCGGAGGCGGTGCGAAGTAGGCTTCGATACGGCGGACTTCCTCGTCCGGAAGACGCAGCACGCCGAAACGGATCTTTTCGAACTCGGCCTCGATATCCGCCTTCAGTTCGTCCAGGCCGGTTTCATGAACCAGGATCTTGATGCGGGCCTTGTACTTGTTGTCGCGGCGGCCATAGCGGTTATAGACGCGCAGGATCGCCTCCGAATAGGCAAGCAGATCTTCCTCGGGCAGGAAGTCGCGCACCTTGCGGCCGATCATCGGCGTACGGCCAAGACCACCTCCGACGAACACCACGAAACCGATCTCACCTTCTTCGTTCCGGGCCAGCTGCAGGCCGATGTCGTGCACCTGCACGGCCGCCCGGTCGTTCGGGGCGCCGGTGATGGCGATCTTGAACTTGCGCGGCAGGAACGAGAATTCCGGATGCAGCGACGACCACTGACGCAGGATCTCCGCATAGGGGCGCGGGTCAGCGATCTCGTCGGCGGCAGCGCCGGCGAAATGGTCCGCGGTCACGTTTCGAATGCAGTTGCCCGACGTCTGGATGGCATGCATCTCGACTTCTGCCAGCTCTTCCAGGATCTTCGGCGTATCTTCCAGTTTCGGCCAATTGAACTGGATGTTCTGGCGCGTGGTGAAGTGGCCGTAGCTCTGGTCGTACGTGCGGGCGATATGGGCAAGCTTGCGCATCTGCCGGCCGTTGAGCGTGCCATAGGGAATGGCGACGCGCAGCATGTAGGCATGGAGCTGCAGATAGAGACCGTTCATCAGGCGCAGCGGCTTGAACTCGTCCTCGGAAAGTTCGCCGGCCAGACGGCGGCGGACCTGATCCTTGAACTGCTCGGTGCGCTGGTTCACGAAGCTCGCGTCAAATTCGTCGTAACGGTACATGTCTCAATCTCTCCTCAGCGGGCGCTGCCATGGAAGGCGCAGCCCTGCCCTTGTGTTATCTCAGGCGGAAACGGCCTGGGCCTGCTTGCCCAGTTCCGGATGGGTGGTCGGGCCGGTTGCACGGATTTTCTCGCGCAGGCGCACCGGAACGATGACGCCGTCCTCAACGGTCACGTCCATCTCGTAGACGCCAACGACTTTCTGGTTTTTCTCGGCCTCAAAGCCTTCTGCCAGGGCCGCGGCAACGGCTTCCTTGCCGTCATAAACCTTCGCCAGGGCAATGCGCTCGACCCAGGACCCGTTTTCCGCGAGCCAGACGACATCGCCGTTCAGAAGGCGGTTGGCGGTGATGACTTTCATGTGCGTCCACTCTCTTCAGATTCAGGCGGCAAAGACCCGGGCGGCAAGCTGCGGCGCCAGGGGTTCGGCCTTGTCCATTGCGGCATGGCCCACGGCCTCGCCGATCACGATCAGAACCGGTCCGTCGATTTCCGCACGGTTTTCCAGAACCGCGAGTTCGGACAGGGTTCCGGCAAATTGGCGTTCGTCCGGGTGTGCCGCATTCTCGATCACGGCAACCGGCGTTTCAGGTCTCAGGCCGGCACCGATCATCTTTTCGGCAACGGCGGCCGCCACGGACCGACCCATGTAGACAGCCACCGTCGCACCCTTGAGCGCGAGCCCCGCCCAATCCGGCAGGGTTTCCGACTTGGCATTGTGGCCGGTTGCGAAAACCAGGTTGGAGGCGACCCCACGCAATGTGAGCGGGATCTGGGCCGAAGCTGCCGCAGCGAAGGCTGCAGTGACGCCAGGAACAATTTCAAAGCCGACGCCCCCTTCGCGAAGCGCGTCCATTTCTTCCGCCGCCCGGCCGAAGATCATCGGGTCACCCGCTTTCAGGCGCACGACTTTCAGCCCCTTGCGGCCAAGCTCGACGAGAAGCTCGCAGATTTCGGACTGCGGCACGGAATGAGCGCCCTTGCGCTTGCCGACGGAAATGCGTTCCGCGTCGCGGCGGCCCATTGCAACGACATTTGCCGGCACCAGCGCATCATGAACGATGACGTCGGCTTCCTGCAGCAGGCGCTGCGCGCGCAGGGTCAACAGGTCTTCCGCGCCCGGACCGGCCCCAACCAGCCAGACAAATCCAGGCTCGTCCGCCATCGAATTCAGCAGCCGCTGCGCTTCGGAGCGGGCGACATCAGTCTTGCCGGCATAAAGATTGGTTGCGACCGAACCGGAGAAGAAGCGTGCCCAGAAGCTGCGGCGCAGGCCGCCATCGCGGATCACCTTGGTGGCGGCGTCGCGAAAACTCTCGGCAAGACGCGCCAGCTCGCCGGTGGAACGCGGCAGCATGGCTTCGATGCGCGCACGGATGTGACGCGACAGAACTGGACCCACGCCTGTAGATGTAATCGCCACCGCTATCGGCGCACGGTTGACCAGCGCACCGGTGTAAAAGTCGCAAAGCTCCGGCTTGTCGACGGCATTGACCGGAACGCCCGCCGCGCGGGCCGCATCGACAACCGCTTGGTCGAGGTCCCAGTCTTCGCGGGCGGAGAACACCAGGGCAGCACCGTTCAGATGAGCAGGCTGGAAATCTTCGGCAAGATGCTCAGCCTCGAATAGGCTGACAGCATCCTGGAGGTCCGGTTCGATGGTTCTGGAAACGACCACGATCCGGGCATTGGTTTCCCCAAGGAGACGGACTTTCGCGGCGGCTTCGCCGCCGTGGCCCACAACAAGCACACGCCGGCCGGCCACCTTCATGAAGGCCGGGAACACATCGAGCCGGTCTTCCGGCTTTTTCAGTGTTTTCAGAGTGTCGCCGCTGCGGCTTGCCATCGTCAGGGTCTCCAGTCCCAGTTTGATGGGTCTAATGTAATCGGCTGCCCGGCCCAGCGCCGGGCACCGGATTTCAAAGCTGGAAACAGAAGCGGAATAGTTTTTTGCAATCGTCTGGTTTGACCAATTTCAATTCCCGGCTGTCTGCCCAGAGCGATGCGCTGCAAATGAAAAGGCATGAAGTCTTTTGCGAAGGGCGCCCTTCTTGCTGCCGCAGCGGAAATCACTTAGCCTTTCCAAGCGGCTGGAACCGGCCGCTGTGGCATCTGGGGGGGGTATGATGCGTCTCGTTCACTTATTGGTTGCTGCAGGACTTTTGTTCCTCAGCGGCCTCGGAATTGGTCACGCTGCCATCGTCGACAGTTTCCGTGTCGGCAGCTGGAACGGAAGCGCCTTTACAGACGATCAGACTGGCGCGTTTACGACCTGTGTCGCATCGGCAAACTATCGAAGCGGCATTACGCTGTATGTGCAGGTCGACACCACCTACAACTGGGCCATCGGCTTTTCAGCCCCGCACTGGAACATGAAGGTGGGTGCGGATATTCCGCTTCAATATCGCATCGACCGGGGCGCGTGGCAGAGCGGCGTTGCCAAGGCGACGTCCAAGGACCTGGCCCGCATGCAGATGCCGCAAGGCGGCTACATCATCACCCGGTTTCGACGCGGCCGGACCCTGTACGTGCGGGACGGTACCTACGATTACCAATTCCGCCTGACAGGAACGTCCCGCCTGATGGCCCGCCTTGCCAAATGCGTGGAACGCAACATTGCCCGCCACGGCGCCGCACCCGGCACAGGCACAACCGCAGCAGCCGGCCCGCAAGGTGGCCTCGGCCAGTCCGCGCCAGCCAAAGAAGACGCACCGGCCACCAGCGCGGCTGCCGATCCGCAACTTGCCATCGAAGCCACCCAGGCTCTCTTCAACCTTATGGGCAGTGCGGGCATTTCCGGGCTGAAGCTGATCCCGGACGGCCAGCGCGAGGAAGACCTCAACGGCTTGTACGCGGTTGCCGCCGACGATGCCCGAACACTTGTGGCGCATATCTTCCCGGTGGGCAGCTATCAATCGGAAGAAGAGCTCATGGCGATTGTTGTCGCCGACAGCCAGAAGGCTTGCACAGAAGGCCGATTTTCCTCCAGTTCGGAACGGATCAACGAGAACGGGAAAGCGATCTACACAAGCCATGCCAATTGCGAAGCAGGCGATTTCCAGTTGATCGAACGCGTCGCTATCGTTCCACGCAAGGCGGGCGGGGTCTTCATCTACGGTGTCGCGGATACCTATGTTGGCGAAAGCGGCGGTGCACCGGTCTCTCCGCCTGACCTGACGGACGCGGACCTTTATTCAGCAGTCGCAAGCGCGGCCGACTGAGGCAAGTTGTTCAACTGATCGCGTGACATTCAGTTTGGTGCTTTCCGTTTCACTGGTTCGTAACTGGGTGAGGGATTGCCAGAGTCTCAACAAAAAAAGCCAGCGAATACCGCTGGCTTTTCCTCGCGTATGTCGGTTTGCCTCAGGCAGCGAAAGACTTGATGAAATCCTCGATCTGATGGGTCAGCGTCTGGGTGCGCCCTGCAACCAGGTTTACCGCCTGCCGGACCTCCCCTGCCGCATCCTTGGACCGGACCGCGTTTTCCTTCATGCCAGACACGCTGTCGCTTGCGGTCCTGGTGCTGATGGATGCCTCGTTGACGCCGCGGGCAATTTCACCGGTCGCCGCGCTCTGTTCGGTCACAGCAGACGCGATTGCCGCGGTTTCGGCTGTAACATTCTCCATGATATCCGTGATCTGCTGGATCGAATGGGCCGCATCCGTGGTCGCCTCCTGAATGGCCACAATCTGCTGCGTGATGCTTTCCGTGGCTTTTGCCGTCTGGTTCGCCAGTTCCTTGACTTCCGAAGCCACGACCGCAAAACCTTTCCCGGCCTCACCCGCGCGAGCGGCCTCGATGGTGGCGTTGAGAGCCAGCAAGTTGGTCTGTTCGGCGATGGTCTGGATCAGTTGGACGACTTCGCCGATTTCCTGAGCCGCCGACGAAAGGGTCGCGACTTTTTCATTGGTCAGGCTGGTGGTTTCCGCAGCTTCGGAAACAACCGCGGATGTGGAAGCCACGCGCTGGTTGATTTCCTCGATCGAAACGGAAAGTTCTTCTGCGGCGGAAGCGACGGCTTCGACATGGCGCAGGGCCGAATTGGAGGAAGAGGCAGCCCCATCGGAATGCATAGTGGTGTCGCTGGCCACGCCGATCAGAACCGTCGCAGTATCTTCAAGCTGCGACATGGTGCCTGTTACATCAACGATGAGCGACGATACGCTGCTGCGGAAGGAAGCTGTGAGCTCCTCACGCTGCCGCATTCTCAGAATGCGCGCCTCGTCTTCCGCCTTTTGCGCGTTTACAAGTTCTTCGCGCTCGGAAGCACCGTCGCGCAGGACGTTGATCGCATTTGCGAGCTGTCCGATTTCATCTGTCCGCTCGCATTCGGAAAGGTGAATGCCATAGTCGCCCTTCGAAAGCCGGGCCACCGCCTCGGCAAAAGATCCGAGTGGCAGGATGACGGAACGCATGATGAAGAAACCGGCAGCGACCAGCGCCACTACAATAACCCCAAGGTTGGCGTAGGTCATCATGTCGGCATTCTGGGTCGCACTCCGATAGCTTGCCACTTCGGTTGCCAGCTCGGCCCGCTCCGTTTCCAGATGATCCTGATGAAGCTCAAGGGCGGCTTCCAATGCAGTCGTCAGGCTTTCAGCTTCGCCATCGAAAGACCCCATGAGCTTGTTGCCCTGCTCCGGACCGCCCGCGACATAGGCTTCCGCCATCGCTTTTCCGGCGAGGTAGTAAGACGGGAATTTCCCTTGAACGTCCTCAATCTTGCCAGCGAGATCCGTATACCCGAGTTTTTTGGCCAGGGCGATTGCCGCAGCACTTTCGCTTTTGAAGCTGTTGGAGAAGGTGGAAGCAAGTTCAAACCCGTCGTTCAGGCCATCGAGACCCCGCGTGGCGGATATGTCCGTCAGCCACTGCTGCACCTGGACGATGTCGAACTGCATCTTCTGCAAGGAAATGGCCAGGTTCACGCCGTCGGTAGCGAAGGTTTCCGCTTCTTTGCGCAGGTTCCCTGCATTTTCCTCAAGCACACCCAGATTGCGGATTGTGCCCAGGCTCAGTGCCGTTGCGACAACAAACAGAACCGCCAGCACTGCGATCATTTTTGATTTCAGGTTATTAAAAACGGACATGGTAAACCCAGTTTATGCCGCACCTGCCCCCTGCCGATGCGTTACTCTGGGTAACAACTTGATTATATAAGTTTTTCAAACAATTAATTCAGGTGAACACTACGCATGTTTTTACGAGTATATTTTATCTAAAAACTACTTTCATTTTCAACAAAAAGGCAAAGAGGGCGTTTTCTCGCCCTCTTCTGGAACTCATTAAATACAACTATAACGATTACTTCATCGCCTGCAGTACAGAGACGAAGTTCGCGACCGCGGCACCACCCATGTTGAAGATGCCGCCGATCTCGGCGTTCTTTACCTGGATTTCGCCGGCGGTGCCAGTCAGCTGCATGGCGGTAAGCACGTGCATGGAAACACCGGTGGCACCAATCGGATGCCCCTTGGCCTTCAGACCACCAGAGGGATTGACCGGCAGTTTGCCACCCATTTCCGTCCAGCCTTCCAGCACGGCGCGGGCGCCCTCGCCTTCTTTGGTGAGGCCCATGGCTTCATATTCGATCAGCTCTGCAATGGTGAAACAGTCGTGGGTCTCGACGAAGGAGAGGTCATCCAGCGCCAGGTTGGCATCGCCGAGCGCCTGGCCCCAGGCCTTGGAACAGCCTTCAAACTTCAGGATGTCGCGCTTCGACATGGGCAGGAAATCCTGAACATGGGCATGCGCGCGGAAGGCAACGGCCTTTTTCATGCCGAGTGCCGTTGCCGGATCGGTCAGGACGAGGGCGGCGGCACCGTCGGACACCAGCGAGCAGTCGGTGCGCTTCAGCGGACCGGCGACAAACGGGTTCTTTTCAGACTCTGCGCGGCAGAAGTCGAAACCGAGATCCTTGCGCATCTGGGCGTAGGGGTTGCCGACACCGTTCTTGTGGTTCTTCGCCGCGATCCTGGCCAGGGCATCTGACTGGTCGCCATATTTCTGGAAATAGGCATCGGCGATCTTGCCGAAGACACCGGCGAAGCCTGCCGGGATGTCCCCTTCTTCCTTCAAGTAGGAGGCCTTCAGCAGATTCTTGCCGATTTCCGGACCGGGCGTCGTGGTCATCTGCTCGACACCGACAACAAGCACGAAGCGCGCGTCGCCCGATGCAATGGCACGTACACCCTGATGCACGGCGGCAGAGCCGGTGGCGCAGGCGTTTTCAACGCGGGTTGCCGGTTTGAAGCGCAGGGCCGGATCGGCCTGCAGCACCAGCGACGCGGTGAAGTCCTGTGCGGAGAAACCGGCATTGAAATGGCCGAGCAAAATCTCGTCGACATCCCCCGGCTCGATGCCGGCGTCCTTGATGGCATCGACCGCCACCTTGACGATCATGCTTTCAACCGTCTCTTCCGAATGCTTGCCGAAGGGCATGTGTGCCCAACCCACCATGGCTGCCGTCATGACACTTCCTCCAGGTTCATGCCTGCAAGATTGATAAGGATTTCCGCCGGACCGCTGGTCCGGATCGGAGCTCCTCCATCTTACGTAAGTTCTGTGTGCCTGGACAGTTCCAGCTTCCATGTTGCTTTGCAAGAAGAAACTGACCTAAACGTCATAACAAAATTTTTTCCTATTTTATTTCATTAGCTTAATTGCATTAGTCCAAAGAGATAAAGCGGTCGCCAGCGGCGCTGCCGGCATGGCGCTGCCTTACTGCGTTTTGCCAGGAAGGCGAGGCAGACGGTCATATGCCTGTCACTTAAGCGGTATAGGTAGAACGCGTTCCGGACAAAATCCTTTTTCGTTCCTTTTCAGTCGCTCAACCGGTCCTGCCTCGCAGGGCCGGTTTTTGCATGTGCTCCTTGCTTCCTGACGGTCATGTGCGACGCAATTCACACATCGCTTACCGAAAGCGGTTGCCGCACGACTTTTTCATGACTGTTCACTTGACCTGAGAAGGCGCTGGATATAGCCATTCAAAGCGCTTTGAAACCCCATAAGACCGCCTCAGAAGCGGAACGGAGACACCCGGCAATGTTCGAAGAAGCCGAAACGGGCCTGGAGGCTGATGTGCCAGCAAACATGATCAAAGACCCGGATTGGTGGCGTGGGGCGGTGATCTATCAGATCTATCCCCGCTCCTTCAACGACACCAATGGCGATGGCATCGGCGACCTGAACGGCATCTGCGATCGGATGGACTACATCTCTTCGCTGGGAGTCGACGCCATCTGGCTGTCGCCTTTCTTCACCTCGCCGATGGACGACTTCGGTTACGATGTCTCCAACTACGAAGATGTCGACCCGATGTTCGGCACGCTTGCCGATTTCGACCGGATGCTGGCCGCCGCCCACGCACGCGGCCTCAAGGTGATCATCGACCTGGTGATTTCGCACACCTCCGACCAGCACCCCTGGTTTGTCGAGAGCCGCTCTTCGCGGGACAATGCCAAGGCCGACTGGTTCGTCTGGGCCGACGCCAAGCCGGACGGCACCGTGCCGACCAACTGGCTGTCGATCTTCGGCGGTCCTGCCTGGGAGTGGGACAGCCGCCGGTGCCAGTATTACATGCATAATTTCCTGACCAGCCAACCGGATCTGAACTTCCATAACCCGGACGTTCAGGACGCTGTGCTTGGCGCTGCCAAATTCTGGCTCGACCGGGGCGTAGACGGTTTCCGCCTCGATACGGTGAACTTCTATTTCCACGACAAGCAGCTCCGGGACAATCCGCCCCTGAGCGCGACTGAAATGCCGTCCACCGTCGATCCGACCAACCCCTACGGCTATCAGGACCACCTCTACGACAAGACCCAGCCGGAAAACCTGCTGTTTCTGGAGAAACTGCGGGCGCTCCTGGACAAATATCCGGGTGCAACGTCTGTGGGCGAGATCGGCGCCGACGGACAGGCGGTGGAACTGACTGCGTCCTATACGGAAGCGGGCAAGCGCATTCACATGGCCTACAGCTTCGACCTGCTGACGCCTCAACATTCTGCACCCTACATCCGCAAGATCGTGGAAGAGATGAACGCCGGCATCGGCTCCGGCTGGGCCTCCTGGGCCCTGTCGAACCATGATGTGAAGCGCGTTGCCAGCCGCTGGGGTGAGGATCTGGACATTGCCCGGTTCGCACCGCTTGAGACCGCGCTCTGCGCTTCGTTGCGCGGCACCCCCTGCCTTTACCAGGGCGAGGAACTGGGCCTGCCACAGGCCGATGTCCCGTTCGAGAAGCTGCAGGATCCATACGGCATCCGTTTCTGGCCGGAATACAAGGGCCGTGACGGCTGCCGGACGCCCATGCCC
This sequence comes from Roseibium sp. FZY0029, assembly GCF_036350355.1. Taxonomy (NCBI): domain Bacteria; kingdom Pseudomonadati; phylum Pseudomonadota; class Alphaproteobacteria; order Hyphomicrobiales; family Stappiaceae; genus Roseibium; species Roseibium sp. FZY0029. The sequence continues at coordinate 764,733 of NZ_JAZDVZ010000001.1, forward strand.
TGGGTCAAGGACAACGCCAACGCCGGTTTCTCCGAAGCCGAGCCGTGGCTTCCTGTCCCCCAGGACCATCTGGCCCTTGCTGCCTTCGAACAGGACAAGGACGAAACCTCCATCCTCAACCGGAACCGGGCCTTCTACGCCTGGCGGCAGTCCCATGAGCCCCTGAAGAAGGGCGACATGGTGTTTCTGGACAGCCAGGACAACACGCTGGTCTTCACCCGCAGCCATCAGGGTGAAACCGTTCTGTGTGCCTTCAACCTCGGCACCAAGCCGGCCACCGTCACCTTGAACGGACTTGAGCTGGAAAACCTCGATGCGCCGGGCTTCAGTGGCACGCTGGAAGGTGCCACGATCGCGCTTCAAGGCCTCGATGCACTGTTTGCTCGCGTGAAATCCTGATTTCCCGCCTTCAATTCAGGCTCCGGCACGGCTAAATAGTCGCGCCGGAGCTTTTCCGGCCACATCCCGTAAGCAAAGCCGGACCGTTCATGACCGACCGCCTGCCCCTTTCCGTTTTCATCATCGCCCGTGACGAGGCCGACCGGATCGCCCGGCCGATCGAAAGTGTCATTGGCTGGGTGGACGAGGTCATTGTCATCGACAGCGGATCCACCGACCAAACGGTGGCCGTGGCCGAAAAACTCGGGGCGCGGGTCGTTCACAACGATTGGCCTGGGTACGGTCCGCAAAAGCGGTTCGGCGAAGACCTGTGCCGCAACGACTGGCTGCTCAATCTGGATGCAGACGAAGAGGTGACGCCGGATCTGGCGGCAGAAATCAAAGCCAAATTCGCAGACGGCAGCTACGCGGACGCCGATGGCTGGCGCATTATGATCCGCGATCTTTATGCCCATGAAACCACCCCTGCCCCCTGGGCCTACGGGTATCATCAGATCCGCCTCTACGACCGACGCAAGGGCCGGTTTTCCGCTTCGACCGTGCATGACACGGTGCGCCCCGGAGACGGCGCGCGCATCGCGAACCTCTCCGGCATCATGGCGCACCGGTCGATCCGGTCACTGGATTTTCAGGTCGGCAAATACAATCGCTATTCCGGCATGCAGGTGGACGACATGCGCGTCCGTGGCCGCAAGTTGCCGAGAAGCCGCCTCCTGACCGAATTTCCGGTGAGCTTCCTCAAGGCCTATTTCGTGCGCAAGTACCGCAAATACGGCTGGTGGGGTTTTATCCTGGCCATGAACTACGCCCACGCCCGCTTCCTGCGCGTCGCGAAGGCCTATGAGGCCGAGTTGCTGGACAAGTCGAAGACAGACTGACGCTTTCACACTGTTCCCCAGCCACCCGCCCACGCTGTTCTCAGGCCGTGTCGCTCAGAACCTCTTCCGAGGCAGAATGGCGCTCGACGCGGATTGGCTGGCGCACACCTGCCGCCTGGTTGAAATGCTCCAGCCGCCGGATGGTGGTTGGCGTCAGCATATGTCCGCGGGACAGAACCAGTTCGTGCCCGTTTTCGGTCAACGCATCGTCGATCAGCACATCACCGGGCCGTAGCGAGCGGATGTAGCATTCGGCAACGAGCTTCTTGCGTTCTTCCGGGACGTTGTCCAGCAACGTGTCCCTGGCCAGATCCAGCAGCATCGGATCGTATTTGCGCTTGTTGATGGTGAGCGCCTCGAAGGCCGCCGCGTCCGGGCCGCTTTCCGGGCTGGCAAACCAGAGATCCGTCAGGAGCTTGAGAATGCGGGCGATCATCGGGATTTCCTTGCCCGTGGGCCCATCCTTGGGAAAACCCGACCCGTCAAAGCCGCGGCCTGACAGGAACAGGTATTCCGATACTTTTTCCAGTTGCGGAATGTTCTTCAAAAGGTCCCGGGTCTGGACAGGCGATCGGTCCAGTATGTTGCGCTCCTGCTCTGTCAGGCTGCGGGCGGCACGGTAGCGGGCGATGATCTGTTTCGGCAGCAACGCTTCGCCGAGCGGTGACAGCATCACCGACATTTCCAGCTCCCAAGTCTTTTTCATGCCAAGACGCTTGGCCAGCCGCAAGGCCTGTTTGCGGACTGTCGTCGTGCGACGGAAGGCTTCCGGGTGGAACAGCGCCAGCATATCGATGAGCAGCTTGACCGAGCCGGCCAAAGTGCGCTCCAGCAGCGCCCGGTCCTTGGCGAGCTGAACATGATGGGAGAGCGCCGTTTCCATGGCGCTAGCGAGATCCGCCGGCTTGCAGGGCTTTTCCAGATACATGAAGGCGTGGCCTTCATTGAGGGTTCTCTTGATGGCCTCGGCCGAGGTTTCCCGGGTCAGCATGACCCGCGCGGCTTGCGGGGCTATGGTCTCGGCAGCCCGCAGAAAGGCAATACCTCCGCGGCCGGGTAGGTTGAAACTGGAGAAAACAACCGCCGCACCATGGTTTTGCTTCAGAAACTGTAGGGCAGTTTCCGTTTCAGAGAAGCATACAACCCTCATGTGAGTGCCAAACAGGCGTTCAAAGCCCGTCTGAACCTCTTTATCCGGATCGGCAACGACTACCAGGTCCGTGTTTTTTTCCATTCACGGTTCCTTTCTCAAGAAGCAGACCCGCAAGAAAAACTTCCGCAGGTACGCCCCCTCTACGATAATCTCATGAGACTCATAACAAATACTTGCAGAAATCCGAGACTCTCACACATGGTCCTGGCGAAAATCCGGTGTGGTCATTGAGCCCCGCCTTGAACTATAAGGCCGCATGTTCGACGTCCTGATTGCCGGTGCCGGTCCGGCCGGTCTTTTTGCTGCGGAGCGCCTGTCCGAAAAAGGGTATAGCGTGGCGGTGATTGACCGCATGCCCTCGCCCGCGCGCAAATTTCTGATGGCTGGCCGCGGTGGCCTGAACCTGACCCACAGCGAAGACCTGACCGCTTTCCTGGCACGCTACCGGCAGGCAGAACCCTTTCTGGCGCCCATGATCAAGGACCTTTCTCCAGAAGCGCTGCGAAGCTGGTGCGAAGGCCTGGGCGAAGAAACCTTTGTCGGCAGCAGTGGCCGTGTGTTCCCAAAATCGATGAAGGCCTCTCCCCTGCTGCGCGCCTGGCTTCGCCGGCTGGACGGGAACGGCGTCCGCCTGCTGGCACGGCACGCGTTGTGCGGCATCGAAGGGCATGGACCGCTTCGGATCTTCACATCGAATGGAGATGATGCTGAGGCCAACACGGACGGAAACGGAGGCACGCAGTCCCTTTCCGCGCGCGCCTGCCTGTTGGCACTTGGCGGTGCGAGCTGGCCGAAACTCGGCACAGATGCCGCATGGGTGCCAATGCTGCAAGAGCGCGGCATCTGCATCAACCGGTTCCAACCGGCTAACTGCGGCTTTCAGACCCGTTGGAGCGATTATCTCAAAGAACGCTTCGCCGGCACGCCGCTGAAGCGCATCGCCCTGTCCCATGACGGCAAGAAAGTTCCCGGAGAAGCGGTCCTGTCTGCGCAGGGGCTTGAAGGCGGCGCGGTCTATGCCCTGTCCGCAGAACTGCGCGAGACGATCGAGCGCACCGGCTCGGCGACGTTGGAAATTGACCTGCGGCCGCAGTCCCGGATAGACGAACTGGCTGCAAAACTCTCAAGACCCCGCGGCAAGCAGTCCGCAGCCACCTTCCTGAAGAAGACCCTGCGGCTGAGTCCGGTGGAACTGGCGCTATTGCGCGAAACCGGCGATATTCCGCCGGAGGCCGAAAGCCTTGCGCGGCGCATCAAGTCTGTTCCTGTTGTCCTGACCGCCCCTTATTCCATCGACCGGGCGATATCGTCCGCCGGAGGCATTGCCCTGGACGAACTGGATGACGGGATGATGCTCCGGAAGATGCCAGGCGTCTTTGCAGCCGGTGAAATGCTGGACTGGGAAGCACCGACGGGAGGTTATCTGCTGCAGGCCTGTTTTGCGACAGGCGCGCGGGCGGCAGAGGGCATTGCGGCCTATCTCCAAAGTTCGAAACAGGAACAAGCAACATGACCGTGCTCTACATCGATGCAGACGCCTGCCCGGTCAAGGATGAAGCCGTTCGCGTGGGCGAGCGCCACAATGTACAGATAAAGTTCGTCTCGAACAGCTGGATGAGGCTTCCCGAAGGTGATCTCATCGAACGGGTAGTTGTGCCCGAAGGGCCGGACGAAGCTGACAACTGGATCGCGGAACGGGCCGTGGCAGGCGATGTGGTGGTGACCGCCGACGTGCCGCTGGCAGCACGCTGCGTGAAGGCAGGTGCGCTTGTCATCGGACCGACGGGCAAACCGTTCCGGGAGGATGCCATCGGCATGCGCCTTGCGATGCGCGATCTCAACACGCATCTGCGTGAAATCGGCGAGATCCGCGAAAGCGGCCCGGGCTTCACGAAGGCCGACCGCTCGCGCTTTCTCAACCAGCTTGAAACAACGATGCGCGCAGCAAAACGCATAACGCCTTAGGAAGCGGGCCTCGAACTTGCGGCCATCAAAGCTTCCAGGCTTCGTGCGACACTCAGACAAAAAACTCCCTGCAAGGTGGGAGGAAGACCTTGCAGGGAGTGGCCGGTGGCCCGTTGAGGCCCGTTGCGCCCGGCGAAGATGGAAACTGCCTTACTGGCAGAAGCGGTACTGCCCGGAGTAGGACAGGAAGTAACCGGTGTTCGGATTGAACGAGCGGTACTTGCGGCTGCAGTAATTGTACCAGGCCGGGCTCCAGGGAGCCGGACGGTAGACGACCGGGGCCGGAGCCGGATAGTAGGCCGGCGGGGCCGGGTAATAGGCCGGCGGCGGAGCCACATAACGCGGCTGGGAAAGAGCCGACCCCAGGATGGCACCGGCGGCCAGACCGCTGGCGACACCGACACCGACCTGCCAGCCCTTGGCGGCATGGGCAGGCGTTGCCTGAGAGGTCAAAGTAACGCCGGCAACAAGAGCCAGCGCGGAGGCGGTAACTGCGAACTTCTTGAACATGACGGTGTCCCTTCCTGTGTCGTGAGGCCCTGCTGTCCGCCTCAACTCATGAAACGAACTTAACCCGCCCCCCGGTCGGGCTCTGTGACTGGTGTCACATGCTGTCACTTTGTCACCCGAGCACGATTTACCGGCTTTATGGCCTCGGTTTGACCACTGCAAAAATCTTTCGCTTGCCGTAGGGCCCGGCTGGACCTACATTATTATTCATCGGTACGCGTTGTGCCGTACGGGACTGACGAAAGACCCGGTTAGACTGACTTCGGCAGGGCTCCATCAAGCGCTGCTCTGAATTTCCAAGCTTTCCGTTTCTTGTTGACTTCTCGTTTATCCGCGCCAGCCGGTAACGGGATGGCGCATCCAACCAGCGGAAAGGTTTCTCCATGCGCGAGAACGGCACCATTAAATTCTTCAACCATGACCGTGGCTTCGGCTTCATCACTCCGGAAAACGGTTCCAAGGACGTGTTCGTCCACATCACCGCATTCGAGCAGGCCGGTATCGGTACGCCCGTCGAAGGCGCGAAGATCTCCTTCGTTGCCGAAGACGACCGTCGCGGCCGCGGCAAGCAGGCTGCTCAGCTCGAGCTGCTCTAAGGTCTCAGACTGCTGCCTCCGTCTGCCGACGGCTGGCGCGGATCGACCAAAGAAAAACGGGGCCCTTCGGCCCCGTTTTTTGTTCTGTTTTGCGGCTTGGCAGCCAGTCTTCTAATACGCTTGCCTGCAGTCTGATATCCGCCCTCATCCTGAGGAGGACCTTCAGGTCCGTCTCGAAGGATGACGGTCACCGGGTTGAACCGCCTTCGTTTTGCCCCGCACGCCTTACGCCATGCAGTCCAGCAGTTCCTTCTCGCCGATGACGCCGACGATGGAGCCATTTGCCTTCACGACAACGGGATCCTTGCTGGATTTTTTCAGCTTCGCGACTTCGCGAACCGAGGCTTCGGGATCGCAGGTCAGGCCGCTGGCGAGCGAGCCCGGCAAGCTGCCGGGGGGCACCATGATGTCGCGGGCGCGCAGCACGTTGAGAGGATTCATGTGGCTGACGAATTCGGCGACATAGTTGGTTGCCGGCGTCTTGACGATCTCCTGCGATGTGCCGAGCTGGATCACCCGTCCGCCTTCCATGATCGCGATGCGTGAGCCGATCTTGGCGGCTTCATCGAGATCGTGGCTGACGAAGATGATCGTCCGGTTGAGTTCCTTCTGCAGATCGAGCAGCTCGTCCTGCAGCTTGTCGCGGATGAGCGGATCGAGCGCCGAGAACGGTTCGTCCATCAGCAGAAGAGGCGCGTCGGTTGCAAAGGCACGGGCAAGGCCAACACGCTGCTGCATGCCGCCGGAAAGTTCGTGCACCTGCTTTTCACCCCAACCGGTGAGGCCGACCAGTTTGAGCTGTGCCTCGACCTTGGCCGCTCTTTCCTTTGCGGGCATGCCCGCCAGCTCTAGGCCGAAGCCGACATTTTCCGCCACCGTGCGCCATGGCAACAGACCGAAGTGCTGAAAGACCATGCCGATCCGGTGCCGGCGGAGTTCGCGAAGGTCGTTTTCGGGGCAGGTTTCCGGATTGACGTAGCGCTTGCCATCATGCACCTGCACTTCGCCCCGGATAACGGGGTTGAGGCCGTTGACCGCGCGCAGCAGCGTGGACTTGCCTGAGCCGGACAGGCCCATCAACACGATCACTTCGCCTTCATGGATATCGAAGGTCGCACCGGCAACGCCGAGGATCTGACCGGTTTCCGCCTGGATTTCCTGCCGAGTCTTGCCGGCGTCGATCAGCGGCAGAGCCGACTGCGGCTTTTCGCCGAAGACGATGTCGACATCTCTGAAGGTGACGACGGGTGTCTTGGTTGCATCGCTCATTTCTTCTTGCCTCCAGACGGTGTGCGGAAGAAACGGTCGAGAACGATAGCGATCAGGACGATACAGACGCCCGCCTCAAAGCCGAGCGCGACGTTGGCCGTGTTCAGTGCCCGCAGCACCGGAACCCCGAGACCGTCGGCAGCAACAAGCGCGGCGATCACCACCATCGACAGGGACAGCATGATGGTCTGCGTCAGCCCGGCCATGATCTGTGGCAGTGCATAAGGCAATTCGATTTTCCAGAGAAGCTGTGAGTTCGTCGCGCCAAAGGCCTTTCCGGCTTCCAGGAGCGAAGTGGGCGTCGATGACACACCGAGCTGCGTGAGCCGGATTGGCGCTGGAATGGAAAAGATCACGGTCGCGATCAGGCCGGGCACCATGCCGAGGCCAAACAGGATGAGCGCCGGGATCAGATAAACGAAGGTCGGCAGTGTCTGCATCAGGTCGAGAACAGGACGCAGAACGGCGTAGACGCGCGGATGATGTGCCGCAACAACGCCGATCGGCACACCGATCGCCATGCAGACGATCGTCGAAGCCACGACCAGAGCCAGGGTTTCCGTCGTTTCTTCCCAGTAGCCCTGATTGATGATGAGCAACAGGGCGACCGCGACAAGGGCTGCGAACGTGATCGTGCGGTGAACGAAATAGGCCAGTGCGACAAAGATGGCGACCATCACAAGAGCAGGCGGCGCCTGAAGCACCCACAAGATCCCGTCGATGATCGTCAAGAGAAAGGCGGAAATGCCGTCGAACAACCAGTAAGCGTTGTCGGTTAGCCAATCGACCCCGGCTTTCGCCCAACTGCCGATCGGGATTTTTTGTTCAGTCAGCCACTCCAACGTGAGCCCCCTTGTGAATCCTGTTGCCACGAAAAAGGACGCCGCCGCAAGCGACGGCGTCCACTTCACAAGAGACGTTAGAGGCCAAGAGCGCTCTTGACGGCCGCGAAGCTGTCGCCGCCATCAAAGGTCTTCACGCCGACGAGCCAGTTTTCGAAGGTTGCCGGATGTTCCTTCAGCCAGGCGGCTGCCGCCTTGTTGGGGTCTTCGCCATCGATCAGGATCTTACCCATGATCTCGTTTTCCATCGGCAGCGAGAATTCAAGATTCTCCAGCAGCTTGCCGACGTTCGGGCATTCCTTTACGTAGCCTGCCCGCACGTTCGTGTAGACGGTTGCGCCGCCGTAGTCCGGGCCGAAGACATCATCGCCGCCTTCAAGATACTTCATCTTGAAATTGGCGTTCATCGGGTGCGGTTCCCAGCCAAGGAAGACGATGTCGGCATCGCGGCGGTTTGCACGGGCGACCTGCGCCAGCATGCCCTGCTCGGAGGATTCAACAACTTCGAAGCCCTCGAGGTCGAAGAGGTTTTGATCGATCATGCCGATGATCAGGCGGTTGCCATCGTTACCCGGCTCGATGCCGTAGATCTTGCCGTCGAGATCGTCCTTGAACTTGGCGATGTCCTGGAAGCTCTTCAGGCCTTTTTCATAGGTGTATTCCGGAACGGCCAGCGTGTATTTCGCGCCTTCCAGGTTTGCACGGACCGTTTCGACAGAGCCGTCCTCACGGTAATTCTTGATGTCGCCTTCCATGGTCGGCATCCAGTTGCCGAGGAAGACGTCGATGTCCTTGTTTTTCAGCGACGCGTAGGTCACGGGCACGGACAGAAGCTTGACATCCGGCTTGTAGCCGAGCGCTTCCAGCACGACGGAGGTCGCTGCGGTCGTTGCGGTAATATCCGTCCAGCCCACATCCGAGAAACGAACGGTCTGACAGCTTTCCGGCTCGTTCGCCAGGGCGGTTCCTGTGAGCATCAGCCCGAGCGCCAGGCCTCCAGCGAGTTTCGCTGCTACTTTCATATGCATACCTCCTATGGAAAGTCTTGTTTCTCGTTTCTTTGCAGAGCGTGGATCAGAAATGTTTCTACCGTCCGGAAGTTCCTTTGCCCACAGACTGCCTAACCATGATCCAAACATCCACGAGAAAAAAATGCAAGTTTTCATTGATTGACTGATCAATTAAAAATAAAACTCGGGTGTGAGATGACCTCGGCAAGGCGGAACGAAAGGCTCTGAGAAGGGCTATTCATTCACGTTGACGCTGCTGCACCAAGATGGTGACGATGGGCGAGCGGACTTGTGCTTGGCCGGAGTTGCCAACGCCAGATCAAAGGTCGGCAAGCCAAGCCGAATTCTTCTCTCACCAAGTGTCGGAGGTAAAAATGCCAAAGGTCGGAATGGAAGCAGAGCGGCGGCGCAGTCTGATTGACGCGACAGTCGATGCCATACACGAACGTGGCTACAGCGACGTGACCATGGCGCAGATCGCCAAGCGCGCGGGCGTCTCCGGCGGGCTTGTGCATCACTATTTCGGCTCGAAGGACCAGTTGCTGGCCGCCACCATGCGCCATCTCCTGACAGAACTCGGCCGCGCGATCCGCGAAAGCCTCGAAAAGGCGGAAACCCCGCGGGAGCGGATTTCCGCAATCATCGCCGGCAATTTTGCGGTCGACCAGTTTCAGCCTGCGGTGATTGCAGCCTGGCTCGCGTTCTATGTCCAGTCGCGCACCACCGACAGCAACAGCCGTCTTCTGAATATCTATGCCGCAAGGCTGGCCTCGAACCTGACCCACAACCTGCGGGCCTTCATGCCCCAGGACGAGGCCCGCCGGATTGCCGAGGGTACCGCATCGATGATCGACGGGGTGTGGATCCGGCAAGCGCTGCGCGACGGCAAGCCCAACCGCTCGGCCGCCATCGCCCTGGTCGAAGACTATGTGGAAACCCAGATTGCCGTCCACCTGGGGCGCATCACCAAGAATTGAGCAACTAGGATCAACATGAGCGACCAGTTCGACTTCATCATCGTCGGGGCCGGATCCGCCGGCTGCGCCATGGCCTACCGCCTGTCCGAAGACCCCGGCAACAGGGTGCTTGTGCTGGAATTCGGCGGCACGGACGTCGGTCCGCTCATCCAGATGCCTGCCGCCCTTTCCTATCCGATGAACATGCCGCTCTACGACTGGGGCTATGCCAGCGAACCGGAGCCCCACCTGGGCGGGCGGCGCCTGGCGACCCCGCGCGGCAAGGTTATCGGCGGGTCGTCCTCGATCAACGGCATGGTCTACGTGCGCGGACACGCCTGCGACTTCGACACCTGGGAAGAGATGGGTGCGAGCGGCTGGGGGTATCGCCACGTACTGCCCTATTACAAGCGCCAGGAACACAGCCATGGCGGCCAGGAGGACTGGCGCGGCACGGACGGCCCGCTGCACGTCCAGCGCGGAACCAAGTGGAACCCGTTGTTCAATGCCTTCAAGACAGCTGGAGAACAAGCCGGTTACGGCGTGACGGCCGATTACAACGGCGAGCGTCAGGAAGGCTTCGGCGACATGGAAATGACGGTCCATCGCGGCCGCCGCTGGTCCGCTGCAAACGCCTATCTGAAACCGGCCCTCAAGCGCGGCAACCTAACCCTTGTGAAAGGCGCCCTGGTGCGCCGCGTCCTGATCGAGGACAAGCGCGCGGTCGGTGTGGAATTCGAAACCGGCGGTGAAATCCGCGAGGCCAAGGCCGCGCGCGAGGTGATCCTGTCGGCGTCTTCCATCAACTCGCCGAAGATCCTGATGCAGTCTGGCATCGGTCCGGCGTCGCACCTGGCTGAAATGGGGATCGATGTCGTGGCCGACCGGCCGGGTGTTGGCGCAAACCTTCAGGACCATCTGGAACTTTATCTTCAGCAGGCCTGTACGCAGCCAATCACGCTCTACAAGCACTGGAACCTGTTCTCCAAGGCGGTGATCGGGGCGCAGTGGCTGTTCCTGAAGCAGGGCCTTGGCGCTTCGAACCAGTTCGAGAGCTGCGCCTTCATCCGTTCCAAGGCAGGCGTGAAATATCCGGACATCCAGTATCACTTCCTGCCCTTTGCCGTGCGTTACGATGGCCAGGCGGCCGCGGAAGGTCACGGTTTCCAGGCCCACGTCGGGCCGATGCGCTCCAAGTCGCGCGGCCGGGTCAAGCTGACCTCCAGTGATCCGAAGGCCAAGCCGTCGATCCTGTTCAACTACATGTCTCACGACGACGACTGGGAGGACTTCCGCACCTGCATTCGTCTGACCCGCGAGATCTTCGGCCAGGAAGCCTTCGCCCCCTATCGCGGCAAGGAAATCCAGCCGGGCGACGATGTGCAAAGCGATGAATCGCTTAACGACTTCATCCGCGAACACGTGGAAAGCGCCTATCACCCTTGCGGCACCTGCCGGATGGGGGCCAAGGACGATGCCATGGCCGTGGTCGATCCGGAATGCCGGGTCATCGGTGTCGATGGCCTGCGTGTCGCCGACAGTTCCATCTTTCCGCAAATCACCAATGGCAATCTGAATGCGCCCTCGATTATGGTCGGGGAAAAGGCATCGGACCATATTCTGGGCAAAACCCCGCTTCCCGCGTCAAACCAGGAACCGTGGATCCACCCGGAGTGGGAAACAAGCCAACGCTGACCTCTGGCAGACCAGACTTCTGGCAAACCAGGGCAGATAGAAATCAAGGAGCCAACCCATGCGCGCCCAACCGCAAGCGTCCCATTATGTCGGCGGCTCATATGCCGAGAGCCAGAGCGGCACACCTTTCGACTCGCTTTATCCTGCAACCGGTGAAGCGATTGCCCGGCTCCACGCCGCCGACGATGCGGTGATTGAAGCGGCAATCCGCTCCGCTCAGGAAGGCCAGAAGATCTGGGCAGCAACGCCTCCTGCCGAGCGCGGCCGGGTGCTGCGCCGTACGGCGGAAATCCTGCGCGAGAAGAACCGCGAACTCTCCATTCTGGAAACGCTGGATACCGGCAAACCCTTGCAGGAAACCCTGATTGCCGACGCGGCTTCCGGTGCCGACTGTCTGGAGTATTTCGGCGGTCTGGCTGCGACACTCACGGGTGAACATATAGATCTGGGCGGCTCCTTCGCCTACACAAAGCGCGAACCGCTCGGCATCTGCTTCGGCATCGGTGCCTGGAACTATCCGATCCAGATCGCCTGCTGGAAGGCGGCCCCGGCTCTCGTCTGCGGCAACGCGATGATCTTCAAGCCGTCGGAAGTCACCCCGCTGAGCGCGCTGAAGCTTGCCGAAGCCTTTACCGAGGCCGGTCTGCCGGACGGTGTCTTCAACGTGCTGCAGGGCTTTGGCGACGTCGGCGCGAAGCTGGTGGCCCACCCGGCAATTGCCAAGATTTCCCTCACCGGCTCCGTTCCCACGGGCGCAAAGGTGGCGGCCCTTGCCGGTGAACACCTTAAGAAGACAACGCTGGAACTCGGCGGCAAGTCGCCGCTGATCGTCTTTGACGATGCGGACATTGAAAACGCAGTGTCCGCTGCCATCAACGCCAACTTCTACTCAACCGGTCAGATCTGCTCCAACGGCACGCGCGTGTTCGTTCACGAGGCGATCAAGGAAGCCTTCCTGAAGCGGCTTGCGGAACGCACCGCCAATGCGGTGCTGGGCGATCCGCTGGACGAGGAAACCAACATCGGTCCGTTGGTGTCCAAACAGCAGCTCGACAAAGTGCTCCATTACATGAAGATCGGCCAGGACGAAGGCGCCCGTCTGGTCTGCGGTGGCGGCACGGCCTCGGTCGCCAGCTTCCCGGACGGCTATTTCGTGCAGCCGACTGTCTTTGCCGACGTGAAGGATGACATGCGCATTGCCCGCGAAGAAATTTTCGGCCCAGTTCTGAGCGTTCTCGACTTCACCGATGAGGACGATGTCGTCGCCCGTGCCAACGACACGGAATTCGGCCTTGCCGCAGGCGTATTCACCAAGGACATTCAGCGGGCGCACCGGGTGATCGACCAGTTGCAGGCCGGCACTTGCTGGATCAACACCTACAATCTGACCCCGATCGAAATGCCCTTCGGTGGCTACAAGAAGTCGGGAATCGGCCGCGAAAACGGCCATGCGGCGATCGAATATTACAGCCAGACGAAGAGCGTTTATGTCGAAATGGGCGGTGTCGAGGCGGCGTTCTAAATCGCCGCCTTCCCCGGCCCGGCAAACCATCTTTCGAGGCGCTGCTCACGCGGTTCCTCGGGAGGTGACGGACACGGCTGACGTGCAGCTCGTTTTCGGTAGACCTTCCGCTCTTATCCCGACGAAGCGGGAAGCCCCGTCGAGAGGGAGGGAGGGAGGGACGGAGTGTACCCTCCCCTGTTTTCTCCTTATCCCCCGTGCCGTTTCAAGGCGTTTTCTACCATTCGGTATTTTGCCGATTGAAGTTTGCTCGCCGGCGCCCGAGATATTACGTTAAGCCGTCTCACGGAGCCCCGATGAACAAAGCCTTTCTGGATCCATCCCCGCGCACCTACGCGCCCTACATCTATCTGACGGCACGCTCCCGCAGAGGTCCCGCCTGTGCGCCGGAAACGCTCAGCATCGACGAATTGAAATCGTGGCTCCTGCATGAGGCGACCCGGATCGATGATGTCATGCTGATGTTCGAGGAGTTCATGTGGCGCTGCAAGGCCGCAGGGGTCGCCATTGACCGGGCGACGCTGCACATCGGCACGCTGCACCCCCGTGTCATCGGTTTTTCATGGGTCTGGAACAGCCAGGACAAGTTTTGTGACGAGGTTGCTGCGGATGCAAACGCGCCCAAGTCGGAAGCCTTTACCCGCAATCCGCTGTTTCACGTCATCAACGAAGGGCAGACCATCAGGGTCAACCTGGAAAGTGTCGAGGGGGCGAATTCCGCCCCCCTGATGCGGGAGCTCGCCGACCAGGGATACACGGCCTATGTCGCCCTGCCGCTCAGCTCCTCGCACGAAAAACACAATGCCATGACCCTGGCGACCCGCAAGCCAGGTGGTTTGAACCAGCAGGAGAAGGACCTGATCCGCACTCTGATCGACCTGCTGGCCCTCCATATCGAACGCCATATCGTCCAGCGCATCGCCCGCAACGTTGCCGACACCTATCTCGGCCCCATCGCGGGACAGCGCGTGCTGGACGGCGAGATCAAGCGTGGCGACGGCGAGGCGATCACGGCCGTCGTCTTCATGGCAGACATGCGCGGCTTCACCCAGCTAGCCGACCGGCTGAGCGGACCGGAAGTGACCGCGATCCTGAACGCCTATTTCGACCGTATCTCGGACGCCGTTCTCAACAACGGTGGCGATATCCTTAAATTCATGGGCGACGGGATTCTTGCGGTGTTCGATCAGAAAACCCTGGGAGAAACAGCGGCCGCCAATGCGGCCATGAAGGCTGCCAGGGCAGCGCTGGAAGCCATCGACGAATTGAACCTCAATCCGCCTGAAGAGCTTCCGGACCCTGTTCACTGGCACCCGCTGAAGATCGGCATCGGCCTTCACCGGGGAGAGGTCTTTTTCGGCAATGTCGGCGGCGAGGAACGGCTCGACTTCACCGTGATCGGCCGCGCCGTCAACGAGACCAGCCGGGTGGAATCCCTGTGCAAGCCCCTCGGCCGCGCCCTGCTTCTGACCGAACCTGTGCGGAACGCCCTATCCGGCGACCTTCGGTCCAACCTCAGCGCCATGGGCGAACACGCCCTGCGCGGTGTCGGCAAACCCGTGGCGATTTTCGGGGCGTGACACAGAGATTTTGGTCTCCTCCCGGCTGACGTGTAGCGGAGAGCCGGGACCCTGGAGCCCCGGGCGATCGCCACTCCATCATCAGTGCGATGACGGGTCCTGAATCCTCGCTTTCGCGGGGTTCCAGGACCCGATTGATCACTTCGTCAAAATCAATTTGCCCTGCTTGGTGATGGACAGACGGTAGGTTTCGTCGTTGTGGCGGATCTGGATCTGGCGCTGGCCGCTGAACAGGTCGCGGGTGTCGAGTTCCGATTTGACCTCGCGCGGCGGCGTGGCCGCGAAGGCGCGCGAGGCGCGGCTGCTGGTACCCAGGGAGAGGCGGTGTTTCTGGCTGTTGGCGGTCGGTGTCATAGCGCGCATTCGGTCCTTGGCCTTTATGTCGCTCCTGAAACTGTTCAAAAAATCAGCTTGTTACAGGAGCAGTGGGACATCGGATTTAAAAGATGAGTTTCCAACTCAACTTTATACTTGACACTCATACTCATGTTTTCCTATCAAGGCAATGCCTGATCGAAACGGAACCGGAAATCGCGTCCTCTGGTTTCGGATTAGACAGGCCCTCCGGGAGACCGGAGTGACAAATGCCAGGCCAGCCAACCGCCCTCTCCTCTCCCTCAGCGGCAAGCCAGCCCGGCCTTTTCCCTGAACCCGGCCAGATGACACGTGCCGTGGCGACCTTTCCCCGAGAACCTGAAACGGATCGATCCCGCGGTCTGATCCAGTGTCAGCCGCGACCTTCGAAAGACCGTCTCTTTCAGAAGCGGCCCGGGTCATCGTTTCCTTACCTTGCGATTGCCCCAACAAAAAAGGCGCCGACCTTACGGTGGCGCCTTCGAAACCCTGATGTGCCGGCAAAGCCCTACGCGTTGGCCGCGATCGGAGCCTTTGTCATATCGATCTTCAAAAGATCGCGCATGCCGAAGCGGTCTTCCGAAAGGTCGGCAATCGACTTGCCGTCCAGAACTTCCATGAACGCTTCCAGCGCCTCATGCAGCAGGCCGTTAAAGCCGCAGGACATGATGAGCGGGCAATCCTTGCGACCACTGTCGAAACATTCCGCAAGAAGGAAACTTTCCTCAGCGGCACGTACAACTTCGCCAACCGAAATCTTTTCTGCAGGGCGTGCCAGCATAACCCCGCCGTTCCGGCCACGGATGGTCTTGATCAGATTTGCATCGACCAGGACTTTCATGATCTTGAACAGGTGGGTTTCGGACATGTCAAAGCTGGCTGCGATATCCGCAACCTTGCTGGGTTTGTCCGGGTTGACGGCGCAATACATCAGCGCGCGTACGGCATAGTTTGTCTGTTGTGTCAAACGCATGCACTAGATATGAGGTGCCGGCCCTGAAAGGTCAATTCAAAATTTGAGTGTGGGAGACCACTTTTTGGCGGAATCGTCCGAAAACTGCCCCGAACCCAGCTTCACGCAGGCTGCCCGGCGGGTGCGAAAGGCTCCAGTTCCCCGGGCAGGTTGTCCTTCAGAAACACATCTATGCCGATACGTTCCTGTCCCTCGATGATCGCAGCGCCATCGCAAAGAGCCTTCAACACGCGGATCGCGCTGCGGATCTCGTGGCCAGGGTCCTGGGCTATCACGGCATCAAGCACATCGTCCTGCAGCGCTTCACGCGTATAGGGGGTCAACTCGTGACCGACGAAAACGATATCCTTGCTGCGGCCGCTTTCCTTCAGAGCCGCGATCGTGCCCCGGTTGCCCGCCCCAATATTGTAAAGCCCGGCGAGATCAGGATGTTCGGTCAGAAGCTTGCGCATCAGGTCCGCGTTGCGGGCGTTGTCGTCCCTGCCCTCGCGCACCTTCAGCAATTCCAGATGAGGAAAGTCCTGCTCAATAACATCCCGGCAGCCCTGATAGCGCTCCGCGTGGTCGCGAAGGCCGAGTGAGCCGGCAATGATCCCGATCTTGGCCGGTACCCTGGGCAGGAAACGGCCGAGCAACCGCCCGGCGGTGCGCCCGGCGGCCACGTTGTCAATCCCGACGAAATGCCGGCGGGACGAGGATGGATGATCGGAAACGAGCGTGACCACGGGCACGCCCCTATCTTGCAGCCGGTCGATGGCTGCCTGCACTTCCGGAAACGCCGGCGCGACCACCGCGACACCGTCACACTGCGACCGATCGAGGATCGCCAGCGTGCCGGCAACCCTGTGGCCGTCGAAAGCGTCGATGGGCTCCACATGCACGTGCATGCGGTCGGCGCTCATGGTTTCGGCGTGAGACAGCGCTTCGCGGGTCAGGTCTTCCATGAAGGCGTTTGGGCCATTCGGAATGAGGAAGTGCAGACGGTAGACCCGCTTCTTGGCAAGGCCTGCGGCAAAGACATCCGGCTTGTAGTTGAGCGCATCAACCGCCTGCTTGACCTTTTCGATGGTGACCTTGCGCACACCCGGCCGGCCGTTCAGCACACGGTCAACCGTCGCCAGGCTGACGCCCGCCGTTTCGGCCACATCGTGAATGGTGACGCGCTTCATTCATCCCCCCGGACGACAGCCATAGCCGCTCTCTTTCACCCAGACGCAGAGCCCTTTCTCATCCCCGGGGAGACCGTCAGGTCCCTTCAGAAGGACGGGCCGTGCCTTCAGGCATTTGCCGCCTACCCTTCGAGACAGCGCTGACGCGCTTCCTCAGGCAGAGGGGCCATGGACACGGCGAAAGGGAGGTCTGGAGCCAAACCTTCTTTCCTGCCACTATAACCAGCTCTGAGGAGCGATCATCAAAAAATGCTGCGCCGCGCAAATCTCTTCAACGAAAGGATGAATGCAGCTGTCAGGCCACCTGGCCGGCGGCATGGCCGGACGACCAGGCCCACTGGAAATTGAATCCGCCGAGATGTCCAGTGACATCAACAACCTCGCCAATGAAATAGAGCCCCGGCACCTTCGTGCTTTCCATGGTCTTGGAGGAGAGTTCCTTCGTGTCGACGCCACCAAGCGTGACTTCCGCTGTGCGGTAGCCTTCGGTGCCGACTGGTGTGAGCTGCCAGCGGTTCAACTGTTCGGCTGCCCGGCGCAGAACCTTGTCCGACTGGTCGGCAAGGCGGCCTTTCAGGGCAAAGGCCTGCGACAACTCATCGGCCAGCCGGTTGGGCAGCAATCCGCCAAGGGCTGTCTTCAGGTCCTGTTTCGGGTTGTCCTGGCGAGCCGTCCGCAAGGCTACGAAGACATCGGCCTCCGGCGTTAGGTTCACCGAAATCGGCTTGCCTTCCTGCCAGTAGGACGAAATCTGCAGCACCGAGGGCCCGGACAGGCCACGATGCGTGAAGAGCAGGCCTTCGCGAAACGATGTCTTTTGAAAGGAAACGACCGCATCCACCGAGACACCGGCAAGCCGGCCGCACAGTTCCTTGTTGGCATCGGAAAAAGTCAGTGGCACGAGTGCCGCGCGCGGGGCAATGACGTTGTGGCCGAAGCGCTTGGCCAGATCATAGCCAAAGCCTGTTGCGCCCATCTTCGGGATCGACGGTCCGCCGGTCGCCACCACAAGTGATGCTGCCCGCAACGGCCCCTTGGACGTCGATACCGAGAACCGGTCGTCCGGTTTTTCAATCGCCTTGATCTCCGTTTCCAGCTGCAACGTGCCCCCGGCTGCTTCCAGCTCGTCCAGCAGCATGCGGATGATGTCCTTCGCACTGTCGTCGCAAAAGAGCTGGCCGAGTGTTTTTTCGTGCCAGGATATCCGGTGCTTTTCGACCAGTTTCAGGAAGTCCTGCTGGGTGTAGCGCTTCAGCGCCGAGACACAGAACCTCGGGTTCTGCGACAGAAAATTAGCCGGCGAACAATGGATGTTGGTAAAGTTGCAGCGCCCCCCGCCGGAAATGCGGATCTTCTCCGCCGGTTTCCCGGCATGGTCGACCACAAGCACCTTGCGCCCACGCTTCGCCGCCTCAATTGCACACATCAACCCGGCGGCGCCGCCACCAAGCACAAGAACATCCAGATCACGCATGGCGGGGTGTATAGCGGGAAAATCGCGTTGGGGTAAGTAAGGAAGTTTGCCTCAGTCTGGCAAAGCGTACCCGGGTGATACTGCTGTGAACGGCTTCCCGCGCCTGAAATGAACGACGTGATGATTGCACCCACTGTGCCGGTATCAAGGTAATGGAGCTATTCTGCAATCATGAACACTTTCCGCATCATTGTTGGAAATGGTCCTCTTCCAGTGCCCGGCGCACGATTTCCAAGACAAATTGCCTCTTTCCTGAGGTATAGCGATCGCCGTCATATGGAAACTTTTGTGCAAGTTGCGCTTTCAAGGCAGCGTATCTGCAGGCTGCCTCCTGATGCTGACGAAGGTAATCGCGAAATATGAGGCGATGCTGATGCGTGCGATTTGCCGGTGGACAGAGATAAACTCTGAACTGAGGTGAAGTGGTTTTTAGAAGAAACGCCCAAACACCGTCGCCATAACGATTTCCGCGATTTTCATAGCCTTGATTGACGAGGTCTGTCGTAGCACTCGGAATATCTGTGGAACTCGACAGAGTTACATCGATGTCTATGACAGGCTTGGCAGCCAACCCGGGAACGGAGGTACTTCCGACATGATCGACAGCAATGACTCGGTCGCCAAGCAAGCCTTTCAGCACAGCCTCCGCCATGGAAAACTGCGATATCCAATCCGGATCATATGAAACAATTTCGACCAGTGTCGGCAAGGCGTTATCCTGCGAGAAAACATCGATCAAGTTGCATCTTGATGACGTCGCGACCCAAACTCAATAAAGTCCATCGCTGAATGCTGGCTGATACTACGCGGAGGGATCTTGATGCAGAGAAAGAAAACCAGCCGTGCTTTCAGCGCGAAACATGTCTGGATTCCGGATCTGC
This sequence comes from Roseibium sp. FZY0029, assembly GCF_036350355.1. Classification (NCBI taxonomy): domain Bacteria; kingdom Pseudomonadati; phylum Pseudomonadota; class Alphaproteobacteria; order Hyphomicrobiales; family Stappiaceae; genus Roseibium; species Roseibium sp. FZY0029. The sequence continues at coordinate 783,959 of NZ_JAZDVZ010000001.1, forward strand.
GTTCAGCTTTGCCTCGCTTGTCCGGAATGACCGCAGTGGAAGATTGCATGGCTTCTCAAACCAAAAAACCGGCGGCCCTTTCGAGCCGCCGGTTTCCTGCAAACGCTTCGTGTGAAGTCGCTTACTTCATTTCGGTCAGGACTTCGAAGCCGTTGGTGCCGACTTCCCAAAGGGCGTAGGTGCCCGGGACGTCGCCGTTTTCGTCGAAGTTGTGGTCACCGGCTGCGCCCTTGTAGTCGATGGCTTTGCCGGCTGCGATCAGTTCCTTGGCTTTCTTCCACTCGCCCGGACGGATGGTTTCGCCTTCGCCGTTGGAGACTTCGGCCATGGCCGCTGCAACGTCTTCCTTCTTGCCGCCGGCCTTTTCGACCGCCAGAGCCAGCAGGAACGCCGCGTCATAGGACGTGGTGGCAAAGATCGCATCCGGATCGCCGCCGATGTTCTTGAAGGCTTCGTTGAAGATGTCGAGCGAAGCGGACTGTTCGCCAACCGGAGAAGACGACACGAAGGTCGCGAGGTTTTCGACGCCCAGTTCGTTGATCACCGCTTCGGACTTCATCCCGTCGCCGCCGACGAACTTTTCAAAGAAGCCGTTTTCAAGAGCCTGACGCAGAATGGTGAGGCCGGTGCCGTCGCCGTAGTCGAAGATGACCAGCGTGTCCGCACCGCCCTTGGCGAGTTCGGCAAGGTTGGAGCGATAGGAGGCCTTGCCTTCCTCGTGCGCTGCGAACTGGGTGATTTCGCCGCCGAGTTCATCGACGAATTCCGCCTTGAACGCGTTGGCAAGACCCGTGCCGTAGTCATTATTGAGGTAGGCAACAGCGACCTTCTCGTAGCCCTGCTCCTTCAGGGTACGTGCCAGTGCCCGGCCCTGATAGTCGTCGGACGGCACGGTGCGGAACACGGTGCCCTTGTCGTCGAGCGTGGAGATTTCCGGCGAGGTGCCGGACGGAGTGATCATGGTGATACCGGCCGGAATGGTGACCGAACCGGCTGCAGCCAGAACCGCACCCGAGCAATGCGGACCGACGACGCCGATGACGCCTTCGATGTTCACGGCCTTGGTGGCGGCGTCGGTGCCGTTCTGCGGGTTACAGGCACTGTCGCCGACAACGCCGACCAGCTGTTCGCCGTCGCCAATGCCGCCTTGCTCGTTGACCTGCTGGAAAGCGAGCTGCGCCGCATCGATCATGGCCGGAGCCATGGCTGCGATCGGGCCGGAAATGCCGCCGAGCAGGCCGATCTTGACATCAGCCTTTGCCGGTACGGATGCCAGCGCGGTCGCGGTCATCAGACCTGCAGCAAGTGCGAGAATCTTGGTTTTCATCAAAGTACCTCCTCAATATTCCGGTCTTCGCCGGGACTTTGGTTTTTCAAGGCTCTGCCTCCCGAAACCGGAAAGCTAGCCTGAGGAACGGACCTAAGTGTGATCCGCACCGGATTTTGGTGCCCGCCGGTCGCCTCTCAGAGGTTCCGGCAGCAGGCCTTCGGGACGGAAGCGCAGCACAAGCTGCAGCATCAGACCGATCAGGAACAGACGAATGTATTTCGCCTGGATGGCATATTCCGTGGGCAGGCGGTCGGTCGCGATTTCCGACATGGACCAGATGATCCAGACCACCGCGGCGCCCAGTATGGCCCCCCGGTTGTTGCCGCTGCCCCCCAGGATCAGCATGATCCAGACCAGGAAGGTTGCCACCATCGGGTCGATGGCTTCCGGGGTGATGGAGCGGTTGAAATGCGCGAACAGCGCCCCACCCAGCCCCATCAGAGCCGAACCGAAGATGAAGGCCTGCAGGCGGCGGAACTCGACGTCCTTGCCCATGGCCTTGGCCGCGCCTTCATTGTCGCGAATGGCGCGCATCATGCGGCCCCAGGGGGCATTGAACTGACGTTCCACCAGCATATAGGCCGCAACCAGCACGACGACCACGATGGCAAGATACGCTGCCTGTGATGCCAGATAGGCGGTTTCCTGCGCCATGGACGGAAACTCTGCCGCCGGACGCGGAATGCCGGAAATGCCACGAGCCCCGTTGGTCAGCACCGCTTCGGACTTGACCACCAGACGGATAATTTCGGCAATGCCGATGGACGCAATCGCCAGATAGTCGGAGCGGAACCGCAGACAGATCTTGCCGATGGGCCAGGCCACCAGAGCGGCGGCAATCATCGCACCGATCCAGCCGACGAAGAACGGCATGTCGAAGCCGCCGATACGGCCATCGGCATGTTCCGTCGTCAGGATTGCGGAGGTGTAGGCGCCAACCGCGAAAAATCCGGCAATGCCCGCGTTGAAAAGGCCCGCGAAACCCCACTGGATGTTGAGCCCCAGCGCCAGCAGCGCGTAGATGCCGATGAAGATCGCCATGAAGAGGGCGTAGTTGAGAAGACCGAGATATTCCATTTTCTCCTCCCTCCCCTTACAGCACTTTGCCCTTGAGCAGCCCGGTCGGGCGCACAAGCAGCATGAACAACAAAATGGCGAAAGCCATAGCGGCCTTGTATTCGCTCGGGATCACCAGAACCGACAGCTCTTCGGCGATCCCGACGATGAGCCCGCCAAGCACGGCGCCCTCGATCCGGCCGACCCCGCCCAGGATGGCGGCGGCGAACATCGGCAGCAGCATCTGCCAGCCCATCATCGATTTCAGCTCGGTGTTGAGCCCGAGAAAGACGCCCGAGGCGGCACAAAGTCCGCCGGCGATCACCCAGGTCAGCATCACGACCTTCTTGTTGTCGATGCCCGACAAAAGAGCCAGATTGGGGTTGTCCGACATGGCCCGCATCGCCTTGCCCCATTTAGAGCGCGTCAGGAAGAGTTGCAGCCCGCCGACGAGCGCGATCATGGCGATGACGGTCAGGATTTCACGGTCGCGGATGCGCAGGCCGAAATAGTTTTCCGGACGGACAATACCGCGCGAATAGGTTTCGGTATCGACACCCCAGACCACCTGCACCACGGCGCGGATCATGAGAGCGATCCCGAGCGAAGCCATCACGGTGACGATTTTCGGCCGCTCGCGCAGGTGCTCGTAGAACACCTTGTCGATGCCAACAGCAACGGCAGCGGTTGCGATGATGGCGATCGGCAGAGCCACCAGCGGCGAAACGCCAAGGCCCGTGACAACCGCAAGCGCGATGAAAGCACCAAGCGTCGCCAGATCGCCATGCGCCAGATGGGCATAGCGCAGAATGGCGAAGACCAGCGTGATGCCGACCGCGCCGAGCGCATAGATCGACCCAAGCACGATGCCCGGAATGACGTAGAAATTGATAAGCTCAAGAAAATCCATACCGCTCAGCCCCCCAGGAACATTTCGGCGACTTCACGGTCGGCCAGAAGATCGGCCCCGCTGCCTTCGTGGCGGTTCTTGCCGGCGGCCAGGACATAACCCCGGTCGGCAAAGGCAAGCGCCTGCTTGGCATGCTGCTCCACCAGAAGAATGGCGACACCCGTGTCGCGCACATCCCGGCAGATCTGGAAGATCTGTTCCATGTATTTGGGCGAAAGCCCGGCGGTCGGCTCATCAAGCAGAAGAAGCTTCGGGTCGAGCATCAAGGCCCGGCCCATGGCCACCATCTGGCGCTGACCGCCCGACAGGGAGCCGGCAAGCGTCTTGCGGCGCTCCTTCAGATCCGGAAACAGGGTGTAGACCCGGTCGTAGGCGGCGCTGAGGTCACCCTTCTTGAGGAAACCGCCCATTTCCAGATTCTCGTGGATCGACATCTCGCGGAAGATGTTGTCGACCTGCGGCACGTAACAGATGCCGCGCTGGACGATGCGGTTGGGCGCCCAGGTGGTGATGTCGTCGCCATCGAACAGCATGCGGCCGCCGCGGATGGTCAGAAGACCAAAGACGGACTTCATCGCCGTGGACTTGCCGGCGCCATTCGGTCCGACGATGACGACGATCTCGTCCGCATCCACATGCATGGAAACGTCCTGGAGGATGTCCGCATCGCCGTAGCCTCCGGTGATGCGGTCCATGGAAAGAAGCGCTGTCATGCTGCATCTCCCGTGGTCTCGCCCAGATAGGCTTCCAGCACCTGCGGATTGGAACGCACGGTCTGGAAATCCCCCTGGATCAGCACCCGGCCCTCGGCCATGCAGACAACGGGATCGCAGAGTTTCTCGATCATTTCCATATCGTGTTCGATCAGGATGAACGTGTAACCGCGCTCCTTGTTCAGGATCTCGATCTTGGTCTCGAGCTTGCGCAGAAGGGTGCGGTTGACGCCGGCCGCCGGTTCGTCCAGCAGCACGAGCCTGGCATCGGTCATCATGGTGCGGCCGAGTTCCAGAAGCTTCTTCTGGCCACCGGACAGGTTGCCGGCCGGCTCGTGCGCCACGTGTGTCAGCTCCAGAAATGCCAGGGTGTCATAGGCCTTTTTCTCGACCTCGGCTTCGGCCGCCTTCACTCGCCCCCAGGCAAGCCAATTGGAAAACAGGCTTTCACCGGGCTGCGACGGTGGCACCATCATCAGGTTTTCCAGGGCCGTCAGCTTGTGAAACTCGTGCGGGATCTGAAACGTCCGCACAAGTCCCTTGTGGAACAGCTCATGGCTGGCCAGGTTGGTGACATCCTCGCCCAGAAACCGGATCCGGCCGCTGGTCGGCTGCAACGCCCCTGCAATCAGGTTGAAAAGCGTTGTCTTGCCCGCCCCGTTCGGGCCGATCAATCCGGTAATACTGCCTTCCTCGACGCGGAACGAGCAGCCATTCACCGCCCTGAATCCGCTGAAATCCATTATGAGCTGATCAAGCTCCAGCATTCACGCTCCTTGCCGCTCCCTACGGTCAGCCTTTTTTCTTATTTCCTCTGCGCGTTCCCGTTTTCCGGGATTAGCGGAGCGGGCGCAAAATGGCCCGAACCGGCGCAGCGTCCAGCCCTTCTAACTTCATTGGCAGCGCAATCAACTCATAATCACCGGGTTCCACCGCAGAAAGAGCAAGATTTTCCAAAATGAGCATGTCGCGGGAACGTGCGATCCCACGACTGGGCAAGATTTCGGAAGTATCCGGGTCGACAGAAGGCACATCCACGCCGACGAGCTTTACCCCTCTGTCCGCCAGCAGGGTCATGGTTTCCGGCGCCAGAGCCCTGAACCCCTGAGGCCAGACCGTCACGTCCCGCTCATCGGCGAGCCGCACAAGCACGCGCGGCGGACAGCCCTCCAGGGAAGCTGCCAGTTCTTCGGGCCCGCAGAGCGGACCGGGTCCCCGGGCATCGAGAAGTCGCGCCGGACCGATGAAATCATGCAGGTCGAGCTGGTCGATCGGGCGCCCGTTCGCATCGTAGTGCAGCGGCGCATCGGCATGGGCACCGCAATGGCTGGACATGGAAAACTCACCCACATTCACCGGACATTCTGCCGAGATTTGCGCCGTCCACGAGGTGCGATAGGGCGCATCGCCAGGATAGACCGCGATACCAGGTCGAACCGGGGGTGTGATGTCAAAGAGGTCGCTCACGTCAACCATCCTGCTGAAAGGCATTTGCCGCGTATGGAACGTCGAGAAACAACCATGGCCTTCACGTGTTCTACAACTGAATTAACACGCTTGCGAGCGATTGACGCCTGTCACAACCTCGTCGGGAATTGTCCTTTCCCGGCATCGGCAACGCCAGCAAGGGTATGTAAGTTCTAGTAAAAAGTAGTTCGTGAACTTGCTGTAACTGTGTTCAATCGACGGCAGTCTACAACCAGAGACAGAAAGTATCACCCCGTCCCGTTAAGTTTGTCAGCGGTTTTCTGGATTTTAAATTGAATGATATATTCGTGTTCCATACACTTGCGCAGAGTCACGAAGTCGCGTTGCCGGACACGAACAGACGGCCCCGCCCGTCAAAAGATTTGATGTTGATTGCGTTCATCCTGGAGAACGACCCTGTCACATATGTCCGACCTATCCCTGACGCAGCGGGCAACCGAAAAAAAGAAGGCCGCCCCGACTTTTATACCCGCTGACGGCAAGGTGGATCAGGACCTGATCCTTTCAATTTACGACCGTCTCGACACCGGCGTCTGGATTTTCGATTTCGATGAAAAACGTATTCTCTGGGGCAATCGCAAGGCTCTCGAGATTACCGACGCCGATTCGCTGGAGGAATTGCGCGCGCGCGACATGGGCTCCGACATGTCGCATTCGGTGCAACAGCGCCTGCGCCAGTACCAGCAGGACTTCACAAAACACGACGTGAGCTTTTCGGAGATCTGGACCCTCTATCCAAAGGGCAAGGCACAGGTTCTGCAGGTCGTCATGAGCGGCATCCGGCTGAATGACGGGCGCATGGCGCTTTTGTGCGAAGGCCGTCCGCATCATGAGCAACAGCCGGAAACGCTTCGAAGCGCCGAAGCGCTGATGCATACCACGGTGATGATTTCGCTCTTCTCCGAAGACGGACATCCGCTTTATCGCAACACGGCCGCGCGGGCTGCCAGCACCGATCTTGAGTGCACCTTGTGGGACCATTTCATCGACAGGGCGCTCGCCAGAAAGGTGATGGGTGTCCTGAGCGACAAGGCCACCACCAAGTTCGTGGCGGAAGTGCTCACGTGCGACGGCCTGCGCTGGCACGAAATCACCATCCGCCGCTGCCACGACGCCGTAACGGGAAAGCCAGCCTTTCTTTTGAGCGAGATCGACGTCACCGAGCTTCACCAGACCAAGGAACGCGCGCAATATCTTGCCAGTCACGACGCGCTGACGGGTCTGTCGAACAGGACCTACCTGAAAGAGCGTCTGTTGCAGGTCAGGCAGACGGCGCAGGAAAACGATCTGATCGCAACGCTGTACCTTGTGGATCTGGACGACTTCAAGATGGTCAACGATACGCTTGGCCATGCTGCAGGCGACCATCTCCTTCAACTTGTCGCTTCCAGACTGAAGGAACTGGCGGGCAACAACGACATTGTGGCACGCCTTGGCGGTGACGAGTTTCTGATCTGCCACCTGTCTTCACCCGAAAGCCCGCGGCCCGACTGGTTCGGACAGGCCCTTTTGCAGGCGTTCGCCACGCCGCAGATGATCGAAGGCAAACCTCGCCATGTCGGGCTGAGCATCGGCTACGTTCATTATCCCATGGACGGCAGCGATATCGATGAGCTCATGCGGCATGCAGACCTTGCGCTTTACCAGGCCAAGTCGGAACGCAAGAACAAATGCGTCCGCTACAAGGAATTCATGCGCAAGCTTCGGGACAAGCATCTGTCCCTGAAGAAGGATCTCGAACGCGCGATCCGTGCGAATGAATTCCTTCTCTATTATCAGCCGATCGCCTGCACCCGCAGCCAACGGATCGTCGGCGCCGAGGCCCTGCTGCGCTGGCAGCACCCCGAAAGGGGCCTGGTCAGTCCTGACGACTTCGTGCCGGTTGCCGAGGAGACGGGTCTCATCAACGAAATCGGCACCTGGGTCAGCCGCAACGTTGCCGACATGCAGGCCCGGCTCAAGCTGCTCGACGTTGCCGTTCCGCTGTCGATGAATGTCTCACCCAAGCAGTTGTCTGACCCGAAGTTCCTGAAGCGGATGGAAACCCTTCCGAAGGAGACGGCCTGCAACGCGAACGAGATCTCGCTGGAAATCACCGAAAGTGTGCTGCTCGGCGATATTCCCCATGCCTATGAGACCCTGATGAAGCTCAAGGCGGCGGGCTACCGGATCGTCATCGATGATTTCGGCACCGGCTATTCGAACCTCGCCTATCTGCACAACTATCCGATCGACGGCATCAAGATCGACCGGATGTTCATGAGCGACATCGCAACGGGCGGCGCCATCGTCAGGCTGATCCTGTCGCTGGCCACCGCACTTGATGCCACGGTCGTTGCCGAAGGCGTGGAAACCGTCGAACAAAGAAGCTGGCTGTCGGAAAACGGCTGCAACCGCTTTCAGGGATTCCTCTATTCCAAGCCGGTGCCTGAAGAACAGTTCGTCGACATGCTTCAGGCCCAGATCCGCGCCGCGGCTATGTAACCTTCGCGCGGGTCTTGAACTCCGGCCGGTTCCAGCTGTCCGTCTCCAGAATGTCCTTCAGAATCCCGACCGCATCGACAATGTCCTGATGCGACAGGTAAAGCGGTGTGAAGCCGAAACGCATGACATCCGGTGCCCGGAAATCGCCGATTACGCCGCGGCTGATCAAGGCCTGCATGACGGCGTAGCCTTCCGCAAAGCGGAACGACACCTGACTGCCGCGGGCCTCCGGGTCGCGCGGACTGGCAAGCGTCAACTGCGGACATTTTTCCTCGACTTCGGCGATGAACAATTCACTGAGCGACACGGACTTGCGGCGGATATCCGCCATGTCGACGTCTTCGAACACGTCGAGGGCCGAATGAAGGCTTGAAAGCGCGAGAATGGCCGGGGTTCCGACCGTCATCCGGTTGATGCCAGCAACGGGACGGTAGTCGAGATCGAAGGCGAAGGGTGCTTCATGCCCCATCCATCCAGTCATCGGCGACGTCACCTTGTCCTGATGCTCGGGCGCAACATAGAGGAACGCCGGCGCTCCCGGGCCACCGTTCAGGTATTTGTAGCCACAGCCAACGGCGAAATCCGCACCGGCGCCGCTGAGGTCAACCGGGATCGCACCTGCCGAGTGGGCAAGATCCCAAATGGCAAGAGCGCCGGCATCATGAGCCGCGCGGGTAAGGTCCTTCATGTCGTGAAGCCGGCCGGTGCGATAGTCGACCTGGGTGAGCATCACCGCCGCAACGTCCTTGCCGATGGCATCCTTGACCGCTTCCGGATCGACGACCTTCAGTTCGTATCCCTTGTCGAGCAACCTGGTCAGCCCGGAAGCAACATAAAGATCGGTCGGAAAATTGCCGTTGTCGGACAGGATGACCTTCCGGTCCGGCCGCAGCGACAGAGCCGCGAACAGCACCTTGAACACATTGACCGAGGTGCTGTCGCAGGCCACGACCGTTCCGGCCGGGGCGCCAATAAGCTTGCCGATCCGGTCCCCCGTGCGGGTGGGCAGATCGATCCAGCTATGGGTGTTCCAGGCCCTGATCAGGCTGTTGCCCCACTCTTCACTGATGACCTGCGCGATGCGGGCAGGCACGTGCTTCGGCAGCACACCGAGCGAGTTGCCATCCAGATAGATCACCCCGTCCGGGATCTGAAACGCTTGCTTTTTGGAAGCCAGGCCATCTGCGATGTCTGCCGGGTGCTGCGAGGTCATGAGTAGCTCTTTTTTCGGATAGTTGCATTTGAAAGGAAGCCGCAAGCTATCAAAGCGGAATTTCGCAAACAACTGTTTCCGCGAACCGTTTGATCCGGTGAAAGCTGTACGGGAAACAATCTGTTTCGGCTGCATGTCGCAAATAACACAAAAATGCCCGTTTGAATGGAGGCTGGTCGGGCGTTATCTGTTAGCGTGGCCTCAAAGCACCGGTAGAGCCGGCGCGTCTTCATAACTGCGGTTCAAGAGATGTTCATAAGCGTCTTCGACATTTTCAAAATCGGCATCGGGCCGTCCAGTTCTCATACGGTGGGGCCGATGGTTGCCGTTCACCGCTACCTTGACCGGGTGCGGGGCCTGTCAGGTGCGGAGAGCCGTGCGACACGCCTGACCGTGATCTTGCACGGGTCACTGGCATTCACCGGCAAGGGGCACGCCACGGACAAGGCCGTGTGTCTCGGACTGCTTGGTGCCCGTCCCGACTCCATCGACCCGGACCAGGTCGAGCCCATGCTGGAAGAGCTGGAGCAGACCAAAAGGCTGAAGATCGACGGGCTGCCCGAGCTGGCTTTCGAACCGTCGCGAGACGTCATTTTCGATTATGGCCCGCCGCTCGATCTTCATGCCAACGGCATGACCTTTCACCTGCTTGATGCGGCCGGCTCGGTCATCGACACCTTCGTCTATTATTCCATCGGTGGCGGCTTTGTGGTCAGCGAATCCGAGCTGCGCAAGACCAGCAATGAACCGGTCAACGAACTTGCCAAGCAGGATGTGCCCTTTCCCTTTGCCAGCGCGAAGCAGATGCTGGAGATGGGCCGGGAATCAGAGCTCTCCATTGCCGAGATGAAGCTGCGAAACGAATGCAGCGACAAACCCCAGGCTGAAGTGGAAGAAGGCATCGACCGGCTATGGTCGGCCATGGATTCCTGCATCAACCGGGGTATCTCGCAGACCGGCATCCTGCCAGGCGGCTTGAAGGTCAAACGCCGGGCCGCAGATATCTATCAGAAACTCATCCGCGAAGGCCGCACCAACCCGCCCTTCGAGCATAACGTGGTTGACTGGCTCGGCGTTTACGCCATGGCCGTGAACGAGGAAAACGCGGCCGGGGGCCGTGTCGTAACGGCGCCGACCAATGGGGCTGCCGGAGTTATACCCGCCGTGACCCGCTATTACCTCGACCACTGTCCCGGGGCCGACCAGGCCGGCATCCGCACCTTTCTGCTGACGGCAGCGGCCGTCGGCGGCATCATCAAGGCAAATGCCTCGATCTCGGGAGCCGAAGTCGGGTGCCAGGGGGAAGTCGGTTCGGCCTCCGCGATGGCTGCCGCAGGTCTTTGCGCAGCCCTTGGCGGCACCAACGAGCAGATCGAGAATGCGGCGGAAATCGCCCTGGAACACCACCTCGGCATGACCTGCGATCCGATCGCGGGACTCGTGCAGGTTCCCTGTATCGAGCGCAATGCCCTCGGCGCGGTCAAGGCTGTCACGGCTGCCTCCCTCGCGCTGCGCGGCGATGGCTCTCATTTCGTGCCGCTGGATGGCTGCATCGAGACAATGCGCCAGACTGGGATGGACATGATGGAGCAATACAAGGAAACGTCCAAAGGCGGACTGGCCGTCAATATCGTCGAATGCTGATCCGCAGGTTTCCCCATGGCGTAAACACGGGGACTGCCTAAGGCATGCCCGGCGGCACTAGCCATCCGCCGGACCTCTCCTTCAAGGGGCCGACATGACAGTTTACATCACCCCGTTTTTCGCGGGCCTGCTGACACTCTTTTATATCGCGCTGAGCGTCCGGGTGATCGGTGTGCGCAACAGCGAACGCATCGGTCTGGGTGACGGTGGTCACGGCGGGCTGCAGAGGCGCATGCGCGCCCATGGCAACTTTGCCGAATATGCCCCGCTCGCCCTGCTTCTGATGTTGATGCTGGAGCTGACGGGCACCACACCGTGGCTGCTCTGGGCCCTCGGTCTGGCGTTACTCGTCGGCCGGACCCTGCACGCCTACAGCGTCAGCCAAGAGCCGGAGCCACTGAGGTTCCGGATCGCTGGTATGGGATTGACGTTCACCGTTCTTGCCGCTGCGGCGCTCATACTGATGCTGCAATCGGCAGGCTGGATCTTGAGCGTCTGATCAGATCTGCTGCAGCCGTGTCTTGTGCGCATGGGCAATGTGAAGCCGGGCAGCGGCTTCCGCGGCCGCACAGTCCCCCCGGGAAATCGCATCGACAATGGCGGCATGTTCCTCCACCGCTGTCTCGCGCCGCTCGGGCGTGTCCAGCGTGGTGCCCGCCATCAGGATGAGCGACAGGCGCAGGTGGTCGATCTGGTCGACCAGATAGCGGTTGTGCGAAGCCAGGCACAGACGGCGGTGAAACTCGCGGTTGGAGCGCACCAGACTGTCCTTGTCCGCGATGCGCTGGCGGTCCGCGGTGACGAGATCCTGCAGGATCTCCACTTCCGGCTTGGATGCATGTTTGGCGGCAAGCCCGGCTGCGGTTCCTTCCAGAACTTCCCGCATGAAATAGACTTCGTTGATCTGGCCATGATCCAGTGTCGGCACGACCATGCCGCGGTTGGGTTCATGTACGGCAAGGCCCTGCGCCTCCAGCCGTTTCAACCCTTCGCGGATCGGCGTTCTGGACACGCCAAACTCTTCCGCCAGATCCGCCTCGCGCAAGCGGTCCCCGGGTTTCAAGACCCGCTCTTCGATGAGGCCGATCAGCCGCTGGTAGATTTCAGATCCGTTCATGATGTCTGGTTAGCGGCAAGCACGGGCTGGTGCAAGCAAATGCAGATGCGGCGCGCGCCTTGTGTACGAGCCTTCGCGACTGTTCATTTGCCGGGCTGATAGAGTTTGCCGCCGACGACAGGCTGACTGACGCCGGTCGTTCCCGGAAAGGTGGTCGGCAGAGAGGCTTTCAGACGCGCGCCCAGAAACGCCATTGCCTGGGCTTCCAGAGCGTCTCCGTCAATGCGGTATTCGTCTGCTGAAACGACCCGTCCCTTCAGGCGTTCCGACAGGGCCTTCATCAGAACCGGATTGTGCCGGCCGCCACCGCAGACCAGCCAGAGCTTCGGTGCCTGCGGCAAGAGCTGTTCCGATGCTGCAATCGCTTCTGCGGTGAAGGCAAGCAGCGTTGCTGCACCGTCCTCAAGGGTGAGGCCTTCGGCAAACGCACCGGAGAAGCTGTAGCGGTCGAGAGACTTCGGGCCCGGTTCGGACAGGAACGGATGGGTCAATGCCGTGCGCAGCCGATCTTCATCGACCGTTCCCCTGGCCGAAATCTCGCCGCCTGCGTCATAGTCACCAGCACCATGTTTGTGGATCCAGTCATCCAGAAACGCGTTGCCCGGGCCAATGTCGAAGGCGAGCAGCTTGTCGCCCTCGATATAGGTGAGGTTGGAAACACCGCCGATATTCAGGAAACAAAGCGGTTCCAGGCGTTCGCCGACCAACGTCTTGGCGAGCGCCTGGTGATAGACGGGCACAAGCGGTGCCCCCTGCCCTCCAGCGGCCATATCGGCCAGACGCACATCGCCGATCACCGGCACGTTGAGATCCGTTGCCAGCGACTGCGGATCACCCAGTTGCACCGTTTCACCCTTTGCCGGGTCATGCCACACGGTCTGACCGTGAAACACCACAGCGTCGGGCGACAGGCCATGCTGTGCCAGAAAGGCCAGGATCGCCTCGGCATGATCGCGGGTAACGGCTGCGGCAATCTCCGGCCAGGTCTCCCGCCCGGATCCCTTGCGCGCAGCCGCATCCAGCACGCGGCGCCTGGTATCGGGCCGATAGCTGACTGTTTCCGCCGGACCGAAGCGGTCGACCGTCCGGCCGTCGGTCTCGATCCAGGCCAGATCGATGCCGTCGGCGGACGTGCCGGAGATGGTACCCAGTATGGAGTAGGTGCCGCTCACATGCTGTCCTGAACTGCCTTCAGACCGGCTTCAGCGATGTCGAACATCTCGTTCACCTGTGCCTCTGTGATGATCAGCGGCGGACAGAACGCCATGGCATCCAGCATGTTGCGCGAAATCAGTCCCTTTTCGTGGAACATTGCGTTGGTCTTTGCCCCCAGCGCTCCGGGCGTTGCCGCGAGCGCTTCATGCGTGAGTTCCGCCGCACCGATCAACCCGATCCCGCGGGTTTCGATCACCAGCGGGTTTTCCGCTAGACCGGCAAGACGCTTCTGGAAGGTTGGCGCAATGGCTTTGACGTGGCCGACCAGATCGCGCTCCTCGATGATCTTCAGGTTCTCCAGCGCAACGGCAGCGGCAACCGGGTGCCCGCTGCCAGTGTAGCCGTGGCCGAGCACGCCGATCTTGTGGCTTTCGTCCGCAATCGGCTGATAGACCTTGTCGTTGATCAGCAGCGCGGAAATCGGCTGGTAGGACGACGACAACGCTTTGGAGAGCGTCATCATGTCCGGCTGGAGGTTGTAGGTTTGCGTGCCGAACATATTGCCGGTCCGGCCGAACCCGCAGATGACCTCATCGGCGACGAACAAAATGTCATATTTCTTCAGGACCGGCTGAACAGCTTCCCAGTATCCGTCCGGCGGCACGACAACACCGCCTGCGCCCATCACCGGCTCGGCAAAAAAGGCCGCGATCGTTTCCGGGCCTTCCGACAGAATCAGGTCTTCGAGGTCCTGTGCACATCGCTTTGCGAAATCCGCCTCGCTTTCACCATCCTTTTTCATGGTGCGGTAATGCGGAGAGGTGGTGTGCAGGATCTGCGGCAGCGGCAGGTCGAACGAGCGGTGGTTGTTGGGCAGGCCCGTGAGACTGGCGGAAGCGATAGTCACGCCATGGTAGCCGCGCATGCGCGAGATGATCTTCTTGCGTTCCGGCTGACCAAGGGCGTTCGACCGGTACCAGATCAGCTTGATTGCCGTGTCGTTGGCTTCCGATCCGGAGTTGGTGAAATAGGCCTTCGACATCGGCACGGGCGCCATCTCGACCAGCTTTTCCGCAAGTTCGATGGAGGGTCCGTGGGTCTTGTAGGTGAAGGTGTGGTAGTAGGGCAGCTTCTCCATCTGCCGGACAGCGGCCTCCACCAGGCGCTTTTCCCCAAAGCCGACGGCAACGCTCCACAGACCGGCCATGCCTTCGATGTAACGCTTGCCGTTGATATCCTCGACATAAATGCCATCGCCCTTGTCGATCACCAGTGCGCCCGTTTCTTCCTGACGACGGGCGTCGGCGTAGGAATGGAGCTGAAATGCGGTATCGCGGGCTTCAAGGGAATTCGGCAGCTGTGCCATGGAGGGTCTCGTCTCAAATGCGGTTGGAAAGATCGGGCCGCAGGCGACTCGAAAGCTCCTGCGCGGTGCGGCACACGGTAGGCCATAGCCTGACAAAATTGAAGAGATTGCTTTGAGGAATTTCCCTGCTGACGGAACGCGAAACGGCGGGTGCCTGTCTCCATCGTCAAGGCATCCGACAAGCGGCAGAACGCTTCTTTGTGTGTGAGGGCCGTCACATGGCTGCAGGACGTTGCCGAGCTATTGACCGGCGGTCCGCTGAAACGGACGCATAACCGGTCGAAGCTCCCCACAAGCAGGTGGCCGGTACGCACGTCGGGCGGGAGCAGAAAGCTTCCGCCCGTACGCCTATTCCAGGTGATTGATTGCGCAACAATCATTCAGTCTGTCGCGGAAATCCCGCTGTGCTCCCGCACCGCTTCGTTCGCCGTCCAGAGCGCTACCTCCAGTTCCTGCACGCGGCCCCTGATGGCAACCGCCTCCAGACGCGGCGGCCTTGCCAGCACCTCTCGGAGTGTGTCGCCTGTTGCTGTCTGGCGCGTTGCGGTCTTGGCTGCCGTGGTCAGGGCCGTGGAAAGGACGATCGAGGCGCCGCGTGACTTGCCGACCTCCATCAGCCTGCTGGCGACGTTGACGCAATCGCCGGTCGCGGCGATCTGCTGCTGATTTTCATGGCCAAGCCGCGACAGCACCACCGGACCGTAATGGCCGCCGAGACGTACCTCGCGAATATCGGCATTCAGGCCGGATGTCTTGATCCAGTCGTGCACCGCGCCAACAAGATCGAACGCACAGCGGCAGGCGTCCTCCGCGTCCCGGGGGGCGGCATCCGGAATGCCGAAACCGATCATGGCGCCGTCGCCCATGAAATCCAGAACCAGCCCCCTGTTGCGAGCCGCCTCGTTGACCACCAGCGTATGAAAGGCCTTCAAGACATCGCGGGTGCGCGCAGGGCCCAGTTTTTCCGAAAGCGTGGTGTATCCGGCCAGGTCAATAAACAGGATCGCGACGGGCTGCTCTCGCGGGACTTGCAGAAAACCGGGATCATCGGCAATGCGCCGGGCAAGATCGGGGGCCTGAAACCGGCTGAGGGCCTCACGGGCGGCCATGAGGCGGCGCACCCGAAACCAATCGAAGCCTTCGCGCAGCACAGCCAGGGCGACGACCGGCGGCACGCTTGCCGCAAACGGTAAGGCTGCATTCAGCCAGATGCCCTGGTTGAACGCGATGACCGTGGCCGTCAGCCAGCCCAGAAGAAGCAGCAGATAGACTATGGTTGCGCTGGCCAGCGGCAGAAACACGATGAGGGCCATGCCAAGCAGCGTGAGGGAGACGGCGGCAATTGCATCGCAGAGGCGGACCTGGCTGTCGCGCAGCAGCACCGAACCGTCCAGCAGGTTGGCTATCCCCGTGGACAGCACCTCCACACCGGGCAGGATCGGGTCGAACGGCGTGGAAAAGCGGTCTCCAACAGCCGACGCCGTCACGCCGAGCAGCACCAGATGCCCTTCAAGGGCGACCTTGGCGGCAGCAGGGTCTTCGAGAAGCAATTGTGCGCTGATGGTTCTGATCGTGCCGCCCTTGCCGTAATAGTTGAGCGACTGCTGCCAGTGCAGATCCAGAGGCTGCACCCGCCCGCCGATCCGGATGCCTTCGGCCGTGACCGACGGCGGCGCCCCCAGGAACTTGCCGACAGCCTGCATGCCGAATGACGGGGCAAGGCCCTGTCCTGTCTTGAAAATGAGAGGAATATGACGCGGTGTGCCACCGGCATCTGTCGCGACATTGACAAGCCCCACGCTGGCAGCTTCAGAAAAGGCCTCATAGGGTCGCAGTTCGGTTTCTGGGGCGGGCACCAGAACCTCGGCGGCTTGTTCAAGCGGAAACTGACCCCCGGCCGCGATAACCGTGGGCAGCGAAGCAAGCGCCCTTGCCAGACCGGCGTCGGCAGCCTCATCCGATTTGCCAATCAGCAGGATGTCGACGGCCAGAGCTTTCGCACCGGCGTCCCGTATCCCCTCAACAAGCGCTGTCAGAAAATTTCTGCCGACCGGATATTGCCCCACAGCCGTGACGGTCTTGTCGTCAATGGCCACGATGACCACGTCCTGCGGCGCTTCACGCGGCCCCTTTATCAGGATGCGAAGATCCAGCAGCACCGTTTCCAGGCGGTCCAGCACGCTTGCCTGTCCGCCGATATGGCTCTGCGCCAGCCCGCCCGCCCAGATGGCGCCTGCCAGCATCAGCAGGGCCACAAGACAGGCATAGAGCTTCAGCTTCATTGACCGAAACGGGCCAGCAGCCCAGCAGCCCTTTCCGCCGACCAGGTGACTGGAGCAAAAGGCAGCCCTGGGGCAACGTCCGCACCTTCGCCGGCGGCCAGCAACACCGTATCTGAGCCGTCTGGTCGGGACACCGAAACATGACCGCGCACAACGAAGACGGAGGTCCGTTCCGCTCCGACGTCAACTGCATAGATCGTGCCGCGCACTGCAGCGATGGCGTGGGGTGTGCGCACCTGGAAGGGACCGCTACCGGGTTCGACCTCAATCAGCATCGCGTCGGCATCAAGATCGACCTCTGCCGGGCGCGCTGCACCGACGATGGTGTCGATGTTGAAGGCAGATGCGGCTTCGGCTTCGATCACGAGACCGTTCTCGCACTGAAAGACGATCCTTGGCGGGTCCTGGACTTGCGTCCGCTCGCAGCCGGTCACATCTTGCGCCATGGCCGTGGCCGATGCTGCGAACATCAACCCGACCAGGGTTAAGGCCAGTTTCAGTCGTCTTTTTGACATTGCATTTCCGATAGGTTTGTCAGGTTCGGGTAGGGCTTCATTGTCAAATATCACCTTGGTATGACATGGCAACCGTTGTAACCAACGTTCTGTTGTTGCGCTTATCATGCAAGAAAGAGAGACCATGGCCGCCGACGAGAGTTTGAACAAAGAAAAGCTCCTTGGACAGAGCTTTATTTTTGAAGCCCTGGACGAGCAGAGCCGAAAGGATCTGGCCGCTTTCGCCCATGTCAAGCGCTACACCGCCGGTGACGCCATCTTTGAAATGGGCACGCCGGGGCAGAGCATGATGGCGATTGCGGAAGGCTCGGTGCGTATCACCATGCCGACACCCAGCGCCCGCGATGTCACTTTGTCGGAACTGCATCCGGGAGATATTTTTGGTGAAATCGCCCTGCTCGATGGCGGCGAACGCTCTGCGAACGTCAGGGCTCTGACCAACTGCAAGCTCGTCGTGCTCGAACGGCGGTCGCTTCTTGAGGTTCTCAATCGTGACCCGGCCCTTTCCATCCGCCTGATCGAATTGCTTTGCAAACGGGTGCGCAGGTCGGACGAGAGGATGATGGAAATCGGTTTTCTCGGCCTGCCTGAACGCCTTGCCCGCCTGTTGCTTCGCATCACGGTCACGGCGCCCGGCAGCGAAGCGAAGCCGTTGACCAAACTGTCGCTTTCCCAATCGGAGATTGCCGAAATGATTGGCAATACGCGCGAAACCGTGAATCGGTGCCTGCGCAAGTTCCAGAAAGCGAACCTGATCGACCTGAAGGACGGTTGGCTGATCATTCTCGATCGGGATGGTCTGGAGGATGTCGCCGACTTCGTCTGAGCCTTTCCAGGACGCTGCCACACCTCAAGCCTCGTTTCCTGCCTCCTCGTCAGACAGGCCCTGCGAGGGCTGTGTCTCCTGTCACAGGTTCCAGCGAACGATCTCTCCTACGTAGGGGGTACCGGCGAACACCGCTTCGCCATCACCAGGCAAAGGAAGCCCCCAATGTTCAAGAAAACCCTCTTTACCGCCGTTGCTGCTGCAGCTCTGGCAACCACAACCTTCGCTCCGGCAGCCTTTGCCGGAGGCCATGGCAAAAATCATGGCCGCGACTATCAACATCCGTGGGCTTTCGGCGCGCGTGATGCGGCCGTGACGCGTCACATCGACTGGTGCCTGGGCCACTACAATTCCTATCGTGCGTCCGACAACACGTTCCTGTCGGGTCAGGGTGCCCGTCTGCAGTGTTCCTCGCCTTTCATCAGCCGCTGACGGAGAACAGGACAGGACGCATTTCCGGGTGAGGCAGGCACAGCACGAAACGTGTCTGCCAGGCCTGCCTCGCCGGAATGCTCCCCTGCCCGCCCGGATCCAATGCCGTGCTGCCGGAGACCAGTTCGCACAGGCGCTCGCCGGCAAAAGCTTGTTCTTCCAACCAAATCGGTCCTGAAGCAGGGTCAAAACGAATGAATGTTACCGAGATGGACGGCCTGAGATTCTTTTTACGGAAACAGCAAATACGCCTTGTTTTGAACACGGTTTCAACTTAGGTATAGGCAATCGATATTGTTTGTCGAACTTTGTGACTGCGCGGTTTACCGCGTTCTGAACGATCTTCCCATCAACGTCGACCTAACCGCGCCGCCCCGCACAAAGTGAGGCGCGCAAACTACCATGACCGATTGTAAGGAAATCGTTATGCCTGTAGGTACCGTAAAATTCTTCAACACCACCAAAGGCTTCGGCTTCATTCAGCCGGAAGATGGCGCGTCTGACGTATTCGTGCACATCTCCGCTGTTGAGCGCGCTGGCATGCGCAGCCTGGTCGAAGGCCAGAAGGTAAGCTTCGAAGTTGTCCAGGACCGCCGCTCCGGCAAGTCCGCTGCTGACAACCTTCAGGAAGTCTAATTCCGCATCCAACTCTGTCCGGTGACCACGGATGTACTGGCACCGGATGGCAGGATGAATAGAAAAGGCCGGGGTAACTCCCGGCCTTTTTGCATTTCAAGCAAATCGCGTTTAACCGGAAAAATCCTGCATCGCTTCTTGGGTTGAAATCTCCGATTTCAGTCAGCAAAAAGCGATCATGAAAAAACGCGACATGCTCTAGACCACCATTGACCGGTTGGAGATTCGCAGATGACTTCGTCCCAGGAAAAAGAAAACCCGCTTCGCACGCGGCGGGAAACCGCGGAAAGCAAAGCGGAAACGACCCGGCGCATTGCACGCGAAATCAATGAGGCAGAAGCATCGGCACGCGATGCCAAGACGGCCCGGCTGAAAGCAGCAAGACTGGCAAACCAGGCCCAGGAAACCACGGCAACCGATACAGCCAAGGGCAAAGCGGCCAAGGCGAAGCCACGTAAGCGCAGCGCCCCCAAGGCCTGACAGGCGCAGGCTCCCTCTTCCTTCACCAGACACCCAAGCCGGCATTGCCGGCAAGGTGAAAAACGGGCGCTCAGGAAGGGCGGTCTCTATCGGTATCCGCCTTCGCGGCTTGGCCCCCAGACCCCAGGTTCAAGCCCAGGTCCGTATCCATGGACTGCTCTAAGACCGTCGCGCGTTCCATGATCAGCGCAGGTTCATTGCAGCCGGGCAAGAGCTCGAAGTCCACCTGCTTCACAACTGCAAATCCCAGAGATCCATAAAAAGCGATCGCGCTCTTGCAGGCGCACAGTACGGTGACCTGAAGACGCTCTGCGCTTAAACCCGAACACAGAATGTGCCGGATCAATCTGCGTCCGATCCCCGATCTCTGCACTGCCTGGCTGATGTAACAGCCCCAGACATAGGCAACAGAATCGCGAGCCGCGTAGAGGCAGCTTCCAACGATCTGCTTCCCGCGAAACGCAAGAACCACCCGCTCGTCAACTGAAGGCAGAATGCCGCCCAGACCATCGTCCTCAAGGGTCGCGATCAACGCGGAGGTTGTGTCGGCACCCAACTCTTCGACATAGGTTTCCCGCCAGCAAGTCGCGAGAAAGGATCGCAGGTGCCATCTGGGAAAGCCGACTGACTGGCCGGTCTTGCAATCAAACTCAACCAGTTCCAGCACGTCGGGTTCCTGCTCCATCGCAAAAATGACAGGCGAGGAATACATCTTCTCGTGCTCAGGCGGAACCGGTTTCTCGCCCTGGAGCGTGTCGCGATTAACGCGATTTGCCCTAGCGGCGGCTTGAACCGAATGTTTTTTCAAGAAGAGCCGAGTTGGAACCGGGCGCGGCTGCACTGACTGCCTCAAGCTGGTCCTGCGTGGTCATGCGCTCATACGCTTCCCCATCGGACTGAATGCGATATTGCGGCAGGCCATCGCGGGCGGGCAATCTGCCTGTCACGCGGTACGTCAGACCTGACGTACTCTTGCCGCCGAATACATTTTTCAGACGCACAGCCTGCCCTATCCGGAAACTGTGGTCCGGAGAGCCGCCTGAAGCGTTGTCTGTGCTGGTGTTAGTGACCGTCTTTCTGGTCATGATAATCAGGTATCCTTTGTTTTGAAGAATTCGTCGGCGGAGATCCGCCATGTGAAGCAACGGTATCGTCTGATACGTCTGACCGGCTGCTCAACCGGAGAGCGGGCCAATGCTTCTGCAAACTGATTTGATCCGATGAAGCCTCATGCGCGACGGCAAGCAGCAGATATCAGCGCCTTAAAATGTGCGAGGACCGTTTCTTGCGGCCACAAATGTTTTGGAACGTCGCAGCCCAAAGCACGCACACCAACGTTGCAAATTGCACTTATGAACTTTGTATTTTCATGAAAAAATAAGCGAATGGGTGAATTTTTATTTTTTATGCGCTTACTTATCTTTCAGACAGGATACACAATTCACGGTAATAATCAAACAGCAAAATATTTTTCTGATTTTTATTTCAATGAATTCTTTTTGAAGAAGCCGGATTGGCATGCTTTCGGTCGTCGACTTTGCCTTGCAAGGCATGAACGGTTCACAGCAAGCTGTTTCCGTCACCGGATGGCAACGAAGCCCCGGCGGACGAACGCAACTGATGCGAAGACGAAAAATCAGACATGATCTGTTGGAGAGAGAAGGCGCAGGCAGACAAAGCTTGAGCGCAGTGCACTTAAGTGCAAGCAGGTCAAATACAGATTTTTGTGGGAATGGCGCACCGGGGAGGATTCGAACCCCCGACCCCCAGATTCGTAGTCTGGTGCTCTATCCAGCTGAGCTACCGGTGCGTATTTGCGAAGAACTTGTCATCTCGGTTGACCCTGACGATGACCGGTCTTGGCGCTGCGGGGCGTCTTGTGTGCCCCGGACAGGGCGCTTACCTACTGCGGTCCGGAGGGGATTGCAAGAACCTTTTTGAACTTTTTTTCAAGGAACTGTCACACAGTTCCGAAAGCCGCAAAATTCCGCAAGTCTTAGCGGTGAATAAGTTCGCCCCCTCACTTACGGCTTGCGGTCGGGAACCTCGAAACAGAAACAAGTGCCGGTCTGATTGTCTTCCAGTCTCACCGATCCGCCATGGGCCTTGAGCAGTTCGGCGACAATCGCCAGCCCCAGACCGATGCCGCCGTTCTTCGAGCCGCTGTGAAAGGCCCTGAACAGCGCCTTGCGGATGTTGTCCGGAATGCCCGGCCCGGTGTCCGAGACCCGGACACGAACGCATGTGCCCTCACGCTCTGCCTCGACGGTGATCCGGCGCACGAGGGTTTCGTCCTTTTCCGCCTCCAGCGCCTGGAACGCGTTGCGGACAAGGTTGAGCAGGACACGGAAGATCTGTTCCGGATCAGCGTCGATCTCGATGTCCGCCGGCACCTTGTTATCGAAGCGCACGGTCGCATGGTCCACCAGCCCCAGAACATCCGCGACGTCGTCACCGACCCGCCGCAGCGCCAGCAACCGGCGTTGCGGCGCCCGTTCCTGGGCCTTGCCGTAGGACATCACCGCCTGGGTATAGCCCACTGCCCGGTCGAGCGTTGCCAGGATCTTGGGCGCGAGGCGTTTGACGGTCGGATCCGGCACATGCTCCAGGCGCTCCAGAAACAGTTGTGCAGAGGCCAGCAGGTTGCGCAGGTCGTGGTTGATCTTCGAAACGGCCAGGCCAAGGTCAGCGAGCCTCTGCTTTTGGTGAAGTGCTCTGGACAGAGCCTCCTCCATGCCTGCAAGGCGTATTTCCGCGTCACCCAGTTCGTCCCGGCGGCCGGAGATCGGCATGATGCGAGACGCGTCTTCCGGGCTTTCGGCAAAGCGTTCCATGGAGCACGTCAGGCGGCGCAGCGGCCGGATGAACAATGCGCGAAGGGTGATGTAGACAAGACTGGCGGTGATGATCGAAATCACCAGCGACAAGCCAAGGATGCGGCCCGAGAATGCAAGCATGTCCTTCTGCAGCAGGCGCACCGGCAGGACAACGTCCACATGCTCGGTGTGGCCCATCTGACCGACGCCGATGATCCGCATGGCGCCGTCGCCCCGATAGGTGAGGATCTCGAAACTGTGCCGGATCGCCGACCATGGGGTGACCTCGGCCATATCGACGACGAAATCCATCTCTGACGGCACGTTGCTCATGGCAATGAGGCTGCGGCGCGCGCCTTCGTCGAGCGAAATGGCAAGGGCACCGGTCGCGCGCAGCAGCTCTTCCTGAAGCCGCGGCGCGATGGTGTTGGTTTCGGCCAGCACGGAAGCTGCCACACCGGCGGTGGTCAGCCGATCCATGAGCCAGGTGTTTCTGTAATTGGCAATCGAGGGCACATAGATGAGGACTTCCGCCAGCATGACGAAGAGCACAGTCATCAACAGAAGCTTGCCCGACAGGCCGCCGAACCGGTATTGCCCGAAGCTCTCGCCGCGTGACACGGGCGTGGCGTCGAGCTCCTGCGGGACAACCGACCCTTGCGGTGCACCCTCATGTTTCATGTCACGTCTTTCCAAATTCCAAGGCCCCGGCCCCGCAAAGCGATGGCACCACGGCTCCTCTCAAGCCGGCTGTGCCGACGGTTACCCGAACAGGCGCAGGAAACCGATCGCTGAGCGCAGCCAAGCATTTTTGGGCGCTTCCGCATAGTAAGAAATTGCCGCACGGCGCACCAGTTCTCCCAATGTGGGATAGGGGGCGATGAATCCGGCAAGATCTTTCATGGTCATCTTCTGCGACAGGGCGAGCGACAGGAGATTGATAACCTCCCCTGCCTGGGCGCCGACAATATCCGCGCCAAGCAGCCTGCCGCGCGGTCCCGCGATCAGTTTCAGGCGCCCCCTGGTGAGGCCTTCGGCCTGGGCTCTGTCATTGCCGTCATAGTCCGCCGTCAGAACCTTGACCCTGCTGCCGTAGCGCGCCCTGGCCTCAGATTCGGACAGGCCGACATGACCGAGTTCCGGTGAGGTGTAGGTCACCCAGGGAACGATGTCGTCGTTCATGGAAACCGGCAGGCGGAACAGGAGGGAGCGAATCACGAGCCCGGCCTGGTAGCCGGCGACATGGGTGAACTGCAGCCCGCCGGCAATATCGCCGATGGCATAGACACGCCGGTTGCTCGTGCGCAGTCCCTTGTCGACCGCAATGCCCTTTCGGTCATGGTCGATCCCGGCTTCATCGAGCCCTAGCCCTTCGACGTTGGGCGCGCGGCCTGTCGCGACCAGAAGATGGGAGGCCTCGATCGTAACCGGCTTTCCGTCGGCGTCCTTTGCGCCGATCACAAGGCCCGTGCCAGATCGGCTCACCTGCTCGACGGCCGTTTGCTCCAGAATCCGGATGCCCTCGGCACGCAAAGTGTCCAGCACGACGGCCGCCAGGTCCGGATCATCCTTGCCGAGAGCCTTCTGCGCTTCGAAGACGGTCACCCTGGACCCGAGGCGCCGATGGGCCTGTGCCATTTCAAGGCCGATCGGCCCGCCGCCGATGATCGCCAGATGGTCCGGCCGCTCGCGCAGCTGAAACAGCGTCTCGTTGGTCAGAAAAGGAACGTCTTCCAGACCGGGGATGGGCGGAATGAAGGCCGAAGAGCCGGTTGCGACGACGAAACGCCGTGCCTTGATCCGGACTGCCCCGGCCAGCACCTCGTCAGGGCTTGTGAACCTTGCCGCCTCGCGCAGAACGGTGACGCCAAGACCCTCGAAGCGTTCCTGGGAATCATGCGGCGCGATGGCGGCGATGACCTTGCGAACGTGATCGTTCGCACTGGCGAAATCGACCTCCCGCCGCCCGCCATGCACACCGAAGCGCTGTTCGGATTGCTGCGCATGCGCGGCTTTGGCGGCTGCCAGCAGTGCCTTGGACGGCACGCAGCCGTAATTGAGGCAGTCGCCGCCCATCAGCCCCCTTTCAATCAACACCACGTCGACACCGAAGGCTGCCGCAGCAGCGGCAACGGAGAGGCCCGCCGATCCAGCGCCGATCACGCAAATATCCGGGGTCAGTATATCGGCCATGGCAGGCTCCAGGGTTTTAAGGCGAATGGCGGCAGGTTTAACGGTTGCGGAGTTTTTTCAAGATCACCGGAATGAGGCTGGCAACCCCCAGCGCAAAGAACGCCGCCAGCAATTGTGGCGTAACCAGCGCAGCCACATCGACCTGACAGGTGCCGGAGGCAGCGCAGCCGGGATTGGCAGCTTCCTGCGCAGCAATGACACTGTCGAGGCCGGAACCGATGAAGGTGAAGGCAAAGGTGCCCGGAATGATGCCGATGAACGTGGCGAGTGTGTAAGACGGCAAGGGCATTGCAAATATGGCGGGTGCGATGTTGACCAGCCAGAAAGGGAACACGGGCGTCAGCCGCAGGAACAGAAGATAGTGGAACGCATCCTTGCGGAACCCTTCGGCCAGACGGGCCAGAAAGGGGCCGGCACGCTGGGTGAGCACTTCACCGAGGGAGGATCGTGCGACCAGAAAGACAGCACATGCGCCAATGGTTGCGCCCAGGACCGTTGCGAATCCGCCAAGTATCCAGCCGAAAAGAAAGCCACCCGCGATTGTCAGCAACGATGCGCCGGGAAACGACAGGGCAACGGCCAGCGTGTAGGCGGCCAGATAGACCAGAACGGCGAGCGCCAGGTTCTGGTCGACATAGCCGGCAAGTTCCTGCCGCTGCATGATGAGGTTGGACAAGGTAAGCTGCTTGTGCAGACCAAGGGCGAAGCCGATCACCATCAACACCGCGAGAACCGCCAGCGGAAGCCACGTCTTGAGCCTGTCGGCCCCTGTGCGCACCTGCGTCTTTCCGCCAGTCTGCCCCGTATCCTTAGGCGGCGTCATCCTGTTGGCCTCTTCACCCAGCATCCACGTTTCCATCAGCTCGTTTTTGTCGCAGGGGCGTCCCGCTTTTCTGATCTGATAGGCAGATGTACCTTAAACTGGGTAAAAAGAACTGTGCTTCACCGATAAGTGACGCTTGCCGCTTTGCGCTTCACCTGTGCGTGATCGAAAGGAAAACGCAGAATCTTAGGCCTGCAAAGTTGACTTGGGGCGGCATGGCCCGTATAAGCGCGCTCGACCGGGACATGCATTCGGACCCAAGGCTGTATAAGCCGCGCTCTTCATGGCGCTTCGAGTGCTTCCACCAAAGAATTTATAAAATGAACAAGGGCCGCGCTCTTAGTCGCGCGGGGAAGAACAATGAAGCGTACGTATCAACCGAGCCGTCTTGTCCGCAAGCGTCGCCACGGCTTCCGCGCACGTATGGCCACCAAGAATGGCCGTCAGGTGCTTGCTCGCCGCCGTGCAAAGGGTCGCAAGAGCCTCAGCGCCTAATCGGCGACCAGCCCGCAGTGCGCCGGGTTGGCGGCCACTGCCAACACCAATCCGCCGCTATGGACACTTTGAAAAAGCGCTCCGAATTCCTGGCGGTCGCCAAAGGCGGCCGGCTGGGCCGGCGCGCTTTTGTCGTTCAGGGCTTGAAACGCGACAGCGACGACGCGTCGCGGGTAGGCTACACGGTTACCAAGAAAACCGGCAATTCGGTCGTGCGCAGCCGCATAAAGCGGCGGCTTCGAGCCGCCGTGGCCGAACTCGTGCCTGAAGATATCCCGCAAAGAGCGGATTTCGTGCTTGTCGCCCGCGACAGTGCACTCACTCTTCCCTTTGAAAAAATCGTTGCAGACCTTAAGTCTGGCCTCAGCCAGGTGCTGGATCCGCAAACGCCGCGCGGACGGGGAAAGCCGCGCCGGCAGGGCTCGCAAGCCCAATCGACACAGCGCAGGAAACAGGGGTAAATCCAGTTGATTTCTGAAAACCGCAATACGATTCTCGCAATCGTTCTGTCCCTGATTGTTCTGCTCGGCTGGCAATACTTCGTTGCCGCGCCTCAGTTGGAACGCCAGCAGGCCGAACTTCAGGCGCAGCAGGAAGCCGCACAACAGACGGCAACCGACAGCGCGAACCCAAGCCAGCCGCAACCAACCGGAACGCAGGGCGCAAACACCGCCGCGCCGGTGGCTGGACAGCAGGCGGCCTTCGCCAACCGGGAGGCCGCCCTTGCCGCTTCCCAGCGCGTGACCATCGAAACGCCCAGTCTGGAAGGTTCCGTCAATCTGAAGGGCGGCCGTCTCGACGACATCCGGCTGAAGGACTATCACGAAACCGTCGACAAGAGCAGCCCGACCATCGTGCTGTTCTCCCCGTCCGGCAGCCCCAAGCCGTACTATGCGGATTACGGCTGGGTGGGTGACCCGGGCACGAACCTTGCCCTGCCCGGCCCCGATACGGTCTGGTCCGTTGACGGCGAGGCGACACTGACCCCGTCGACGCCTCTGACGCTGTCCTGGGACAATGGCGCCGGTCTCGTCTTCAAACGCACATTCTCCGTTGACGACAACTACATGTTCACCGTCAATCAGTCGGTTGAGAACACCGGCAGCGACGCGGTGACGCTTTATCCCTACGGCCTGATTGCCCGCAAGGGCATGCCGGAAACCAAGGGCATCTACATTCTCCATGAAGGTCTGCTTGGCGTGTTCGGCGAAGAAGGCCTGAAGGAAGTCGATTACGACGATCTGGTGGAAGAGAGCTCGATCCGGCCGGCCAAGGTCGACCAGGGCTGGCTTGGCATTACCGACAAGTATTGGGCCGCAACGCTGATCCCGACCCCCGGTCAGGAATTTCAGCCGGGCTTCAGCCATTCGGCCACCACCGACGTCTTCCAGGCAGACTATCTCGGCAACGGTGTGACCGTCGCAGGCGGTTCGACCGGTGAAACCAGTTCGTATCTATTTGCCGGAGCCAAGGAAACCAAACTTCTCGACGGATATGAAGAAGCGCTGAGCATCGAGCGGTTCGAACTTTTGATCGACTGGGGCTGGTTCTACTTCCTGACCAAGCCGATGTTCTTTGCCATCGACTATTTCTTCCACCTGTTCGGCAATTTCGGCGTCGCCATTCTGGTCGTCACCGTTATCGTCAAGCTGATCTTCTTCCCGCTGGCCAACAAGTCCTACGTCTCCATGAGCAAGATGAAGCTCGTGCAGCCGCAGATGACGGAAATTCGGGAGAAATATTCCGACGACCGGCAGAAGCAGCAACAGGCGCTGATGGAGCTCTACAAGAAAGAGAAGATCAATCCGCTTGCGGGCTGTCTGCCGATCGTTGTGCAGATCCCGGTGTTCTTCTCGCTCTACAAGGTGCTCTACGTCACCATTGAAATGCGGCATGCACCGTTTTTCGGCTGGATCCAGGATCTCTCGGCTCCGGACCCGACCACCCTCTTCAATCTGTTCGGCCTGATCCCCTGGGATCCGCCGCAGATGCTAATGCTGGGCGTCTGGCCGCTGATCATGGGTATCACCATGTTCATCCAGATGAAGATGAACCCGGCACCACCCGATCCGACCCAGCAGATGATCTTCACCTGGATGCCCGTGATCTTCACCTTCATGCTGGCCTCTTTCCCGGCCGGTCTGGTGATCTACTGGGCATGGAACAACACCCTGTCCGTGACGCAGCAATATGTGATCATGCGCCGTCAGGGAGCCAAGGTGGAGCTCTGGGACAATCTGGGAGCGCTCTTCAAGCGCAAGAAATCAGCTCCCGACGACAAGAGCTAGTCCCTCTGCAGTTGCCTGAAAACATTAAGCCCCGCCATCCGGCGGGGCTTATACATTGAGAGGCCGGTCATCGAATCTTCTTATGTTTTGATGATGCCCCCTGGCTTCCGTCGGCAGGACGTTGCCGACTTGGCCCCGCCCGCCTGTCGAATGAATGTTCGGTTTGGAAATGACCGGCAAGAATTCGCCATTTCACGACAAGATCCAGCGCTGACCATTTGAAGGCCCTTGCGAGCACAGTGACGGGCGTCACTCGCCATTTGGCCGCTCTCCCATCAAATTGTCTGTCAGAAACGCAACAGCTTACGCGGCCGGGTGCTCGCAGCCGAAAACGCCTGCTCAATATCCGGTGGCACAAGCAAGCCAGCCAACACCTGAAACAGAAACCGGCACACAGCAAAGCGTGCGCCTGAACCCTTTTGTGCGGCCGCAAGCACGGCCACATCGTGGAGAACGTGAACATGTACGCAGACTACAAAGCCTTCAAAGCAGCGGTTGAGCCTCACTGGCAGCGTTACTGGGACGACAACGCGTGGGTTCAAAGCTGGACCAACTGGCAGGATCCGGAAAAAATGGACCAGTTTTGCCAAGCTGCTTACAATCTGTACAAGGCTGCCGCAAATAACCGAATGCCATATACCTTGCTTGGCGGTACCGGTATCCGGATGTGCAAAAACCTGATCACAAACTTCGGTGTGACGGCTGCCAGCGGTATCCAGGAAGACGTAACCAAGAAGTATGTCCAGTTGGAACAAAGAGCCCGCAACGAGGAAAAAAAACTTGCGCAAACTGAAGCACACAAAAATATCGTCCCTCCCGTGCCCGTCACCGGAGGCGCCATCCTGAGTGAAAAGAAGTGGACACCCCTTCTCAACGATGCACTCATCATCGGTGCGATCACTGCCCACAAGACCTTCAGTCTGACGCTGGAAACTGCTGAGTCCGGCCTGTTTCGCCAGTGCGGGGAGGATGTGCTGGACGACGAGGTTCAGAAACTGCAGCAGGTGCTGCCGCATGTGACCGACCGGAGAGCTGCAGAGAACCTTGTAAAGGGAACCGTGGACTATCAAAAAAACCACTGGAAGGAGTTCATGAACCGGAACGCCGGCATGTTCTGGACGTTCGGACAGTACACGGACAGACGAACAAACAGGAAAGCATCATTCCAGAACCCGCGTGTGCTGGCGCGCGAACTGCTTGGCCTGGCGTTTTTCGGCTATCAGCCTGTGTTCGGAAAAGGTGAGCTGTATTTCAAGCCGCCGAAGGACAACGCCCCGGACCCGACGTTCCAGGCTTATGTGAAAGGGCTCAACGATATCGGATTTCACGAAGGCAATGTACAGACACGCATCAGGTTGATGTCGAAAATCTCTGAATTCCTGTTCAACGACTCGAGAGCAGTCCAAATGCCGCAGGACAGGACTTATGGCGAAAGGCGTGTCGACGCGCGGGTTCGCATTCCCACCTGAACGCAACTCCAGAAACCGGCACCACCTGTCTAGTCCGCTTTCGACGCGGCTCTCGATCACCCCGAAGACCTCCACTCAAGCGGGTCTTTTGGAGTTGTCGCCTACCAGACAACCCGCAGCCCCCTACGTGAGAAACGCAGGAAAGTGCCGTCTTCAGGCCTTGTTTCCATCATGACAGTGCCTGTTTTTCCCGACACGGTCCGAACCATATTTCCGGAGGTGTCCCTTGCGCGTTCTCAAAGTCCTTTCCGCCCTCGTCCTGCTTCTCACCGCTGCTGCCCTGATTTACGGATTTATCGGCTATCACGATGCACGATCAGATGCCCCACGCCTGTCGGCCAGGGCTGACAACCTCATCGCAGGCGGCCGTAGCGGGGTCGATCTCGGGCCAAAGCAACTGGCGAAACTGCTCCTGGTGGAGGACCCAGGCTTCGTGGAACATTCCGGCGTCGATGTTTCCAGCGCCGGTGGTGGCCTCACGACGATTACCCAGTCGCTTGCCAAACGCGTCGGTTTCGAAACCTTCAAACCCGGCATCGCGAAGATCCGGCAGACCGGATACGCGATCGGGCTGGAACATGAGCTTTCCAAGGATCAGATACTGGCGCTTTGGCTCGACACCCTGGAAATGGGTCCCGGGCCTGACGGCTGGATGACAGGGTTCTTCAAGGCCAGCAATACCATCTACGGCAAACCTCCGGCAGACCTTTCCGACAAGGAATTCCTCTCCCTTGTCGCGGTGCTCATCGCCCCTTCCACGTATCGTCTTGGAGAGGACGATCCGAAACTTGAAGACCGTGTTGCCCGTATCGAACGCATGGTTGCCGGCAGTTGCAACCCGCTGGGCAATGGCGATGTCTGGCTGGAAGGCTGCCGGAAGGACTAGGGCGTGGCCACATGAGGGAAGACGAAATGGGTTCCACCTTGACCAGTGCCGGAACCTCGTGTTTTATCCCTCACCTTGGCGCGAAGATCTCGCGTCATTCAATCGATCCCATATTGGAGTGCCTGGACCAATGATCCAGTAAAGCAAGACCTGTTCCGCAAGGCGAAGCCGCTCTCCGGCAGGTCAACCGCGTCCGACACGCGTTTTCCTCTTCCCTTGTTTTCTTGCTTTCAAGGAGGCTCCATGCACGGCCCTTCTCCCGATACGATCCATCCGTTCAACGGCGAACCGCACACGGTTTTTCTAAAGAACCTCGTTACCCGACCGACGATCGAGATCGGCGACTTCACCTATTACAATGATGAACGACATGCAGCGGAGTTCGAGAACCGCAACGTGCGCTATCATTTCGACTTTCTCGGGGACCGGCTGAAGATCGGAAAGTTCTGCGCACTCGCGCAGGGAACAACCTTCATCATGAGCGGCGCCAACCACGCGATGACCGGGTTTTCGACCTACCCGTTCAACATCTTTCACAATGGCTGGGAACAGGGCTTCGATCCGGCGACCATTTTCGATCACCTGAAGGGTGATACGATTGTCGGGCATGATGTCTGGTTCGGAACCAATGCAACGGTCATGCCCGGCGTCACCATCTGTTCGGGGGCTATCATCGGTGCGCATGCGGTCGTTGCGTCCGACGTGCCGCCCTATGCGGTGGTGGTCGGAAATCCTGGACGGGTCGTGAAACTCCGGTTCGATGAAGCGACCATCGAACGGCTGCTTGAAATCGCCTGGTGGAATTGGCCCGTCGAAACGATTTCCCGGAACCTCGATGCAATCCGCGGTGCGGATATCGATGCGCTTGAGTCTGTCGCAACAGAGTTGAGCGTTGAGCGCGATACGGCACGCCAAAACTAGTGACGGTTGCTTTCAGGCAGGGTAGAAGGCGCTTATGAGCGAAGACCAAAAATATTCCGATGAAGACCTTGAAGCCGGCCGGCTGATGTTCTGCCGGCCGTGGGACTTTCTGACCAGCGTCACCGACATGGCCAATCTGCCCGAGGCAGCCGGCGCGGAGATCGCCTTTGCAGGCCGGTCGAATGTCGGCAAGTCCAGCCTGATCAACTCGCTGACAGGGCGCAAGGATCTGGCTCGCACTTCGGCAACGCCGGGCCGGACGCAAATGCTGAACTTCTTCATAGCGCCCGAGACGCCGCTGACAATCGTCGACATGCCCGGTTACGGTTATGCTCAGGCGCCCAAGGAACTGGTGGAAGCCTGGACCCAGCTGGTGTTTTCCTATCTGCGCGGACGGCCGAACCTGCGCCGGGTGATCCTTCTGATCGACAGCCGCCACGGCATCAAGAAGAACGATCTGGAAGCGATGGATCTGCTCGACAAGGCAGCCGTCGTCTATCAGGTCGTCCTGACCAAGGCCGACAAGATCAAGCCGCCGCAGCTCGTTCGCCTGATCGAGGAAACCCAGGCGATCCTGCGCAAGCGTGTGGCCGCCCATCCGGAAATCCTGGCCACATCTTCTGAAAAGAACCGCGGCGTCGACGAACTGCGGGCGGAGCTGTTTCTTCTGGCCACCCAATGACCCGTCTCTCCTGCGCCGATTGTGAAGCCACTTCAAACCGGCTATAGCAGGGGGCTTTCGCGAGACTTTTTTTCCAGCCACGGTGAGTATTTCAGTTCCATGACCACGCCTGACACCGCCACACGCGCCAACATCATTGCCCATGCCCTGCCCTACATGCAGCGCTACGACAACAAGACGGTTGTCGTGAAATACGGCGGCCATGCCATGGGCGATCCGGAACTCGGCCAGGCCTTCGCGCGCGACATCACGCTGCTGCGCCAGTCCGGTGTCAATCCGGTGGTGGTGCATGGCGGCGGGCCGCAGATCGGCAAGATGCTGCAGCGGCTGAACATCGTCAGCGAGTTCAAGGGCGGCCTGCGCGTCACCGACAGGGCGACGGTGGAAGTGGTCGAGATGGTTCTTGCCGGGTCGATCAACAAGGAAATCGTCCAGTTGATCAATGCCGAAGGCGGCCGTGCGGTTGGCCTGTGCGGCAAGGACGGCAACCTTGTGACCGCCCGCAAGCTGACCCGTACTGTGGTCGACCCGGACAGCAACATCGAAAGCGTTCTCGATCTCGGCTTCGTCGGCGAACCGGACAAGGTCGACCCGACGGTTCTGAAGCTGGTGCTGAAGGAAGACATCATACCGGTTGTCGCCCCCGTCGCGCCTGGCGAAGACGGCGAAACCTACAACATCAACGCCGACACCGCCGCCGGTGCCATTGCGGGATCTCTTAACGCCAAACGGCTCTTGTTCCTGACGGACGTGCCCGGCGTTCTGGACAAGGAAGGTAACCTGATCAAACAGCTCACGGTTGCCAAGGCGCATGAGCTGATTGCCGACGGTACCATTTCCGGCGGTATGATCCCGAAGGTCGAAACCTGCATCGAGGCGCTGGAGCGTGGTGTCGAAGGCGTGGTCATCCTGAACGGCAAGGTGCCGCATGCGGTGCTGCTGGAACTCTTCACCGACGGTGGCGCAGGGACGTTGATCCGCCCGTGACCGGAAAACGCCCCCTGCCCCATGAGGGCCCGCAGGCTCATCGCCGCGATCTGAGGATCTTCAAAGGCGTTGAGGCCTGGGTCTTCGATCTGGACAATACGCTTTATCCGCACGAGAGCGATCTGTTCCCGCAGATCAACGAACAGATCTCGCGCTATGTGCAGAAGACCCTGAACCTGCCGCCCGACGAGGCGATGGCGCATCAGAAGGAACTCTATCACGAGTTCGGCACGACCCTGCGCGGCCTGATGAGCAATCACGATATCGACCCGGACGACTACCTGCGTTTCGTCCACGATATCGATTATTCGACCCTGAAACCCGATCCGGAGCTTGCCGCCGCGATCGAGGCCCTGCCGGGGCGGAAATTCATCTTCACCAACGGCGACCGCCCGCATGCGGAACGCACGGCAGCCGCGCTTGGCATCGCGGATCACTTCGAGGACATCTTCGACATCGTCTCGGCGGATCTGGTGCCCAAGCCCAACAAGGTCACCTACGAACGGTTTCTGACACATACGGGCGTCGCCCCGGCGCGCGCCGCCATGTTCGAGGATCTGGCCAAGAACCTGACTGTGCCGCACGCCCTCGGCATGTGCACGACGCTGATCCTGCCGACCGGCACACGCGAGGTGTTCGAAGAGACCTGGGACATGGAAGGCGAACCCTATCCGCATGTGGATTTCGTCACCGATGAGCTGACAGGGTTCCTGAAGGCCGTGCTCGGCGCCATCGGCTAACGCTCAACCGCACAGCAAACCCTCATATTCCCAATAACTGTGAAACTGCTGCACAGTTCCTGCACATCGCCCGATGCATAGAAGACCTGCCGGACCGGATACGGACCGGCCAGTTTCTTCAGCAGAGGCGTCACATGTTACCCACCGGGCTAGTCCAACCGCTCCAATCCCCTGCCCGTCCCGGCTCCGGAACGGAAAGGCTCATCAACCGCCTTCTGCATGGGCTGCGTCCGGTCTTGGGAACCGGCCTCTTCGGCCTGGCTGCGACGGAGTTTCTCGCCTTTGGCCTGAAGCAGGCCTATGCCTGCATCTTCGGCGGCCTGCTGCTCGCGATTATCCTTCTGACGCGGTTCGTCTATCCAGATGATGTCGCTCTCACCCGCTACGATTTCCTGTTTCTTGCTGCCGTTGGTCTTCAGATCGCGATGCTTACCACGCGTCTGGAAACGCTGGACGAAGCCAGGATCATCCTGATCTTTCACGTGGTCGGCACGGTCATGGAAATCTTCAAGACATCCGCCGGGTCCTGGGTCTATCCTGAGGAAAGCCTCTTCCGCATCGGTGGCGTGCCCCTGTTCACCGGGTTCATGTATGCCTCCGTCGGCAGCTATCTGGCCCGGGTCTCCCGGATATTCCACTTCGCCTACACCGGCTATCCGCCCTTTTGGACCACATGGCTGTTTGCGCTCGCGATCTATGTGAACTTCTTCAGCCACCATTTCATCATCGATCTGCGGCTTGGTCTGTTTGCCCTGCTTTTTCTGCTCTATGGGCGCACCTGGGTTCATTATTCGGTGTTCCGCTACCGCCACAAGATGCCTTTGGTGCTCGGCTTCTTCCTGGTTGCCCTGTTCATCTGGATTGCGGAGAATATCGGCACCTTCGCCCGCGCCTGGCAGTATCCGGACCAGGCCGACGCCTGGACCTTGGTCTCCATTGCAAAGTTGAATGCCTGGGTGCTCCTGATGATCATTTCCTTCGTGCTGGTCACGCTCGTGAACAGGCCGAAACGGGAAAGTTCCGCCGAAAAGACCTGATCCATCTCGACAGGGTCTGCGGGCTTCATTATTGAAGTATGTTCAACCTTCCGGAGATCGATCATGGCGTCCCTGCGCGCGCTTCACGCCTTTTCCCTGCTGGCTCGTCATGGACGCGCATCGCTTGCGGCGGAAAAGCTCGGCGTTTCGCCGTCGGCCTTATCCCACCTGATGCGCAAGCTGGAAAACGAGCTGGGTGCGACCCTTGTCAACCGGGACGGGCGCGGTCTTACCCTCACCGAAGAGGGCCAGCGGCTGGCGCTGAGCATGGGGGATGCCTTTGACCGGATAGAAGAAGCGGTCGACAGCTTCCGCCGGCGCGGACGCACGGAATTGAGGATCAGCACAGTATCCACCTTTGCCACCCGCTGGCTGATCCCGCGGCTGCCTCAGTTCCAGGCGAACCAACCGGATGTGGAGCTGCTGTTGTCCGCCTCCACCCGGATGGTCGACCTCGACCGCGAGAACTACGACTGCGCGATACGGCTGGGCACCGGCAACTGGCCAAGTGTCGAAAGCCACCTCTTGTGGAAGGAACACCTGGCGGTGGCGATGGCACCGGGCCTGCTTCGCGGGAAAGATGCCGCAGATACCTCCGTCCTGAGTGGCCTCAGGCTTCTGCACAGCGCCTCCCGGCGCGGCGACTGGACGCGATGGCTGGAGGAGAGCGGGCTGAGCCACTCGGACACGAAATCAGGAACCGTGCTGCAGAGCCGGGATCTCGCCATCCAGGCCGCCATTGCAGGCATGGGCGCGATCGTGATCGACAGGCGCTTCGTTTCCCAGGAACTGGACGCGGGCCATCTGATCATGCCGGACTGGAACCTGGTTGAGCTGGAGACCGGATACTGGTTCGTGCGCTCGCCTGCCCGCACGCTGACCCGGCCTGTCGCCGCGTTCCGGGACTGGCTGCAAACCACTGCGTGAAGACCGGAAATGGCAGCGCACGCTTGCGTTCCCCTTCCAAAAGGCCCCATTGTTTGCACGGGCTGCCGGATTTCCATTCAAGGAATGGTCTGATGCAGCTCTCCATGGGGGATACTTTGGGGGAAGTATTATGCGTAAGGGGCTTTTGAGCGCCGTCTTGTTGGCGTTCTCTTTCGTTTATTTTGCTGGTGCCACAGCACCGGCATCCGCGGAAACGCTGCACTGGCGGTTTGAAAGCAAACATCCGAACATTGTCGATGTAGAGCTTTATTCCGACACCCGGCGCGGACATGTCTGGCCGGGCAACAAGAAGATCTACGTGCTCGACGATTTTTCGACAAAGACGATCAACATCTCGTGCCAGCGCGGCGAGAGGGTTTGCTACGGCGCCTGGGTGCGCAATCGCAGCAATCTTTACTGGGGCGTCGGCTACAAGAACCGCAACCGCTGTTCAAGCTGCTGCTACACCTGCAACGGCGGCCAGACCAAGGTGATCGTGCTCAATCCGTGAGGGACGAAACAGCAACGGCCGGGTGTGATGCCCGGCCGTTCGTCTTGATGGCGGAATTCCGACGATCAGACGCTTTCCAGAGCGATCGCGATACCCTGACCGACGCCGATGCACATGGTGGCAAGCGCCCGTTTGGCACCGCGAAGCTGCATTTCCAGAGCCGCCGTGCCGGCAATACGCGCACCTGACATGCCGAGCGGATGGCCAAGCGCGATGGCACCGCCGTTCGGATTGACATGGTCCGCATCCACGGCAATTCCGAGCTGGCGCAGCACTGCGATGCCCTGGCTTGCGAAGGCTTCATTCAGTTCGACAACGTCGAAATCGGTTGGCTTGATGCCGAGCCGCTCGCACAGCTTCTTGGTTGCCGGTGCCGGGCCAATGCCCATGATGCGCGGTTCGACACCTGCCGTTGCGCCGCCGGAAATGCGGGCAATTGGCGTCAGGCCGTATTTGCGGGCAGCGGCTTCAGAGGCAACGATCAGCGCGGCTGCACCGTCGTTCACGCCAGACGCGTTGCCAGCGGTGACGCTGCCGCCTTCGCGGAAGGGCGCGCGCAGTTTTGCCAGAGCTTCCAGCGAGGTTGCCCGCGGATGCTCGTCCTTGTCGACGACTACGGGATCACCCTTGCGCTGGGGAATGGTCACCGGCGTGATTTCCCGCGCCAGACGACCATTTTCCTGAGCTGCCGCTGCCTTCTCCTGCGAGCGCAGGGCAAAGGCGTCCTGGTCTTCGCGGGAGACGTTATAATCTTCGGCAACGTTCTCGCCGGTCTCCGGCATGGAATCGATGCCGTATTGCTTCTTCATCAAAGGATTGACGAAGCGCCAGCCGATGGTGGTGTCAAAAATCTCGTTCTGACGCGAGAAAGCGGTTTCCGCCTTCGGCATGACGAACGGTGCGCGGGACATGGATTCCACGCCGCCGGCAATCGCCAGTTCCATTTCACCGGCCTTGATGGCCCGGGCGGCGCTGATGACCGCATCCATGCCCGAACCGCACAGGCGGTTCAAGGTGGTGCCGGGCACGGTCTCCGGCAGCCCGGCAAGCAGCAGGCTCATGCGCGCCACGTTGCGGTTGTCTTCACCAGCCTGGTTGGCGCAGCCGAAAAACACTTCCTCGACCGCTGCCCAATCCATGTTCTGATGACGCTCCATCAGTGCCTTCAGCGGAATGGCGCCAAGGTCATCGGCACGGACAGAGGACAGCGCCCCGCCAAAGCGGCCGATGGGCGTACGGATATAATCGCAAATAAAGGCTTCAGCCATTTTATACCTCGGGAACAACAAGATCGGCGACAGCGCCGGGAACAAGAAGCTCTGCGCCGGTGACCGCCTGAAGATCTTCAAGCGAGAGGCCGGGCAGTTTTTCACGCAGCACAAAGCGGCCGTTCTCGATATCGATCAC
Source organism: Roseibium sp. FZY0029 (assembly GCF_036350355.1). NCBI lineage: Bacteria > Pseudomonadati > Pseudomonadota > Alphaproteobacteria > Hyphomicrobiales > Stappiaceae > Roseibium > Roseibium sp. FZY0029. The sequence goes on from NZ_JAZDVZ010000001.1 coordinate 821,788, forward strand.
CGCCAGGCTGGTGTAGACACGGGTCACACAGCCGACACCGGTGAGCGGCAGCGAGCAGCGCTTGACCAGTTTCGGCTGGCCGTTCTTGGTGACGTGGTCGGTGATAACGGCAACCCGCTTGGCACCATGCACGAGATCCATCGCCCCGCCGACCGCCGGAACGCCCTTCGGGCCGGTCGACCAGTTGGCAAGGTCGCCATTTTCGGCAACTTCATAAGCGCCCAGGATGGCCACATCCAGATGACCGCCGCGCACCATGGCGAAACTGTCGGCATGGTGGAAGAAGGCGGCACCCGGCTTCAGCGTGACGGCTTTCTTGCCGGCGTTGATCAGATCCCAGTCTTCCGAGCCCGCTTCAGGCGCCTGGCCGAAGCCGAGAAGCCCGTTCTCGGTGTGAAAGATCGCTTCCCGGCCCTCAGGCTGAAACTGGGCGACCTTCTCGGGAAAGCCAATGCCGAGGTTCACATAGGCGCCATCGGCAATATCCTGTGCCGCGCGCCAGGCGATCTGGTTGTTTGACAGTTTTTCCATCTCAGGCCTCCAGCGGATAGGCGGCATTGGCGCGGTTGAGGTCTTCTTCCTGCAGCGGATTGGCGACCTCAACGACCTTTTGAACGAAGATACCCGGCGTGACCACGACTTCTGGGTCGATCCGGCCGGCATCGACAATCCGGCTGGCCTGCACGATGGCTTCTGCCGCGGCCATGCACATCAGCGGATTGAAATTCCGGGCCGCCATCCGGTAGGTCAGATTGCCGAAGGTATCAGCCGTTTCGGCCTTAACCAGCGCAACGTCGGCCTTCAGCCAGCGTTCCTGCACATACATGCGGCCGTCGAATTCGGCGACCGGCTTGTCCTTTGCCAGATCCGTTCCGTAAGAGGAGGGCGTGTAAAAGGCGGGAATGCCCGCACCGCCCGCGCGGATCCTTTCCGCCAGCGTGCCCTGGGGGACCAGTTCCAGCTCGATACCGCCTGCCAGGTACATCTCGGTGAAGACCACCGGATCGGCAGAGCGCGGGAAGGAGCAGATCAGCTTGCGCACCATGCCCGCCTCGATGAGCGCGGCCAGGCCCACATGACCGTTGCCGGCGTTGTTGTTGATGACGACGAGGTCCTTCGGATGCCCCGTCTCGTGATAGCGGTCAATCAGCGCATGGATCAGCTCGATGGGAGATCCGGAACCGCCGAAGCCGCCGATCATCACCGTCATGCCGTCCTCGATCCCCGCCACGGCGGTGGCAAGGTCGGAAACCGTCTTGTCCATCATTGTCTCCTTCTCGGGCATCACCCTAAGCGGCCGGCGCTTGCAAGAAGACAGGATGTCTCCTGAACTCTGGGCCAGCCCGCCCACAGGCTTTGCAGTGCTCAAGGAGATAGCGACGGCAGGTGTCTTTCGTCCAACTGATTTGTGCGATATGCTGTATTTGTTTACATATCGCACAAATCGACACCACATGAGACGGCACACATGATTGCGGAACGGGACATCATGGGCGGTCTGGCCAAGGGGTTGCAGGTTATCGAGACCTTTACCGCCGACCGGCCCCGTCAATCGATCACCGAGGTCGCGAACGCGTCCGGTCTCGATCGGGCAACCTCCCGTCGGTGCCTGCTGACACTGGCGCATCTGGGATATGCCGACTGGGACGGCAAGTTCTTCACCCTGACGCCGCAGGTGCTGCGGCTGGGGACCGCCTGTCTTGCCACCATGCCCCTGCCCCGTGTTGTACAGCCTCTGCTCGATCGCCTGTCGGAACAGATCGGCGAAAGCTCGTCGGTGTCGATCCTCGACGGCGACGAGATCGTTTATGTGGCCCGCGCCGCCCGAACGAAAGTCATGTCGATTGCCCTGATGCCGGGCTCCCGGCTGCCGGCCCATTGCTCGTCCATGGGCCGCGTCATGCTGGCCGCCCTGCCAGAGAGTGAGGCCAAGGCGCGGCTGGAGGCCATGACCCTGACAGCGCTGACACCAAAGACCCTCACAAATGTGGACGCCATTCTGGCCGAACTCGCGAGCATCCGGAGCCAGGGGTTCGCCATGATCGATCAGGAGGTCGAACCCGGACTGTGCTCCATCGCTGTTCCGGTTCAAAATTCCCACGGCCACACGATTGCCGCGCTCAATGTCGGGTATGCCAGCACGTCCGCCGCTCCGGAAACGGCAAAAACAAAGTTCCTGCCCGCCCTCCTCAAGATCCAGTCAGAATTGCGCCCGCTGCTGACGTGAGGTGCATTTAAGAGTGGGTCAGGTACTCGTGCCTGCGAAACCTCTATCTCCCGGCCGCACTGCCCCTAAGGTTGGCACATCCCCTTCTCCCTCGCCCTCTCCGTCGTCATCCCGGACGCAGCGCAGCGAAGATCCGGGATCGGAGAGCCGAGGTCTTTCCAGTAGAGGACAATGCAGCACTGTCTGTGGCTCTCCGATCCCGGCTCGCGCTTCGCTTGGCCGGGATGACGATGGAGACTTTGTCAAATTGGGGAAGCAGTGCTTTCTCAAGCCAATGACCGGGCCTTTTGTTCTGCGCCGTGCGTGCCCCCTTCCTTCGCGCCCGTGATCACCTGCAGCATTGGGGCCAGCTCCGGGTGGCGAAACCTGAAACCTGCGGCGACCAGTTTTGCCGGCACCACACGCTGGCCGGCCAGCATCGTCTCCCGGCCCATGTCGCCGAGTGCCGTCGACAGAAGCCAGGCAGGCAGGCGCACGAATACCGGTCGGTGAAGCGCCTTGGCCAGAGCCTTGGTGAAGTCTGCATTTCGGACCGGCACAGGTGCCGTGGCGTTGACGGCGCCGGTCAGGGTTTCATCGGCCACCGCACGGGCAATGATGCGGACGAGATCGTCCCGCTCGATCCACGACATCCACTGACGACCGGAACCCATCGCGCCGCCGCCGCCAAATTCGAACGGCGTCAGCAGCTTTGCCAGAATGCCGCCCTCGACACCCAGGACAAGGCCGATCCGCAACAGCACGACACGCACACCGTCCTGCTCCAGCGGGCGAGCGGCCTGCTCCCAGCGCGCGCAGACGTCATGAACGAAGGCGGGCTTGAATGAGGCCTCTTCGGTCAGGGTTTCATCATCGTGCAGACCGTACCAGCCGATGGCCGAACCGTTGATCAGGCAGGCCGGCTTGTTGTCGAGACGCCCGACCAGAGCCTTTAGCGCTTCGGTCATTTCAACGCGTGAGTTGATGATCCGGGCACGTTTTCGGCTCGTCCACAATCCGTTCGCGATCGGATCTCCAGCCAGATTGACGATGGCATCGATACGGTCGGCGTTGTGGATCTGGTCAAGACAGGTGATCAAACGGACAGGATGAGCCAAGCCCTCCCCCTTGCGAAGATCGCGGGTCAAAACCGTGACGAAATGGCCGCCTCTCACCAGTGCTTCCACCAGCCGCTGACCGATAAAGCCGGTGCCGCCCGTGACGAGGATGTGCAGACGCGGCGGCAAGGCCGCAACCAGACCTGCCGGATCAGCGCCGCCAAGTCTGTCGCTGCGCGCGGCCGCAAACAGATCACGCGCGCTGAACAGTCCGACACCCAGTGCCGAAACGGTGGAAAGCACACTCCACCAGCCATAGCTGACGGGGATCAGCGCGCTTGGCAGGAACGACCATTGCCACAGCACCGGCGCGGCCAGAGCCAGGATGGCGCCATAGTTCAAGGCCAGCAGCGTGTGATTGATCCGCTCGGTCCAGGGCAGCTTGCGGGTCATGTCTTCCTCGACAAAATCCCAGAGCGTGATCAGCACCTCGGCGACAAGGATAGCGGTCAACAACATGGTGTAGACCCCATGCGGTTCCAGCCAGCCGAAACAGAGGAAGATCACTGCGTAGAAGAAATTTCGCACGCCGTGCAGCCGCAACTCGGTTTTCTGCGACGGACGCCAAGCCAGGCGCTCGCTGCCTTCGTGGTGCACAAGCGTATCGAATGCGCCCATGAATATCTGGATGGAGATCAACGTCCAGAGAACGGGATTGTCCATGATCAAGTCTCCATGTCGTGAAAGAGCGCGTCCTGGCGAACCAGTTCGCCGAAAACGCGGCTCTTGAGGGAAAGGGTGAACAGGAAGCGGTCCTCGCCAAGATCCCGGTGCGTGATTGTCAGCGCTCCGGGACGGAGCCAGGCGGGCAGCCGCAGCCGCCACCCACCGGCTTGCAGAAAATAGTGATCGCTTTCGAAACTGAGACCGTCTGCGAGGGCATTCACCCGCAGCGCCATGCCGATCCCTGCGCCGATGTATTCCTCAATGCCGGTTGGGCCTTCGAACCGCTTGGAACTGTGGATCACCTGCGGAAAGCCCGAGGCGCGGCCGTATTGGCGGGTCCAGAACTGGCCGTCGCTGGAGATATCCTCGGTGACGGAAACAACGGCTGGCTGGTTGAGAGAGGATCTGTCGTAGGGAAGCGGACCACCGACAAGCCGCGCGAGGTGCGCCAGAATGTTTCCGGCAAGGTTCAGTCGCATGGTTATCACCAGCCCCTGATAGACGACGCTTGCCCCGCCGCTCAGGCGTTTACCGAACCGGCGGCGGACAGCAGCAGGCAGGCGGTGCCAGGCGGCTTCTCCCAGGAGATCGCGGAAACGTCGGTCGCCAGCTTCGGGCTGCTCTACAGTGGCGCTTGCGTTTCGCATTTCCAATCCCTCCTGTTATGTCGGTTATTTCTGTATAAAGAGAAATTACTTTTCAAAATTTTTTGGACTTATGCCGGGCGGCAAGCCGGCAGGCGTCTCACCCTATCCGTATGTCGCTGACCGCGGCTCCCGCCTTATCTGTCCTGACAAGGTGGAGGCTGAACGCACGAATGGCCCAGCCCTCGTTCCTCAGCCCTTCTTGCCGCCGATCTTGAGCAGCGAGAGAACCTTGTCGCCCATCTTCATCAAGCTGGCGAGTTTCGACTTCGGCACACTCAACATCTGCTCGGACCAGCGGTCAGCCGTCGTCAGAAACTGATGCATCTCCTGCATTCGCTCCAGCGCGACGGGGTGAAGTGTCTTCTCCTTTTCCGCCTGGCGCACACAGACATCAATCGCGCGGATTGCCGGGTCGATCTCCCGTTCCTTGCGGCCTTTTGCAATCAGCAGTGCCATTTCCCAAACGTCTGTCTCGGCCACGAAATGCTCCCGGCGATCCCCTGCGACAGGCACTCGCTGGATCAGCCGCCATCCAACCAGTTCCTTCAGGGAGTTGGAGACATTGGACCGCGCAATGCCCAGTTCCTCGGAAATCTGCTCCGCATTCATCGGCTCCGGGCTCAGGAACAGCAGCGCATGGATCTGCGCCACCGAACGGTTGACGCTCCACTGGCTGCCCATGTCGCCCCAATAGAGGATGAACTTCTCTTTTGCCGAAGGATCGGATTTGTCGGTAATTTCTGTCATGACAGAAATTTGTGACGAAAATCAGCTGATGTCAATGACGAAGTTCTTCAGTGGGTGAGGCGAATTTCAAAAATGGGCAAGATCGCCGGTCAGCGCCCGCTTGCACGAGGCTCAAGATCGGTATGGTGCCCACCGGACGCGCCAGGACCAAGGCCTGATAGAGAGTTATCCCCCCGAGCTTGTGCGTGGACCTTTTCCTCTGTCCGGACCGGGAAAACATCCTCCAATACGGCCAGACGGTCGAGAATGGCTTCCCGTTTGGCTTCAAGATCGGCGGTGAGCCGGTCGATGTGCTCGAGCTTTTTCAGGAGCTGCGGAATACCGCCCTCGCAAGGGCCGGCCCCTTCGTCGGAAAGACATGCGGCCATCGCACGAACTTCGCGCGTTGAAAAACCCGTGGCAATGAAATCGCGGATCCGGGCGGCCCGGCGAAGGTCCACGGCGCTGTAGCTGCGATAGCCGTTTTCCGAACGGCGAGCTTCCATCAGGCCCGACTTTTCATAGTGGCGCAGCATCCGTTCCGTAATGCCAAGCCGTTCGGCTGCTTCCTTGATCTGCATGTCTACCCCTTTCATCGCCGGTCTAGCACCTTGACGCTAGTGTCAGGGTCAATCCCTGTTTTTTCAGGAACGCTCGGACCAGATCCTCAGGTGGCGAAGGACACCCTCCGCATCAAGAGGAGGGTGCCACTGATTTGGTGTTTGACCGGAGACCTTCAAATGCCCTGGCCGCGGAGCGACCAGCCACCATCAATCGTGATCACCTGTGCGGTCAGCCACTCGTTATCAGAACTGCCGAGCCGCAGGATCCATGGAACTAGATCGGAGGTCAGTCCGCGCCGCCCCAGAGGAACCTGTGCTGCTTCGGTTTCCTCGATGGTTTGCGCGACTTCCGGCGGCAGACCCATCATGCCCGTGAGCGCGCCGCTCTTCACAGGGCCGGGAGAGACGGCATTCACCCGTACTCCGTCCCCGGCCAGCTCAATGGCCCAGGAGCGTGTCAGATGCCCAAGCGCCGCCTTGGTGGCCGCATAATGCGCCAGGCCCGGCGCCGCATTCTGAGAGACTGCGGTTCCGATGTTGACGACCGCCCCCTTGCTGTCCCGCAAGGCCGATTGGGCTTCCTTCAACAGAAGGGACGGCGCAACGATGTTCACCGCACAGATTTGCGAGAGCGTCTCGGCATCATAGGCCTCGATAGGCAGCGGTCTGCCCGCGCCTGCATTGTTGACGACAAGGTCCAGACGACCCCATCGGCCCATTGCCGCCTCGACGGCACGTCGGCTGCCGGCCGGATCGGCGCTGTCGGCTTGCACGGCCTCGATCGCCGCACTTTTGCCTGCAACACCGGCAAGCTTTGCAGCATCACGCCCCGTGATGACCACATTCGCGCCCTGCCCGGTCAATGCCAACGCGGTGGCCTCTCCGATCCCAGAACTTCCGCCTGTCACGATGGCGACCTTGCCCTGCCAGTTTGTTCGTTCATTCATCTTGGCTTGCTTTCCTGAAATAATGCCTGCGCAATGCGCGCCAAGCCGGTGTTAGCCGGTTGACGTTAGTGTCAGGGTCAAGCCCGATTTTTTAAAGAAGCCCCGCCTCAGGCCAGGTGCTGCTGGGCGCTGAGGCCACCGTCGACCGTCAGGAATGCGGCGTTCATGAAGAGGCATTCGTCGGAAGCGTATCAAAATGAAGATCACCAAATTCACGACCTATATCGTGCCGCCGCGCTGGCTGTTCCTGAAGATAGAGACCGATGAGGGCGTCACCGGCTGGGGCGAACCCGTCGTCGAAGGCCGCACCCTGACCACGGAAGCGGCCGTGCATGAACTTGCCGACTATCTGATCGGCAAGGATCCCTTCCTGATCGAAGACCATTGGACGGTGCTTTATCGCGGCGGTTTCTACAGGGGCGGCGCCATTCACATGAGCGCCCTTGCCGGGATCGATCAGGCCTTGTGGGACATCAAGGGAAAGGCCCTCGGGCAACCGGTTCACTCTCTCCTCGGCGGGCAGGTGCGCGACAGGATCAAGGTCTATTCCTGGATCGGAGGCGACAGGCCTTCCGAGCTTGCGGACAATGCCAGACAGGTGGTTGAGCGCGGATTCAAGGCGCTGAAAATGAACGGCTGCGCCGAGTTGCAGATCGTCGACAGCAATACGCGGCTGAACAAAGCGGTGGAGGCTATCGCGAGCGTGCGCGAGGCCGTTGGTCCAGACATCGGCATTGCGGTGGACTTCCACGGGCGGGTGCACAAGCCCATGGCCAAGGTGCTGGCCCGGGAACTCGACCCGTACAAGCTGATGTTCATCGAAGAGCCGGTGCTTTCGGAGAACCGGGAAGCTCTTCGGGACATCGTCAATCACACATCGACACCGATTGCCCTCGGCGAGAGGCTCTATTCCCGCTGGGACTTCAAGTCGGTTCTGTCCGACGGCTATGTGGACATCATCCAGCCGGATCTGTCTCACGCGGGCGGGATCACGGAATGCCGCAAGATCGCCGCCATGGCCGAGGCCTATGACGTTGCTCTGGCGCCCCATTGCCCGCTTGGGCCCATTGCCCTTGCGGCCTGTCTTCAGCTCGATGCGGTGTCCTACAATGCCTTCATTCAGGAACAGAGCCTCGGCATCCACTACAACCAGTCCAACGACCTGCTGGACTACATCACCAATGCAGAAGTCTTCGCCTATGCGGACGGTTTTGCCGCCATCCCCCAGGGGCCAGGTCTTGGTGTCGAGGTGAACGAGGCGTATGTCATCGAGCGCGCCAGGGAAGGTCATCGCTGGCGCAGCCCGATCTGGCGTCACGAAGACGGAAGCCTCGCCGAGTGGTGATCTGAGCGGCCTTCAACGAATATGGGCGGAGCGTCTCAGGACGCCTCACGCCACCGCTCTTCGCGGACAAACTCCATCAGCCTGTCGGAAGGCATTGCCGGTGCGAAGGCATAGCCCTGAAGGGTGTCGCAGCCGAGATCGCGCAGGATCCTGGCATGCTGCATGGTTTCCACCCCCTCGGCGACAACCTTGATGCCGAGCGACTGGCCGATATCTATGATCGATGCAACGAGGCGGCGCTGGCTTTCCGAATGGGTGATGGGAATGACGAGCTGGCGATCGATCTTCAGCCGTTTCGGACGCAGGTGAATGAGGCTGACGATAGAGGCATAGCCGGTGCCGAAGTCGTCGATCTCGATATCGATGCCCATTTCCCGCAGCCGATCGAAATTGGCGGTGATGAGATCGTTCTTTTCGTCCAGGAAGATGGATTCCAGAAGTTCGAAGGAAAGCGATCCCGGTTCAAAGACGAGGCCATCCAGGCTCTGGATAAGCTGAACATCATTCAGCCTGCCCGCTGACACGTTGACCGACATTTTGGGAATATGAAGTCCGGCCGCTTTCCAGCGCGTCGATTGCCACAGTGTCTGCTCGAGGATGAGCCGGTCGATCAGATGCACCACATTGAGTTCGTCGGCCGTCTTCAGGAACCTGTCCGGCGTCAGGATGCCTTCGGACGGATGGTTCCAGCGCGCCAGCGCCTCGACGCCGCTGATTGCCAGCGTCCTGGCGTCGAACTGTGGCTGGAAGTACGGCATGAACTCCTGACGTTCCAGCGCAAACAGGATGTCATCGGCAACCTGCTTGTTGTGAAAGATTTCTGATTTCAGCGTGTCGGAGAAGAATTCGAACCGGTTGCGGCCGTTGCTCTTGGCCCGGTAAAGGGCAATGTCCGCATCGACCAGCAAATGGCGACCGTAGTCGCTCAGTGTCGTGTCGGCCATGGCGATGCCGATGGACACGCCAAAGCGGCATTGGTGGTTTTCGAAGGGCACCGGCCGGCGCATCTGCGCGATGATCCTGTCCGCACGTGCAGCCAGGCTTGCTTCGTCCGCCGGTTCGGTGATGGCGATGACGAATTCATCGCCGCCGATGCGGGCGACAAAGTCGCTGTCGCTGACGTTTTCCTTCAATACGGACGCCGCGTGCGTGAGCATCGCGTCGCCGGCCGCATGACCCAGCGTATCGTTGATGTGCTTGAAACGGTCCAGATCGATGTGCAGAAGCGCCGTCGGTCTTTGCGGGGCCTCTTCATCCAGAAGCTCCTGGTCCAGAAACCGGCGGTTCGGAAGACCTGTCAGACTGTCGTGGAGCGAGTAGTGCTCCATCAGGGCCCGGGCATCCTCCAGTTCGCGGTTGCGGTCCTCGGCACTCTGCTTGGCTTTCAGCAAGCGGGTCTTGAGCTGAAAATCATTGGAGACGTCCCAATTGACGCCCAGGATGTATTTCTGGCCATGGGCGTTGGTGTGGACTGCGCCGATGGCCCGGATCCAGCGGATAGAGCCGTCCTGATGAATGACCCGGAAGTCCGACTGATAGGTCCCACCGGCCTCGATTGCGTCCCAGTATTCTTTTTCGGCGCGTTTCAGATCATCCGGGTGCAGACAATCAACCCAGACATTGTATTGCGTCGTGTCCCGCCCTGCCGGGATATCGTAGAGTTCCAGCATGCGGCTGTCCCAGGTCAGCACACCGGTGTCCAGATTGAGTTCCCAGATGCCGATCTTGGACGTGTCGAGCGCCAGTTTCAGGCGCTGGGACAGGCCTTCCATCTGGAGCTGGCGTCGTTTGAGTTCGCGGATATGCCCGCGCCGCTGGTCGTAGAGCTGGCCTGCGATGAAGATCGGCAGCAGAACAAGCAGACCGCCGGCCACGGTCAGAAGCCGGGTCTTCCAGGCATTCGCAGGCACCGCTGACCAGCCCCCACGCGGGATCGCCGCGATCTGCCAGCGGCCGGTCGGCAAAACGACGTTCGACAGCACAGGCTCCTGATTCAGGATCGTTTCATCGCCGAAGAAAACCGTCTTGTCCGTCATGGTGGCGTCACGGCCCAGGATTGCGATTTCAACCGGCAGGTCCGGATCAAGCAGGCCGCTGTCCGCGTAGAGCGCATCAGCATCGACGACAGCCGCGACGAGCCCCCACAGACGCCGAGTACCGTCTTCGGTCCTCGTGAACACGGGAAACCGCGCGGCAAAGCCCGTCCCGCCCTGAAGCAGGTCAACCGGGCCTGCCAGCACCATCTCGCCCGATTTGACCGCCCGCAGGGCAGTGTCGCGATGCGGCTCGCTTTGCCGGTAGTCGAGACCGACGACTTTTTCGGTGCCCTGTGTCGGGTAAATCAGACTGACGACCAGATCGGGAGCGCCCGCAACACTGCGAAGCTGCGAGTGTTTCCCGATGAAGCTGCTGGAGATACGGGCAAACTGGTTCTGGTCGATGTCCGGCTGGGTTGCGATCAGCGCGACGAGGCCGCGTACGAGCTGCAGATTGCTGTTGATGTTGCCTTCCAGCCGGGCACGGACAACACCAAGTTGCTCGGCGACATTCGCGCGCGCACGTTGCAGATGAACAGACCGGTTCTGGACTTCCCAGGAAATTCCCGCCGCAGCGATAACAGCAACTGCAACAGCCATCGCGAGGATACTGGCCAGGCTGGGCCGCGTCAGAAAATGTCTGGCTTTAAGTCTGGGAAAATTGAACTTCGGCATCTCATCTCGTCGGGTCGAGAAATCTGAACGCACCACAGATCGGGACATCGCAGTCTTGGCTTACATCTCAGATTATCTTTAAAACCGAAACAAATGCCTAAAGCACACTCTACAGTTTGACTGAAGGAAATTTACCCTTTTTCTTTGCTACTTCGAACGCCGTACTATCGCAGCAGGATTATCCCCACGACCGCCGCGACAATGAGGAAGCAGCCGAAGATTTCAGACCGGGCAATCGCCTCCTTGAACACCAGCCATGAAACCAGAAAGGTGAAGACCAGTTCGACCTGAGCGAGCGCCCGGACATAGGCAACGTTTTGAAGCGTCATGGCGGTGAACCAGCCAACGGACCCCGCCACCCCGGAGGCACCGACCCAAACGGCAGCCCGCCAGGCGCGAACGCTTGCCCGCAACTGGTCGGGCTCGCGCAGCACCATCCAGACCGCCATGACGATTGTCTGGAAGGAGGTGGCATAGACGAGCGCGTAGGCGGCCTGCATCGGAACACCGGTTCCTTCAAGAGACAGCGAGGCCGTGCGGTAGGCCACGGCGGACGCTCCGAAAAAAGCCGCGGAGGCCAGGCCTATCAGCGCTGGCCGCCCGACCAGCGACGTGCGGACGGCAGACAGCGTCAAAGGGACCCGGGCGAGAGAAATGACCACCACGCCAACGACCCCGAGCAGAATGAACAGCCCGGCTGTCAGGGAAATATGTTCGCCCAGAACCACAAAGCCGAACAGGGCTGCCTGGATCGGTTCTGTCTTGGAATAGGCCGTCCCGACCGCAAAGTTGCGGAAGGAGAACAGGTAGATCAAAAGAAACGTTCCGAGGATCTGTGCCAGTCCGCCCAGGGCACCGGCAACGAGGAGCGTCGGCGTGGGCGCAGGCAGCGGAAATTCGAACACGGTGTGCAGTACGATGGCATAGGCAATCGCGAACGGCACACCGTAGCCGAACCGAACGAATGTCGCCCCGGTGGTCCCGAGCTGACCCTTAAGGTGTTTTTGCAGGGCCGTGCGCAGGTTTTGGCAAAACGCCGCCGCAATGGTGATCGGGATCCATAATTCCACGAGAAGCACTCTTTCAGGATTTATTGAAGTGATTTCACACTAGAGATTTACGCCCCGCTTTAAACTGCCGTAATCGCAATCCATTGTTTATCTTTTCTCACCATACGCACAGGAACCGCTTGCCTTTTCAGCCGCGCGCGACCTGGCGACCGCCTTTCAGTTTGACGGCAAGAGGACATCTGCAGACCCTCCCGTGCTTGACAGCACCTTGCCGGGCAGCTTAGGTCCGCGCCAGAATTGTTAACGCCCGGAGACCATCTGCCTGATGACCCACGATCTCGCTTCCCTGTCCAAGATTATCGACGCTGCCTTCGAAGACCGTGCCGCCATCGACACGACAACCACTGGCGAGATCCGGGAGGCGGTCGAGGAAACCCTGAACCTGCTCGACCGGGGCCAGTTGCGTGTTGCGGAAAAGAAAGACGGCGACTGGACAGTCAACCAGTGGGCCAAGAAAGCCGTGCTGCTGTCGTTCCGTCTGAACCCGATGGACATCATCAAGGGTGGCCCTGGCGATGCAACGTGGTGGGACAAGGTGCCGTCGAAATTTGACGGCTGGCGCGGCATGGATTTCGAAAAGGCCGGGTTCCGCGCCGTTCCGAACTGCATCGTCCGTCGCTCGGCGTTCATCGGCAAGGGCGTTGTCCTGATGCCGTCTTTTGTCAACCTCGGCGCCTTTGTTGACGAAGGCACGATGGTCGATACCTGGGCAACCGTTGGTTCCTGCGCCCAGATCGGCAAGAACGTTCACCTGTCCGGGGGCGTCGGCATCGGCGGCGTTCTGGAACCGCTCCAGGCCGGTCCGGTGATCATCGAAGACAATTGCTTCATCGGCGCACGGTCGGAAGTGGTGGAAGGCTGCATCGTGCGCGAAGGCTCCGTGCTCGGCATGGGCGTCTTTATCGGCCAGTCCACCAAGATCGTCAATCGCGCAACCGGCGAGATCACGTACGGTGAAGTGCCGCCTTACTCCGTGGTGGTTGCCGGCTCCATGCCGGGCAACAAGGTAATGGGCAACGGCGAAGCTGCACCGAACCTTTATTGCGCCGTTATCGTGAAGACGGTCGATGAAAAGACCCGTTCTAAGACCGGTATCAACGAACTTCTGCGCGACTGACGCAAACAACGGAGTGCCGCGAGCACTCCGTCACCCGTACTCTGGAAAGCCCCGCCCTCACCCGGCGGGGTTTTTCATGCGCCCCACAAGAGCCCTACGGCCTGGGAGATGACGAGCGTCAGCAACACATCCAGGACCACCACGCCGATGGTCAGGCTGACGGTCGTCTGAAGCACGATGCGGGCGACCTGGTATCGGTACCAGATGACGACGACAAGGCAGGTCAGCGACAACAGCACGACGATGCCAGGCGAGATGATGTCCAGAAGAAACAGGACGTAAGTGAAAATGTACGGCACCGAGGCCAGCAGGCTGGTCCAGTTGCGCACGACGATAAACGGCACATAGCGGTGTGAAATGCCGAGAGGTGCGGCCAGGAGCGCCAGCAGCAGCGGCAGCGCCAGCCAGTCGACGCCCATGCCCAGGAACTGGGCGAACCAGTAACTGCCATCGGGAAAGGCATCCGGATGATAGAGGTTCTCGGCGAAGAAGAGCCGCTTTTCCGCAAGGCAGCTGACCACATAGACCGGCAACAGCAGGAAGATGACGGAAAACGAGCGCCAGAAGCCCTGGACGGACTGGTCGAAGAACGCCATTCCCTCAGGACGATTGCGCAGAAGCAGCCAGGACCCGTCCAGTGCCGCACGAATTTCGACCTTGCTGATCAATTCCCGTCTGCTCCAGAAAAATAGCTGAAGAGGAATTTCTTGTAGATTGCAGCGAGCCGGTCAAGGTCATCGACCGCGACACATTCATCAACCTTGTGCATTGTCTGGCCGACCAGGCCGAATTCGACAACCGGGCAATAGTCCTTGATGAAGCGGGCGTCGGAGGTTCCTCCGCCCGTCGAAAGCTCCGGAACGCGGCCGGTTTCCGCTTCCACAGCCTTGCTCAGGGCGTCGATCAGAACTTCATCCCGCGTCAGGAAGGATTCGCTGGAATCACGCTTGAATTCCAATTCAAGGGCGAGCTTGTCGAGATCGACGCTCTCAAGCGTTTCCGTGATGCGGGCCTTGAGGCTCTCCAGCGTCCATTCGTCATTGTAGCGAATGTTGAAACGGGCCTCCGCCCGGGCCGGGATGACGTTGAAAGCAGGATTGCCGACATCCACGGAGACGATCTCCAGATTGGACGGCTGAAAGCGTTCGTTGCCCTTGTCCAGCTCCAGCGCATCAAGCGCGGCCAGAAGGCGGACAAGGCCAGTGATCGGATTGTCCGCCAGATGCGGATAGGCGACATGGCCCTGAACACCGCGAACGGTGACCGAACCGGACAGCGACCCACGCCGGCCGACCTTGATGGCGTCGCCGAGCATTTCCGGATTTGTCGGCTCACCGACGATGCATGCATCGAACACATGGCCCTGGTCGCTGGCCCATTGCAGCAACTTGACGGTGCCGTTGACCGCCGGGCCTTCCTCGTCACCGGTTATGAGGAAGGAAATCGTGCCGCCGATTTCCGGGCCTTTTTCCGCGACATAGTCGAGCGCGGCTGCCGCGAAAGCCGCAATGCCGCCTTTCATGTCGACAGCACCGCGGCCGAACAGCATGCCGTTATCGATCGCTCCCTCGAAGGGGCCGTGACGCCAGTCGCTCTCCGCGCCGGCCGGAACGACATCCGTATGGCCCGCGAAGACGAAATGCGGCGCGCCACTGCCAATGGATGCAAAGAGGTTCTCCACGTCCGGGGTGTCCTCGTCCTGGAACGTGACCCGCGAGACATTGAACCCGGCCTTGCCCAGCAGCGCCTCCAGCGAGGCCAGCGCGCCACCTTCGGCAGGGGTCACGGAGGGACAACGGATCAGGTCCTGTGCGATGGCGACGGCGGAAGTGGGCATGAAACAGTCTCTTGAGGTTAATCGTATGCGGGGCTCACGCGCGCTCAGCGCTTGCGCCAGTAACTGTTGGGCATCGGGCCATGGCGGTTCGGCTCAGCCTGGCTGGGCACAACACCCAGGAAGATCAGCATGATCACGTTCAGGATCGGTACGAAGATCAGCAATGCGAGGAAGCCGCTCTGGCCGATATCCTGCAGGCGCTTGACGACCAGCGCCAGCTCAATCCATTGCAGAACGAAAAACAACACCGGGAACAGCGGGTTAGTGCCGATATATTCGCCGGATATCATCGATTCCGGCGTCGGCGTTTCAGCGGAGGAAAGCCACCAGATCCGAAGCGCGATACCGAAGATGATCCAGCTGATCAGGAAACACAGCCAATAAGGTTCCCGGCCCATACGGCCGATGGGACTCAAAAGGGCCCAGATCGGCCCCGGGGCAGTGTTTGCGCTCTGTGGGGGCGTTGTCATTCCATCCAGCTTTGGTTCGATTGATCTGGCAACGAGGTAGACGCATACGCGGGCCGGATCAAGCTCTGTTACACAGTCGCACCGGTCTTTGCCAGTCCGTAATCCTGCGAATTGTGCCAGCCGCGGGGATTGCAGGCCATGACCCTGGGTAATTTTAATGGATTTTGCACGTCCGGCGTGCCAATCCTAACCTCAGGGGTTGACTGCCGACGAGGGGGCTCGCTGATGACCGGTGACTGGAAGACAAAGCTAACGGCTTGTACATTCTCGCTTTTTCTGGGTTTTTTGACGATTTTTTCCCTGCCGGCCAACGCTCAGGACACCGGGAAAAGCCTTCCGTCGCAATTACAACCTCAAGCCATGGAAAAGCTGGTTTCCGATCTTGATCCGGAACAGGTGAAGGCGCTCACCGACCTGATGACCCTGCTGCAGCAAGGTGCCGCAGCCAAGAGCCAACAGCCCACGCCCCCGTCCGAGGAAGTCGAGCTGATCGAAAGTGTGCAGAAGGCTGCTGACGAATTCGGCGCGCAGATCGCCAACAACTTCAAAAGCCTGCCGGAGCTCTTCACCAGCCTGTTCGCCAGTATCGGTGCGCTTTTCGAAGGATCTGTCGCCGGGCCGGTGCATATTCTGCTTGGGGCGATCGCGCTGATCCTGGCAGCCGGTTTCGCCGCCGAATTCCTGGTCAACCGGCTATTCGCCTCCCGCCGCGACCAGATCCGGAGCCACGCTCCTGGCAGTCTCTTTGAAACGGTCAAACTCGTCTCGACACGCGCCGCGCTCGATCTGGGCGGACTGATTGTTTTCGCCATCGTGGGCTTTGCGGTCGGAAAGATTGCTATCCTCGATCCAGTCGCTCGGACGTTTGCGTTTCAGGCGGTGTACTGGATCGTCTTCCTGCCGCGTACTGTGGCTGCCCTGCTCCGTTTCGCCCTCGCGCCTCATCGCAGCGAGTTGCGCCTTGTCACCGCGGACGACACCACTGCCAAATCGCTCTACCGCAGCTTCACCAGCCTTTTCACCTTTGTCGGCATCACCTTCTTCCTGCGCAACGTGATGCTGGAGGCCGGGTACGGCGACGTCGCCGAAACCTTCCGCTTCTTCATCGGCTTCGGTGTCAATCTGTGGATCGCCATTGTCATCTGGAACACCCGGCATGGCCTGACGAGCATCATCCTGGGCGACGAGCACCATCCGACCAGCGGGCTGGAACGCATGGCCCGCTTCTGGCCCTATTTCTCGATTGCCTTCATCGCCTTCAACTGGCTTCTCGTTCAGATAACCACAAGCATGGGCATCGAAGCGCTGACGGCGGGACGGTCGCTTGCGGTGATTTCCCTGGTGGTGTTCGCGCCTTTCCTCGACACGATGGTCCGCGGCATCGTCGCGCACATCATCCCGCCCATGCGTGGCGAAGGCCCGGTTGCCGAGGCCGCGCACATGCAGACACGGCACAGTTACGTCCGCATCGCCCGGGTCGCGCTGCTGGCGTTCCTGGTGCTCATGGTCGGCAGGATCTATGGCCTCAACCTGCTTGCAATCGGTGCGGCGGACGGCTCATCGGTCGCCCGGCATACGGTCATCTTCCTGCTTATTCTGGCGGCCGGTTACCTCGCCTGGGAAATCACCAACCTCTGGGTTGCTCACCAGCTTGCCAAGGATTCTCCGCCGCCTTCCAACGAAGACGAAGATGCGGAAATGGGCGGGGCCGGCAAGTCGCGCCTGGCGACAATCCTGCCGCTGATCCGCGTCGTCGTGCAGATCACGATCCTCACCCTGACGTTACTGCTCGCGCTCAGTCAGCTTGGCATCAACATCACCCCTCTTCTGGCTGGTGCCGGTGTCGTCGGCCTCGCTGTCGGCTTCGGCGCGCAGACCCTGGTGCGCGATGTCGTTTCGGGTGTCTTCTTCCTGATGGACGACGCCTTCCGTCTGGGCGAATTCATCGATGCGGGCGGAACGCAGGGGACCATCGAGAAAATCTCGATCAGATCGCTGCAACTGCGCGGCACGCGCGGTGCCGTTCATATCGTCCCCTACGGCGAAATTCCGAAGCTCACCAACCTGTCCCGCGACTGGGTGATCATGAAGCTGAAGTTCACCGTGCCTTTCGATACGGATGTCGAAAAGGTCCGCAAGCTGTTCAAGCGGATCGGCCAGGACATCATGGAGATGGACGAATTCAAGGACGACATTCTGGCCCCGTTCAAGGGACAGGGTGTCGCCGATGTCGACGACGTCGGGATCGTGGTGCGCGGCAAATACACCACGAAACCCGGCAAGCAGTTCGGTATCCGCAAGGAAATCTACAAGCGCGTCCAGCAGGCGTTTGAAGAAAACGGCATCCAGTTCGCGCGCAAGGAAGTGCGGGTCAACATTCCCGACACCGCCAAGCTGGACGACAAGCAGAAGGAAGCCGTCACTGCGGCCGCCGCTGCCGCGGCCGCCGACATGGACAAGAAACCGGCTGCGGAGTGAGACCCTGCTTCACAAATCGGCCTGCCGCTTCTTCTGTGTGAGCGGTGGGCCCAGCGTTTGTGGCCCATCCTTCGAGACGCCGCTATCGCGGCTCCTCAGGATGAGGCGATACGGGCAAGAAAGGCTTCGGCAAACCGCAACCTCATTCTGAGGAGGCCGCCAGGCCGTCTCGAAGGATGGGCCCAAAGCTCCTGCTCCCATTTTCACGACCGGATAACCCGACACGCAGGACAGCCGTTGCACCAAGTCGGATTTAACCGGCGTATACGCCCTTCTCCCGATTGAGCCGGACGCCGTTCCGTGCCTAAGATTGCATGTCCGCGGGAGGCGGGCAGGCAAAATGCTTTTGGGAGGAAGCCGCCTGATGAGTGACAACACGTCGACCCCGCATGGCGGCGGGGCATCTGCGAGTGATGGGCTGCGGCCCATGCCCAAGGTCAACACGATCACCGTCAACGACGTGATCGACGCGTTTGCGGCAGGCGTTGCAGATTTCCGCAGGGCGCCGGTCTACGGGCTTGCCATCGGCGCGTTTTTCGCTCTCGGCGGCCTGTTCGTCATCCTGAGCGCAGCCGCCCTCAACATGAGTTACCTGTCCTATCCGGCGGCGGCCGGATTCGTGCTGATCGGTCCGTTTGCCGCGGTCGGCCTCTACGAGGTCAGCCGGCGTCTTCAAAACGGCGAGACGCTGTCCTGGTCCTGCATCTTCGGCACCATGTGGGCGCAGAAGAGCCGCGAGCTTTCCTGGATGGCCTTTGTTGTTCTGTTCATCCAGATCATGTGGATGTATCAGGTGCGCCTGCTGCTGGCGCTGTTCCTCGGCTTCCGGTCGTTTGCCTCGTTCGACGAGTTCCTGACCCAGGTCATTACCACGCCGGAAGGCCTGATGTTCCTGGCCGTCGGTCATGTGGTCGGTGCGATCCTGTCGCTGATCCTGTTTTCGCTGACCGTGGTATCTTTTCCGCTGCTGATGGAAGAAGACCGGGACTTCATCACTGCCATGATCACCAGTGTGCGGGCCGTTTTCGCCTCGCCCGTGCCGATGATCGGCTGGGCCTTTATCGTGACGGCCGTGCTGATCGTGTCGATGGCACCAGCCTTCCTTGGCCTTATCGTATCCCTGCCGATCCTCGGTCATACGACCTGGCATCTCTACAAGAAGTGCGTGGAGACGCCTGAGGCCTGATCATGGGAAGGCCTGCCCCGCAGAAGGCGCGCAAGCGCCGGCCGGGGAAACGAAACTCGTGCGACTGTGCAATGGCGCGTTCTGGCAATCGCAGCGCGAGCGTCAGGCAGACAGGATCTTGCGGAAGCGCAGCAGCACAATGACCAGGGCCGCTGCGGACATCGCGCTCATCGCCAGCATTTCCCCACCGACCAGTCCGAAACCGCTGCCCCTGTAAAGGACAGACTGGGTAAAGCGGACAAAATGCGGCGACGGGCTGACAGTTAGGATGACCGCCTGCAGCCAGCCGGGCATCGACTCCAGCGGCGTCATTCCGCCCGACAGCAGGATCATGACGATGATGACGGGGATCACGAGCAGGCCGAACTGCCCCATCGACCGGGTGAAGCTGGCCAGAAGCAGACCGATGCTGGCGATGGCGGCAATATAGATCGCAGACCCCGCCACAAAGAGTCCGAGCGATCCCGCAACAGGCACCCCGATCAGAAATTCGACCACGAAGATGAGGCTCAGCACTGTTGCCGCCAGGATGACGAGGGCCGTTGCCAGGATTTTCGAGACGACGATCTCATGCGGGCGGACCGGCATCACCAACACATGTTCGATGGTTCCGTGTTCCCGTTCACGGATCATCGATGCACCCGAGAGGATCAGGGTCAAAATGGTGATGGAGTTCATGAGCTGCATCACCGAAGTGAACCATTCCGGTGTCAGGTTCGGATTGTATCGGTTGCGGAAGACCACATCGACCAGCCCTGTCCCTCTGCCCGGCAGATCGAAATAGCGTGCGATTTCCTCGGACAACAAACTGGTCATGAACGTCGCGCCGTTGCCTGCGTGGGCAACCGCCGTGGCGTCGATGTCGAGTTCGAGCGTCGCTTTCCTGCCGGCGCGCAGATCGCGCTCGAAGTTAGGCGGGATCGACAGGATCAGGACATGATCGCCCCGCTTCAGGGCTGCCTCTGCTTCTTTTGGATCGAGCTGGACGGGAGCCGCGAAGAGCGGTGGCTGGACCACGTCGGCCAGTCGTCTCGACAACATGCTGTGATCTTCGTCGACCACGGCGGTCGACAGGTCCTTGATGTCGGTCGAGACCGCGTAGCTCACCATGTAGGTCGCAATGGTGAAGACATAGACGATCAGAGCCAGCATCAGCTTGTCACCGCGTATGGCGCGCAGCTCCTTTACCGTCAGCAGGAGGATGTGTCTGAAACTGGCGATCATCGAAAGAAACCCACGCATCGCTCAGCGCTCCTGCTTGCGCAAGGCGAGGACGGACAGCGCGAGATAGATGACCACGAACCCGCAGAGCATCGCCGCGCTCCAGCCGATATCAGCCCAGCCGAAGGCCTTGACGAAAGACCCCACGCTCACCTCCTGATACCAGGCGCCGGGAAACATCTTTCCCAGAAGCTGACTGGATGGTGTCAGCGAGGAGACCGGCACGATGAGGCCGGAAAAATTCACTGTCGGAATGATGGTGATCACGGCTGTGGCAAACACGGCGGACACCTGTGTGCGCGTGAAACTTGAAACAAGCTGCCCCAAACCGGTCGTTGCGATCACGTAGATGACGGAGACGGTGAAGAGCGCGAAGAGATTGCCCGTGAAGGGAACCCCGAACAGAAGCCGGCCCATCAGGTAGAGCGTCCAGAAATTCAGCACTGCGACGGCGATATAGGGAAGCTGCTTTCCGGTCAGGAACTCCAGCCGGGTGACTGGCGTGGAGCGGAAATTGGCAATCGTTCCGGTTTCCTTCTCCCGGGCGACGCCGATGGCGGCCATGATCGCGGGGGTCAGCATGAGGATGAGCATGACCACGGACGGCACCATGGCATAGGCGCTCTTGAAGGCCTGATTGAACCGGTATCGCGTTTCGATGCCGACCGTGGCTCCCGGTGTCCTGCCGCTTTCTTTCGCCAGCAGGTCCGAAAACAGGTTCAGAACGCCAAGCGCATAGCCGTGCGCCGTTTCCGCGCGAAAGGGCATGGACCCGTCCACCCACAGCGAGACTTCCGGCACATGACCGCGATGCAAATCCCGTCCGAAGCCGCTCGGGATCTCAAGCGCCACGGTGAGCGTGCCGCGACCCATGCGAGCGTCAATCTCCGTCGGGCTTGAAATTGGTGGCCCCTCGTCGAACTGGCGGATCGAGGTGAATTGCTCACTCAGACGCCGGCTCTCCGGGCTCTGGTCCTGATCGTAGACCGCAAAGGTGATGTGGTCGACATCGAAGGATATGCCGTAGCCGATGGTGAACAGCAGGATTGCCGGCCCCATAAAGGCAAAGAACAGGCGTACGGGGTCCCGCATGAGCTCGAGCGTTTCCCGCGCGGCATAGGCCCAGAGCCGGGTGAGCGGGCGGTTCTTGTCCTTGCGGTCCGGGCTGAGAGCCAACTCGCCCGCGGGCTCAGTGGCGCGCTCGCCGGTCTCGTCTTCCAGCCAGCCGATAAAGGCTTCTTCCAGCGTGCTGCTGCCCCTTTTCTCAGTAAGCTCGGCGGGCGTCCCGACGGCCAGAACCTTGCCGGCATGCATCAGCGAGACGCGGTCGCAGCGTTCCGCCTCGTTCATGAAATGGGTGGAGATGAAGATCGTCACCCCCTTGTCGCGGGAGAGCGAGATCAGCTTGCGCCAGAAACTGTCACGGGCCACCGGGTCGACCCCCGAAGTCGGTTCGTCGAGGATGAGAATTCGTGGCTCATGGATGGTGGCGACGGCAAGCTGCAGGCGCTGCCGGATGCCCAGCGGCAGGCTTTCCGGCTGCTGATCCGCGACCTCCGCGAGATCGAATTCCTGCAGCACGTCACCAACGCGTGTTACCGCGACCCCGTAGAGGCGAGCATGGAGTGCCAGATTCTGCCGGACGGTCAGCTCCGAATAGAGCGAGAAGCTCTGCGACATGTAGCCGATACCGAGCCGGGCCTCCATGTCCGCATTTGCCAGTTGTTTTCCGAAGAGACGCGTCTCACCTTCCGTCGGCTCCAGCAGGCCGGTGAGCATCTTCATCGTTGTGGACTTTCCGCAGCCGTTCGAGCCCAGGAACCCGAAGATCTCGCCTTCCTCGATCTCGAAACTGACATTGTCCACCGCGGTGAAATCGCCGAAACGTTTCGTCAGCCCGGTCGCCGAAATGGCCGGGTCCGCGTCCGGACGCTCCTTGCGGGGTTGCGACTCGACCGGCCTGTGCCGGCCGCGCTCGCTCTCCGGCAGGAGATTGACAAAAGCCTCCTCCAGCGTAGCGGCGCCGGCAATGTTCTTCAATTCCTCCGGAGACCCTGACGAAATGATCCGGCCGCCGTTCATGGCCGCCAGCCAGTCGAAGCGCTCTGCCTCTTCCATATAGGCCGTTGCCACGATCACGCTCATGGAACTCATCCGCACCCGCATGCGGTCGATCAGCTCCCAGAACTGAAGGCGCGACAGCGGATCGACGCCGGTCGTCGGCTCGTCCAGAATCAGAAGGGCAGGATCGTGGATGAGTGCGCAACACAGGCTGAGCTTCTGCTTCATGCCGCCCGACAGCTTGCCCGCCGGGCGGTCCGGAAACGGATCAAGGCCCGTCGCCTCAAGCAGCATGGCGATGCGCTCGGCGCGCTCGCGGGCCGGTTGGCCGAACAGACGGCCGAAGAAGTCGAGGTTCTCGCGTACCGACAGCGTGGGGTAGAGATTGCGTCCGAGCCCCTGCGGCATATAGGCGATGCGTGGCATGATCGACGCGCGGGCACGGGCGGAGGCGATATCGGTGCCGAGGGTGACGATCCGGCCGGATTGCAGCCGCCGCACGCCGGCCAGAAGCGCAAGAAGGGTGGACTTGCCGACGCCATCCGGGCCGATCAACCCGGCCATGACACCTGCCGGGATCTGCAGATGCACGTCGTCAAGCGCTACCGCCGGGCCGTAGCGATGGCCTACCCCTTCGAGTTCGCACGCCCAGCCCATCGCACTCACTGCGGCAGCTTGACTTGCAGATCGTCCGGCCAGGCAGCCGCGGGGTCGGAGCGCACGAAGCCGACGCCGCGGATGCCCACCTTCACCCTGTCCTCGAACTGGCTCAGCAGATCACGCGGCACGGTCAGCTTGACCCGGAACACAAGTTGCGAGCGCTCCTCATGTGTTTCAACGCTCTTGGGCGTGAACTGTGCCTGGGATTCGATGAAGGTAACGCGTGCCGGAATGACATATTGTGGTACGGGGTCAAGCACCATCCTGGCTTCATCGTTGATCGACAGAACGCCTACCACGTCTGCCGGCAGATAGAGGTTCATATAGACATCTGTCAGATCAAGGAGCGTCACCACCGGCGTTCCGGCATCGATGACCTCTCCCGGCTCGTGGAGGCGGTATTCGACGCGCCCGCGGATCGGCGAGCGGATGGTCAGATCATCGAGCTGAACATTGATCTCTTCAACGTTTGCCTCGGCTGCGGCAATCAGCGCATCGCCGCTGCTGACCTGGGCGTGCGCCTGAGCCAGCGATGCTTCAGCAGCCTTGAGCGTATTTGTGGCATCATCCAGTTCGGCCTGGGAAACATGCCCCTCCGCCTTCAGCCCTTCGATGCGCTTGTAGGTGGAGCGCGCAAGCGACAAGGCGCTCTCGGCCTGGCTGACAGCCGCTTCCGCCTGCTGTTTCGAAGCCTTGCCCTGCAGGACCGAGGCTTTCGCGGCCAGAAGCTTCGCCTGAATGTCCCTGTCGTCCAGCGTTGCCAGCACGTCGCCCGCTTCAACTGTCTGGCCTTCGCGTGCAAGCACTTGCGTCAACCGGCCGGGATATTTTCCCGCAACATCAACGTTCTGGGCCTCGATGCGACCATTGGAACTGGCAATGTCTTTATTACCCAGGTTCCCGCGCAGCTTCTGCACGATCCGGTCAAAGGCGTTTTCGGCAAGAGCTGGCGGCGCAGAAAACGCAATCGCGGAAAGGCAGGCAAACAGAATCGCAAGTTTTCTGGAACCGATCGACATTTTCACTCGCTTCAGGACTGGGGAACCTCGACTGCCGCTCTCCCGTTCGCAGGCCACGGCAGGGCTGTGGCGGTTACTCACGGAGGAAGGCGTTCACTTGACCGGAACCGGCCATTCTAGAGTGTGGGCTCAGAAATGAAGACCAAATGGCATGAGACATTGCGAAACCACGTGAGAACGGGTCGCGGAGCGGGCTTGTTGCCCGATCAGGCAGGCTGGCGACATGCGGTGAGACCATTTCATCTTCATTTATGAGTCCACACCCTAGCCTTATCACTCTTCAGGGTTGTTTTTCATGCGCTAAATCGTCTTCGCCTCAAGATCTTCCCCTGCCGCAAGGTAATCAACGCGGGTGAGGTACAGACCATCGGCCGGCGCCGCCGGGCCACAGGCGTTCCGGTCATAAGCCTGCAGGGCGTTCCTGGGTCTGATCGTCTCTCTGCCGATCCTCGATCATACAACCTGGCATCTCTAAAAGAAGTGCGTGGGGATGACTGAGGAATGAACGGCGTCTTTCCGTCAAGCGGAACACCGGAGCTTTTCCCCACAGGAGAAAAACACAGCACAGCTAGCTGACACGCAGCGTTCTGCACAGTGGTACCTTGCTTCCATACATGGCATTCTTGCACCTTGTTGTAATTGAACAAATGGCTGCGGGCAGAACCTGATGAACCAGACGCGTATCGCAAGAAGGCCATGGACAGGGTCCATCGGCTTGCTTCTGGGGGCAATTGCTCTTGTGATGGCAGTCTTCCATTTCTCGGCCGGTCCCCTGGACCCTCAACCGACCATCGGACAGTCAATCGGTGAGATTGCCGCCGATATCCGGAAATCCGCGATCAAGGGCCTGAAAGGTGAGCCGCTCCCCGAGCCGCAATCTGCGCCCTGGAGCCTGGACCGAATGCTCAAGGCGTCTGCCTATGTGCTTGGTGGCCTCGCCATCGTTCTGGGAACGCTGGGCTTCGTCCTCAAGGAAAACAGACGGCTGGCCGTTTGTGCCGTCAGTCTGGGCGCTGGTGCAATTGGCTTTCAGCTCTTTACCTGGGTGATCCTGTTGATCGTGGGAGTGGTCGTTCTGATCGCGATTTTTCAGAATCTGGGAGAAATTCTCGAGGGCTGAGTCCATACCTAGGGTGTGGACCCATTTCTCCGCCTATCGACCGTCAGCTCAATCCTCCGCGTCGTCTTCCGCTTCCGGGGCCGCTTTGCGGGACTGCCAGTCCTTCTTGAGCTGGATGTCCATTTCCGCCGGGCGGTAGTCGACACGTGTCAGATAAAGCCCGTCGGCCGGCGCAACGGGGCCGCAGGCGTTCCGGTCGCGGGCTTTCAGGGCTTTGGTGACATCACCCGGCCCCCATTTGCCGTCGCCAACCAGCCGCAGCGAGCCCACCATGGAGCGCACCTGGTTGTGCAGGAAGGACCGGGAGGAACATTCGGCAATCACGAGCTCGCCTTCGCGGTAGACCCTGAATTCGTCCAGCGTCTTTTCCGGGCTTTTGGCCTGGCAGCGCGTGTGGCGGAAGGTGGTGAAGTCATGATGGCCGACAAACTCCTGCGCGGCAGCATGCATGGCATCGGCATCGAGATCCGACTTCACGTGCCAGGCAAGCCCGCGCTGATGGGTCAGCGGCGGGACACGGTTGTGAATGCGATACCGATAGGACCGGCGGATCGCCGAAAAACGGGCGTCGAAGCCCTCATGCATCTCTTCCGCGTCCAGAATAACCACCGGGTGGGGCTGACAATGGAAATTCAGCGCACCCATGACTGTTCTTGCGTCCCAGGTCTTCGAAAGATCCACGTGGCAGACCTGACCGGTGGCATGGACGCCGGTATCGGTGCGACCGGCGCCGCCGATGGTGACCTCCTCGCCGGAGAACGCCTTGACAGCACGCTCGATCACCGCCTGCACGGACGGCGCGTTCGCCTGACGCTGCCAGCCGCTGAACGGCCTTCCATCGTATTCCACCGTCAGCTTGTAGCGTGGCATTATTCGAATTCTTGGAAAGGCGTCGCGAAGGCGACCTCGATGGGCAGGTCGCGCGATCCGGCTTCCGTCAGCGCTAGTGCCATGAACGCGTCGCCCGCATAAGGCCCCTGCACCTTGCGCGCCAGAACGGGGTCGAAGCCGAAGCGCGGATAATAGGACGGCGGGCCGAGCACCAGAACAAGGTCCTCTCCGAGATCCTTCAGACTTTCCAGAGATGTCTTGATCAAAGCCGAGCCGATGCCGGTTTTCTGGCGATCCGGCCAGACAGAGACCGGTGCCAGGCAGACGACCTGCATGCCCTGCCCCGGTCCGATGGCAGCCGGCGTGACGCGGCTATAGGCGATATGTCCGACGATCCGGCCGGCGGCATCGACCGCGACCTGTTCGAGCACAAGGGCACCGCAATGGCGCAGCGTATGCACCAGCCGGGCTTCCGTACCAGACGGAAAGGCGGCGGTCACCAACTCTCTGACAGTGGTTTCATCGGCAGGAATTACATTCCTGATGGCAAGTCCGGTAGCTTCGGCAGCTTGGGTCATGTCGGTCTCCTCAAACGCCAGCTTAGTCCAGAACCGTGGCGTCAGAAAGCGATGCGCCGCGCAGAAACTCAGCGCCGCTCATTGGTTTTTTACCGGCCCGCTGCACCTGTTCCAGACGCACCGAGCCTGTTCCGCAACACACCACTGGAACATCTGCACCGGTCTGGACGGAGCCCGGCTTGCCGGACCCTTCGCCAAGCGTGCTGCGCAAGACCTTGACCCGCTCCGCCTTGCCGCCGAGCGGCATTTCGCACCAGGCACCCGGGAAGGGCGACAGGCCGCGAATGTGGTTGTGAACCTCCGCAGCCGGTTTCGACCAGTCGATCCGTGTTTCCTGCTTGGAGAGTTTGGCCGCGTAGCTGACGCCCTCTTCGGCCTGCGCCTGATCGCCAAGTGCCCCGCGCGACAAGGCTGCCAGGGCCCGGACCATCAGATCGCCGCCGAGCGAAGACAGTTTGTCATGAAGATCTCCGGCGGTCATGTTTTCGCCGATCGCGACGGTTTCCGACATGCACACGGGGCCAGTATCAAGCCCCTCTTCCATGCGCATCACCTGAACCGCGGTTTCGGTGTCTCCGGCCATGATTGCCCGGTTGATCGGCGCCGCGCCCCGCCAGCGCGGCAGCATGGACGCGTGCAGATTGAGACAACCGTATTGCGGTGCTTCCAGAATGGCTTTCGGCAAAAGAAGGCCGTAGGCGACCACCACCGCGACATCTGCGTTGAGAGCCGCAAAGGCTTCCTGTTCCTCCGCCCCTTTCAGGCTCTGCGGTGTGAACACCGGGATGCCGAAGGATTCCGCAGCCTCATGAACCGGCGATTTCTTCAGATCCATGCCCCGGCCCGCAGGACGCGGAGGCTGTGAATAGCAGGCGACAACATCGTGGCCCTGGCCGACGATTTCCATGAGGGTCGGCACCGAGAAATCCGGGGTGCCCATGAAGATGACACGTAAGGACATGAGGCTCCTGAGGCGTTTTGAAGAACTGCGCCCTTATTGCGTTTCACGCCGGGTGTTGCAAGGGGCGCGGGCGCTGTTTGCCACGCGTCCAATTGGCGCCATCTCCCCTGAAGGCCGAATTTGCGAGTTCGAACCCGACCGTGGGCCAGTGGGGACAGTCATGGCACCCCACGCCCCGTCCTGCTTGTTTGCTTCCGGCTTCGTGATAGCAAAGAGAACAGCGAGGTGTTGCAGGAACGGAGCGGTCCTCATATTTACCGCCGCCACGTCTCTCGGGCGGGCGGCGCCGGATCAGAGTTTTCCGGCCATCTTCGCCTGCTTGGTGAATTTCTTGACCACGCGGTCGCGCTTCAGTTTCGACAGGTAGTCGATGAACAGCTTGCCGTTCAGATGGTCCAGCTCGTGTTGAATACAGGTTGCCAGAAGACCGTCGGCCTTGATCTCCTGTTCGGCGCCTTCCCTGTTGAGAAACTGAACCGTTACTTCGGCAGGCCGCTCGACCTCCTCGTAGTAATCGGGGATCGACAAACAGCCTTCCTGATAGACGGACAGATCCTCGCTCGACCAGACGATCTTCGGATTGATGAACACCATCGGCTCCTTCGGAGCGTCGTCCTTGGCGACATCAAGTACAAAGATACGGTGCAACAGCCCGATCTGGCTGGCGGCAAGACCGATGCCGGGCGCATCGTACATGGTTTCCAGCATATCGTCGGCCAGCTTGCGGACGTCGTCGTCGACGGTCGCGACAGGTGCACAGACCTCGCGCAGGACCGGATCGGGGATGGTGATGATCGGGCGTATTGTCATTTGCCTGACATAAGAAATCGCGGCGCGGCGGTCAACGCGGAAATAGCGCGGGGACCTCCCGTTTTCAACGCTTTCGACCAGACCGATCACTTGCAATAGACCACAGCCCTCTGCAGCCGCGCGGATGGGCCTTCGCCCCGAATCGTTCTATGTTTGTTTCATGAATGAGATCCTGTTCGAGTTGAGTGGCCGTCCGGTGACGGTCCTGGAGGCTGCCATTGCCGGTGGCCTGTTTCTTCTGGCCCTGATTGTCTGGCTGGTTCTGAAGACCATGCGGGAGATCCGCCTGCGCGCCGAGTCGGACGCGGTGGCGGGCGAACGTATTCACGAGCTGGAAAGCCATCTCTCCCAGCTTCTGAAGTCCCAGGGGGAAATGACCGGCCGCATGCAGACGATGGCGGAAGTGTTCGGTTCGCGGCAATCCGACATGATGCGCGCCGTCAACGAACGACTGGACGGCATGGGCCACAAGCTGAACCTCTCGATGGCCGACACCAGCAAACGCACCCAGGATGGCCTCAGACACCTGCATGAGCGGCTGGCGGTGATTGACCGGGCACAGCGCACGATTACCGATCTTTCGGGCCAGGTCGGCCAGTTGCAGGCGATCCTGTCCAACAAGCAGACCCGGGGCGCTTTCGGGCAAGGCCGGATGGAGGCAATCGTCCAGGACCAGATGGCGCCCAGCACCTATTCCTTTCAGGCAACGCTGTCCAACAACAGCCGCCCGGATTGCCTGATCCACATGCCCAACGGGGCACCGTCGCTGGCCATCGACGCCAAGTTCCCGCTGGAAGCCTTCAACCTGTTGCGGAAAGCGGAAACGGACGATCAGCTTAAATATGCGCAGGCCCAGTTCCGCCGCGACTTCACGAAACACATTCAGGATGTCGGCGAGAAATATCTGCTGCCGGGCGAAACCCAGGACACTGCTTTCCTGTTCGTGCCGTCTGAAAGCGTCTTTGCCGAGCTGAACGAGAGCTTCGAGGATCTCATTCAGAAAGCGCACCGCGCACGGGTCGTGATCGTCTCGCCGTCGCTGCTGATGCTCTCGATCCAGGTGATCCAGTCAGTCTTGCGCGATGCCAAGATGCGCGAACAGGCCCATCTGATCCAGGCTGAGGTCGGTCATCTGATTGCAGATGTCAGCCGGCTGAACGACCGGGTCGGCAAGCTTCAGGCCCATTTCGCGCAGGCGAACAAGGATATCGACCAGATCCTGATTTCCTCCGACAAGATCTCCAAGCGCAGCCGTCGTATCGAGGATCTGGAACTGGGTGAAGTGGAAAGCGCGGCAAAGGAAGATGCCAGCGCGGAACCCAAGCTGGCGCTGACGCCCCAAGGGTGATTCAGCAAGCGTCACGCAGCAATTCTGTTGCTGCTGTTACAAGCCGGGTCTACAGTCCCGCCGGCTCGATCCGAGTCGATTTGGAGGCTGGTATGTCGTTCCGGAATTCTCTTTTTTCCAAGGCACTTAACATTGCTCTCACCAGCCTGGCGCTTGGTGTATTCGCGCTCCCGCTGAGCCAGAAGGCGGCCGCGGAAGAGTGCAGCCAAGCCGTCGAAACTGTCTGGCTGGACACCTATTCGGTTGAAGCCGATGCGCAAGGCGAATGCGGGTCCGCGGAAATCTCTATTGCGGTCTTCAATCCGTCCGGCGGCATTGAATATCAGGCCACCTTCGATCAGAACGACCTCTTCGGTTTTTACGGCATCGAAAGCCTGAGCGACATGCAGGCAGCCCTGCTGGACTGGGTCAGCGACTACACGGACGTCGCCACCTCCGCCAAGCTGCCGGTTTGGCCGGAAGGCGCTGAAGGTCCGCAGGCGGGAGAGTTTCCCTTTTACGCCGAAGAAGGTGTGACACGGGAGATCTATGAACGGGCCCGCCAGGAAGACCGCCCCATGGTGTGCTTTATCCAGGGCACCGAAAGCCAGCTTTGCCTGGTGAAGAATCCGACGTCCGGCGCGCTTGAGTCCATCGGCGTGCAGACCTTTCCGGGCTGATAAAACAGCCACAGAAGCCAGCGACAAACGTCCAACAATGGCATGTCATCAGGCTGACAGGCTCCGGGCTGGCATTGCGAAGCCCGGAGCAATGCCGCTTAAAGTCCGCTTAAAGAACCGACAGGCGCCGGGCGCTGGTGATCGCACCCCATTCCGTTGCCGCGATGCGGTCGGTCGCCTTGTCCAGAGGCTCGTAAGCGACGGTCATCGTATGGCCATTGGCGTGCAGCAGGCAGTTGTCGCCCGTGATGATGCCGACGTGGCCTTTCCAGAACAGCAGATCACCGCGTTTCAACGAGGACGGGTCGTCATGCGGAATAGCCTCGCCGGCTTCCGCTTCCTGCATGTCGCTGTCACGCGGCAGGTCGTGCCCGCCGGCCTGAGCGGCAAGCTGTACCAGCGCCGAGCAATCGAGGCCAAGGCTGGATCGTCCGCCCCAGCGGTAGGGCGTACCGACAAACTCTTCGGCAACAGCCACCCAATCGTCTTCGATCGTGTCCACGGGCACGAGATGTTTTGCGACGACCGCCGAACCGTCGCTCAGAAGCGCATAGGTGAGCCCCCGTGTTTCGGTTTCCCCTGTCACCGTGACAAGAGAGCCGATCGACAGGAGACCAAGCGGCGGGAACTTCAGGTCGGCAACCGGGTAGCGATACGTGCGCAGCGCCCGCACCCTGTGCGTCGCCGGTTTGACCGGCCCAAGACCATCGGAGGAAAACCAGCCGACATATCCATCCGTGTCGAGCTGCCCCCAGGCCCAGCCTTCCTGTGTCTGTTCATAGACCGTCACCCACTCGCCGCTGAGGGCTTCGGTGTCGATTGGCCTGTCCGGGCGCGGTTCGGGCCGGATCGGCAACTGATCGGCAATGACCTGAAATACGTCACCTTCGGCAAACCGGCTGGCGGTTATCCGGCCTTCATAGTCGATGGCGGCAAGGTCGGCACGAACCGGGTGGCGGCGGCGGTCGAAAGTCTCGGTCATGGTCGTTCCCGAACTGGGTTGGGCTGTCAGCGCGGCAGTTCCCTGGCCTTTTCAACCACAAGATCGCCGAGCTGCTCCAGATAAAGCGCGCCTTCCACCGTGCGTGTAATGATCACATTGCGTTTGTCGGCTTCATCGCGCTTGCGCGACAGAAGCCGCATACCGCCCAGAGTGTCAAGCGCCCGGGTGATAGCGGGTTTGGTGACGTTCAGCTTGGCTGCCAGACCGCGCACCGTGTGGGGCGGCGGCTCCAGATAAACCGTCATCAGGATTGTCAATTGGCGCGCGGAAAGATCCTGTTCGCTGTCGCGAACAAGCGCCAGATTGACTTCGTGCATCAGTTTCAGCGCCTGCGAGGCGCGCAATTCGACGGCCATGAGTTACAGGGTCCCATCCTTTTCCCCCATCCATCTCCATGACCATCGAAGCACGAAAACGTTTCGGAGCCGTTATTGTGCGACTGCAAATCGCTCGGAGATCACATCGAACAGGCCACGAATGCCCTGGGCTTCGCCGCCCATCGGTTTTCCCGGCTTTTCCATCGGGGTCCAGCCGAAAATGTCGAAGTGAACCCAACTGCCGGCGTTCTCTACGAAACGGGACAGGAACAGGGCAGCCGTGATGGAGCCCGCAAAACCGGCACCTGAGGTGTTGATGTGATTGATGTCGGCAACCTTGCTGTCGAGATACTTCAGATAGGGCTGCCAGAGTGGCATGCGCCACAGCGGGTCGGCAGTGGCCTCGGCCATCACCGCGATATCCTCGGCCAGTTCGTCGTCATCTGTGTAGTAAGGCGGCAGATCCGGTCCAAGCGCAACGCGTGCGGCGCCGGTGAGTGTTGCCATGTCGATCAGCATCTCCGGGCTTTCCTCATCGGCAAGCGCCAGCGCATCGGCCAGGATCAACCGGCCTTCGGCATCGGTGTTGCCGATTTCGACGGTCAGTCCCTTGCGGCTCGGCAGGATATCGCCCGGACGGAAGGCGTTGCCGGCAACGGCGTTTTCGACACACGGTACGATGACCCGCAGACGCACCGGAAGCTTTGCTGCCATGATCATGGACGCAAGTCCCAGAACATTTGCAGCCCCGCCCATGTCCTTCTTCATCAGCGCCATGGAGGAGCCCGGCTTCAGGTTCAGGCCACCGGTGTCGAAGATGACCCCCTTGCCCACCAGCGTGACCTTGGGTGCAGTTTCGTCACCCCAGGTGAAATCCGCCAGGCGCGGCGCCCGGCTGCTGGCCCTGCCGACCGCATGCACCATCGGAAAGTTTTCTTCCAGGAGATCTTCCCCGATAACGATCCGCCCGGTGCCGCCATGTTGCTTGAACAGCGCAACAACGGCCTGTGAGAGTTCGCCCGGTCCAAGATCGTTCGCGGGGGTGTTGATAAGATCACGCGCCAGCTTCACGCCGTCGAGAATCGTTCCGAGACGCTGGAGATCAACACTGTCGTCAACAGCCAGACGACGGGTCTTGCCTTCGCTTTTCAGGTAGCGGGTGAAGGAATAGCTGGAAAGCGCAAAACCAAGTGCTGCCTGTTCCGGATCCGGAAAGCCTTCGGCAAGATGGTAGTCCCCTTCCGGCAGTCCCGCGACCAGGCCGCCAAGTGCCAGCGGATGCGGCAGGGCGTCGTCCTCAACGCCGAACAGCACAGCTGTGCCGCCCTCTCCGGGAACAAGCAGAGACGTTGCGGGCTTTCCCGCAAAATCGTTGACCTTGCACCAGTTTGCAGCCGGCGCGCCGAGTCCGTCCAGAACCTGCGGAAGGCTTGCCTCGGTAACGGCATGGATGGGCGTGGAGCTGGCAACATCGCTCTTGCGGACTAGGCTTTCGCGCACGGGGGACCTCCGTTGGAGATTGGATTCGATCTTCAAGACCTAGGACGCCCCGCGTCCAGACGCAATATGGCGCTGAGCAATCCGCACCGCTTCTCGCAAATCGCA
Organism: Roseibium sp. FZY0029; assembly: GCF_036350355.1. NCBI lineage: Bacteria > Pseudomonadati > Pseudomonadota > Alphaproteobacteria > Hyphomicrobiales > Stappiaceae > Roseibium > Roseibium sp. FZY0029. Next base: position 855,068 of record NZ_JAZDVZ010000001.1, read on the forward strand.
ACGATGCTTAACCAAGCATTAGGGTTAATTATCTATTTCTCATAGGGACACATGAAAGCCGCCGACAACAAGGATGTTGGAAATGCAATCGCCCAGAATCGGTTCCGTTCGCCGTCGCACCCGTATCGCTACGACGCTGCTGGCCATGTCGGCGCTTGTCGTTGTCACCGGCTGTGCGTCCAACCGGGCCAACACGGGCACGCATTCCCCAGCCTCCGGCTACACCTCACCTGGCTCCTCCCAGGCATTGGCGCAGGTCTCCAAATGGTCCAAGGCCTATGAGCGTGACCGCAAGGATCGTAACGCCATCCTGGGATACTCCAGCGCCCTCAGCCAGAACGGACAGGTGCCCCAGGCCATGGCCGTGTTGCGTTCCGGCGTGATCGCCCATCCGAAGGACCGGGAAATCGCCTCGGCCTATGGCAAGGTGCTGGCGATGAACGGCCGTTTCGACGAGGCGCTGAACGTCATTCGCGGCGCCCAGCGCCCGGATACGCCGGACTGGAAACTGATGTCCGCGGAAGCCGCGATATACGATCAGACCGGCAGCCACGACAAGGCCCGCAGTCTTTACAAGCAGGCCCTCCTGATTGCCCCGAACGACCCGAGTCTTCTGAACAATCTGGGCCTGTCCTATCTGTTGTCGAACGACTTGCCCGACGCCGAATACACCTTGCGCAAGGCAGCCGCCCTGCCCGGCGCAGACAGCCGCGTTCGGCAGAATCTGGCTCTAGTCCTGGGCATCCAGGGCAAGTTCGACGAAGCCATACAGGTGGCCCAGGCGGAGATCGATCCGCAGCAGGCTCAGGCCAATATCGCCTATCTGCGCACCATGATGCAGAAACGCCAGCAAGGCTGACGCGCCTTTTCCTTCAGCAATCAAGCAGCTTTGTTCCTGACCGACCTGGTCGACGGCTCGTCCAGCCGGGGCCCGGCGCAGAACCGGCTCAAGAGTAAGCCGCCTGTGTCGCAGACGCAGCTTTCCTGCGCGTGATCTCACCGGGATTTCTGAAACCCCGGGCTCGTCTTTGGGGAGGGAGTTGTGGTCTCCGGCGAGCTATCGGCCGAAGACAATGGTCACAGCTTACCTGAAGGTATCCATCACCTGGATGACCGCCGGTCCCATGATGATGAAGAACAGCACCGGCAGAAAGAACATGATCATCGGCACCGTCAGTTTCGGTGGCAGGGACGCAGCCTTCTGCTCGGCCATCTGCATGCGCTGTTCGCGGGTGTCGTCCGCCATCGTGCGCAAGGCGGTTCCGACAGGCGTGCCGTAGCGTTCGGCCTGGATGAGCGCCATCATGACGTTCTTTACCCCGTCCACACCGGTTCGCTTCGCCAGGTTCTCGTAGGCGATGCGGCGATCACTGAGGTATGAAAGCTCCGCTGTCGTGAGCGACAGTTCTTCCGCCAACTCCACCGACTGAACGCCGACTTCCTCGGCAACGCGCCTGAAACCTTCTTCGATCGACATGCCCGATTCCACGCAGATCAGCATGAGATCGAGCGCATCCGGCCAGGCGCGCTGGATGGTCATTTTCCGTTTGTCGATCCTGTTCTTCAGATAAAGGTTCGGCATGAAAGCGCCGAGCCCGGCAAGCCCCAGACAGAAGCAGATCTTCGACAAGGCCGGCAGGTCATCGGGCAGGACAAGAAATGCATAGGCAACCGAGAAGGCGAAGATACCGGCAGGTATGACGATACGTGCAACCAGGAAATAATACAGCGGCGCCGCCCCGCGATAACCTGCCATCCTGAGGTTATCGACGGTCGTCTGGTCGGACAGCGCCTCCTTGAGGTTCAACCGGTCGACAAGGCTTTTCATCTGCGCTTTCGGCTGATTGCGCAAGGAGGCCTTCGCGTCCGCATGTGCCGCCTGAAGGCGTGCTCTTTCCTTGGCGCGAAGCTTGTTGCGTTCGATCGCGACCGATTTCATGCGTGACTTCAGGGTGTCCCGGGACAGAAGCGGCATCACGAGGGAGAAGATGGTTCCCGTGACCGCGATCATGGCCAGAACCGCTGCCAGAAACTGGCTGGATGCGAGGGTATCGATGTCCATGCCGTCTCCTAGAAGTCGAAGTTGATCATGGCGCGCATCACCATGATGCCGCAAAACATCCAGAACAGGCCACCGGCGATGATGATGTTACCTGCCGTCGTATCGAACAGGACCATGATGTACTTGGGCGAAATGAGATACATGATGCCACCGACGAAGAACGGCAGCGAACCGATGATCCCGGCAGAGGATTTTGCCTCGGCACTGAGTGCCTTGATCTTGCGTTTCATGGCCTTGCGGCCGCGCAGCACTTTGGACAGGTTGTTCAGCGCCTCGGCAAGGCCGCCACCCGCCTTCTGCTGAATGGCAACCACGATGGCGAAAAAGTTGGCTTCGGGCAGTGGAACACGTTCGGGCAACTTGCCGACTGCATCGGCGAGAGAGATCCCCATGATCTGGGTTTCGGTGATCTTGCGGAACTCCGTTGCGACCGGATCGCGGGCTTCGCGGGCAACCACCTTGATGCAGTCGCTGAGCGGCAGACCGGCCTTGACGCCGCGCACGATGATGTCGACGCCGTTTGGCAACTCTTCCAGAAAGGCGTTGAAGCGGCGCTTGCGTTTGCTGGCAACATACCAGCGGGGAAACCCGAGGCTTCCGGCAAAGCCGAATCCGGCAGCAATGTAAAGATTGCCGCCACCTATGATCAGCCCCAGAATCAGGAAGACAAGGCCCGCGACGATGCTGAAGATCACGAAATGATGGGTTTCCCAGGTCAGTCCGGCCTGCTCGATCTTGACCTTCAGCGGCACCTTCTGCTGCTTGTCCTGCTTGGCCTTTTGCCGTTCCTCGAATTCCTTCAGCTGGTCCTGGATCGACCGCTTCCGGCGGTCGACATCACGAAGGGCCTTGCGCTGGTTTTCGCTTTGGGGCCGGGCCGCAACCGCGTTGACACGCTGATCGCGCCGCTTGGAGCCGGACAGAGCGGGCTGAAACAGGCTGTAGATGATGCCACCCACGGCGAGCATCACGAGGAGCGCGACGGCCAGACCGGTGATTTCAGGCGAAAGAAACTCTTCAAATCCGGACATGGGGTCCTCAATCAGCTACGTATTCAGGCATCTCGGCAGCATCCAGAGCCTGTGCCAGACGGGCTTCTTCGCCGAAGTATCTGGCGCGTTCCCAGAATTTCGGCCGGCCGATCCCGGTTGAGCGGTGGCGCCCGATGATCTTGCCGTTGGGGTCTTCGCCGACAATGTCATAGAGGAAGACGTCCTGGGTCGTGATCACGTCGCCTTCCATGCCCATCACTTCGGTGACATGTGTAATGCGGCGTGAACCGTCGCGAAGACGCGCTGCCTGAACCACCACATCGATGGAAGAAACAATCATCTCGCGCAGGGTTCTGGAAGGAAGCGAGAAGCCGCCCATGGTGATCATGGATTCCAGACGGGACAGGGCCTCGCGCGGGGAGTTGGCGTGCAGCGTTCCCATCGAGCCGTCGTGACCGGTGTTCATGGCCTGGAGAAGGTCAAACGCCTCCGGGCCACGCACTTCGCCCACGATAATCCGTTCAGGACGCATACGCAGACAGTTCTTCACGAGATCGCGCATGGTGATCTCGCCTTCCCCTTCCAGGTTGGGCGGACGCGTTTCCAGGCGCACCACATGCGGCTGCTGCAGCTGCAGTTCGGCACTGTCTTCGCAGGTGATGATGCGTTCGGTGTTCTCGATATAGGCGGTCAGACAGTTGAGCAGGGTCGTCTTGCCCGAACCCGTACCGCCGGAGATCAGGACGTTACACCGCGAGCGGCCGATGATCTGCAGGATCGTCGCGCCTTCCGGCGTGATCGAGCCGAACTTCACAAGCTGGTCGAGGGTGAGCTTGTCCCGTTTGAATTTACGAATGGTCAGTGCAGGCCCGTCGATGGCGAGCGGCGGTGCGATGACGTTCACACGCGAGCCGTCGGGAAGACGGGCGTCACAGATCGGACTGCTGTCATCCACACGGCGGCCGACCTGGCTCACAATGCGCTGACAGATGTTCATGAGCTGCGCATTGTCGCGGAACGTCACTCCGGTCTGTTCGACCTTGCCCGAGGTTTCGATGTAGACCGTGTGGGCGCCGTTCACCATGATATCGGCGATGTCGTCGCGGGCCAGCAACGGTTCCAGAGGTCCGTAGCCCAGAACGTCGTTGCAGATGTCTTCCAGGAGGTCTTCCTGTTCGGAAATCGACATCACCACGTTTTTCAACGCGATGATGTCATTCACGACGTCGCGGATCTCGTCGCGCGCATCCTCGGCATCAAGCCGGGCAAGCTGCGACAGGTCGATGGCCTCGACCAGCGCGTTGAAGATCTGGGCTTTGGTCTCGTAATACTCGCTGTTTTTCTTGCGAGCTGCCGGCGCGGCCGGCTGAGGCTCGGGCGGCGGCGGAGGGGGCGGAGGTGTCGCCGGCTTGGGAGGTTCGGTCTGGATCGTCTGCGGCGCCGGTTGTTCCGGCTGTTTTGCCTGCTCCACAGGCGCAGGCGCGTCCTGCAGCCCAGGTACGCCACCTGGCCGGAGGGTCTGGGATCCAGACGATGAGCTGCCACGTCTACCAAACATAACGAACTATCTGCTCCGCTCTCAGGCCGGTCTAGCCGGCCTTCCGCTTCAATTTTGAAAGCAATCCGCCGAGGCTCGACCGCGACGCCCTGACGGGCTGCGCCTTGCCGGAAACGGTGTGTGCCAGGTCGTCAAACACGCGCGAAATCGCGTGTTTGGCGTCAATTTCGCCGATCATCTGGCCGTTGTTGGCCGCGGTTCCGAAAAGATGCGGCTCGAACGGAATGGTCGCATGCACCGTCAGTCCAAGCGCGCTGGCAAATTCGTCCGGCTTGATCTCGGGGCGTTTGGGGACATTGACCTTGTTCATGATGAGATGCGGCGGCCGGTCATTCGGCCGCAACTGCTTCAACATGTCGACAATGTTCTTCGCATTGCGCAGGTTGGCCAGGTCTGGTTCCGCCACAAGGACGATCTCGTCGACACCAAGCAGAGTGTTCTTGACCCAGGCATTCCAGGCATGCGGCACGTCCAGAACAACGCTCGGCACCCCGGCCCGCATCGTCTCCACCAACTGGTCGAAGGACTTCTCGCTGTAATCGTAAGTGCGCTCGAGCGTGGCCGGTGCGGCCAGCAGGCTCAGGTGATCGTTGCACTTGGACAGAATGCGGTCGAGATAGGTTTCGTCCAGACGCTCCGGGGAAGACACAGCTTCAAAAACGCCCTGCAAAGGGTCCTGATTGTAATCCAGGCCCGCGGTGCCGAATGGCAGATCGAGATCAGCCACGACGACTTCGCTTTGAAACACGCGGCCAAGGGCCCAGGCGCCGTTGTGCGCGATCGTCGAGGCGCCGCAGCCACCCTTGACGCCAAAAAACGCGATAGTGCGACCAAGCGGTTCGGCATCGGGGTCAGCATAAAGACTGGCGATGGAGCCGATGAGCTGAAACACATTGACCGGCGTGATCAGATACTCGCTGACACCGCGGGAGATCAGATCGCGATACAGCGTCACGTCATTGACATCGCCAATGACGATCACCTTGGTGCCCGGATCGCAATACTCTGCCAGATGGTCGAGGCTCGGCAGAAGATCTTCACGCCTGCCGGATGTCTCGACAACAATCAGGTTCGGTGTCGGGGCCTGCTCGAAGGTTTCGATCGCAGCGGGAATACCGCCCATGTCCAGTTTCAGATGTGCCTTCGCCATGCGCCGGTCTTCCATGGCAGCTTCCGCCACCCGCATGGTGGCGTCGGTCAGACAGAAGCCGTGCACGGTGATGCGCGGAATGGAACCGACATGAAGACCTTCGTCGCTGCCTGCATGGCTGTGCGGCGCAGGCTCGTAAACGGGCTCCATATAGCCGGACATGTCTTTGAAGTCTGGGTTGGCACTCATCGCTATCCCCTAGTCCTTGGCAACTTCAGCGCCGACACCTTCTTTGAAGTCACCCGCAGTTACCTCGCCCTTCCGGTATTTTTCTATGACCACCGCACGCCGGCCCTGATCGGATGGGTCGGATGCTCTCGGCGTGATCAGGTCGGACGGATTGTCGACCATTGCCGCCAGGTTCGCCTGGCTGGCACAACCGAAGTTCTCGTAGTTGATGTTTTCGCCGAAGCCGCCGCCGATGTTTCTGGGCCAGGCCCCGCATTCGCCCGCAGTTGCCTGCATGCGTGCGTAGGACAGGCGGATCGGGGCATCTGCACCGGGGTCTCCGACAGCATAGGACCGCGTGCTGATCCGGTTCCTGGAAACACCACCTTGCTGCAGCGCCTGGCGGATCTTGGGCGTGACGGAATGAACCGCCGCTTCGTTGGCCCCGCCTGAGGGAACGAGGATCTCCACAGATCCATTGCCCTTTTGCCGGGACTGCTGACCGAAGGCAGCAATGGTGCTTTCGATCGGCCCGTTGATGTTACGCGTGTTGCGTCCCACCGGCAGATCCAGCGTTTCCGGCTCCTCTGTGATCACGATCGGGTGCATCAGCCTGTAGTCGTGGGAGGCCAGCATCTGGCTCGTCGACTGCGACTGGTTCTGGCAGCCGGCGGCGGTCAGGCACCCAAAGACCACGAGGGCGGTTTGCGAGAGCGTCTTTCCGCGGACCATTTTCAACATGTTCATCCGTCCGTTCTCACTTGTAGATAAAGCCGACCTGACCGTGATAGGTGCCTTCGGCGGCGGCTCCGGTCGGGTTGTAGATCTTGTTCAGCCGATTGAGGAAAATCGTTTCGGCATCTGACGGTGCCATCAGGTTCTTGTCCGGGCGCTGCAGTTTGCTGACTGCAACCGGCTGAACCACGTAAGGCGTTACGAAAACTGCCAGTTCCGTCTGCTCGCGCAGAAAGTCCCGGCTCTTGAAGAGCGCGCCCAGAATGGGGATCTGCATCAGGCCCGGGATACCCTCGATGGCCTGCTGATAGGATTCCTGCAGGAGGCCCGCCATCACCAGCGTGCCGCCGGAGGGCAGTTCCATGGTCGATTCCGCGCGGCGCACTTTCAGGGCGGAAATGGTGATGCCACCAGCCGAAACCGCACCGTCGTTGCTCAGTTCGCTGACCTCGGTCTTCACCCGCAGGCTGATCCGGCCTTCGGACAGAACCACGGGCGTAAAATCGAGCCCCACACCGAACTTCTTGAACTCGACGCTGAGTTCGCCGTCCCTCTGGGAAATCGGGATCGGAAATTCGCCACCTGCGAGAAAGCTTGCATTCTCGCCGGAAATCGCGGTCAGGGTCGGCTCGGCCAGAGTGCGGATGACACCCTCACGCTGCAGGGCTTCCACCTGGGCGGTGATGCTCGTTGCGCCAGCGGTCAACTGGGTGCCCCCGACAGCCTGGTTAACGATTGTCGGGTTCACGGTGAAGTTCGGCAGGCTGGACATGAAGGGCGTGAAGTTGCCGACGCCGATCGTGCCCTGAAACTGCACCCCGAGCTGCTTGATGATCGACCGCTCGACTTCCGCGACCGTTACCTTGAGGTGAACCTGGTCCTTGCCGGCAACCGAGATCAGGTTGATGACTTCGCTTGCACTGGCGGCCCCTTGAAACTTGGCGGCGATATCTGCTGCCTGCTGGGCTTCCAGAGTGCTTTTGGCCGTACCGCTGAGCACCACGCTGCCGTTGATCGATTCTGCAGAAATATTCGATCCGGGGATCAGCTTCCGGATGATCCGGGTGATATCGGACGTGTCCTTTTCAACCCGGACATCGAAACTCGCCAGCTCCCGACCGCTTCGGCTGAACAGTACCAGGCGGGATTGACCCGCGGTGTTGCCGATCACAAAGATGCGGCGCGGCGTTCTGAGAACGGCGTCCGCGATTTCCGGATTTGACACCAGCACATCCGCCGCATCTTCGGCGAGATTGATCACGACCGACCGGCCGACACCGACATTCAGGATACGACCTGTCGCCCGTTCGCCGGCGGCGATATGGACCTGGCTTGGAAAATTGCCTTCCGCCAACGCTACGGGGGCGGACATTCCCATCAGCCCCCCCAGCAAAACCGCTGTGGCAGCCAGCTTGTAAAAATAGTGTTTCATCGCGCCCCTCTTGCCGGACGTCCTGTTTTCAAACGGGCTCATTGCGCACCTGCCTGGCTCGTCACGCCGTATTTCACGTAGCTGACACCCCTGCGGCGGCCGCTAACATCCTCCGCGTCGTCGGCGGAGTCCTGAGCACTGCGCAAGGCGAGCGCGATCGTGCCGATCTGCTGCGATTGGGCAATGATCTCCGACTGGGGTAACGACAGCTCCAGTGTGGCCGTGCGTTTGGGAGACAGGTTCTTCTGCTCCTGCTCGCCGGCGGTCGTGCTGTCGATTGCCAGGACGCGAATGTTCTCCAGGATCGTTTCGCTGACTGCGCTGGTGTCCGACTTGCGGGTCAAGATCACGTCGACCTTGTCGCCCGGAAGGATGAAGCCACCCGCGCTTGTTTCCTCCTCAACGCTGACCGCAATCGCGCGTTTGCCCTTTGGCAGGATTGCGGCCATGAAGCCCTTGTCGGTATTGATAAGACGCTCTGGGCGGACAGGCTCACCGGCGAAAATCGGTGCCCGGGCGATTCGGCCTGCATATTCCTCGTTCGCCAGGGGAGAGGCCTCTTTCGTCACAGCGCCGAAGGGGACGGCATCCTGAGGCCAGTTCGCCCACGACAAGTCGTCGGCGGACAGCTTGGAACCGAGCAAAATGTCCCTTCTGGCCACCAAAACCTGCGTTTTGGTCTGCTCGGCGGCAGGAGCCTCTACGGTCTGCGGCTCTGCAGGCTTGTTACCTGACATCATGACCATGCGGAAGGCGATGATGCCAGCCGCTACAGCAATTGCCAGGACGAAAATTCGCGCGATTTTCATGACCAAAACCCAATATTCCTATGCGCACATGCGCTGTTCCTGACTAGGATGACGGGTAATTGGTCAAAACATGGTTAATCAGATGTGGATGTTTTCAGTTAATATTCGTTAACTTTACTGAACACTTTCTTAAATCACTGCATTCTGCAACGTTTACTGCCTCATCCAGCACCCTGATCGTTTCAGGAGCGCTCTTTCTTTTGCTTGAAACGGAATTGGAAAAGATCGGAAGACGGGGCTGAAGGCCTCGATGCCAAGTCTGCAAGCCATTGGTTGCGGAATGCAGGTGATCGTCCGACCTCATTGCGGAGGCCAGCTTGGACGTTCACGCTGTTCGATAGCGGCAGGCAGACTGAAACAGGGGTTTCATATGCGCCGAAGCGCTTCTTCCGGAAAAACGTCAGCGGATGAGGTCAAACCAGTAAGTGGAAGAATACACCTGAAGACCGGCAATCGCGATCGCGATGCCGTAGGGAATACCGCTCTTACTGTCATGAAGGCGTGCGAACCATTCCTGGCGATACAGCACGGATGGCACGACGCTTTGCTGACGCATGACCAAAAGACCGAACGTCAGGAACATTCCATAGATAGCAACGAACAGCACGAACATCAGCAGTTCCTGGGAAAAGCCGATCCATAATGCGATGGCGCTGATGAACTTGACGTCGCCTCCCCCCATCCAGCCGAAGGCAAAGAACAGGAAACAGGGCGCGAAGATAACGGCGAAGGCCAGAGCATGCATACCCCAGGCCTGCAACGGCAAACCTGTCGCGACCGCCAGAATTGCAAAGCCCGCGATCAGCAGCAGGGATACCCGGTTCTGGATGGTCATTGTCAGCAGATCGGAAGCGCCGCCAAAAGCGACCAGCATCGGAAAAATGACGAGAATTGCAGCCTGAACCATGGAAACTTCGTCTCTTCGAAAAACCAATGTCTCAAGGTTAGGGGGGAGAAGTTAACATTTCGCGGAAAACCAACCTTGAGAAACAAAAAACGGGCGGAAAATCCGCCCGTTCTTGTTCGACTTCGTCGGCGGCTTTCGCCGCCGAGAGCGATTAGGAGCCGACCTTGGTCGCTGCGGTGTTCATTTCGCCCTGGATCTTCGTGAAGATGCCGCTGATGGACGTGCCGGTTGCAGCCACTGCACCGACAATCACGATGGACAGCAGGCCAGCGATCAGGCCGTATTCAATTGCAGTTGCGCCAGATTCGTCATTTACGAAACGGTTGATAAGAGATTTCATGTGTTTTGCTCCAAGTACCACTGAATTGACAGCTTCAAGTCCGTCGGATCTTTTGTGTCCGATTGGACATAGGCTCACCCTAGGATAGAGAGCTTTCCAACAAGTTAAATTTACCACCCCCCAGGAAAAGAATGCTGGCAATTATTACTATAGTTAACAATATGTATAAATAAAAATTTATTAATACGCTCTAAAAACTTTAATATAAACTCACAAAAATTGAATATATCGACATATATCTATCATTCTTCGAAATTTAATGCACTCATTTCTTAGTTCTTATTTGCGTTCTCGCGCCATTAATACGCGTATTTCTTTCCGAAATATTCCGGCCTGACACCGCGAAAAATATGCGGGCACAGAAAAACGTCCTCAAGCGCAGGAATAAAGTCCATCCGCGCGAATAACCGGACGGAATATCGAAACAAGATCCCTTCACACTTCTTTCGGACAGCCGTTAGCAGATCGTTCACCACGTTTGACGCATGATCTTCTAAGAAAATGCACAATTGGAGTATCCATAGGCATGTTTGCGCAGCTAATCAGATGGACTGGCCTGTTTGCCGTTGCCCTGAGCTCGACCGTAGCGGTCGCGCAGGACGGCCCGGTGCTCGTCACTGTCGATCGCGCCAAGGTCTTCAGGATCGAGGACGGCGCCGCGGCGGTGATTGTCGGCAATCCCTTTATCGCTGATGTGGCGATGTTCGATCAGAACACCGTTGTCATTACGGGCAAGAGCTACGGAACCACCAACCTTGTGATCCTGGACGGCGACAACAAGCCGATCGTGGACGAAACCATCACGGTCAAGGCGTCGGACGACGATGTGGTGTCGGTCTACCGAAAAGTCTCACGGGAATCTCTGTCCTGCAATCCGGCGTGCGAGCCAGTGCTGCGTCTGGGAGACTCGATAGAGGCCTTCAAGGAAACCGCCGACCAGGCAAGCGCGCGCAACGACCTGGCGATAAGGGCGGCCGGCGCGCCGCAGTAATGGACCAGTTGACGGAGTAGTCACCGAATGCGCGTGTTGAAGCGGCTTCTCACATCAAGACAGAATAGAGGGCGTGCCGCCTTTGGAAGGAATGAAAGCGGTGCGACCGCCGTCGAATTCGCGCTGATCGCAATTCCTTTTTTCACAGTCGTGTTCGGGATCATGGAAGTGGGCCTCTACCATTTCGTCAACCGGATGTTCGACAATGCCGTGATCACAGCGTCCCGCGAAATCCGCACTGGCCAGGCTCATGAGGGCGGCTTTAACGCCACGACCTTCAAGACACATATTTGCGACAATCTTCCGGATTTTCTGTGCTCCATGGACAGGCTGGTGGTCGATGTCGACAAGGTTGAAACCTTTGCCCTGGCAAAGTCCGCAAGTGAGAGCCTTTACGATGAAGACGGCAACCTGAAGGAAGAGTCCAATTACGAAGATGCCGGAGCGGGCGAAATCGTCGTTGTGAACGCCATCTACAAATGGCCGATGATCACATCGCTTCTGGCGCTGAATCTCGCAGATCACGGCAACGAGCGCTATCTCACCTCTACCATGGTGTTTCGAAATGAACCCTGGAACTAAGACGCGTCGTCATTTCCCACAGCGCCGGCGTTTCCTGACCGGATTGCGGAGCATCGGCGCCGACAAGCGGGCTGTTACCGCGATCGAATTTGCAATGATCCTGCCCTTCATGCTGATCCTGCTGATCGGCATGGAGGAAGTCACCGGAACCCTGGACCATGACCGAAAGGTCAGCCGTATCGCCAATTCTGTCGCCGACCTTGTCGCTCAGGGTCAGACCCTTACGCCTGCCGACCTGAAAGCCATGCTGGATATCGGTGGCAAGATCATTGATCCTTATCCTGACACAGACCTGGAAACGATCGTGGCCAGTGTCACGTTCGATGACGAGGGCACTCCGGCTGTCGATTGGAGTTATTCGTCGAAGGGTGGCGCTGCCTGGCCGAAGGGGTCCAAGCCACCGATCGAACTTCCGGAAACTGTAGCTGTCCCGAATTCGTCAATTGTTCTGGCTCAGGCGAACCTCAAGTACGTGCCGACGTTCTCCGGCATGTTCACCACGTATTTTGCCAGGGAATCCTCGATCGACCTGAGCGACTCCTATTACCTGCGCCCGAGGCTGACAGACACTGTCAAATGCCCGGCTTGCTGAGGAAACAAGCCTAAGGGCCGCCAGGCGGACATGGCGGCACCAAGAACCTGCCAGCGCGACCTGACATTCGCTGTTTCAACCGGCAGGACGCCTCTCTAAGCTAACTCCCGTATTTTTAACGTCGCACATTCCGGCTACTCTGCCTTCCAATGCTGCGTCGCAATATGCGCTTTTGAATATGGGATTTTTGAACCGATGGCGACTAACAAGACTTACGATCAGATCAAGGTCGGCGATACCGCGGAAATCGTGCGGGAATGCTCCTCCAACGACCTGCTGGTCTTTGCGCATGCATCCGGCAATCACAATCCGATACATCTGCCTGACACGGACTGGACCGGCGACGGCCATGTCGACAAACCCGTTGCGCCGGCCATGTGGGTCGGGGGGCTTGCCTCCGCCGTGCTCGGCAACATCCTTCCCGGGCCCGGCACGATCTACAAGGCCCAGTCGTTCCGCTTTCTGGGCGGCGCCGCTGTCGGCGACAAGCTGCATGTCCGGGTTACGGCAACCGAAAAACGGCCGAACAATATCGTCCTGTTCGACATGTCGGTAACACGGGGCGACGGCACCCGGCTTGTTGAAGGCGTTGCCGAGGTCGCCGCGCCGACAGAGCTCATCGAGTTCGACTCCAGCGATATTCCGGCGATCCTGGTGCAGCGGCACCGGCACTTCAACCGGATGATCGAACTGGCCAAGACCCTGCCTGCCCTGCCGACCGCGGTGGCCGCACCGGACGACCCCAACTCGCTGGAAGGGGCCCTGATAGCCGCCCGCGAAGGGTTGATCCACCCGATCCTGATCGGCGCAAGAAACCGGATTGAAGCCGCAGCCAAAGAACTTGATGAAGACCTCAGCCCCTATGAGCTGATCGATATCGAAGATGAAATGGAAGCAGCCGGCCGAGCCGTTGCGCTGGTGCATGAAGGCCGGGTCAAGGCCGTGATGAAGGGCCACCTTCACACCGACCACCTTCTGCACCACGTGGTCAAACGCGATGGCGGTCTCAGAACCAAGCGGCGTATCAGCCATGTCTTCGTCATGGATATTCCGGGCCGCAAGACCCCGGTCCTGATTTCGGACGCCGCAATCAACATCACGCCTGACCTCAACACCAAGGTCGACATCACCCAGAACGCCATCGACGCCGCCCTGTCTCTCGGCCTGGAAATGCCGCGCGTGGGCGTTCTGTCCGCAATCGAAACCGTGAACCCGGCGATCCCGTCCAGCCTTGATGCGGCGGTCCTTTCCAAGATGGCCGAACGCGGACAGATCACGGGCGCAATCGTCGACGGACCGCTGGCGATGGACAATGCGGTCGATGTGCAGGCAGCCCGGACCAAAGGCATTACCTCGCTGGTGGCCGGACATGCAGAGGTGCTGATCGTACCGAACCTGGAATCAGGCAACATGCTGGCGAAGGAACTGACCTTCATCGCTCATGCGGAAGCGGCCGGCCTGGTCATCGGCGCCAAGGTTCCCATCATGCTGACCAGTCGCGCCGACGACAGCCGGGCTCGCCTCGCCTCCTGCGCCCTTGCCCTGCTTTACATGCACTGGCAGGCAACCGGTAATCCGGCGGGCATTCTCGACAGGGAAGGTGACGGATAATGGACCCGGTCATTCTTGTCCTGAACTCGGGCTCATCATCTATCAAGTTTACGCTCTATTGGGGAGAAGCTGTTCAGTTCAAGGGGCAGATCTCCGGACTGGGGGCCACGCCGCGTATTTCCCTTGCCTCGCGGGTTTCCGATACGAAAGTGGACCGGGCACTTACCGCGGACGAAGGCCGGAGCCACGGGGCTGCACTCGCTGCCCTTCTGCCGGTCCTTGAACAGGAACTCGGTGAGCGGACTGTCGATGCTGTCGGCCACCGGGTGGTCCATGGCGGCGTAGCTCACACCGAACCTGTTCGGCTGACGAAAGAGGTGCTGGCGGATCTCAAGGCGCTCGAACCACTTGCTCCCCTGCATCAACCGCATAATCTGGCCGGGATCGCTGCCGCCCGGGAGGCCTTTCCCGAGGCCATGCAGGTCGCCTGTTTCGACACGGCATTCCATCGCAGCCACCCGTGGGTCAACGATACTTTTGCCCTGCCCCAGCCCCTTTATGACGAAGGCGTGCGCCGCTACGGTTTTCACGGGCTGTCTTACGAGTACATCTGCTCCTACCTTAAACAAGCCCATCCGGAGATCTACGCCGGCCGGCTGGTCGTGGCGCATCTGGGCAACGGTGCGTCCATGTGTGCCATCCGCGATGGCAAGAGCATCGGCTCGACCATGGGCTTTACAGCGCTCGACGGCTTGCCGATGGGAACGCGTTGCGGGCAGCTCGATCCCGGCGTGGTGCTGTACCTGCTGACAACCAAGGGCATGAGCCCCGATGCTGTCTCGGATCTGCTTTACAAGCAGTCAGGCCTCAAGGGGCTTTCCGGCATCAGCCAGGACATGCGCACCCTGACGCAAAGCAGCGATCCGAAAGCCGCTGAAGCCATCGAGTATTTCGTTTTCCGTATCCGGCGGGAACTGGGCGGCATGGCTGCGGTTCTGAGCGGTCTCGACACCGTTGTCTTTACCGGCGGCATCGGAGAGAACTCTGCTCTGATCCGGGAGAAGGTCTGTGAAGGACAAGAGTGGCTTGACCTTGAAATCGATCCGGCCAGGAACGCGGCGTGCGCAGAGGTTGTCTCGACCGATACCTCCCGCATCAATATTCTGGTTATCCCGACCGACGAGGAGGCCATGATCCGGCATCACACCGAAGAACTACTAGGGAACAGCCGCTGACGACAGACCATCGTTCTTCCGGTGAACGGCTATCCGCTCACCGGCCAGCCGGATCGAGCAGCGCCGCGTAGTCGTTTTCGTAGGTGCGCAGAACCGGCCGGTAATCGGCATGTACCACGGGCTCGAACCCACCGGGCAGGTCCGGTTCAATGGCCAGATAGGCGTCGGGCGCTTCGCGGCGCATGTCCATCAAGCCGGCCCTGAGGCGCCGTTTCAATGTGTCAGGCAAATCCTTGCGCACGGTGTGGGCTGAATAGGGGATCGGCGGCGAGCGCCACACGACTTCCAGATCCTTGAAGCCGCGTTCCCCTGAAACGTAAAAATCGTTAAGCGTGCCGGCCGTATATCCATTCTTTGCCTCGCCTGCCAGCGTCGACCAGCCCAGAGCCGCCTCGACCCGGCCATCCAGAATGGCACGGATACCTTCGACAGGATCCTTCACCTCGACAAGGGCACGGAAGTGGGCCCGCGCATCGACACCGTCCGCAGCCAGATTGGCAAGCGGAACGCGGTATCCAGTAACGGTGTGCGCACTACCGACGGCAAGGCGGGTGCCCTTGAGGTCAGACAGGGTCACCTGCTCGGCGCCTCGCCTGGCGACCAGAATTGCATAGAACCGGGCCGGAAAATCGTCCGGCGCAGCGGTCACCAACGGCTCCACACAGCTGCAAAGCTGGTACACAGCGGCATAAGCGGAGGGAGAGAGCCGGGCATAATCGATCTTGCCGTCAGCCAGCGCCTCGACGGCGTCTGCCATGGTGTCCATCAGAAAGAGGTCCACCGGCAAATCGGCGATTTCCTCCAGGGCAAGACGAAATGGCTCCACCCGATCGCGCGCGCCGTCTTCAGACGCGACCACCACGCCGAGCCGCAACCGGTCGGGCATGGATTGCTCGTCTTCTGCCTGCGCGGCGACGGTAAACAGGACCGCCGCCAGAAGGGGGGCAATCCATCGGAAAAGGCGCTTCACAAGCGCCACATTGCCGACATAACCTTCTGATGAAACTTGCAAAATAATTTCTCGCCTTTTGAACAACTTCCGCCAGAAAACCGGATCGGCCACATGAGCGATGCTATCACGACCGTCGTCTTCGATATAGGGAATGTCCTGATCGAATGGAATCCCGAATATCTCTATCGCGAGCTGATTCCTGATGCCGCCGCGCGTGAAGAGTTCCTGACGACGGTCTGCACAATGGAGTGGAACCTGCAGCAGGACCTTGGCCGCCCCTGGGCTGAGGCCGTCGATGTTCTGTCCCGCCAGCATCCGGATAAAGCAGAACTTATTGCAGCTTACGACGATTGCTGGCACGACATGGTTCCAGGTGAAATCCCCGGCACGCCCCAATTGCTCGCACAGCTCAAGACCCAGGGCACACCGCTCTACGCGATCACCAATTTTTCGGAAGACAAGTTTGCGCAGGCACAGGAACGGTTTCCGTTCCTGAAGACCAGCTTCCGCGACATCGTCGTCTCAGGCGCCGAAAGGGAGATCAAACCCGGGCTGCGCATCTACGAGATCCTGCTGGAGCGCAACGGACTGAAGGCGAATGACTGCCTGTTCATCGATGACAGCGAGCGCAATGTCGAAGCCGCCCGCAAGGCCGGCATGGCGGCACATCACTTCAAAGGGGCTGAAGGGCTGCGCGCGGAATTGAAGCAACTCGG
This sequence comes from Roseibium sp. FZY0029, assembly GCF_036350355.1. Classification (NCBI taxonomy): domain Bacteria; kingdom Pseudomonadati; phylum Pseudomonadota; class Alphaproteobacteria; order Hyphomicrobiales; family Stappiaceae; genus Roseibium; species Roseibium sp. FZY0029. The sequence continues at coordinate 871,840 of NZ_JAZDVZ010000001.1, forward strand.
ATTGCTGAACGGATAATCCCGCCGAAGGACAGGCTGCGTGCCCTGTCCCGGCGGAGAGGATCTATCCCTCGAAGCCTTCCAGCACATTGACGCAATTTGTGCCCAGTGCCTCAACGGCGTAGCCGCCTTCCATCAGGAAAATGGTGGGTACGCCGACCTTGGCCAGCCTTTGTCCAAGCCGTATGTAGTCTTCGCTCTTGAACTTGAAGCCGGAGATCGGATCCTTCTCGTAGCAATCCATGCCGAGCGAGACGATCAATGCGTCCGGCTTGTAGACCAGCAGCCACCTGCACGCTTCCTCAAGGGCCGGCGAGTAGGCGTCCCAATCGGTGCCGAGCGGCAAGGGCCAATTTCGGGTGAAGCCGGTGCCGGCGTGCTCGCCGGTCTCGTCGGCAAAGCCGAGGAAATAGGGATACTCGTGCTTCGGATCGGCATGGATCGACAGGAACAGGACGTCCGGCCGATCATAGAACAGTGCCTGGGTGCCGTTGCCGTGGTGATAGTCGACATCCAGTATGGCGACGCGGTGCAGCCCATAGTCCCGCAGATACTGCGCTGCGACGGCGGCGTTGTTGAAGAAACAATAGCCGCCGAAGAAGTCATAACCGGCGTGATGTCCCGGTGGCCTGCACAGTGCGAAGACTGACTTTTCACCGTCGAGCAGCAGGCGGGCCGCCGTCAGCGCGGTGTCGGCGGAAGCGCGTGCGGCCTTGTAGGTGTGTTCGCCAAGCGGCGTCCCGGCATCCATCGAGTAGCGCCCGAGAAGACCGTCGATATGTTCGACCTCAACATCGTGGCGCAGGCTGCGGATGGGCCAGACGAAGGGGAAGGCTTCCCGTGTACGTCCAGCAGCCGTCCATTTTTCCCAGAAGCTTTCCAGAAACGAGACGTAATCGGGTGCATGCACCCGGTGCAGCGGGCGGACGGGAAATTCTTCCGGGGCGACGATTTCGCCAACGTTGCGCTGTCGAACGGTCTTGAGCACGATTTCGGCCCGGCTCGGGATCTCGACGGCAGGCTTCAGTTCGCCGTCGGATATCTCCTGCGCCGGTGCATGCGCGAGCTGGGTATTTGAAAAAACCGTCTTCACAAGCCGCCCCCAAGTCCCTGTTGTCTCACACCGCTGAGCTACTGTAACCCATTTCAGGAAAAACGGAATTCCGTAACATGCGTATAAGTCTCTGAAGGCCGTAACAAAACGGGGGTGAAGCCGTCATGGTTGACACTGTCCGGCCAGCGCTGCGCTTCCAGACAGAGCCCGGCATGCGGCCCATAGGACCTGCCGGCCAGACCTGGAACCGGCACAGTCATGTGTTGGGCATCGTAGAGCTGAAGCCCCGGTTCGGTTGTCCAGACCTCCATTCGCCGGTCACCGGAACTGTCTTCCAGCGCAGCCGCGAATTCGAGGGTATCGTGCGGGGCGTCTGTCAGGCAGAAATTGTGATCATAGAGCACGTTTTCCTCACCGGCCTTGCGCCGCAACTTGCGTCCGTCCCGGAAGTCGTAAGGTGTCCAGGCAACGTTGCGGATTTCGCCTGTCGGGATCAGCGCCTCGTCCACGGGCAGATAGGTCTCGGCCGCGATTTCCAGCGTGTGATCGAGTATCGTGCTGCTGCCATCCAGATTGAAATAGGCATGCTGGGTCAGGTTCACCGGTGTGGTCTTGTCGGTGGTTGCGGTGATTTTCAGACGCAGCGCACCGGCACCGGTCAATGTGTAGCGGGCAAGCACTTCCACCCGGCCTGGATAGCCCATCTCACCGTCTTCGGAGACAAGTTTCAACAGAACGCTGGCCTTGTCGTGCTGTTCCACCTGCCAGACACGGCGCGAAAAGCCGACCGAGCCGCCGTGAAGGTGGTTCTTTCCCCCTTCGTTCTGATCGAGCTGGTAGTCGACGCCCTCTATCGTCATCCTGCCTCCGGCGATGCGATTGGCGCAGCGCCCGGCGATCACGCCGAAATAGGGGGAATGATCCAGATAGCTCTGGAGATCCTCAAAGCCGAGCACCACTGACTCGCCGTCGACCTTGAGGTCACGGATGATGGCGCCGAGTGTGAGGATGGAGGCCGCCAGAGGTCCTTTTGCCAGCGTAATTTCCTGGACGGGTGTCCCGTCGGGCAGAACCCCAAATTCCTTGATCATGAAAGTCTCCGGCGAGAAGGCGGCAGGATGCACAAAAGGCGGCGGAACTATCCGCCGCCTTCCGTCAATCGGTCAAGTGGTTCAGAGCGTCTGGTTGTAGTCGCCCACTTCCGAATTTTCGCGCAGCACACCATCAACTGCCTTGAACATGGCGTGGAGGCGCTCTTCGGAAACCGGGCTCTCCACCACGACCACCAGTTCCGGCTTGTTGGAAGAGGCACGCACAAGGCCCCAGGTGCCATCTTCGCTGACGACGCGAACCCCATTGACGGTGATCAGGTCGGTGATTGCCTGTCCGGCAACCGTTTCGCCCTTGGCTTTCATGTCCTGGAACCGTGCGACAACCCGGTCGACGACGTCGTATTTGATTTCGTCGTCGCATTTGGGAGCCATGGTTGGCGATCCCCAGGTCTTGGGAAGGTCACGGCGCAGGTCTGCCATGGTCTTGTCCGGGTTCCGGTCAAGCATATCGAGAATTGCGATGGCCGAAACGAGCCCGTCGTCATAACCACGACCGATGGGCTTGTTGAAGAAATAGTGGCCCGACTTTTCGAAGCCGACCATGGCATTCAGCTCGGTGACGCGGCGCTTGATGTAGGAGTGGCCGGTCTTGAAGTAGTCGGTCTTGGCGCCGTTGGCCTTCAGCACGGGGTCCGTGTGGAAGAGACCGGTGGATTTCACATCGACCACGAACTGGGCACCTGGATGAAGCGCGGAGATATCGCGCGCCAGCATCACGCCGACCTTGTCGGCGAAGATCTCTTCGCCTTCGTTGTCGACGACGCCGCATCGGTCGCCATCGCCATCGAAGCCGAGGCCGACTTCCGCGCCGACTTCCAGCACCTTGTCACGAAGCGCGTGAAGCATCTTCATGTCTTCCGGGTTCGGATTGTAGCGTGGGAAAGTGTGGTCCAGTTCGGCGTCGAGCGGAATGACTTCGGCGCCGAGCGCTTCCAGGATCTTCGGTGCGAAGGCACCGGCCGTGCCATTGCCACAAGCGGCGACCACCTTGATCGGCCGTTTCAGCTTGGCCCTGTCGGTGAGATCCTTGAAATAGACATCCGGGAACCCGTCGACGAAGCGATAGCTGCCGCCACCCTTCAGATCGAAGGCAGCTTCCAGAACGATCTCCTTCAGCCGGCCCATTTCGTCCGGACCAAACGTCAGCGGGCGGTCGATGCCCATTTTGACGCCGGTCCAGCCGTTGTCGTTATGCGACGCGGTGATCATGGCGACCGCCGGAACGTCGAGCGCGAACTGCGCAAAATAGGCCATCGGCGACAGCGCCAGACCAATGTCGTGCACGTTGATGCCGGCAGCCAGCAAACCGTTGACCACCGCCATCTTGATCGAGGAGGAATAGCTGCGGAAGTCATGGCCGACCACGATATCCGGGCGTACACCGCGTTCGTGGATGAGCGTGCCGATGCCCATACCGAGCGCCTGCATGCCCATCAGGTTGATTTCCTTTTCGAAGAGCCAGCGGGCATCATATTCGCGGAAGCCCGTGGGCTTCACCATGGGAAAGGACTCATATTCAAAAGTGTTGGGAGTCAAATTCGGACGCGGTTTCGGAAACATCAATGCCTCTCGGAGCAATGGAGATGAACGGAACAGGAAAATCCCAAGGGACGGTATGACAATTCACTGCACCAGCACAAGCGTGCCATCGGAGATGTCGAACCGCTTGAGTTGATTGAGAACGGACATGCCAAGCAGGGGTTCCCCAAGGCTTTGATCTTTCAACACAAGTGTGTCGATATTACGTAACCGGATCTTTCCAATGCGCAAATTGTCAATGGTTGCCCTTGCGCCATGCACCGTGCCGTTTGCCGTCCGGATCGCGTGTTTATAGTCGGATGCGTTCAGGAAAATGCCGATGTTTTCGGCAAGCGACTCCGGCAAGACGGTAACGGTTGCACCTGTATCGACCAACATGTCCACCGCACGACCGTTCAGATAGGCATCGGCGACGAAGTGCCCTTGTCTGTTTGCCGAGATCCGATGACTCCGCTCGCCTGTTTCATTCGCGGTGCCGTCGTCTTCGTCGTCGGCGCGATAATCGGCAAAAGTGCCTCCGCTCACAAGCCCCGGAAACCTGTTCTCAAGCAGATAGGCCGCAAGCGGCGCGATCACGATACAGGCAAGGAAGATGATGACAAACCGCGACATTCAGGGTCCCGACGTTGCGTGAACCCCTCAAATATCACGGTTTCCTTAGCGGCCTGTAAAACGGGATCAGTCAATTGTATCTGCCAGCCGGGCGATGTCCTGCAGGTGCGGCGCGCTGGACTGGGCGCCTGTCACCGTGCAGGCGAGCGCGCCGGCAGCAGCCCCCTCCTTCAAGGCCCGATCAAAGGGGGCCTCGCGATCGAGCGCGGCAGCCAGAGCGCCGCAAAAGGCGTCGCCGGCGCCGGTGGAATCGACGGCCTTCACCACAGGCGTGCCAAAGCGGTAGCGCGTCGTGGGCGTGCGTGCCAGCACACCGTCTGCCCCAAGGGTGACGACGACAGACCGGCCGTCGGCGGCCAGTTTCTCGGCAAAGTCTTCCGGATCACCGGCGATGCCGAGGCGCTCCCCGATCTCCGACGCTTCGCTGAGGTTGACCACCACCGTTCCGGCAACGTCCAGGCAAGCCCTCAAATCCCCCGCCGGAACAGGTGCCGGGTTCCAGATGACGGAAGCTCCGGCATCACGGGCATGGCGAGCCCCTTCGACAACTTCAGCCATCGGAACTTCGCCCTGAACGAGCAGCGTGTCCCCAGGCCCGAACCGGCCCTCCAGCCAGGAGGCCTCGACGCGCGCATTGGTGCCACTGGCGACGATGATCTGGTTTTCTCCTGCCGGATCGATGCCGATCAGGGCAAGGCCCGTCGACCCGGCCATGGTGCGAAGTCCGGAAAGGTCGATACCGGCCTGCCGCAGGTTCAAAAGGGCCAGATCCGCAAAACTGTCCTGACCGACGGCGCCAATAAACCGCACATCGGCCCCTGCTCGCCTGGCTGCCAATGCCTGGTTGGCGCCTTTTCCACCCGGAAATGTCTGATGATCGCGGCCGCTGACCGTTTCGCCGGCGGTGGGAAGGCGGGGGACGGCGACGACCAGATCCAGATTGATGGAACCAAAGACTGTAATCATGCCGTTTCCCCTTTTGGATCGAAAGGTTAGACACAGCAGGCTGGAGCGCAACAAAAAAGCGCGGGGAGGCTGCTCCCCGCGCTGGCTTCCGTCCGTTTGTCGGCAGGTTACTTCGTGCCGTACATACGGTCGCCTGCGTCGCCGAGGCCTGGAACGATGTATCCCTTCTCGTTCAGCTTCTCGTCGATGGAGGCGGTGTAGACCGGAACGTCCGGATGGTTCTCGGTGAAATTCTTGACACCTTCGGGTGCTGCGAGCAGGCAGAGGAAGCGGATATTGTTGGCACCGCGCTCTTTCAATTTCTGAACCGCGGCAATCGCCGAGTTGGCGGTGGCCAGCATGGGATCGACCACGATCACCAGACGCTCGTTCAGGTCTTCCGGAGACTTGAAGTAATATTCAACCGGCTGCAGCGTCTGCGGATCGCGGTACAGGCCGATGTGCGCAACGCGCGCGGACGGAACCAGATCCAGCATGCCTTCCAGAAGTCCGTTCCCGGCGCGCAGCACCGAAGCAAACACCAGCTTCTTGCCTGCCAGGGTCGGGGCCTGCATTTCGGCCAGGGGCGTCTCGATGGTCTGGTAGACAAGCGGCAGGTCGCGGGTGACCTCGTAGCAGAGCAGCGTCGAGATTTCCCGCAGGAGCCGCCGGAATCCCTGTGTGGACGTTCCCTTGTCGCGCATGATGCTCAGTTTGTGCTGAACCAGCGGGTGGCTGATGACAGTGGCTCCGGACATATCTGCCTCTCTTTTCAATGGGGCCTTAACAGCGGCCCGGTCTCATAATTTTCCATGTTCGAGACCTATGCCCCGAACGGCAACCAAAAAACAGACCCCGGGTTCATGAAGTGCCCGAGTTTTTTCGCTTCCTGCGGATGTCTTTGCACATAAAGACCACCGGCGCGGCTGGTCCCGCCTTCCAGAATGCAGGTAAGCGGCAACTGATCCTGATGGACCTTGAGTTCGTGCCGCAGCAAGTCGGCCAGTCTGTCGGTCAGGGCAAGCGCGACCGCCCGGATTTCGATCATCCGATCGCGCGCCGCTTCCGGTGACAAGGCGGTGTCCGGTTCGAGGACCTTCAGCACCCCGGCCTCCAGAAAAAGGGCCGCGTGGGCAAGATCGGCCGGCGGCGTCAGCGCCTCCAGTCCGGAAACTTCGAACCCGGCCCATGCGAAAGGTTCGATCAGGGAATAGACCATCTCCTGGGCAGCCTGGTGGAACGGCACAATAAACGCGCCCGCTGTGCCATCCTGCCTAGAATGTTCAAAGCTGTCGCCGTAGACCATGTTGCCGTCACCGGCACCGCCTTCCCAGAGCGGACAGAAGGATTCCAGCAACCGGTCGAGCAGGTCCCGCGCCGAAACCACGCCATCGCTTTTCTTTGCCATCTGCACGGCAAGAAGACCGGGCCGGGTCACGTCGCCTTCACCAAAGAGATCCGGCCGCAGGGCAAGCGCCTCGCCGAAGCGTTTCAGATGGCGCTGCATCGCTTCGAGCAAGCCGTCGTTATCGCTTACGTCCCATTGCAGGCCTTCGGCAAGTTCCATCCGATCCATCTGCACAAGCGTTTGCGCATCGACACGGTAAGGGTCGGTCATCTCACCTGAAAAGGAACCGGCAGCGAACATGTGAAAGGCCGCAAGTGCCGAAGCCTCCTGCCCGGTTGCTTTCGTCCCGGTCATCTGGTCTTCGAAGACCCAGCCTTCGGGGTGACGGGTTTTCAGGTAGGTGCCGAGAATGGCAAGATCGGCGGCGGCAGCCAGCATTTCTTCGGCGGTTTCAAACCCGCGCGCATTTGCCAGCGCGCCCCAGCGGTCGATGCCGCCGGCTTCGAAATTCCGCCAGATGCCAAAGGGTGGAATGTGAAAGTCCGGGTAGTTTTCCCGTGTCGTTTCAAGCACTTTGGCCAGGGCCGTTTCGAGATGATCCGGAACCGCTTCGACGTGAGCGAGTTTGCCATCTGAGGCGAGCTTCAAAAGCTCATAGGCTTTTTCCCGCACGTGCTGAGGCCGGAACAGGGACAAGGCTGGTTGAGTGTCGTTCATCGAAGATCGCCGGAACTGGAAAGGATTGTGTGAAAAGTCGCTGCCCTCGCCTATCTGCACACCATAACCTTGTCAAACCGCTTCGTCATTGGTCATCATCTTCGTGATTTGAACCCAAGTCTTTCAACCGTCCCAAACCGGAAGTTTCATGTCTGCCGTTGTTTCAATTGCCGCCCTCCTCATCGGATCCGGACTGCTTTTGCTTGCCGGAGGCCTGCATGGCCTCCTGTTGCCGCTGGCAGGTCTCGCCAACGGCTTTTCCGATGCTTCGCTGGGTCTGCTCGGAACCGGCTGGGCTGCAGGGTACGTCAGCGGTTGTCTAGCCGTACCGGTCATCGTGAAGCGGGTCGGACATGTGCGGGCCTTCGGCGCACTTGCCTCGCTGGCCGGGATCTCCGTTCTCCTGAACCTCCTGTTCATGGATGCAGCCGTGTGGATCGTGCTACGGGCAATCACCGGCTTCTGCTTTTCCGGTGCGGCGATGATCGTGGAAAGCTGGCTGAACGAACGTTCGACCAGCGAAACGCGCGGCCGGATCTTCGGCATCTACACCATGATCAACCTGGGGGCGACCACCGCCGGACAAATGCTGCTGACGCTTGGCGACCCGTCCGGCTTTTTCTTCTTTGTGCTTGGCTCGATCATCTACTCGCTGTCGCTGCTGCCGACGGCGCTTTCCACCGCGGCATCCCCACAACCGCTGACCCAGGCGCGGCTCGATCCCAAGAAGCTCTGGCGCAACTCGCCAATCGCAGTGGTCGCGGTTTTCATGGTCGGTATTTCGAACGGATCCTTCGGCACGCTGGGGGCTGTTTACGGCCTTCGGATCGGCCTCGACGTTCCGGAAATTGCCATCATGATGAGCTTGGCGCTTCTGGCCGGCGCTGTGTTGCAAATCCCCGTCGGCATGCTCTCCGACAGGCTCGACCGGCGCCTGGTTCTGGTCGGCCTTGCCATTGCCGCGATGTCCTTCGGTTCCAGCCTGTCGTTCTTCGGCGGTGCCGATCCGACCCTCACGGTTCTCCTGATCGCGGGCTTCGGAGGTGTGGTCTATTCCATGTATCCGGTGATCGTCGCCCACGCGAGCGACCATGCCGAACCAGGTGATTTCCTCAGGATCAGTGGCGGCCTTCTGCTTATCTTCGGCGCCGGCACGATGGTCGGACCGCTGCTCGCATCAGGGTTGATGACCTTCACCTATCCGGGGGCTCTCTTCCAGGTGACGGCGGCGGCACACCTTTCCATGATGCTCTTTGCCCTCTGGCGCATGCGTCAGCGCGCTTCGCTTTCGCAGGAAGACAAGTCCGACTTCGTCATGGCCGTCTCGACCGCGCAGATCACAACCCCGGAGACCGTCAGCCTCGACCCTCGTACCGAAGTGGACGAGACAGGTGGGGACATCTGAGGGGGCCTGACGCCACCTTTACCTTCGGCATTCGTCTCCTTCTCCCCTCATCCCGAGGAGCCGCTTCAGCGGCGTCTCGAAGGATGGGCCGCTTGTTCCGGAGTATGCCGCCCATCCTTCGAGACGGACCTGTCGGTCCTCCTCAGGATGAGGTTTTGGAGATGAGAGGGCGAGAGGCGCACCAAAGTTCTCGCTGAATCAAGCCAACGCAAAGCACCCGCCCTTAGTGCCAACGTCATTGCGGACAAGCACGGTAAAGCTGTGCGCCGATCCGGAAACCAGATATCAGCGTGCGCGCGTCCGGCAGGGGGCTGAAAACCTGCCTCAGCCCGTCGGCACCTGCCTCGCGCTTTCCAGTCGTACCAGAAGTCTGGTGCGTGTCGGCTCGTCGCAGAAGGCGGCTTCGATGGCTGTGCGGGTGACGTCCATCTGATCGTCGAAACTCCAGCCGAAGGTTTCGGTGACCGATGCATATTCCTTGCCGAGCGTGGTGCCGAAAAAGGGCGGGTCGTCGGAGTTTAGCGTGATCTTCACGCCTTCCTTGCGCAGCATGTTGACCGGGTGGAAGCGCAGGTGGGTGTAGACACCAAGGGCGATGTTGGACCCTGGGCAAACCTCCAGAACGATCTCCTCGTCGACAAGGCGCTTGACCAGGTCCTTGTCCTCAATCGCCCGCACGCCGTGGCCGAGGCGTTTCACGCGCAGGAATTCGAGGGCCGCGGTTACACTGTCCGGCCCGCCGAATTCACCCGCGTGCGCCGTCGTTCCAAGCCCGGCTTCCGCCGCCATACGGAAGGCTTTCGCGAAATTGGCCGGGTGGCCGGAGCGTTCGTCGCCCGCAAGGCCGAAGCCGGTCACAAGGGGATGCGGATTGCCGACAACTTCCTTGACGACCCGTTCGACGGACGCCGAGCCGAAATGACGGACACCGATGGCGATCATGCGGCCTTCAATGGCGGTATCGGTCTTGGCGCGTTCAATGCCCGCGGCCAGTCCCTCGACGTAGGACCGGTAGGACAGGCCCGCGGCCTGGGCATGGTCGGGCGAGATGAAGATCTCTCCGTAGATCGCCCCTTCCGCCGCCAGCATGCGGAAATAGGTTTCCGCCAGAAGGGCATAGTCCGCCGGTGTCCTGAACACCGAGCTGGCAACATCATAGGCCTTCAGGAAGGTAGTGAAATCGGACCAGATGTATTTGCCATTGCCGTTGAGCACGGCGGAGACATCCACACCGCGCTTTTCGGCAAGACGCTTGACCAGGGTTGGCGGCGCGGCGCCTTCGATATGACAGTGCAATTCCGCCTTCGGAACCGTGATGGCGTCGCTCATGTCCCGCTGGTCCTCATTCGAGTGTGGTGCCGGCCAGCCCTCCGGCTTCCTGAAGGAAGGGTGGGGGAGCGGTCTGCGGCTATTGTGCCCGATTCACCGGCTTGCCGGAATGCGGATGCGGTCAGAGAAAACTCGTGCCGTTCGGCCCCACCGCGATACCCAGATGATCGGCGATACTTTCACCGATATCGGCGTAGGTCTTGCGGCCGCCGACGCTCCTGCCGGCAAGACCCGGGCCGGTTGCGATGACCGGAACATGCTCACGCGTATGGTCCGTGCCGCGCCAGGTCGGGTCACAGCCGTGATCGGCCGTCAGGATCAGAAGGTCGCCGTCCTTCATCCTGGCAATCATTTCCGGCAGGCGGCGGTCGAAATGCTCCAGAGCAGCGGCATAGCCGGGTACGTCCCGGCGGTGACCGTAAAGGGAGTCGAAATCGATGAAATTGGCAAAGATCATGTCACCGTCGGCAGCCTCATCCATGGCTTCCAGTGTCTTGTCGAAGAGCTGATCGTTACCCGCTCCCTTCAGCACCCTTGCAACGCCCTGATGCGCGAAGATGTCGGAAATCTTGCCGACGCCATAGACCGTGCGACCGGCCGCCGTCAACCTGTCGAGCAAGGTCGGTTCGGGCGGCAGCACAGAATAGTCGCGCCGGTTAGCCGTGCGCTGGAAGGTTTCGGCGCTTTCGCCAACAAACGGCCGCGCAATCACCCGGCCGATGTTGTAGGGATCGGCAAATTCACGCGCGATCTCGCAAAGCTCGTACAGCTTCTCCAGGCCGTAGTGCTCTTCATGAGCGGCGATCTGGATGACGGAGTCCGCCGATGTATAGAAGATCGGCTTGCCCGTGCGGATATGCTCTTCGCCGAGTTCGGCAATGATCTCCGTTCCGGAGGCGTGCTTGTTACCCAGGATGCCGTTGAGGCCGGCCTTCTCGCTGATCTTTGCAATCAGCTCTTCCGGAAAGGTCGGGATCGTTTCCGGGAAGTAGCCCCAGTCGAAACGCACCGGCACACCGGCAATTTCCCAATGGCCGGACGGCGTGTCCTTGCCGTTGGAAACTTCGGCCGCATAGCCCCACAGGCCTTCCGGCTCGCCGTCGAACTCAAGGCCCGGCACGTCCTTGCCGGTGGACAGACGTCCTGCCGCGCCCAGGCCGAGCCGGTCCATGTTCGGAACACTCAAGGGGCCAGAGCGCAGGCCGTCCTTATCGCCTTCACCGGCAGCGCACCGCGCCGCGATATGACCCAAAGTGTCGGCTCCGGCATCGCCGAAGGCTTCCGCATCCGCGGCGCCGCCGATACCAAAACTGTCCAGAACGCACAAAATTGCACGAGGCATGGACGTCTCCTCAATTTATCATTGCCGGCCGGTTCGACCGGAGAGGTTCCGGGCGACCATTCGCCCGGAACGCGTTTTCCCGGTCAGGGCGCGATGCGCTCGACGACGCTCGGCCTGTCCTCGACATCGGCTGCAGAGCCGATGGTATAGGCCTTGCGCACCGCCACGGCAGCCTCTTCGGCTTCCGCCTCGGTTCGGGCATGGACGATGGCCAGCGGGGCGTCCGCGTCCACGGTGTTGCCGACACCGGCAAGGCTGGTGAGGCCGACGGACGGATCGATCACGTCGGCCGCCGCCCGGCGTCCACCGCCAAGCGCGACCACAGCCACGCCGACCGCCCGGGCATCAACCCCCGTGACCACACCCTCGTGTTCGGCATAGACGGGCGCTTCCACCGGAGCTTTGGCGAGATAGAGTTCCGCCTTGTCCATGAAGTCGGCCGGGCCGCCGAGCGCGTGTACCATCTGCGCGAATTTCTCTGCCGCCTTGCCGCTCTGGAAAGCGTCGCGCATCATGTCGGAACCGGCCTGTGCATCAGCGGCGATACCGCCGGAAGCAAGCAGTTCACCACCCTGCGCCACGGTGACATCCCAAAGTCGGTTGTCGATGGCCGTGCCTTTCAGGAAGTCGACAGCGTTCTGCATTTCAACGGCATTGCCTGCGGCGGACGCCAGCGGCTCGTTCATGTCGGTCAGAAGCGCCGTGGTCTTCAGTCCCGCCCCGTTTGCGACCAGCACCAGGCTTTCGGCGAGCGCACGCGCATCTTCCAGCGTTGCCATGAACGCGCCCGTGCCCCACTTCACGTCCAGCACCAGACCTTGCAGTCCGGCTGCCAGCTTCTTGGACAGGATCGACGCGGTAATCAGATCGATGCTCTCGACCGTGCCGGTCACATCGCGAATGGCATAAAAACGCTTGTCGGCCGGGGCAAGGTTGCCGGTCTGGCCGATGACGGCGCAACCGATCTCCTTGACCACCTTCTTGAACAGCTGATTGTCCGGCTGCGTCTGATACCCCGGGATGCTGTCGAACTTGTCCAGCGTGCCGCCGGTATGGCCAAGGCCGCGCCCGGAGATCATCGGCACGGCAGCGCCACAGGCGGCCAATGCCGGTGCCAGCATCAAGGAGACGTTGTCGCCGACGCCACCGGTGGAATGCTTGTCGAGGATCGGTGCGTGGATGCCCGACCAGTCCATGACATCGCCGCTGTCGCGCATGGCAAGTGTCAGCGCCACACGCTCGTCAACGGTCAGCCCCTTGAAGAAGACGGCCATGGCAAGCGCCGCCACCTGGCCTTCCGTGACCGAGCCGTCGGCCAGGCCCTTGACGAAGAACTGGATCTCCGCCGCGTCCAGTGTTCCACCGTCGCGCTTCTTTCTGATGAGTTCTTGCGGCAGCATTTGTTGTCCTTCTTGAAGCCGTCTCAATAGCCGTGGTGGGAATGGTCTACGATTTCCTGGCCCTCTATCGTGGAGATCAGGGCATCCAGGAGACCACTGGCGCCAAAGCGGAACGTGTGTGCCGATACCCAGTTCTGGCCCATAATTTTGTCGGCAAGCGCCAGATAGGCGGCTGCGTCTTCGGCCGTCTTGATGCCGCCGGCCGGCTTGAAGCCGATCACACGCTCGGCGTTGTCGCGCCGGGCCTCTTCGATCGCGGTCAGCATGATTTCAGCCGCTTCCAGCGTCGCATTGACGGCCACCTTGCCGGTTGAGGTCTTGATGAAATCCGCCCCTGCACCGATGGCGATGTTGGAGGCAGCGTGGATCAGCAGCGGGTCCTTGATCTCGCCCGTTTCCAGGATGACCTTGAGCGACGCTGGTTCCGGAATGGCTGCCTTGACGCGGATGATCTGCTCTTCCGCAAAGCCTTTGCGGCCGTCGCAGAAGGCCTTGTAAGGCATCACCAGATCGATCTCGTCTGCACCATCGGCCAGAGCCTGCTTCGTCTCGGCAACAACAGCTTCCGTATCATCGCCACCTTCGGGAAAGTTGACCACGGTTGCCACCTTCACGCCGGTACCGGTCAGCTCCTGCGCCGCCTGGGCAACGAAACGCGGCCAGACGCAAACAGCGGCGACGGACCCATGATCCGTCACGGTGCGCCCGGTCAGCTTGGAAATATCCGCCGCCGTGCAGTCATCGTTGAGGTTGGTCAGGTCGACGAGCCCAAGGGCCCGTTTGGCGTTTTCGATCATGTCGCTCATTGGCCGATCTCCTTCACGAATGCCCGCACCAGCTGTTTCATGCGTTCCATGCCCTGCAGGGCGACGGACTTGGTTTCGTCGTGAGACAGCGCATGCGTCTGCATGCCTGCGCCGTAATTTGTGATGATCGACATGGCCGCGACACGCATGCCCAGGAACCGGGCCATGATGACTTCCGGCACTGTGGACATTCCAACGGCATCCGCACCCAGTGTCTTGGCCATGCGGATTTCGGCAGGCGTCTCGAAAGACGGGCCGGAGAACCACATGTAAACGCCCTCGGCAACCGGATCGCCGGTTTCCTCGGCCACCTTCTTCATAGCCGCACGCAGGTCAGCATCGTAGGCGGTGCTCATGTCGAGGAATCGCTTTTCGTCCTCTTCACCGATCAGCGGGTTCATGCCCGACCAGTTGATGTGGTCGGAAATCAGCATGGGCGAGCCGGGGGCCACTTCCTGGCGCAGCGAACCGGCCGCGTTGGTTGCCAGCAGGATCTCGCAACCGAGCTCCTTCAGCGTTTCCACCGGCGTACGCATGACCGTCGGATCGCCGCCCTCGTAATAATGGGCCCGGCCCGACAGGATCACCACCGGCACACCGGACAGCGTGCCGGCAACCAGCTCGCTGGAATGGGACGTGACGGTGGAAACCGGAAATTCGGTGAGGTGAGAATAGGGAATGCGGACAGCATCCTCGACTTCCTCGGCGAGCGCGCCGAGGCCGGAGCCGAGGATCATGCCAATCTTATACGAGCCCTCCCGGGCAGCGCGGACAATCTCCGCGCATTCACGGCCGAAACCACTCATTGTGGGTCAGTCCTTCTTATTTTGACGTGTATTCCAGTTCGAAGGCGGCAGGCAGCAGCTCATCCATCGTAAAGCTGCGCCGGATGCCGTCGAGATCCGCGACATGGACAACCAGTTCGTCCGTGCCGAATTCCTTCAGACGCTGGCGGCACATACCGCAGGGCGTGCACAGGGCCGCATCGCCAATGACGACGGCCTCCGCGATTTCGCGATAACCGGCCGCGATCATGGCGCTGACCGCCCCGCCTTCCGCACAGACGCTCACCGGATAGGACGCGTTCTCTACATTGCAGCCGGTGAAAACGGTGCCGTCCGGTGCGCGCAAGGCGGCGCCGACCAGGAAGTTGGAATAGGGTGCATATGCGTTTTCACGAACCGCTTTTGCGGCTTCGAACAACGCGTCCAGATCGCTCATGAACGCTCCTTGAGATACGGAATGCCAGCCGCCTTGGGCGGGATTGCCTTGCCGATGAAGCCTGCAAGCAGGATCACGGTGAGAATATAGGGCAGAGCCTGGAAGAACTGCACGGGAATTTCGCCGATACCGGGCAATTTCTGGCCCTGCATCCGGATGGCGACCGCGTCGAGGAAGCCGAACAACAGGCAGGCAAACATGGCGTTGGCCGGTTTCCACTTGGCGAAAATCAGCGCCGCAAGCGCAATGAAGCCCTTGCCTGCCGTCATGTCCTTGATGAAGCCCGAGGACTGGGCGATGGAGAGATAAGCTCCGGCAACACCGCACAGCGCACCACAGGCGATCACCGCCCGATAGCGAAGCCAGGTGACCGAAATACCGGCCGTATCGACAGCCGCCGGGTTTTCCCCGACCGCACGCAGGCGCAGACCGAAACGGGTACGGAACAACACCCACCAGGTCAGCGGGACGGCCAGGAAGGCCGCATAGACCAGAATGTTATGGCCGGACAGCAGCTCGCTGTAGAGGCCGCCGATGACCGGAACGTCGCGCAGTTCCTCCGCGTAGGGAAGGATGATGTCCCGGAACCGTCCGCCTTCCGGCAGTGAGGGCGTACGGCCACCCTGTCGGAACCAGGTCTGGCCGAGCAGCGCGGTCAGGCCCGCGGCCAGGAAGTTGATGGCGACACCGGAAACGATCTGGTTGCCGCGGTTGGTGATGGAGGCAAAGCCGTGGATCAGCGCCAGGCCGATGGAAACCGCCATGCCCGCCAGTAGACCGAGCCAGGCATTGCCGGTCATGTAAGCCACCGCACCCGCGCCGAAGGCGGCACCGAGCATCTTTCCTTCCAGGCCGATATCGACCACGCCGGAGCGTTCCGAATAGAGCCCCGCCAGACAGGCCAGCAGCAGCGGTGTCGACAGGCGGACGGTGGAATCGAGTGTCAGGATCACGATCTCGAACATGATCACGCCTCCTTCGCGGCAAGAGCCCGGGAGGGCGTGAACAGCTTGACGATGGCCGGACGGAACATGTGCTCAAGCGCACCGGCGAACAGGATCACGAGGCCCTGGATCACGATGATCATGTCTCGCGTGATGTTCGGCATTTCGAACGACAGCTCCGCGCCGCCCTGATAGAGCATGCCGAACAGGATCGATGCCAGAACGATGCCGACCGGATGCGCGCGGCCCATGAGCGCGACGGCGATGCCGACGAAGCCGTAGCCGGTCACGAAGTCGATCAGCAGCCGGTGCTGCGACCCCATGATTTCGTTGATTGCCATCATGCCGGCCAGACCGCCGGAGATGAGCATGGTGATGACGATTGTACGCACCGGCGAGATACCGGCATAGACCGCCGCCGTGGCATTGGCGCCGAACGAGCGGATCTCGAAGCCCAGTTTGGTGCGCCAGATCAGGAACCAGACCAGCACACAGGCTGCCAGCGCGACGAAGAGCGACAGGTTGACCGGGGCATAACCGAAGCCGAACGACGGGAAGATGTCGTTCAGGAACGGCAGACGGCCACCAGCTTCGAAGGTCCGCGTTTCCGGCTGCATCGATCCCGGTTTCTTCAACGCGTTGTTGAGCAGATAGACCATCAGCGACGAGGCGATGAAGTTGAACATGATGGTGGTGATCACCACGTGACTGCCCCGGGTGGCCTGCAGCCAGGCCGGAATGAACGCCCAGGCCGCCCCCATCAGCGCCGAGCCGATGATGGCAAATGGCAGGGTGACGTACCACGGTACGATATTGTCCAGCGCCAGACAGGCAAAGGCGACCCCGAGCCCGCCGATATAGGCCTGCCCCTCGCCGCCGATGTTGAACAACCCGGCATGGAAGGCGACGGCCACGGCAAGGCCGGTGAAGATGAAGTTGGTGGCATAAAACAGCGTGAAGCCGATGCCTTCGCCATATCCAACCGAACCCCAGACCAGGAGCTCCACCGCATCCAGCGGGTTTTCACCGATCAGGACAACGACGAGGCCCGACACCAGAAAGGCGGCGGCCAGGTTCAGGAACGGGATCAGGCCGTAATCGACCCAGCGCGGGAGCTGACCGGCACTCATCGGGCGCCTCCTTCAACAGCCATCTTGTTGTTATCTTCCACACCGGCCATCAGCAGGCCAAGTTCGCCTTCGTCCGCATCGCCGCCGCGTTCGCCGACGATCTTGCCGTCGAACATCACCAGCACCCGGTCGGACAATGCGCGGATTTCATCGAGTTCGACAGAGACCAGCAAAATGCCTTTGCCCGCATCGCGCATTTCCACGATCCGGCGGTGGATGAATTCGATGGCGCCGATGTCGACACCTCGCGTCGGCTGACCGACCAGAAGCACTTCCGGGTCACGCTCGATTTCGCGTGCCAGGACAATCTTCTGCTGGTTGCCACCCGAGAAATTTGCCGTCTTCAGCATCGGGTTGGGTGGGCGGATATCGTATTTCTCGATCTCGGCCACCGCATTCTTCTTGATGGCGGCAAGATCCATCAGAAGGCCCCTGGAATAGGCCGGATCGCGGTGATAGCCGAGGATGGAATTCTCGTATTCGGAGAAGGAATTGATGAGGCCCATGCGGTGCCGGTCTTCCGGCACGTGGCCCATGTTCTTGGCCCGCATGTCGGCAGCGTCGAGCGTGCTCGTTCCCAGATCGATGGTCTCGCCGTTGATCTTCAGCGTGCCTCTGGTCGCGCGGCGAATGCCTGCGAGCGTTTCCAGAAGTTCCGACTGGCCGTTGCCGGAGACACCGGCAATGCCGACGATCTCGCCCGCGCGCACGGTAAACGACACGTCCTTGACAACCTGAACGCCGCGGCTGTCGGTGACCGTCAGGTTCTCGACCTCCATGACCGGCGCTTTGGGTTGCGCCGGTTTCTTGTCGACGCGCAGCAGCACGCTGCGACCGACCATCAGCTCGGCGAGTTCTTCCATCGAGGTGTTTGCGGTTTCGCGCGTCGCCACCATTTCGCCGCGGCGCATGACAGATACGGTATCGGTCGCCGCCATGATCTCGCGCAGCTTGTGCGTGATCAGGAGAACCGTCTTGCCTTCGTTCTTCAGGACTTCGAGGATCTTGAACAGGTGATCGGCTTCGGCCGGTGTCAGAACGCCGGTCGGCTCGTCGAGGATCAGAACCTCGGCGCTGCGGTAGAGCGCCTTCAGGATCTCCACCCGCTGCTGCAGACCGACCGGCAGATCCTGGATCAGGGCGTCCGGATCGACCCGCAGTTCATATTCGTCTTCCAGGCGCTTGAGTTCGGTGCGGGCACGGTTGATGCCGCCGGACAGAAGCGCGCTGTCCTCGGCGCCCAGCACCACGTTTTCCAGAACGGAGAAATTGTCGACCAGCATGAAGTGCTGGTGCACCATGCCGATGCCCATGCCGATGGCAGCCTTGGAATCCGAAATGGTGACCTTCTTGCCATCGACCAGGATGTCACCTTCGTCGGCTTGATAAAAGCCGTAGAGAATGGACATGAGCGTCGATTTACCTGCCCCGTTCTCGCCGATGATGCCGTGGATGGACCCCTTCTTGACCACAAGGTCGATGTCCTTGTTGGCATGAACCGGGCCAAAGCGCTTGTTGATCTTGCGCAGTTCGATTGCCGGCGTATCGCTCATGCGTTCCCCCAGGCGTGACTGTTTTTCTTTGTCATTGTTATTGCCCCTCGCCGCTGCCTTGCGGTGTCCCGATCAGAAAGGACACGCTCCGTCCGTGACGACATCGTGAACCTTGACGCTGCCGTCGGAAATGGCGGCAACGGCAGCATCCGCCGCAGCCTTCATGTCCGGCGTAATCAGGTCCTCGTTGTTTTCGTCCAGCACCCAGTCCATGCCGCCGTCCGCGACGCCCAGCACCTTTATGCCGGGTTCGAAGGTCCCGTCCTTCGCCGCCTGAAAGCTGTCGTAGACGGCGTTGTCCACGCGCTTGCGGATAGAGGTCAGAACCTTGCCCGGGTGCAGGCCGTTCTGATTGCTGTCGGTGCCCATGCCGAGCACGCCCTTGTCTGCCGCCGCCTGCAGAACGCCGATGCCGGTTCCCCCGGCTGCCTGAATGATCACATCGGCGCCCTGGTTGATCTGGCCAATGGCCAGCTCGCTGCCGCGAACGGGATCGGCAAAGGCGGCCGGCGTATCGCCCGTCATGTTGGACAAAACACGGATATCCGCCCTAGCGGCTTGCGCGCCCTGCTTGTAGCCGCAAAGGAACCGCTGGATGATCGGTATATCCATGCCGCCGACAAAGCCGATGGTGCCGCTTCTGGAGGCCATGCCTGCCAGCAGGCCGCCGATATAGGCGCCTTCATGTTCCTTGAAGACGTAGGAACGAACGTTCGGCTGATCGACCACCATGTCTACAATTGCAAAATCCGTATCGGGGAAATTGGGCGCTACCTGGCCAAGCGAATTGGCCTGGTTAAAGCCGATTGCGACCACGGGCGACGCGCCCCGGCTGGCGAAATTCCGCAAGGCCTGAAGGCTCTGCGCATCACGTTCCAACTCGAACTCCCGGACGGTGCCGCCCTGTTCCTGAAACCGTTTGACACCTGCGAAGGCGCTTTCGTTGAATGAGCCATCGAACTTGCCGCCGACGGAATAAACGATGGCCGGTTCGGCCGCACTTGCCGTTGTCGCAACGAAGGCAGCACAGACAGCGGCAATGACGCCTGATGTGAAACGGAGCATCCTGGCCTCCGGAAACGGGTTGGGCACGCAGAAAAACAAAGGAGGACCTCCGCACGCGAGGGCGCGGAGGTCCGAATAAACTGCCTTACATCGGGCAGGACTGGTCAGACATGTAGTCGTGAACTTCAATCTCGCCGGAGATGATCTTCTGTGTCGCTTCTTCGACCTTGGCTTTCATCTCGTCGTTGACGAGTTCGGCATTGTTGTCGTCCAGCGCCCAGTCGACGCCGCCTTCCTTGAGGCCGAGCACTTCGAAGCCGGAAGACCAGCTATCGTTGGCAGCGTCTTCGAACGCCTGGTAGACGGCGATGTCAACGCGCTTCAGCATGGAAGTCAGAACCGAGCCCGGATGCAGGCCGTTCTGGTTGCTGTCCACGCCGATGCCGAGCTTGCCTGCGTCTGCGGCTGCCTGCAGAACACCGATGCCGGTGCCGCCAGCAGCGTGATAGACGACGTCAGCGCCACGGTCGAACTGGGACTTGGCCAGTTCGCCACCCTTGACCGGGTCGTTCCAGGCTGCGCCGGTGGTGCCGGTCATGTTCTCGAACACTTCGGCGTTCGGGTTTGCAGCCATCACGCCCTGCTTGTAGCCGCAGGAGAACTTGCGGATCAGCGGAATGTCCATGCCGCCGACGAAGCCGACCTTGCCGGTTTCGGACGCCATAGCGGCCAGCATGCCGACGATGTAGGAGCCTTCCTGCTCTTTGAACAGGATGGAGCGCACGTTCGGCAGGTCGACGACCATGTCGACGATCGCGAACTGCGTGTCCGGGAATTCCTTGGCAACTTTTTCCACGGCATTGGCCTGGGAGAAGCCGATGGCGACGATCGGGTTCATGCCACGCTTGGCGAAGTTGCGCAGAGCCTGTTCGCGCTGGCTGTCGTTCTGGATTTCGAAGTCGCGGTATTCGACGCCGGTGTCTTCCTGAAACTTTTCAGCGCCGTTGTAGGCGCCTTCGTTGAACGACTTGTCGAAACGGCCGCCCAGATCGTAAAGCACTGCCGGCTTGATATCGGCTGCAAGTGCGCCCACGGCGGTAAAGGCCAGGCCGGCAAGCGCGGTGCCGATGGTAAGAAGCTTTTTCACTTATATGTCCTCCGACATGCGGGGGCCTGCCTTGTGGCCGGCCCGTTTCCCCTCGTGACCCAGCCGCATCATGCGGACTGTGCCAGCTGCAATCCGGCCCGTGCCGTCAGAGCCCTCGCAAGGGTCTCGTCTGCCACAAGGTCGGTAATGACACCGGTACGCAGGGCCGCGAGCGTGGCTTCCACCTTGCTCTCCCCACCTACCAGCGCAATCACACGGCGCCCGCGCACTTCATCGAAATGCAGACCCACGGCGCAGTCGCCGAGCGGATCCGGGGCCAATTTTCCCTCGATCGTCAGAAAGCGCCCCATCAAATCACAGACGGCGCCACCCGACAGCAAATCTTCCTGTTCTTTTTTGGAAATCATGCCGCGCTGGACAAGATGCCCCTCGTTCTCGACGGAGCCGATGCCGATGAGGAAGGCATCCGACTGGCGCGCGCGCTCCATGAGGTCCTGCACGCTGCGCTGGGTCAGGAACATCGCCTTTTCGTCCTGGTTCTCGGCAAAATAGGGAACCGGCAGATAGTAGCCGATGCCGCCCGTGCGTTCCTGCATCTTCTGGACGATGTCATAGGGGTTGGCGGCGAGCGTGCGCGTCAGCGATCCGCAGATCGACATGATTTCCAGATCGCTTCGCGCGACCTTGGGCAAGGCCTCGACAGCCGCCGTCAGCGTGCGGCCCATGCCGACGCCCAGGCGAGTCACATTGTTGCCGCTGAGCAGGCCGGAGAGAAACTGTGCTGCGGACACCGCCACGGCCCTGAGCGCGCTGTCGTCATCGCCGCCGCCAAGATCGGGCGCGATGATGCAATTGGTCAGGCCGAAATGCTCCGTCAGCTCCTTTTCAAGCTGAAGGCATTCCATCGGCCGTCCATCGACCTGGAATTTGACGAAACCGGCTTTTTGCGCATGAGCGATCAGGCGATGCACCTTGGCAGGCGACACGCCAAGCTGTGAGGCAATCTCCCCCTGGGTACGGCCGCCCACAAAGGACAGCCACGCTGCCCGGATGGCCATATACGATGTCCAGTCGTCGTCGCGAGTCTGCATTCCGCGTCGAAACCTTCCCCTCCAGAGCCACTGCACACGCCTCGCGGCGGACAGGATGCTCAACCACTCTCAAAACGCCCGGCTTTCCGGCATTGCACCACGCTGGATGCAATACCCGCCTGTTCAGCCATGCGAAGCGGTTGACCGCAACGGTCCGGCTGTGCCCTGCTCTCTTTCGGAGCTTTTGTTTCCGGGGCCGCGAAGGCCTTACCGAAAAATTCTTCACCAAGTGAGAATTTCTTCAGATCATGACCAGCCTTGCCTTTGCCGTCAACTAAAAAAACTGCCAATTTTCTGGCTGGTTGCTGCATTTCTGAGCAGCAATATGCATCAGACACCACCCCTGAATGGCGGCAATTTCTGCCCAAGGCCGCGGAATTTTCGGACAGGATCGGCAAATTTTGCCTAGCTGCGCGGCAAATTTTGCCGGTGGATTTTCCGCATCTGCCAGACACCAGCGCATGGCCGGCCGGAACAGGGCCGCTTAAACAGATTACCAAGGACCCTGTCAAAGCTACTGAATTGACTGCTTTTTCGGGACACCGACCTGCAATCTCGCCAGAATTTCTCACGGGTTTGCGCGAAAATGTGACCGTCCCGGCGGTTTGATTTTCCTCGACAAAACACCACCTTACTTTCACGTAAGGCTGACCGTTCAGCCATTGCTGAAAAATTTGCCTAGCAAGCCGGGAACATATCCCGAGCCTGTGGATAGAACATGCACTGCGTGCACATTACTTTTGCCAGCTCGGGAATATTACGCTACGTTTGGCATGTAGCTTGCTAAGTAAATTTCAAAGCTGAACCAAGGCATTCAGCCAGCGCCTTGTTAGGAATCACGAGGAACGGAAAGATAAGGAATTAAACAACAAAATAAACAGGGGAGACGTGGCCATCCTGCCGAAAGGCTGACTTAAGGAGAAGAACCATGCGTCTCGATATAACAAGACTAGACTGTGCAACGACGGTTACAAAATTACTGCCACTTATTTGTGTGGCTTTCCTTTTTGCCGCGCCCGCCTCAGCCCGAGACTACCGTCCGGCACTGATGGCATCTTCGCAATACAGCTACAATCCGGCCAATGAAGTGGACGTCGAACTCGTCCTGGCCGTCGATATCTCTCAATCCATGGATACTGAGGAACAGGAAGTGCAGCGCGCCGGATATGTCGCCGCTCTCACCTCCAGGGAATTCCTCGACGCCATTCAGGTGGGTCCGATCGGCCGTGTTGCCGTGACCTACATGGAATGGGGTGGTGTCGATGAGCATTTCATCGTGGCCGACTGGACGGTGATCCAGGATGCAGGGTCTGCGGCTCACTTTGCTTCCAAGATTGCTGAAGCCCCGCTTCGGCAGGTCCAGCGAACCTCCATTGCCTCGGCGCTCGAAAAGTCAGTGTTTCTGGTCCAGAACAACCAGTATGAGGGTCTGCGCCGCGTGATTGACATTTCCGGTGACGGCCCGAACAACCAGGGCGGTTCGGTGACGGCCATGCGCGACCGGATGGTGGCGGCCGGCGTAACCATCAACGGTCTGCCGCTGATGATGAAATCGAACAAGAACACCTGGCAGGCAATGCTCAACCTCGACCACTATTACGAGGATTGCGTTATCGGCGGCCCAGGCTCCTTTGCCATTCCGGTCCGCAGCCAGGAAGCGTTCGCCGATGCGATCCGCATGAAGCTGGTGATGGAAATCGCCGGGCTGCACTTGCCGGAGCCCGACCCGTATTTCCAGCGTGTCGCCGGGCGCGAGCCAATTCGCTGCAATCTGTTCGACTGACCGCCACGTCTCCATTCTCCTTATCGCCTGCCGCGTTCCGGTCCGGAACGCGGCCTTTTCTTTTCCTTTCAGCCAGCAGTCTTCCCGGAGGGAACAGCTTCTGGGCCTGCCCCGTCATCTTCCTTTGCCTAAAGCTCTTTGAACGGCTAAACACTTTCCCTCTGCTGTCGCTTCCGGCCAGGGTGTCTTTTCGTCCGTTTTCATCAGTGCACGAACTGGCCTCCCGGGACTTTGGTTTCGATCAGCTTTCGGCTATTCAATCGATCCGGATTGCATAGAGCCCAGAGGACCCTTGATGCCTGCAACGCCCACTCTTGCGCTTGTCGCGCATGACGCCAAAAAAGACGCCATGGTCGAGTTCGCCAGACGGCACCAGGACAAGCTCTCTGTCTTCGATCTGGTCAGCACCGGCACCACCGGTGGCCGCATTCTGGAAGCCTGTCCTACCCTCAAGGTCACGCGGCTGAAAAGCGGTCCGCTCGGCGGCGACCAGCAGATCGGCGCGATGATTGCCGAAGGCAAGCTGCAGGGCCTGCTGTTCTTCGTCGACCCGCTGTCGCCCATGCCGCATGATGTCGACGTGAAGGCCCTGATGCGCCTTGCCGTCGTCTATGACATGCCCATGGCCCTCAATCCGTCGACCGCGGATATCCTGCTGCGCTCCGCCCGCCTGCAGGGCCTCAAGACCACGTCCGCGACACCTGAAGTTGGCTCCCTGTCCTCATGAGTTTTTCCAAGAACACAAAATCCTTTGCCTATCCGGTTCTGGTGGCCGACATCGGCGGCACCAATGCCCGTTTCGCTCTTGTTGACGACGCAGAGGCGCCCACCCGCATGTGCGGCAAGACGGCGACGGCGGATCACACTGACATTTCCTCCGCCATCCGCGACGTGGTTCTTCCGGAAACGACACCGAAGCCGCGCACCGCAATCATCGCGGTTGCCGGTCCCGTCACCGGTGACAAGATACCCCTGACCAATGCGGCCTGGGTCATCGAACCGTTGAAGATGATTGCTGATCTCGGTCTGGAAGAAGTCATCGTTCTCAATGATTTCGAAGCGCAGGCTTTGGCCCTGCCCGGGTACAGCGGCGGCGACATTGAACAGGTTGGCTCCGGAACCATCCGGGGTGAGAGCGCCAAGTTCGTGCTCGGCCCCGGCACCGGTCTCGGTGCTGCGGCCATGATCTATGCCGCACAGACCTGGATCCCGGTTCCCGGAGAAGGTGGCCATGTGGAACTCGGCCCGGTAACGCCGGAAGACGTTGCCATCTGGCCGCATATCGAACTTGTCGGCGGACGGCTGGGCGCAGAACAGATCCTGAGCGGCACCGGGCTGCCCCGTCTTGCCCGCGGCGTTGCCACCTATATGGGAGCGGACCGGCGTTTCGAGACCGCAGCCAGCATAACCATGGCCGCAGACGACAACGATCCGGTTGCGGTGAAAACGCTGGAGGTCTTCGCCCGGGCCCTTGGCCGCGTGGCGGGCGATTTCGCGCTCACGGTTCTGGCACGAGGCGGCGTTTATCTGACCGGTGGCGTCACGTCGCGGATCACGCGGTTTCTGACCGATGGCGGCTTCCGTGCGGCGTTCGAGGCCAAGGCCCCCCATGAAGCCTTGATGGCCAAGATCCCGACCTTCATCGTCCGTCACCCGGACCCGGCCCTGGAGGGCCTTGCCTCCTTCGCACGCGCGCCGGAAGCCTTTGCGGTGGACATGCAGGGCAGGCAATGGATCGCAGGTGCCGAACCGGGCGCGAGCTGACACGGGCGCCCATGTCCTCCGTCCCCGCCTTTGCAGACGCGCTGCCAATCGACGGTGTCCTGCCGGAGCTTCTGGCAACGCTTGAGGCAGGCTCCAATGCGGTTCTGGTTGCCGAACCGGGTGCGGGCAAGACGACCCGCGTTCCGCTGGCCCTTTTGAACGCAGCCTGGCGCGGGGATGGCAAGATCCTGGTCCTGGAGCCAAGACGTCTGGCAGCGCGTGCCGCCGCGCGCCGGATGGCGAGTGAACTGGGCGAGAAACCGGGCGAGACGGTGGGCTACCGGGTGCGCATGGAGACCAGGGTAAGTGCTCGCACGCGCATCGAGGTCATCACGGAGGGTGTTTTCACCCGGCTCATTCTTGAGGATCCGGAACTGACGGGCGTTGCCGCCATTCTCTTTGACGAATTTCACGAACGCTCGCTTGATGGCGACCTTGGCCTGGCCCTTGCGCTGGATGTGCAGTCGGCGCTGCGCGACGATCTGCGGCTGCTGCCGATGTCCGCAACGCTCGATGCCGCCGGCATTTCGCGCCTTCTCGGCGACGCGCCGGTGATCGAAAGCACGGGCCGCAGCTACCCTGTCGAAACGCGTTACCTGGGGCGAACGCCGAACGAGCGCATCGAATCGCAGACGGTGCGGGCCATCCGGCAGGCTCTTTCTGAAGAAACAGGTTCCATGCTGGTGTTTCTGCCCGGTCAGGGCGAGATCCGCCGTACCGCCGAGATGCTGGAGGGAAAGCTTCCCGACAATTGCCAGGTGGCGCCGCTTTACGGTGGTCTGGACGCCAAGGCCCAGGACGCAGCCATCCGGCCGGCCGATGCAGGCATCCGCAAGATCGTGCTGGCGAGTGCCATCGCCCAGACCTCGCTGACCATCGAAGGTGTGCGTGTCGTCATCGACAGCGGTCTGGCGCGCGTGCCGAAATACGAGCCGCAGACCGGGCTGACCCGGCTGGAAACCGTGCGTGTTTCCCGCGCGTCCGCCGATCAGCGCCGGGGCCGCGCCGGGCGTACAGAGCCCGGTGTCTGCTACAGGCTCTGGGACGAAGCGCAGACCGTGGCCCTGCCTCAGGCCGAAGCACCGGAAATCCTGGAAGCGGATCTGACCGGCCTGGTGCTGGACCTTGCGGCCTGGGGGACGCTCGATCCGCAGGCTCTCGCCTTTGCCGACCCGCCGCCGCAAGCCGCCTGGACCGAAGCAAAGGCATTGCTGCAGGATCTGCATGCATTGGATGACCACGGACGCCTGACCGGAGACGGCAAGGCCCTCGCCAGGCTCCCGCTGCATCCGCGCCTCGCACATATGGTGATCGAAGGCGTTGCCCGCGATCTCGGCTTTACCGCCGCCATGATCGCGCTTGTGCTGTCCGAACCGGGCCTTGGCGGCCGGGATCCGGATCTGCGTGCACGTTTGCAATCCTTGCGTCACGACAAGAGCCAGCGTGTAAAAGACGGCCGCCAGTTGGCCGAACGGTGGCTGAAGCAGGCTGGCGGGTCTGGCAAGGAGATTGAGCCGGAGAGCGCCGGACTTCTGCTCACCCTTGCCTATCCCGACCGGGTTGCCCAGCAACGCGGGCAGACCGGCCGCTTCCGCCTTGCAAACGGCCGGGGCGCGGAGTTGGAGGCGGAACATGCCCTTTCCCGGGAAGCCTTCCTGACCGTCGCCGATATTCAGGGCAAGGCCGCAAGCGGGCGCATTCAGCTTTGCGCGCCGATCTCCAAGGCCGATATCGAGGTTCTGTTTGCTGCCGACATTGTCGAGCAGGATGAAGTCCAGTTGACAGGCGATGGTGCGCTGAAGGCACGGCGTGTCACCCGCTACAAGGCGGTCGAACTGAAGTCCGTCCAGATTCAGTCAGCGGATCCGGAAGCCGTTGAACGGGCCCTGATAGCCGAAATCCGCCGTCGCGGCGTCTCCCGCCTGCCCTGGAGCAAGGATCAGGAACGCCTGAAGAAACGTGTCGCCTATGCCCTTGAGAACGGCGCGCAGGATCTGCCCGACCTTTCCGACGGCACATTGACGGAGACACTGGAATCCTGGCTGCAGCCCTATCTCTCCGGCTGCACGAGCCTTGCTGCAATCGATACAGCTGTGCTGGGCAACGCGCTTGCAGCGCTCCTGCCCTACGATGTATCTGCGCGGCTGGACAGCCTTGCCCCCTCGCACTTCACGGCCCCGACAGGCAGCAAGGTGCCGATCGACTATGGCGCTGCCGCAGGTCCGACGCTGTCCATTCGCGTGCAGGAACTCTTCGGCCTCAAGGATCATCCGAGCGTCTGCGACGGCAGACTGCCGCTGATCCTGGAACTTCTCTCCCCGGCACAACGGCCGATCCAGATCACCAAGGATCTCCCCGGTTTCTGGCAGGGTTCCTGGGCGGATGTGAAAGCCGACATGAAAGGCCGCTACCCAAGGCACCCCTGGCCGGACGACCCGACCGAGGCCGAAGCCACAAGACGGGCTAAGCCGCGGGGGAGCTAAGGCAGAAAGCCTTTCACTATAGAGCCAGCAATTTCTGATTGTGCTTGATGATCGACTGGTGTTACCTAGGTGTAATGCCTTGCTGATTAAAGTTATTTTCTCCTCATGAGAACTCTTCCCTTCCTGGTTTTTTTTCTGATTATGGCATCTGGTGCACCGGCAGCGACACGTCTCGTCACGAAAGACGAGGCGAAGCTAATCGTTTCAGAAATGCTGGAGCAAGCCGAGCCTTTACATCTCGAGTTGTTCGATCTCGACCCGTCCCTGGAGGACGTTCTCCTCAAGGGGAAAATCATATCGATCGGCAACAAGTTGAGCGCCATCTCGACTTCCTACACACAAGCGCTGGAACGAGACCTTGCGTCAGGCGCGACTATGCATCCTGCCGGAGGAAAACAATCGCAGCTTGCCTCATTATGGATGTGCGAAAATGCGGTCTCGCAACTTTCGAAGTTTGCAGAGACCTTGGTGGATGTTGATCGTCAGATTCAGAACCCGATGTATCTTGCCCGGACCTATTTCGGTTTCTTGAGCAATCGCGAAGATTGCAGGTACCAGATGGGCGAAGATCCTCCTGAAAATCTGAAGCAGCCGTCAGATCTTTACCGAAAGTATCTTGACCGCCTGAAAAACACTCTTCTCGACATGCGAAAACTCGACGATCCGGTTTTTTTCAAGGAGGCCAGATCCGATCCGGCAGAGTGGGTCTTGTTGCAGCGGAAACTGTTCTGGACTCTGCAAATCGGGCAGCGCTGGCCCCTCTACAAACTCCATTCGATCATGTCCAATCCGAGACCTTACTCGCCGGAGAAACAGAAAATCGTCGATCGTTTTCGCGCCTGCCAATCCCTGCAGACGTCATTTGACCGGCTATTCGACCGGTTCACAGCCAGCATCTTCTTCAACCAGGCTCCCTTGCTTGACTCTAGGTCCCTGTCAAAGCTGCTCGGGGAAATGAACGAGTGCGAAGACCTTCTGGCTGACCGATAGACCGGCGGCACTCAGGTGCTATCCGCCAAACGTTATCTCGGAGAGCTCACTATCCGACTCGTTACCCTCCGTCATTGCCGAACTTTATTCGGAAATCCGTGCTGGACTCGTTGAAACGACAAACCATCACATTGTTGATGAAGCGTCGAGGATGCCATAGTCGAGCCCATTGGTGTCCGGTTTAAGTTCAGTGATTGGAGCTAACTCGCTGTCTTTTTTCCGAAACATTCGCTCTTCAGGGGCCTGGGATACGGTCCTCCTTCTCTCGGTTGTCATCCCGGTTTGGCGCGTAGCGTCAAGACCGGGACCCAGGATTCCGTGTGGCTGGCGATAGACAAACTAAGCTAAGTCATGAAGATACTGGATCCCGGATCTCCGCTTCGCTCCGTCCAGGATGACAATCAAAAAACCGACCCATGCTTGAAATCCCTTTCCGGTTCTTTGAACCAGGCAACAGTAGATCACCTCCGGCCATGACGCAGGAGAGGTTGAACGCGGTTTCGCGACGGCCCGTTTCCCCTCAATCGTCCGAGGCTGCCACCAGGCTTGCGTTACCGCCGGCAGCGGCCGTGTTGATGGAGACCACCTGTTCCAGGGCAAAGCGGTACAGGTAGGCCGGGCCGCCGGCCTTGGGGCCGGTGCCGGACAGGCCGGAGCCGCCGAAGGGCTGGGTGCCGACGACCGCGCCGATGGTGTTGCGGTTGACATAGACGTTGCCGACGGACAGCCGGTCGACGACCTTCTTCACCGTTGCATCGATACGGCTGTGAACGCCGAGCGTCAGGCCGTAGCCAGTGCCCGCGATCTGTTCCAGCACCTTGTCCAGGTCGCCCGCCTTGTAGCGGACCACATGCAGGACCGGGCCGAAGACTTCCCGCGTCAGGGCCTCGGCCTTGTCCAGTTCTATGATGTGCGGAGCAACCCAGGAGCCATTGGCCAGCTTGCCGTGTGGCGTCTTGCCGGCATAGCGCAGTTTCTGGCTCTCCTTCATGTCGTCGACATGGGAGAGAATGTTGTCGCGTGCTTCCTCGTCGATCACCGGGCCAATATCGGTGGACGGCAGGCGCGGGTCACCCAGGCTGAGTTCCCTGGCCGCGCCTTCCAGCATGTCCAGCAGATGATCGGCGACGTCTTCCTGCACATAAAGCAAACGCAGTGCCGAGCAGCGCTGACCGGCGGAACGGAAGGCGGACATCATGACGTCATCGCAAACCTGTTCCGGCAGGGCCGTCGCATCGACAATCATCGCGTTGATGCCACCGGTTTCTGCAATGAGCGGTACGATCGGGCCGCGCTTTGCAGCCAGCGTGCCGTTGATCAGCCAGGCAGTTTCGGTCGATCCGGTAAAGGCCACCCCGGCAACGGCCGGATGCGAGGTCAGCGCGGCACCGACATCGCCTTCACCCGGGAGCAGGTAAAAGACATCTTCCGGGATACCGGCCTGATACATCAGCTTGGCTGTTTCATAAGCGATCAGCGGTGTCTGTTCCGCAGGCTTGGCCACAACGGCATTGCCCGCCATCAGGGCGGCGCTGATCTGGCCGAGGAAGATCGCCAGCGGGAAGTTCCACGGCGAAATACAGACGAAGACGCCGCGGCCCCGATAGCGGTAACGGTTTTCCTCGCCTGTCGGTCCTGGCATAAGCCTGCCTTCGCCGAACAGGTTTCTGGCTTCGGCTGCGTAGTAACGGCAGAAGTCTACCGCCTCACGGATTTCGGCAATGCCATCGGTCAGACACTTGCCGGCTTCCATGGAGAGGATCGTCATCAGGCGGTCCCGGTTTGCCTCCAGCAGATCGCCAACCTTGTCGATGGCGGCCGCGCGCTCTTCAACCGGTCTGCGCGACCATTTCTCGAACCCCTTCTGGGCATTTTCGACAGCAAGGCGTGCCGTCTCGCTGTCCGCGAAACGCACCGTGCCGACCTTGGTGGTGCCGTCCATCGGGGCAAACACCGGATTTGCGTCGCCCGACGGTTTCAACCCGGCGCCCAGTGGGGCAGCATCGGTGAAGGGAGCCGTGGTCTTGGCCATGCCGGATATCAGCAGGTTGCGCTCCGCCGCATGACCGAACTCCACGCCATCGGAATTGCGGCGGCTGTCGCCGTAAAGGTCCTTCGGCAGCGGGATCGAGCGGTTGACGGCATGGTGGCCGTTGTCCAGCAGCTCTTTCGGCCGCTTGAGCATCTTTTCGACCGGTACGGAAGCATCCCCCACGATCGTGACGAAAGAGGAGTTGGCACCGTTTTCCAGAAGACGGCGCACGAGATAGGCCAAGAGGTCCTTGTGACCGCCGACCGGGGCGTAGATCCGGCACGGAAAGCCGTCACGCTCGACAACAGACTTGTAGAGGCTCTCGCCCATGCCATGGAGGCGCTGGAACTCGTAACCTTCAACCTTGCTGCCGGACAGTTCGATGATCTGTGCGACGGTCAGTGCGTTGTGTGTGGCGAATTGCGGGTAAAGCACATCACGCGCCGCCAGCATGCGCTTGGCACAGCACAGGTACGACAAATCCGTTGCCGCCTTGCGCGAGAACACCGGATAACCTTCGGCCCCGCCTTCCTGAGCGTGCTTGATTTCCGTATCCCAATAGGCGCCCTTGACGAGGCGGACCATCAGTTTGCGGTTGGTCTTGCGGGCTGCGTTGACGAGCCAGTCGATCACGTGAATGCCGCGCTTCTGATAGGCCTGAACCGCAAGGCCAAAACCGTCCCAGCCTTCGGTGACCGGATCGGTCAGCATGGCCGCAATGATATCCAGAGAGATCTCCAGCCGGTCGGCTTCTTCGGCATCGACGGTGAAGTTGAGGTTGTGGTCCTTGGCCATCTGCGCCAGTTCGCGCAACTTCGGCAGAAGCTCGTCGCGCACGCGCTCGCCGTTGACAGCCTGATAGCGCGGATGCAGCGCGGAAAGCTTCACCGAAATGCCCGGACGATCCGGCAATTGCTTGTCGCCTGCGGCCTTGCCGATGGCAGCAATCGCCTTGGCATAGGACTGGAAGTAACGCTCTGCATCCTTCTGGGTGCGTGCGCCTTCACCCAGCATGTCGTAGGAATAGCGATAGCCCTTCGCTTCCTGGGTCCTGGCGCGCTCCAGAGCCTTCTGGATGGTTTCACCGAGAACGAACTGATGACCGAGCAGGCGCATTGCCTTTCGGGTCGCCATACGCACGGTCGGCATGCCCATGCGCTTGACGAGGCTGGACAGGATCGACTGGGGCGTGTCGCCCGGGTGCAGCAGACGGGAGGTGACGCCCAGCGCCCAGGAAGAAGCGGAGACAAGCCAGGTGTCGGATTTCGGGCCTGAGGGATCGTCGAAGCGGGCGGCCGCCAGCTTGTCCTCAATCAGCTTGTCGGCGGTCTTGGCATCCGGAACGCGCAGCAGCGCTTCTGCCAACACCATCATGGCCAGGCCTTCGCGGGTGGTCAGGCCGAATTCGCGCATGAAGTCTTCCACGCCGCCGAGACCCACCTGGACCGACCGCATGTCCTGAATATAACCGCGGGCACGCTGATCGATCAGCTTCTCCACCACCGGGTCGGTGTTGGCTTCCTTCAGAAGCGCTTCGACAAGCGTTTTGTCATCGGGGGCATATGCCGGGCGAAACGGCTCGAGTTCGGTCGAATTGACTGTCTTCATGGCTGCAACGGTTGCGGTCATGAGAACCTCCCAAAGGGGCCCCGCGGGGCCGGGTCACTAGATCCCCCAAAATATCTTGAATCAAAGACCGCTTTTCGCTGTTTTTTGGCCCATTCTCCGTGTATTTCTCTAGTAATCTCGTTTTTATAGGGAAATTATCCATGCTTGACGCTACAGATCGGCGGATTCTGAAGGTTCTCCAGCAAGACGGCCGTATCACCAACACGGACCTTGCCGAACGGGTGCATCTTTCGGCAACCGCGACGGCCGAACGCATGAAGCGGCTGGTGCGGGAAGGTTACATCGAACATTTCTCCGCCAGCCTCAATCCGAAGATGGTGGACCGGGGCTTGCTGGTCTTCGTCGAAATCCGTCTCGACCGCACATCCCCGGAGATTTTCGACGCTTTCAAGGTTGCCGTCGAGCGGTCGACCGATATCATGGAATGTCACATGGTGGCAGGCGGCTTCGACTATCTCATGAAAAGCCGCGTCAAGGATATGGAAGCCTATCGGGCCTTTCTGTCAGATGTCGTGTTGGCTCTACCGGGTGTACGTGAAACGCATACTTATGCCGTGATGGAAGAGATCAAGGACACGCATATCCTGCCGGTGTAATTTCCTGCACGACCACACAAGCCCGAACACTCCTCGTTCACAAAGCCTTGTCTTGACCGCGCAATGCGCCTTGCGCGAGGGAACGGAGATCGGACACGATCCGCAACAGGGGAAATTCTGATGAAACGCACGCTTGCCGCAACGCTTGGCCTTCTCGGAGCACTCTTGGCACCGGTTGCTTCTCCAGCACAGGAAGCTGCCACTGATCCGGCGTGGCAGGCCGTCCTGGACGATGCCAAAGGCGAGACCGTCTATTTTCATGCCTGGGGTGGTGAACCGCGTATCAACGCCTATATCGCCTGGGCCGCAAGGGAAGTCGCGAACACTTTTGACGTTCGCGTGCTTCAGGTAAAGGTCAGCGACACGGGTTCTGTCGTCTCGCAGGTTCTTGCAGAAAAATCGGTCGGCAAAACCAGTGGCGGTGCCGTCGATCTTGTCTGGATCAACGGCGAGAACTTTGCGGCCATGAAGGAACAGGACCTGCTGGCGGCCCCGGGATGGGTGCAGTCCTTGCCGAACTGGCGCTACGTCGACGTGGAGAACAAGCCGACCGTCGTTCAGGACTTCACCGTTCCGACGGATGGCCAGGAAAGCCCGTGGGGCATGGCCAAGCTCGTGTTCATGTATGACAGCGCGCGCCTCGACACGCCGCCTGCAACGCTTGACGGGCTCCTGAGCTACGCCAAGGCGCATCCGGGCCGCTTCGCCTATCCCCAACCGCCCAACTTCTATGGCACGACCTTCCTGAAGCAGGTTCTCGTCAGCACGGTTCCCGACAAGGCTGCCCTGACGAAGCCGGTGGACGAAGCGCGCTTCGCAGAAATGACCGCGCCACTGTTTGCCTATCTGGACGAATTGCATGGCGCGCTCTGGCGTCAGGGCCGCGCCTTCCCGAAGGACGCCGCGCACATGCGTCAGCTCCTGGCAGACGGGGAGCTGGACATCGCATTTTCCTTCAATCCGTCCGATGCCTCAAGCGCCATTGCCAACGGCGAACTGCCGCGCAGTGTGCGCTCCTTCGTTCTGGACGGCGGCACCATCGGCAACACCCACTTCGTTGCGATCCCGTTCAACAGTTCCAGCCAGGCGGGGGCCAAGGTCTTTGCCAATTTCCTTCTGTCGCCTGCGGCACAGGCCCGCAAACAGGATCCCGACATCTGGGGAGATCCGACCGTGCTGAACGTCGCCGGGCTGCCTGAAACCGAGAAGGTTCTCTTCGACACACTCGACCTTGGACCGGCAACCCTCACACCCGAACAGCTCGGCCCGGTGCTGCCCGAACCTCACCCGAGCTGGGTCAGCGCACTGGAAGAGGCCTGGACCGCCCGCTACGGCGCCGAGTGAGCCGGAGGACGTGACGACGAAGCCGAGAGCGGGTCCTGCCGTACCGGTCATCCTGGTATCGGTGTTACTGGCCGGGCCGGTGCTTGCCGGCCTTGCGGGTACTCTCCTGCCCGCCTTCGGTTACTTGCCGGCGCTGGGCCGCACCGGATTATCCGTTGAACCAATCCGGCAGCTTTTCCACCAACCAGGCCTGATGACTTCGGTCTGGCTCAGCCTTGCCACGGGCCTCACGGCCTCCGTCCTTTCTTTGGCGATCGTGCTGCTGTTCGTGGCGGGCTGGTCCGGCACGAGGACGTTCCGACGCCTGACACGGTTTCTGTCGCCGCTGCTGTCCG
The DNA here is from genome assembly GCF_036350355.1 of Roseibium sp. FZY0029. NCBI lineage: Bacteria > Pseudomonadati > Pseudomonadota > Alphaproteobacteria > Hyphomicrobiales > Stappiaceae > Roseibium > Roseibium sp. FZY0029. The sequence goes on from NZ_JAZDVZ010000001.1 coordinate 906,454, forward strand.
TACCGCACGCGGCAGCAGCCATCGGACTTGCCTTTCTTATCGCGCCTTCCGGATTTCTGGTTCGGCTGGTGTCGCCGTGGGCGACCGGCTGGACCCGGCCGCCGGATGTTCTGATCCTCAACGATCCGCTCGGCATTGCCATGACCATGGGCCTTGTCGCCAAGGAAGTGCCTTTTCTGTTCCTGATGACACTCGCCGCGCTCAACCGTCCTCAGATCCAGGAATATTTCAAGGCAGGGGCCAGTCTTGGCTATGGCCGTGTTGCAACCTTCTTCACAATCGTACTGCCGCAGATCTACCCGCTGATCCGGCTGCCGGTTCTGGCGGTGATCGCCTATGCCACATCCGTTGTCGATGTTGCCGCCATCCTCGGGCCGACGACACCCGCCCCGCTTGCCCCGCGCCTCGTGAGCTGGATGAACGATCCGGATCTGGCCTACCGCCTGATGGCATCCGCCGGAGCCTTGTTGCAACTTGCCGTCAGCGCGGTTGCGCTCGGAACCTATCTGGCTGGCGAAAGACTGATTGCGGCTGCCTCCAGGCGCCGTCTCGTCACAGGACATCGTCACTTGCGCGAGCGCGCCGCCAGATATGGCGGACTTCTGGTGATGGTCACCATCATTGCGGCCATGGTCCTGTCTCTCATGCTTCTCGGCCTGTGGTCCGCAGCTCGCTCGTGGTGGTTTCCTGCCGTTCTTCCTCAGGCCTGGAATGTCATGCGAATGTTCGACTCGCTCGGCATGAGCCTGGGTCTTCTCGGCACGACGGTCGCTCTGGCATCGGCCTCCGCTCTTGTCGCGACCGCCCTCACCCTGTGGCTGCTGGAAGATCGCGATCACCGCAAGACATCCTCTTCCCGCGGTCTCAAGACACTTGTCTTCCTGCCGCTGCTGCTGCCGCAGATCAGTTTTCTGTTCGGTTTGCAGTTGCTGTTCCTGTCGGCTGATTTCAGCGGCACCTTCACCGCCGTTCTGCTGGCCCACCTGGTTTTTGTCTTGCCATACGCCTTCCTTGCCCTGAGCGATCCCTGGGCCCGCCTCGATCCACGCTATGCCAAAGCGGCCGCCGCCATTGGCGCGTCCCGTGCCCGCATCTTCTGGCAGATCCGTTTGCCGTTGCTGCTGCGGCCTGTGCTGGTAACGCTTGCCGTCGCAGCCGCGGTCTCCGTCGGCCAGTATCTGCCAACCCTGATGATCGGTGCGGGCCGGATTGTCACGGTCACCACCGAAAGCGTCGCGCTTGCGAGTGGAGGCAGCCGGCAGTCCGCCGCCTTGCTGGCCCTGCTGCAGCTTGGCGTTCCGCTGATGGGCTTTGTGCTGGCCGCACTGCTGCCGGCCCTGCTTCACCGCAACCGGGCTGCAATGCGGCTGGAAAGGTGAGTCCGCCGATGCGCACCGATGGACAGACAACCGGCCTTGTTCTTCAGAATGTCGCCCTGCACCTGGGCGAAGCGCTGCTGCTTGAGATCGACTGCCGGATAGAGCCCGGAACGGTGCTTACCGTCATGGGGGAAAGCGGCAGCGGCAAATCCAGCCTGCTCGATTTCATTGCCGGTTTCCTGCGACCGGACTTTCAGGCAAGCGGCAAGATCCTGCTGGACGGGCAGGATCTCACGCCCCTTAATCCGCAAGAGCGGCACATCGGCCTGATGTTCCAGTCACCGCTTTTGTTTCCGCATATGTCGGTCTTGCAGAACCTGATGTTTGCCATTCCCGCAAGCGTCCGAAAGAGGTCGATCCGGCGGGACCTGGCGCAACAGGCGCTTGACGATGCCGGGCTTGCCGGGTTCGGTAGCCGAGACCCTGCGACCCTGTCCGGCGGTCAGCAAACCCGGGTCGCGCTTATGCGAACCCTTCTCGCCGAACCGCACGCGCTGTTGCTGGACGAACCTTTCTCAAGTCTCGACACGGCCCGGCGTGCGGACATCCGCGCGCTGGTCTTCGATGCGGCGAGACAAAAGGGATTGCCGGTGCTTCTGGTCACGCATGACGAGGAGGACGCGGTCGCGGCTGGCGGCAAGGTTCATGTTCTCGATGAGAGCGGACCGGGCAACGGCTGCGCCTGAAGTTTGGCGTGCTGTCTATCTGATACAGCCAAGTCTACTTTCTTCACGCCCTGTGAGCGTAGGCTAGTGGAACGCTTTGGGGAAAACGAAGCTTACGTCGGGATCCGGCCCCGCGAGTGGGCTTTAGATCTGCGCTTCGCTCGTCCGGGATGACACCGGAAAGATGATCTGGATGTCGTACCAGACAAGCAGGTCACATAGATGCAAGTGCCTACGCTCTTGGGGACAGACAATACATCCCTGCCGTTCCCGGATTGGCTCCGACGACGGCAGGGGAACATCGGGCTTGCGAATCCTGGTGCTTAGCTTATTCGGCGGTGTCCGCGGACTTCGCCTGCAGCAGGGAGTAGTTGTCGATGCCGATCCGTTCGATCAGGTCTAGCTGGGTTTCGAGGAAATCGATGTGGCTTTCCTCATCGCTCAGGAGCTGTTCAAACAGTGCCATGGAGACATAGTCGCCAAGCTCGCGACAGACTTCGCGCGCTTCGTGATAAAGAGCGCGCGCAACGTATTCGGCGGCAAGATCGCCTTCCAGGCATTCCTTAACCGACTGGCCGATGCGCAGCGGATCAAGCGTCTGAAGATTGGGCAGACCTTCCAGGAAGATGATCCGGTCCATCAGGTCCTGGGCGTGCTGGCGCTCCTCGTCAGCTTCCGCCAGTTCCTTGTCGGCCAACTTGCTGAAACCCCAGTCGGCCAGAAGCCGGGCATGGACCCAATACTGGTTGACCGCTGTCAACTCGTGCCGCAGGGCCTTGTTGAGATACTCGATTACGCGCGCTTCGCCCTTCATGACCCTCTCCTTATGAGATCAACCAGGGGCCACTCATCAAGCGAGCAGGCCCGGAGCTGATCGAAATCTGTGTGCCGGCGCATGCCTTTTCCGAAGCAAGTGCCGGTCTCTTCTAGCGGTTCGCGGCCTGCTTCAACGGAGCGGGCGACTCTTCCGGCTGCGGTTGCTCTTCAGAACTTTTTTCGTGAATGATGTCAATGACTGACGGAAAGCAGCTTCCGCAGCGCGGCCGGCAACCCAGATGACGGAACACAGCTCCGGGCGTTGGCACCTTGCCATTCGGGTCTGCACGCATTTCTTTCGCGGCTTCGCGAAGTTGCTTGTCAGACAGTACGTTACAGGAGCAAATGATCATTGTAGGATCCGGCGCGCGTCCTCATATGCGAACATATTGGCATTGACGAATTCCAGCGCAATAACGAAACTCGAATGCAAGAGTCAACTTTTTCCACGACTTTTGCGTGCCAGCAGGGAAATAACATGACCGGCCAGGGTATACCCGACGAGCGTCCGACACTCGTGCTGACAGGTGCGAGCCGCGGTATCGGACACGCCACCGTCAAGCGGTTTTCCGCGGAAGGCTGGCGGGTGATCACTTGTTCCCGGCAGGCGTTTTCCGACAAGTGTCCCTGGCCGATGGGCCCGGAGGATCATATCCAGGTGGATCTGTCCGATCCGGAAAACCTGGGCTATGCCACGCAGGAAATCCGCAAACGGCTGGAGCCGAACGGTTCGCGTCTCAACGCACTGGTCAACAACGCCGGCATCAGCCCGAAAGGGACCGACGGGGAGCGGCTTGATTCGCTGACAACGCCCATGCACGAGTGGCGCAACGTCTTTCAGGTCAACTTCTTCGCACCCATCCTTCTGGGCCGTGGCCTTTTCAAGGAGCTGAAGAACGCCAAGGGATCCGTCGTCAACGTCACGTCGATCGCCGGCATGCGCGTGCATCCGTTCGCCGGCACCGCCTACTCCACCTCCAAGGCCGCGCTTGCGGCGCTGACCCGGGAAATGGCGGCTGACTTCGGGCCACACGGCATTCGTGTCAACGCCATCGCCCCCGGCGAGATCGATACATCCATCCTGTCGCCAGGGACGGAAAAGATGATCGAAGACATTCCGCTGCGCCGCCTCGGCCTGCCGGACGAAGTCGCCGACACGATCTATTACCTGTGCTCGGAAAAGTCTTCTTACGTTAGTGGTGCAGAAATCCACATCAACGGCGGACAGCATGTATAGATCGGCTATACGACCTGTTTTTCTTTGAGCCCGCATTTCTATTTGACGGAAATAGGCCAGATTTTCAAAGGAAGCTGTTTCTTCTTCTAAATATTACCTGAACCCCGAATTGCGCGATTTACCTAATGTTCATCGAGCTCCGCAATACTGACGCGACGACAGTGCAGTTGTTCCGGCTGTGTGGGGAGAAGATGAAAAGAATATTGAAGGTTCTGACCGACTTGAGATTCGGCTTCAAGGTCGGAGGTGGTTTTCTCGCTGTCCTGCTTTTGACCGCAGTCGTCGGCGGCGTGGGGTTCCTGGCCATTCACGGCCTGTCCTCGCGGTTCGTCGTCGCCGATCACGCCGCGACGATTGCCGGCAAGATGCAGGCAACGTCCCTGACGCGCGAAGACTATCTCAACAATCCGTCAGAAGACCTCCGCAATTCGGTGCTTGAAGGCGTGGCAGCGCTTCAGAGCGAGCTTAAGGTCCTGACCGACGAAGTTGCTGGTGACGCTGAAGCGGAAGCCCAGGTTGCCGAGGCCGAGGACGCGGTCTCGCGCTTCTCGACAACTTTCGAGCAGGTCACCGTGCAGACCACGCAGCAGGCAGAACGCCTTGCCACGCTGCAGGAAAGCACAAGCAATCTGGAAGTGTTGGCAACGAACATCAGCGACGCCGTTCTGACGGAAGAAAAGCGTATCAGCGCCGAAGCCTTTGCCGCGAACAGCCAGTTAGACGATGCCAACCAGCTTCAGCGGGCCGTGTTTGAACTGAAGGACGAAGTTGTCCAGGTTCACATGCTCTACCTGCAGGGCAGCGGCAATATCGACGGCGAAGACCTCACCACCGCCATTGATACCGCGCGCAACCTCGTCTCTTCCACGAAGCAGATGAAGTACAAGCAGATCGAGGGAATCGATCGCAAAACCGTCAGTTCGCTGGCTGCGCAGGCAAACAAGCTGAACGCAGCCCTGGAAAACCTGACCAAGGATCTCGGTTTTTCCGAAGCCTATGAAGCGCGCCTGGCCGTCGGCAACGCGATCGAAGGCATGAACAGCCTGACCGAGGACATACTCTCGCAGGTACACCCGGTTGTTTCCAAGGCCAAAACGGACGCGTTGACCGCTTCGACCCGTCTGGCGACGGTGCGCTCCATTGCCGAGAAAGCCGTCAGCCTGAACGAGATGGCTTTGGCTGCCCGCGCGGAGACGCTCTACCTCTTCGGTGCATTCGGTTCCAGCGACGCGTCGCTGGTGGAAGAACAGATTGCAAAACTGAATGCCCTCGAAAAGGAGATGATCAAGTACGCGATGATCCTGCCGGCGGCAGCCGATGCGATCAACGGTATTCCCGCGTCTGTTGCAACGCTCGACAAGTCCTTCCGCGAAATGCTGGTCACCAAGGCTGATCTGGCCGCAAAACGCGCAGAACTTGACGACTTGACCCGTCAGGTCGGTGCCGATATCGCGTCAATCTCCACGGCCCAGTCGCAGGCCGCCAATTCGGCAGCCACAGCCGCACAGATGCAGATTGCCGTTACGATCCTGCTCGCCATCATGGGCGGCGTCGGCCTGGCCTTCATCCTGAATCTGGCTATCACCCGCCCGATCCGCACGATCACCGGTGTCATGGACCGCCTTGCAAACGGCGATAACGAAGTGGCAATCCCGGGGATCGACCGCGGCGACGAGATCGGCGACATGAGCCGGACGGTGCAGGTGTTCCGCGACAACGCCGTCGAACGGGCCCAGTTGCAGGAGCAGAATGCCCGCGAGGAAGCTGCCCGGCAGGAACGCCAGGCGCGTATCGACAACCTGATCCATTCTTTCCGGTCCAAGGCGGAGGAAGCACTCGGCTCGGTGGAAACAACCGCAGGCGGTCTCGACTCCACTGCCCAGGCGCTGACGGAAATCGCCCGGGACAGCGCAGGCTATGCCAGCGAGACCCAGAACTCGTCGAACGAGACCACCAACAACGTTCAGACCGTGGCAAGCGCCGCTGAAGAACTGGCGGCTTCCATCGGCGAGATCTCCCGCCAGGTTGCCCAGACGACCGAAATCGTCGACCGGGCCACCACTGGAACGCGGATCACCAACCAGAAGGTCGAAGGCCTGGCGGAAGCCGCCACCAAGATCGGCGAAGTGGTGACCCTCATCCAGGCGATTGCGGAACAGACCAACCTGTTGGCGCTGAACGCCACCATCGAGGCGGCACGCGCTGGCGAAGCCGGCAGGGGCTTTGCGGTTGTTGCAGCCGAGGTCAAGGAACTGGCCACCCAGACGTCCAAGGCCACGGAAGAGATCTCCAGCCAGATCACCGAGATCCAGAACGCCACCAAGGAATCGGTAGTCGCCATTGGCGAGATCGCGGAAACCATGACCGAGGTAAACACCTACACCACGGCCATCGCGTCGGCTGTCGAGCAGCAGGGCGCTGCTACGGCGGAAATTTCGCAGAACGTGCAGCGCGCGGCGGAAGGAACCGGTGCCGTGTCCTCGTCCATGTCGCAGCTCTCCCAGGCTGTCGACCAGACGTCCTCGTCTGCCGACATGGTGCTTTCGGCCTCCGGTGAACTGACCCAGAAGACCCACGAACTGAAGCGTGAAGTCGAACAGTTCCTCTCCGAGGTCGCCGCGGCCTGATCGCGCCTTTCAGACCTTAAAAGGGGCGGGTAAGCTTCGGCTGCCCGCCCCTTTTCGTATGCGAACGACCGCCCCCTGACCGCGGCAGATAGTTGCCTTTGCGGTGCTCAGGCGCACGGTCACCAAACGCCGAACCGGGCACGTTGGATGGCCGAAAGGCGCACCACATCCCCCTGCCCGGACATCTAATCTACTTTCAAATGGAAGCAGGATGTTTTATGGCGGAACAAACTTCAAACCAGACAGAAAACGAGTGAGACCCGTGGCGGATCAGACCAGTGCCTCCACCTATGCCCCGTCCGGCAAGCCTGCACACCAGAGCTGGCCGGTGATCCTGGAAACCAAGGGCTGGAAGGATTATCGGCTTCTGGACATGGGACAGGGCGAAAAGCTGGAGCGCTACGGCCGGTTCACCATCGTGCGTCCGGAACCGCAGGCCATGGGGTCGCGCCGGCTGAAGGAAAGTGTCTGGAACCGTGCCGATGCGGTCTTTTCCGGCGATACGGAAGAAGAAGGCCCGGGCCGCTGGAAGTTCTCCGGCAGCGTTCCGGAAACCTGGCCGATGTCCTATGGCCCGGTGCGCTACAACGGCCGCTTCATGTCGTTCCGCCATGTCGGCGTCTTTCCCGAACAGGCTGCCCACTGGGACTGGGTCAACGGCAAGATCCGCGCCGAGCGCGAACGCGCACCGGAAAAGCCGCTGAAGATCCTCAACCTCTTCGGCTACACCGGCCTTGCCTCCCTGCTGCCGGCAACCGAAGGGGCTCAGGTCACCCATGTGGACGCCTCCAAGAAAGCCATCGGCTATGCCCGGGAAAACCAGGAGATGTCCGGTCTAGAAGATCTGCCGATCCGCTGGATCTGCGAGGACGCTTCCAAATTCGTGGCTCGCGAAGTCCGGCGCGGCAACACCTATGACGGGATCATTCTGGACCCGCCGAAATACGGCCGTGGCCCGAAGGGTGAAGTCTGGGACATCTATACCAGCCTGCCGGGCATGCTGGCCGACCTGAAGCAGCTTCTGGCCAAGGACGCCCTGTTCATGATCCTGACCGCATATGCGATCCGCTCGAGCTTCGTGTCCATTCATGAACTGATGGCCGAAACCCTGGACACCGAAGGCGGCCTGCTGGAGTCCGGCGAACTGGTCATCCGCGAGGAAGACGGCAAGCGCGCGCTGTCGACGTCGCTCTTTTCCCGCTGGAGCAGCAGATGATCGAAAAACGCCAGGGTGCGGTGAAACAGATCACCAGCCATTCCAACCCGATCGTCAAGGAAATCAAGGGGCTCGTCGCGCAGCGCAAGCACCGCAGCCAGTCCGGCCTGTTCGTGGCTGAAGGCCTGAAGCTGGCGACCGATGCGCTGGAAGCCGGCTGGGGCATTCGCTATCTGGCGCTTGGTCCGGAAGCCCGCGACAATCCTGTTGCGCAAAAGGCTGCCGCTGCCGCAAAGGCGCGCGGTGCACTGATCCTGGAAGTGTCAACCGCCGTCATGTCCGCGATGACCCGCAAAGACAATCCGCAGATGGTCGTCGGCGTCTACGAGCAGCAGCTTCTGGGAGCACGCGACATCGAGCCCTCCGGCACCACGCTCTGGGTCGCGCTCGACCGGGTCCGCGATCCGGGCAACCTTGGCACCATCATCCGTACGGTGGATGCCGTCGGCGGTGCCGGTGTCATGCTGGTTGGTGATTGCACCGACCCCTTCGCGGTTGAAGCGGTGCGCGCCACCATGGGCTCGCTGTTTCATGTGCCGCTGGCGAAACTCGGCAAGGACGAGTTCAAGTCGCTGGCCGCAACGTGGCCCGGCACCGTCGCTGCAACCCATCTGAAAGGGGCGGTAGACTATCGCACACCCGACTACGCCGAGCCGGTTCTGCTGGTCATGGGCAATGAGCAAAAAGGGCTGGAAGACGATATGGCAGCCGCCTGCCCGACGCTGATCCGCATTCCGCAGGTCGGCCAGGCCGACAGTCTGAATCTTGCCGTTGCCACAGGCGTCGCGCTTTATGAAATCCGCCGCAAACATCTGGAGCTCTAGAACGCATGCGTCTGTTTATCTTTGGCACCGGGTTTTCCTCAAAGGCATTCGTGGAGGAAGTGCGCGACCAGTTCGACTGGATCGGCGGTACGACACGCTCCACGGAAAAGGCTGATGCGCTCCGGAACCTTGGGGTCGAGCCGTTTATCTTCGACGGGGAAACGCAGGGCGAAGGCATTGCTGACGCCCTGATATCCGCGACCCATGTTCTGGTGTCGATCGCCCCGAACGATGCTGGCGACCCTGTTCTGAACCAGTATGCCAGCGAGATTGCAGCCGCAAAACCGCAATGGATCGGGTATCTGTCCACCGTCGGCGTCTATGGCAATCACGATGGTGCCTGGGTCGATGAAGAGACGCCGCTGAACCCGGTTTCGAAACGCTCCGTGCAGCGGGTTGAGGCGGAACAAGCGTGGCTCGCATTTGCACAAGAGAACGACGTTCCCGTGCAAATCTTCCGCCTCTCCGGCATTTATGGCCCGGGCCGGAATGCTTTCGAGAACTTCAAGAAAGGCACCGCGCGGCGTCTGGTGAAACCGGGACAGGTGTTCAACCGCATTCATGTTGCCGATATTGCCGGTGCCTTGCAGGCGGCCTTCGCAAAGCCGTCAACGCGTGTGTTCAACGTGACGGACGATGAACCGGCCCCGCCGCAGGATGTGGTTGCCTTTGCCGCGCAGCTTCTGGGTGTCGAAGCGCCGCCGGAAATTCCTTTCGAAACCGCCGATCTTTCGCCGATGGCCAGATCCTTCTACGGCGAGAACAAGCGGGTTTCCAACCAGCGCGTCAAGGAAGAGCTTGGGTATTCGTTTCGTTATCCGGACTACCGCACCGCTTTGAAGGCCTTGTTGAAAACGGTGTGATCCCGTCGCGTTTTCCAGTTTTGCCTAAATCGTAAGGCGGCGGCAGCCATTTCAGGCGCCGCCGCTTTTCTTGGCGTTTTACTTGGGCTGCGGCACAACACGCAGGTAGGGCTTCAGGGTCTTCCAGCCTTCGGGGAACTTCTCCTTAGCCTCTTCATCGCTTACGGCCGGAACGATGATGACATCTTCACCGGACACCCAGTTGGCCGGCGTTGCGACCTTGTGAGCGGAGGTGAGCTGCAGGCTGTCGATCACGCGGATGACTTCGTCGAAGTTACGGCCCGTCGAAGCCGGGTATTCAATCTTCAGCTTGATCTTCTTGTCCGGACCGATGACGAACAGCGACCGCACGGTAAGCGTGTCGTTGGCGTTCGGATGGATCATGCCATAGGCGGTCGCCACCTTGCGATCGGGATCGGCGATCAGCGGAAAGTTCAGGGCGACGCCCTGCGTATCGGCGATATCCCCCACCCAGGCGCGATGATCCTCGATAGGGTCGACCGAAACGCCGAAAACCTTGACGCCACGGGCTTCGAACTTGTCCTTGAGCTTGGCGGTCATTCCAAGTTCAGTGGTGCAGACCGGCGTGAAGTCCTTCGGGTGGGAAAACAGAACCGCCCAGGATCCCTCGATCGCTTCGTGAAAACGGATCGGACCATCCGTGCTGTCGGCTTCGAAATCCGGTGCCTCGTCTCCGAGCAATAATGCAGACATGAATGAGCTCCTTAAAATTACGGACCGCAATGTCAGCTTCGCGGCAGTTTACCCTTCAGTTTTTGCGCAGTCTTGTCGAGTCTTCCAGCCTGTTCCGGCCATGGGCAAATGAACGCAGGGGTTGACGTTGACCGGTTCAGCCCCCAGTTTCCAGTCACAATAAGGCGGGACTTTTCGCCACATAATTCAAAAACTTGCATGGGAGAACCTTATGACCACCTGGCGCGTCTACCTGTCCGGCGAAATCCATACCGACTGGCGGGACAAGATCATGGAAGGCGCAGCAACGCTCAAGTTGCCGGTGGAATTTTCCTCTCCCGTAACTGATCACGATGCCAGCGACGATTGCGGTGCAGCCATTCTGGGCGGTGAGGACAACAAGTTCTGGTACGACCACAAGGGCGCGAAGGTGAATGCGATCCGGACGCGGTCGTTGCTGGAGAAGGCCGACATCGTGGTCGTCCGCTTTGGCGATAAATACAAGCAGTGGAATGCGGCGTTCGATGCCGGCTATGCGGCCGCGCTCGGAAAGTCGCTGATCGTCATGCACGACCCGTCGCTGACGCACCCGCTGAAGGAAGTTGACGCAGCTGCGCTTGCGGTTGCCGAAACGTCTGAACAAGTCGTCGATATTCTCAAATATGTTATACTGGGAAAGCTCGACCGCTGAGCAGGTCTTGAAATTAACAATTTCATTACCATACTAATAGACACTATGGAAAAGCCCGGGGTTTTTACCGGGCAACCAGACCTCAGCCAAATGGAACGGCATCTTGAAGCGAGGCAGTCGCGAGAAGACTGCGTGCGCCGATGTCCAGTTTCGAGCAGGGTCTGAGAAGTACTTTAGTATTATCATCAACACTGTCATCAAGGCGTTGAAAAAGGCAGATATGAATGCCGCTCATATGCCAGGATGACGAAAATTAGAAAGAAGACTCCATGCTGCATGGAAACGTGAAATGGTTCGATAATCGCCGAGGTATCGGTACGATCGAACCGCAAGACGGCGAGGACATCCTCGTCGACATTTCGGCTCTGCGCCGGTCCGGTATCGACACTCTGACGGAAGGCCAGCTCGTGGCATTCGACCTTGAGTGGCGCCGCGGTCAGATGGTGGCTGAAGACCTGAAAGTCCTGTAAGGTCGCTTACAGGTCTTTGCCAGATACAAGGGCGGTTCGACCGCCCTTTTTTATTGCGCGATTTTTTTCGGAGACGTCCATGGAACTCGATGCCAGGCTGCAGGAAGGGATAACCGCACACCGCAGCGGCAATCTGGAGGCAGCCCTGGCGGCCTACAAGGATGTCCTGACTGCCGACCCGGACCATGCCGACGGCCTGCATTTCCTCGGCCTGCTTCATTTCGATGCGGGCAAGGCGGACAATGCGATCGTCCTGATCCGCAAGTCGCTGGAAAACAACAAGAGCAATGCGGCGGCATACAACAATCTGGGCAATATCCTGAAGCTTGAAGGCAAGTCCGACGAAGCCCTCGAGGCCTATGTTCGCGCGGTGGAAATCGAACCACGGCATCAGGACGCCTGGAGCAACATCACCGTGATGCTGGAAGGCTCGACAAACAACGACGACCTCTTGCCGATCCTGACGGAAATCGTCCGGCTGGATCCGGACAATCCGAATGCCTGGCACAATTATGGCCTTTCCCTGATGCTGGCCGGACGCCGGCACGAAGCGGCCGACGCGCTGGAACGCTGCCTGGAATTCGGGGCGGACGTCTGGTCCGACCCGGTCTGGCATGCGCGGGTCCTGTGCTCTCTCGGCCGCAAGGACCGAGCAATCGAGCACCTGGAAGGTGTCGTTGCCGCCGATCCCAACAACAAGGTTGCCCTCTATCAGTTGGCCGCCGTGCGTGGCGACAGGATGGACCACGCGCCCGAAGACTATGTCAAAGACCATTTCGACAGTTTCTCCGAAAGCTTCGACGAGGTGTTGACGAACCTTGGCTACCGCGCGCCGGAACTGGTCGCAGCGGAAGTCGCCGAACTGGCCGCCACCCGGCAGAACCCGTTTCAGGATGTGGTCGATCTGGGTTGCGGCACCGGCCTGTGCGGGCCCTTGATCCGCGAACATTGCGTCAAGCTCACGGGCATCGATCTGTCGCCCGGAATGCTGCGCAAGGCGGCTGCGTTGAACGTGTTCGATTTTCTGGTTGAAGGCGAACTGGTCGGGTTTCTGACATCCGATCTGCCAACCAGGTTCGACCTTGGCGTTTGCGTCGATACCCTGTGTTACATCGGCGATCTGCAGCCTTTCATGAATGCGCTCGCCGGCGCCTTGCAGCCGGACGGCGTCCTGATCGCCAGCGTGGAACACCTCGACGAACCGTCTGGCCCCGATTACAGGGTCGACCCGACGGGACGGTATGCCCACACGCCGGCCTATCTCAGGCGCGCCGCGGAGACCGCCGGGATGATTTACGAAACAGAGAAACCCGTGGTGCTGCGCCAGGAGCTTGGCAACGAAGTCCATGGTTTGATCTTCCGCTTGCGAAAGCCTGGCATCAGTTCACGTTGACAGGCTGTGCAGGCGGGAAGCCACGAAAGCTGTTTTATGCGGTTGTGCCGAAGCGTAAAGTTGCTACGGTGTCGCCGTTGGGAACAAGTGTCCGTTTGGAGGGACCATTAATGTCGGAATGCAATGTTCTGCTGGTGTATCCGCGCTTCAATGCCGGTTCATTCTGGAACTATGGTGCAACCTGCGAAATGGTGGGGGCCAAATACCCCGCTCCTCCTCTCGGCCTCATCACCGTTGCCGCAATGCTGCCGGACACCTGGAACGTGCGTCTGATCGATCGCAACACCGGCGAACTGACCAATGACGACCTCGACTGGGCCGATATGGTGATGACGGGCGGCATGCTGCCCCAGCAGGCCGATTGCCTTGCCGTCATTCGCCGGTCTCAGGCAAAGAATGTTCCCGTTGTTGTCGGCGGCCCGGACGCCACGTCTTCTCCGGAAGTTTACGAGGCAGCCGATTTCCTGGTGCTTGGCGAAGCCGAAGGCATTCTCACCACCTTTATTGACGCCTGGAAGGAAGGCGTGCGCAACGGCCGTTTCTCCGCCGAGAAATTCAAGGCAGACGTTGCCTCCAGCCCCGTGCCGCGTTTCGATCTTCTGAAATTCGACGATTATGTGCAAATCGGCGTGCAATATTCGCGCGGCTGCCCGTTCACCTGTGAATTCTGCGACATCATCGAGCTTTATGGCCGCGTGCCGCGCACCAAGACCAATGACCAGATGCTGGCCGAACTCGACCGGCTGTACGAGCTCGGGTACCGGGGTCATGTCGACTTCGTCGACGACAACCTGATCGGCAACAAGAAGGCCGTGAAGGGCTTTCTTCCCGAACTGGCAAAATGGCAGAAGGAACGAAACTATCCGTTCGAAATGTCGACAGAAGCGTCCCTGAACCTTGCCGATGACGAAGCCCTTTTGAAGATGATGCAGCAGGCCGGGTATTTCTCCGTCTTCATCGGCATCGAAAGCCCGGATCCCGAAGTTCTGGTGGCAACGCGCAAGAAGCAGAACACCCGCCGCGACATCGCCAAGAGCGTCCACAAGATCTACGACGCCGGCATCTTCGTGCTGGCAGGCTTCATCGTCGGCTTCGACGAGGAAAGCGACAAGGTGGCCGACGAGATCTCGGCGCTGATCGAGGAAGCCGCGATCCCGGTGGCCATGACCGGGCTGCTCTATGCCCTGCCCAACACCCAGTTGACCCGCCGGCTGGCCAAGGAAGGCCGCCTACATGCCGACTTCGCCACCGATGATCCGGATACGGAGCATGGCGACCAGTGTACCGCCGGCCTCAACTTCACCACTGTGCGCCCGCGCGCGCAGATCCTGGAAGACTTCAAGCAGGTCATCGACCGGGTCTATGGGCCGGAAGCCTATTTCGGCCGTGTCCAGAGAGTGGCGTCCATGCTCGACATGAGCGGTGCCAACGGCTCGATTTTCGGTGCTGGTTTCTTCCATGACATCAAGATGTTCGGCCGCCTGATCCTGGCGATGACCTTCAAGGAGACGACCTACCGCGGCCCGTTCTGGAAAACCCTGGCCAAGACCGCCTTCACCAATTTCCGGGCGATCAAGCCGGTGTTGATGATGCTTGCGCTCTATGTGCACCTGGGGCCGTTCTCCCGGTTCGTCATAGCGCAGATCGACAAGCAGATCGCCGAAATCGAAAAAGGCAACTGGGAACAGCCGGCACTGGTGGCCGCCGAATAATCGGAAAAGGTCACCCGTCCTTCGTTCGCAGGATTGGCGGAAAAGAGTTGCGGTCCGGTACCTCCAAACGCAGCGCGCTGGGGTTTATCCTGGTCACGCTTGTTCTCAACTCCATGGGCATCGGCCTGATGATGCCGGTCATGCCTTCGCTTCTGACCGAACTCACGTCCCTGCCCGTGAGCGAAGCCGCCCGCTGGGGTGGCGCGCTCAGTGTCGTCTACGCCTTTATGCAATTCGCATTCGGCCCGACGCTCGGCAACCTGTCCGACCGGTTCGGCCGCCGTCAGGTGCTGCTGGTGTCCATGTTCACCATGGCTGTCGATTATCTGATCATGGCACTGTCCTGGCATCTTGCCGTTCTGTTTGTCGGCAGAACGCTTTCAGGTGTTGCCGGAGCAACCTACTCGGCGGCCTCCGCCTACATCGCCGATGTGTCGTCCAAGCAGGACAGGGCGAAGAACTTCGGACTTGTCGGGGCCGGATTTGGCGTCGGTTTCGTACTTGGGCCGATGATCGGCGGTTTTCTCGGTGAATATGGATCCCGCGCGCCGTTTTATGCGGCTGCGGGCCTTTCGTTCGTCAATTTTCTGTTCGGCTATTTCATGCTGCCGGAAACTCTGAAGGACGAAAACAGAAGACACTTCGACTGGAAACGGGCCAATCCGTTCGGCGCGCTGAAGCAGATCGCCGTTTATCCCTCGGTGCGCACGCTGCTTCTTGCCATCTTCCTGCTCGACATCGCCCATTACGTCTATCCATCCGTCTGGAGCTACTATGCGGAGGAAGTCTTTGCCTGGAGCCCCGGCGATATCGGCCTGTCGCTGGCTGCTGTCGGCGTCGGCTTTGCCTTCGTTCAGGGATATCTGATCCGGGTTCTAGAACCGAAGCTCGGGCCCGGCCGGACGCTCTTCATCGGCCTGGCAGCCAATCTCATAGCCTTCGCCGGTCTTGCCGTCGCCGATGCGGGCTGGATGGCCTATCTGCTGATCTCCTTTGCGGCGCTTGGCGCGATGGCAACGCCTGCCTTCACCGGCCTGATGTCGGTTCGCGTGCCGGACAATGCGCAAGGTGAATTGCAGGGTCTGATCGCAAGTGCCGCTGGCCTTTCCATGGTCATCAGTCCCCTTGTGATGACGCAGGCCTTCGCCATGTTTTCCGGACCCGGCGCGGTGGTGTTCTTTCCGGGCGCGCCGTTCGCCCTGGCAGGCCTGCTGATCCTCGCCGCCATGCTGATTGCCCTTCCCTTCATGCGTCTTCACGAAAAATTGCCGTCTTCTTCCGAGTTGGGCGATCGGAAGACGCCAGCCGAATAGTCAGGTTTCCCCGACATGTCAGCCACTTTCCCTTCCCTTCTCGATGGTCCTCGCCTTGCGCCCGCCTCCGGCAATCCCGCCCGCCAACTGGTGGTGATCCTGCACGGCTATGGGGCAGATGGCCCGGACCTGATCGATCTTGGACGTGCCTGGCAGGGACAGCTTCCCGACGCCGCCTTTGTTGCGCCAAACGCTCCGGAGCACCTTCCTTTTGAAGCGCTCGGCGGGCGGCAATGGTTTGCGCTCCAGGAACGCGACCTCAACGAATACCGCCTTGGCGCACAAGCCGCCCAACCGGTGCTCGACCGGTTTCTGGACGACGAACTGTCCCGACTTTCTCTCGATGACAGCTCGCTGGCCCTGGTCGGCTTCAGCCAGGGCGCCATGATGACCTTTCAATGCGGCCTGCGCCGCCGGTCTCCTCCGGCAGCGCTTATCGGCTATTCCGGACTGTTGCCGGGAGCAAGCCAGCTTGATGGGATCAACACGCAAAGCCCGGTGCTGATCGTGCATGGCCAGGAAGACGATGTCGTTGCCAGCTATCACGCGGAGGCGGCGCAACAGGCGCTTGACGAGGCCGGAGTGTCCTTGAGCCTGCATCTGTTGTCTGGCCTCGGCCATTCCATCGATGAACGCGGCATGGTGCTGGGCGGGCGGTTTCTCGAAAAGGCCTTCGGTTGCGGCAGACCGACGTGAAGTCCGCCCGATATTGGTTAATGGCCTGTTAACGGTTTTGGAGGATGATTTCTGCAACTGTGCCGGACCAGGAAGGGCCGGACAAGACGGGATCCGAAGCCATGCAGATTTCCATCGAAACCACCACGCAAAGCGCCAGCCTGTTTTCGGCGTCCTTTTCAAGTGGCGGTGCTGAAGGCCAGAAGAACGATCCCAAGGGCAACGCCTATGGCCACGAGATCGGCCAGCGCAATGGCCACGACAAGTCCCCCGCAGTCAGCGTTCTGGAAGCCGCCAACAAACAGGCCGAGGAAGACGCTGTCGTCATCGCCGCGCTTCAGGATGCGGTCGAAAAAGGCAAGGGCAAGGACGATGATAAAGACAAGGACGGCGCGCTTGCGACCGTCGAGGACTACCAGAAGACCGCCGGCAAACTGAAGGCGGCTCTTGGTGAAGAGGACAGCGGCGCGTCGGCCAATGTGGCCTATGAAAGCGCGACCATTTCAACGACCACGATCGAAGCCGAGATTGACGGCGAAACCGTCTCCGCTCAGTTCGTGTCCTTCGAACGGGTTTCCTACGACAGCGAAACCGGTCTTTCAGTCCGCTCCGCAAACGCCTCTTCCATCGAAGGCAACTTCGACAACGGTTCCTTCAGCTACCAGAGCGCAGCCGTCAGCGAACTATATGCAGGCACGGGCGACCAGGTGTCCAACCTGTTGGGCCTGGTCGCCTGAAGCGACACGCTTCCATGCGTTTTCCCGCATCTTGAGGGGCTGATTGGCCTCTAAATACGGCCGTAAGGGCCTGTGCTGAATGCGGTCTTGCCGCTGAGGCGACAAACCGGGATGACACGCCATGGAGGATCCACCGAGGTTCCAACCCAAGGACTTCGGAACTCCCGCCAAGTAGCAAAAAGGGGAGCCGAAGCTCCCCTTTCCCAGTGCCTCAGGCCTTTTTCAGGTAGGCGACGATGATGTCGAGCGCTGCCTGAAGATCGCCCTTGTCGATCATTTCGGTGACCGTGTGGATGTAGCGGGTCCCGACGACGATGCCGATTGCCTTGGCACCGGCAGCCGCCTGCTGGGCAGCCGCGCCGTCCTGACCGCCGGCTGCCAGCATGGTGCGCTGGAACGGGATCTTTTCCTTGACCGCGATGGCTTCGAATTCCTTCACCAGGTCCCGGTCGGCGATGAAGCTGGAATCCTTGACGTGGAGACCGAAGCCCTCACCCTGCACCGTGGTGCGGTCCTGTTCGGGAACGCCCGGTGTGTCGCAGGAAAGCGTGGTGTCGATGCCGAGCCCGATGTCCGGTGCAATGGCGAAGGAGGCTGTGCGTGCCCCGCGCAGACCCACTTCTTCCTGACAGGTGAAGGCGACATGGATCTCGCATTCATGCTTTGCCTTGCCCAGGCCCTTGATCGCCTCGATGCCGAGCCAGCACGCAATGCGGTTGTCGAGCGCCTTGGAGACGACCTTGTCGCCGATCTCGATCAGCGGCTCGTCCATGGTGACCATATCGCCAACCTTGACGATGTCCTTGGTCTTTTCGCCAAGGCCCATGTCGATGACAAATTCCTTGGGTTCCGGCACCTTCTTGCGCTCTTCCGGCGAAGAAATGTGGATCGGTTTGCCACCCGGGTTCATCACGCCCTTGAAGTCGCCTTCGTCGGTAGACACAAGCACGCGGCGGGAAAACAGGTTGCGGGCATCGAAGCCGCCGACCGGCTGCACATGGACGAAGCCCTTGTCCGTGACATGAGAGACCAGAAAGCCGATCTCATCCATATGACACAGGAGCATGACCTTCTTCGGAGTGCCCTTCTTGGTGGACTTGCGGCTGTCCCGGCGGCAAAGCAGCGAGCCCATCGGGTCGACGGTAACCTCGTCGAACAAGCCCTTGATTTCCGCCCGGATCAGGTCCCGGACCCGGTGTTCGTGACCCGGAACACCCGGCGTTTCGCAAAGACGGCGAAGAAGATCGATATTCATGAAACTTCCTGTGAAGGTTGAAAAATCGGCACGATCCTAGTCCGAAAGGCCGCGCGGGATAAAGAGCCAAGAGGGAATAGTTCTAAAAGAGAGGCTTGTTGCAGACCCGCAGCCTGCGATAAGCCTCGGCGAAACACAGCACGCGCGCCCTCGGGAACCACCTTCCTTCCCACCGCCTGAAGGCACAGCGCTTCCCCTTTAATGGAAAGGCAATTGACGTTGACCTCTCTCTGTTCCGACACCGTTCACGTTGAAACACGCGCCGTCCCGGTCGGCAGCAGCACCGTTCTCGTTCGCATCTGGACACCTGAAGACCGTTTGCCCGGCAAGGTGCCGGTGCTTCTGTTTCACGATTCTCTTGGATGTATTGCCCTCTGGCGCGATTTTCCCGAACGCCTTGCCCTTGCCAGCGGACGGGTCGTCATTGCCTATGACAGGCCCGGTTTCGGGCAGTCTTCTGCGCGCAGCGATATATTGCCTGCCAGCTTCATTGCGGATGAAGGCAGAACGGTGGTGCCCGCGCTGTGCGACCAGTTGGGTGTCGGCCGGTTCGTTGCCTGCGGCCACAGCGTGGGGGGCGGCATGGCCGTGCACACGGCCGCGCAGCATCCGGATAAGGTCACGGCCCTGGTGACGATAGCCGCTCAGGCCCTGATCGAGCACCGCACGCTGGAAGGTGTCCGGGAAGCACGCACCGCCTTTGCCGATCCGGAGGCGTTCGAGAGGCTGACCCGTTACCACGGCGCGAAAGCGCGCTGGGTTCTGAATGCCTGGACGGAATCATGGCTCTCGCCTGCCTTTGCCGATTGGTCGCTTGATGATGCGCTTGCCGGTGTCCGCTGCAGCACAATCGCCATCCACGGCGCGCTCGACGAATACGGCTCGCCGCGCCACCCGGAACACATTGCCAGGATCACTGGTGGACAAAAGGTCGTGCTGCCGGATACGGGCCACATTCCTCACAGGGAGTGTCCCGAGGTGCTGGTCGAAACCATTTGCGGGTTTCTAGCGAACGCTTCCTGAGGCCGGTTTCGGCTAATCTGCGCAGAGTCTTCGCAGATTGACCGGTCCGGTTTAACTTCTTGCTCGTCAATTTCGAAAAATCGTCCACCTGTTTTTCGCTTTGCCATTGCAGTGTCGCATTTGATGACAACATTCTATCGGTAAGCAAAAAGCGTCTCCCGTCTTTGCGGAGAGATGTATCGCCTTCCATTGCGACGACCCCGGGGAACCCCATGGCCCAGAAAAAACGTTTTATTCTTTCCATTGACGGTGGCGGCATTCGCGGCCTTATTCCGCTTCGCCTGCTTGAGACTCTCGAGAGCCGATTGAGTCAGCGCGGCGTCAGCACGCCCCTGCACCAGATTTTCGATCTGATGGCCGGGTCGTCGACCGGTGGCCTGATTGCCGCCGGCCTTTCCGCCCCGCGTCCTGGCGGTTCCGCCGGTGCTCCCGCAGCATCGATCAGCGAACTCCGCTGCTTTTTCGAGCGCGAAGCTCGGGAGATCTTCAAGTCTTCGATCTCGGCGCGGTTGGCACGCACCGTTACCAGTTCGCTCGGCCTGTTTGACGAAACCTACGATCCGCGTCCGCTTGAAAGAATGCTGAAAGAGCGGTTCGGCTGGACGTCCATGGCCAGTGGTCTCACCCATCTCGTGCTGACCGCCTACGACCTGGAACAACGCAAGGCGGTGTTCCTGACGAACGGTGTCGAAGCCAGCGGCAGCCGACCGGACGACTATTACTTCTGGCAGGCCGTGCGCGCGACCACCGCAACCCCGTCCTATTTCGAACCGGCGCGCGTTGAAAACCTCAGCCGCCGTCGCGAGGAAGCCTTGATCGACGGAACGGTGTTCATGAAGGACCCGACCGTGGCGGCTTATCTGGAAGCCCGTAATCTCGGTTGGGGTGACGACGAGATCGTCATCCTGTCGCTTGGCACCGGCCGGGCGCCCAGCCGGCCCTTCCTTTACAAGGATGCCGTCGGCTGGGGGGCTCTCGGCTGGCTGCAGCCCTCCAAGGGGGCGCCGCTGATGTCGATCCTGGCCGATGCGCAAAGCCAGACGACCTCCGACCAGGCACACCAGCTTTTCGCCGAACTGCCGAACGTGAGCTACCACAGGCTCGATGGCGAACTGCCAGCGGAAGCCGAGGACATCGACAATGCCCGGCCTGGCAACATCATCACGCTGAACGGTGCGGCGGACCGGGTGATCCGGGACAACACCGTGTTCCTGGATGCCTTCGCCGACATGATCGCCGCGCATGTGGATAATAGCGAATCGGATGCGGAGACGCCCGATTTGGTGCATGCTGCCTGAGGATTGAAATGGCCGGCGCATGGCGCGGCCAGACACCCAGACTGGCGCACGAGGTTTCGACGTGAAAGCGGGCAAAACAGGCAAGCGAACCGGCTGGACCTTTGCGGTGTCCGGCCTGATGGCATTTGCGGCGGCTCTTCAGGTTTCCTGCCTTGTCGCGTCAGCCACGCCGGTGCCCTCCGTCAAGCCTGCCGATCCTGCAGCCGAAGCCTATTCACCAACCGTGGAAATCGTGGCCGGCGTCCCGGTTCCGGCAAAGAAACGCGACGTGCCCGAAGGCTATGTCGCGAAGAGACCGAACCTTGCCCTTCGTGGTGACCAGCCTGCCCGCGACTACTTCGGGGCCGCCAACGGCCCTGCCCATCTGAAGGCCCGTTCGATCGGGTCCTACGCCAAAGGGTGCCTTGCAGGCGGCGCAGAGCTGCCGACGGACGGACCGACCTGGCAGGCGATGCGCCTGTCACGCAATCGCAACTGGGGCCACCCTGTCCTGATCGACTATCTCAAGGACCTGGCGAATGACGCTCCGAAAGTCGGCTGGAACGGGCTGCTTGTCGGCGATATCGCCCAGCCACGTGGAGGTCCGATGACATCCGGCCATGCCAGCCACCAGATCGGCCTCGACGCCGACATCTGGCTGACGGAAATGCCGAACCGCCGTCTGACCGCACAGGAGCGAGAAGACATCTCCGCCATTTCGATGCTGATCGGCCCGATGGACGTCAAGGGTGCGGACCGGCGGGTGGATCCCAAGAAATGGTCCAACAAGCACGCCAGACTGATCCGGCGCGCTGCTTCAGACCAGCGTGTGGCGCGTATCTTCGTCAGTCCGACGATCAAGAAGGCCCTGTGCGATTTCCAGAAGGGCGGCGACCGCTCCTGGCTGCGCAAGGTGCGGCCATGGTGGGGACATCACTATCATTTCCATGTACGCCTATCCTGCCCCAAGGGCAGTGTTGGCTGCGAAAACCAGAACCCGCCGCCCCCCGGCGACGGCTGCGGCGCCGACCTTGCCTACTGGCTGTCGGATGAACCCTGGGTGCCGAAGAACCCGCCCAAGCCGGGCGAGCCTCCGAAGGTGGTCAAGAAACGCCCCATGGCGCTGGCTGCCCTGCCGAATGACTGCCGGGATGTGCTGACGGCCAATTGAGACGGACTGGATAGCGCCTAATCTTCCGGCGACTGCATCGGTCCCAGAACCTTGGCGACGAAGACCAGATCCAGCCAGCGGCCAAACTTTGTGCCGGCTTCCGGCAAGCGCCCGGCGACATGAAAACCGAGTTTCTCGTGCAGGGCGATAGAGGCCGCGTTGCCGCCGTCGATCACGCCAACCAGCACATGCAGGTTCTTGGCGATGGCAATCTCAATCAGGCGCTCCAGCAGCGCGCGGCCAATGCCGCGGCGCTGTGCCGCCGGGTCGACATAGACCGAGTGTTCCGCCGTCAGGCGATAGCCTTCGCGCGGCCGGAACGGCCCGAAACTGGCAAAACCAAGCACGGCATCCGTGTCGTCCACCGCCACCAGAACCGGAAGATCCTGCTTCATCCGCCCCTCAAACCAGGTCAGTCTTTCGTCCAGCGTTTCCTCGCGATTTGTCCAGGCAGCCGTCGTCTCGCGCACGGCCTGGTTATAACGCGTCAGAATTGCCGGGACGTCTTTCGGTTCTGCATTGCGGATCAACATCGGACACTCTTGTGGGGCTGTTCAACTCGTCTCTGCCGATACAATCTAGATCACACTTTAAGATTGAATTGCCAAGACAAATGTCTGCCGCGAACTACGTCATTTGTCGGGGGCGACAGATCCCGTTGGCCATGGGGGACCCCGGCATTCCGCTGAGGGTACAAAAAAGCACCGGAATTCAACGCCCGCGGGCTTCAATCCACTAGGCGAAATCGAATTGCAGTGGTAAAGGGGCGGCCATGACGACGAAGAAGCTTTCCAACATCCGCAACTTTTCCATCGTGGCTCATATCGATCACGGCAAGTCGACGCTGGCCGACCGCCTGATCCAGATGACCGGCACGCTGACCGACCGCGAAATGACAGAGCAGGTGCTCGATTCGATGGATATCGAACGCGAGCGCGGCATTACGATCAAGGCGCAAACAGTGCGCCTGATCTACAATGCCAAGGACGGCGAACAATATACGCTGAACCTGATCGACACGCCGGGCCACGTGGACTTTGCCTATGAAGTGTCCCGCTCGCTTGCGGCCTGTGAAGGCTCGCTGCTGGTGGTCGATGCCTCGCAGGGTGTGGAAGCGCAGACGCTTGCCAACGTCTATCAGGCCATCGACAACGATCATGAGATCGTCACCGTCCTCAACAAGATCGACCTGCCCGCGGCCGAACCGGACCGCATCAAGGAGCAGATCGAGGATGTGATCGGCATCGATGCGTCGGAAGCCTGCATGATCTCCGCCAAGACGGGTCTTGGCGTCGATGACGTGCTGGAGGCGATCGTCAAAAAGCTGCCGCCACCGGAAGGCGACCCGGACGCCACGCTAAAGGCGATGCTGGTCGACAGCTGGTACGACACCTACCTTGGCGTTATGGTGCTTGTCCGGGTCATAGACGGGTCCCTCAAGCGTGGCCAGAAGATCAAGATGATGGGCACGGGCGCTGCCTATGACGTTGACCGCGTCGGCGTCATGACCCCGAAATTCCTGCAGGTGGACGAACTGAAAGCCGGCGAGATCGGCGTTATCACAGGGTCCATCAAGGAAGTTGCCGACACCCGTGTCGGCGATACCATCACCCTGGAAAAGAAACCCTGTGCGGAAGCCCTGCCGGGCTTCAAGCCGGCTCAGCCGGTCGTGTTCTGCGGTCTTTTCCCGGTCGATGCAAACGACTTCGAAGACCTGCGCGCTGCCATGGGCAAGCTGCGCCTCAACGATGCCTCGTTCTCCTTCGAAATGGAAACCTCCGCCGCTCTCGGCTTCGGCTTCCGCTGCGGCTTCCTCGGCCTGCTGCATCTGGAAATCATCCAGGAACGGCTCTACCGCGAGTTCGACCTCGACCTGATCGCCACCGCCCCGTCGGTGGTCTACCAGATGTCCCTGACGGACGGTTCGGACGTTGAACTTCACAACCCGGCCGATATGCCGGACATCGTGAAGATCGCCGAAATCCGCGAGCCATGGATCCGCGCAACCATCATGACCCCGGACGAATATCTGGGCGGCATTTTGAAACTGTGCCAGGAACGGCGCGGTCTTCAGATCGACCTGTCCTACGTCGGCTCCCGCGCGATGGTGACCTACGACCTGCCGCTCAACGAAGTCGTGTTCGACTTCTACGACCGTCTGAAGTCGATCTCCAAGGGTTATGCATCGTTCGATTATCAGATTTCGGACTATCGGGCCGGCGATCTCGTCAGGATGTCGATCCTGGTCAACGAAGAACCTGTCGATGCGCTTTCCGTGCTCGTGCACCGCAGCCAGGCGGAACGCCGCGGCCGCGCCATGTGCGAAAAGCTGAAAGAGCTGATCCCGCGGCACATGTTCAAGATCCCGATCCAGGCAGCCATCGGCGGCCGGGTGATTGCCCGCGAGACCATCTCGGCCCTGCGCAAGGACGTGACCGCCAAGTGTTACGGCGGTGATGCCACCCGTAAGCGCAAGCTGCTGGAAAAGCAGAAGGCCGGCAAGAAGAAGATGCGTCAGTTCGGCAAGGTCGAAATCCCGCAGGAAGCCTTTATCCAGGCCCTGAAAATGGACGATTGAGAACCCGCTTGGCGCAACGCGCCAAGCCAAAGCTCCAGCGGACCTACGGCGGTTTTCGAACGGCGGGCGATGCACGGCTTTCCGTGACAAGAGGTATCAGCGCCAAGGTTTGCAAGGCCCAGGTCTTGCCTTCGGCAAACCGGCGTGACAAACGTTGCTCCTCTTTGCCCTCCTGATTGAAGCGCCATAGACCGGCTGAAAAAGCCCGCCCGCGGCGCCCCCCCAAGCAAGGCCTTGCCATGACTATCGAACAGACCCTTTCCGACCGCGCCGGCAATGCCTGCGAATTCTGCGGTGCCACCGATGCGTTGCAGCCGCTCGACGTTGGCCCGGATGCTGACGGCACCGCGGAGATGGCGGTTCTCGCATGCACGACGTGCGCGGATCAGATTTCAGGCGCTGCCGATGTCGATCCCAAACACTGGCTCTGCCTGAATGAAGCTGCCTGGAGCCAGGTGCCACCGGTTCAGGTTGTTGCCTACCGCATGCTTTCAAGAATGCCTGATGAAAGCTGGGCGCGAGATCTCCTGGACATGCTGTATCTGGAAGAGGATACACTTGCCTGGGCAAAGGCCGGTCTTGGCGTCGCCAGCACGAACGACGATGACGGTGTGGTCCACAAGGATACCCACGGCGCTGTTCTTGCTGCCGGCGACACGGTGACCCTGATCAAGGATCTCAAGGTCAAGGGCGCCAACTTCACCGCCAAACGCGGTACCGCCGTGCGCAACATCTCCCTTGTTGCGGACAACGCCTCCCAGATTGAAGGGCGTGTGAACGATCAGCGCATCGTCATCCTGACGGAATTCGTGAAGAAGGCCTGAGTGCTCCGGCAGGCTCGTCAGTCCACAGGCACGACCAGCCCCGTCGCGCCTCCCTCGACGCATTTGGCGTAGGCAAGACCGACACGCCGGGACGAGACGTGTTCGTGACCGGGGAACATGGCACCGTAGCGGTTGGCCGAGACCTCCAGAAGTCCGGGACTCACGACATTGATCCTGAGACCACGTGGCATGTCGATGGCCGCCGCTTTGACAAAGCCGCCGAGCGCGCCGTTGGTGGTGGCCGAGCCCGAACCGACCCGGATCGGGTCCCTGTCCAGAATTCCGCTGGTCAGGGTGAACGATCCGCCCTCGCTCACAACCTTCAGGCCCTTCAGAACGAGATTGATCTGAGTAAGCACCTTGTTCTTCAGGCTGTAGAGATATTTTTCGCCGGTCATCTCCGCCAACCGGCCGAAAGCAACCTCCCCGGCAGCACAGATAACCGCATCCACGAGGCCGGCTTCCGCATACATGGCCTCGATGCTTTCCTCATCGGCAAGGTCCACCTTGATATCACCCGCTGAGCGCCCGGCAGTGATGATCTCATGACGGGTGGAGAGCTCGGCACAGGCTGCCTGCCCGATCGCTCCGGCTGCACCAACAATGATGATCTTCATGGGCGTTGTCCTTCCAGTTTGTCGTAAATGGCAAGCTTCTCGGCAAGAACCTCTTCGCGGCGGTCGAGATCGGCGCGTTTGCGTTTGAGGGCTTCGGCATGCCCAAGCAGCAAAGCCTTGCGCTCGCTGACGGTGCGCCCGCCCTCGCGGTAAAGCGCAGCGAAGCGCTGCATGTCCTTCATCGACATGCCGGTCTTGCGCAGCCAGTAGAGCAGCGTGAGCCACTCCACATTCTCGGGAGAAAACCGGCGCAGGCCGTCCGCCCCGCGGTCTATGGCAGGAACGATCCCGGACTTCTCGTAGTACCGGATCGTATCGGCGCTCAGGCCGCTTCTGACGGAGGCTTCCGAGATCAGCATGGGTTCCACTCTTGTTGGTCAGGTGAACCCTAGCTCCCTGGAGCAACTCCAGGTCAAGGGCTCAAAGATGTTCCCTGAAAGCGCCGAGAATCGCCGAGGCGATGTCGTCCTCGCGGCAGAAGAGCGTCATCTTTGTCTTCGGCAAGACCGGAAGCTGATAGAGGTCGCCAACCTCACGGCAGCCGGCCGGAATGTTGCGCCTGTCGAGGCAGGCGATACCGAGGCCGGCACTGACCGCTGCCTGGATGGCGCCGACACCAGTGCCGGTGAAGGCGTCTTCATAGGAGATCCCGGCGTCCTTCAGCGTGCCTTCCGCCAGGCGCCTGAGGGCGCATGTCTCGGACAGGGCGACAAGGGGAAGTGCCGCGCCCGCCTTCCAGGCAAATTCGCGGGAGGCCGTCCAGACAAGGTTCTCCTCGAAGGCCACACGGCCGGTACCCTCGACATCTTCGGAGCGCACCATGACCGCGCTGAACAGCCCTGCCTTGAAATCAGTATAGAGCGTATCGGAATAACCGACAGCGACGTGCAGACGGTGCTCCGGCAGAGCCTTGCTGAGCGAGGTGATAATGGCCGGCAGGCGGCCTCCGGCGGCATGATCGCTGATGCCGCAACGCAGCTGTCTTTGAACGGATGGGCCGGAAACACGGGCTGCCACACTGTCATGCAGGTCGATCAGGCTGCGTGCATCGTTCAGAAACCGTGCGCCGAAACTCGTCAGCCGGACGGAGCGTGGCGACCGGCTGAGGAGGGTGTTGCCGAGACGGTCTTCCAGCTTCTTGATCTTGACGCTGATAGCAGACTGGCTTGCGCCCGTCATCTGCCCTGCCCGGGTAAAGCTGCCTGTTTCGGCAACGCGCACGAAAGCGCGCAGAAGATCCATATCGAGATCGGTCATTCAATCATTCTAATTTATGATTTTTGAAATATCAAAGATTTGTTTCTATTATCTTCAGCACCCCGATAAAATTGGCTCATTCCCGAAAGACGGAGGACATGATGCCGCTTACCAACGTTTCCCTGCTGAAGGGCTCCAAAACCGCAGCCCAGAAAGCCTCGATTCTGGATGAAATCTATCAGTCCATGCGCGAGACCTTCGGTGTGCCGCAAGACGACAAGTTCATGATGATCACCGAACATGCGCGCGAGGATTTCCTGTTCGGCCGTCATTTCATGAACATCGACCGGTCTGATGACCTTATCATCATTCAACTGACCGTCAGCGACACGCGCAGCGTCGAGCAGAAGAAGGCGCTGTTTGCACGGATCGCCAGAGGCCTTGCCCGCGAAGTCGGCATTCGGTCCGAGGACATCTTCATCAATCTGGTGGAGACCAAGCTGGAGAACTGGTCGTTCGGACACGGCGTCGCGCAATTTGCCGACAGGCAGCCGGTTGCGGTTTGAGCACATCCCTGGGCAGCAGCAACAGGCCGCTTCGCCCACCCAAAAACAGAAACGGCGCCGGGTTTATGGCCCAGGCGCCGTTTTCTGATTTGCAGATCTTGTCCAACCGGCCATCCATCGCGGAGGGTCGATCGGAAGGGTCACAGACCGGCCTTTCAGCCGGCCTTCGGCCTTAGCGCCGGTTGAGCGGCAGATCGGCCAGCTCGCGCTGGGACATACGCACGATTGCCGGATGGGACAGCGGGTCGGTGCGGTCATAAGCGGATGCCGGACGGGCCGTCATGTAGCGGCGCATAAACAGTTTCATCATGAGGTTCAGTCTCCTTATTATTGTTTTTTGCATGGCCAAATTCCTTCTTTGAATTTAGCTATGCTCTCTATATAGACGCTCCCATCCGCTAAAAAAATCGACTTATTCTGATTTTCAGTTTAGTTTTTCTAAATGAAGAACCTCAACAGCATTCACCTGTCCGGCCTTCGCGCCGTTGAAGCCGTCGCCCGACTGGGCTCCGCCAAGGCGGCTGCAAACGAACTCGGGGTCACGGTTGGAGCCGTCAGCCAGCAACTTCACAAGACCGAAGCGCAGCTAGGGGTGCAACTGTTCGAGCGGCAGAACCGCCTGTTGCTGCCGACCGCACATGTGCTTGCAATGCAACCGCATCTGACCAGCGCCATGTCCTCCCTCTCGACCGCCATCGCCACCACCCAGCGCGGACGCGAGGATGCGCTGACGATCTCCGTTGCGCCGGTTTTTGCCGGCAAGTGGCTGGTGTGGCACCTCAAGAACTTCAACAAGGCACATCCGGGCATCAGGGTTCGGGTAGAAGCAACGGTGGATCTGGTCGATCCGGACATGAGCGATGTCGACCTTTGCATCCGCGTCGGCAAGGGGCCCTATCCGGGCGTGAGGGCAGAACAACTGCTGCACCAGCGGGTGTTTCCCGTGTGCAGCCCGGCGCTGGCGGAACAGATCAGGGAACCGAAGGACATCGGCAAGCTGCCGATCATCCGCGACCCCGGGCAAATGTTTACCTGGAAGACCTGGCTGGATCTCTTCGGCCTTGATGAAAGCATCCTGCAGGACGGTCCGACCTTCTCTGACGGCTCCCTGTGCCTCGATGCGGCGATTGCCGGCCATGGGGTGTTCCTGGCCTGGGAAACGCTGGCCGTCTATGCCGTCAAATCCGGTCAGGTGATCGCGCCCTTCCCGGAACGGCCGGCCACCGGCAGCGCCTACTGGCTGATCAGTGGCAAGAACGCCCCGCAGACCAGAGCCAAGAAAGCCTTCGGCGACTGGCTGCGCGAAGAACTGCAGGGCTCCATCGGCAGACCGAAGGGGGCAGATGCGGTGGAGGCATAAGCCAAGCTGATCGCAGCTCACCTCCGGCAGAGCCCTCGGCTAGTCGACACCCGCGATGGATTTGCCCAGAACGTCGGCCTTCACCGCCCCCCGCGAGCCCATTGGCCGCTCCGGCCCGACGGTGCTGTCCCGTTTTGTCTGCGCCTCCATCTCGCCATTCAGCTCGGCGCCGAGCAGGACGATATAGGCCGATATCCAGAGCCACATGAGCAGGATGATGACACCTGCAAGACTGCCGAAGGTTCTGTTGTAGCTGGCGAAGTTCGATACATAGACCGAAAAGCCGTAGGACGCGGCAAGCCACAGCAGGCAGGCGATAACGGCACCGGGCGTTATCCATTTCCATTTTGCGTCGGTTCTGGAGGGCCCGAACCTGTAGACGAAAGAGAGCCCGGTAACGGTCAGAAACCCGAGAATGATCCAGCGCGCAGAGGACAGGACCCGCTCGAGCCACTCCGGCAGGGCGAGGTAACTGAAAACGACCGGCAGCAGCAGCGCGGAAATTATGCCCATCATAAACGCAAGAACGAGCAGCAAGGTCATTGCCAACGTCCGGGCCTTCAGCGCAATGAAGCCGCGCTTTTCGACCTCGTCATAGGCAACGTTGAGCCCCTCCATGATGCTGGCCATGCCCTTGGAGGTGGAGTAGATCGCAATACCCAGACCGATGACGAATGCAAAGCCGAGCCCGGTGTTCTCGCTGCCGGCGACATCGGCGGCCTGCGCCAGAATGATCTGCGACGCTTCCTGAGGGAGGAAATTCTTGATCAGCTCCAGCTGACGGCTCACCTCCACGGGCTCAACAACCAGTCCGGACAATGCGGTGAGAGCGGTTATGGCGGGGAAGATGGCCAGAAGGCCGTAGAAGGCGACGCCTGCCGCGATCAGGTCGATATGGTCGCGCTGGACCGCGTTCCAGACGCGCACGGCTATGTCCAGCCAGCCAACCGGCGGGATATCTTCCGGACTGACGGCTTCTCTTCCACGTGTCATGCATGCCCCCTCTGGTACCTGAACGCCCGGCTGTCCACGGACGTCGGCAAACAGCAGGGAACTCAGCAAGTGAACGCCTGTGCGGGAAATGAGTTCCTCTACGTGGCAATCGGCCCCTTCCCCCTGCCCTCGGCCCCGTTGCGCGGTGGACTGCCTTTTCCGCTTGCCATCGCCCCGCCTTTCGCTACATTGACGCCCCATGAGCGATCGTACAGCACATATCCGCCGTTCCGGACTTCCCGAAGGCTGTCAGGCCCTGTCCGGGATCGACGTGCGTCTCATTGAGCTGCAGGGCCCCGCCTGCGGGCGATTTACGCGCTAACGCGCTTTAATTCCGGCGCTTTCCATCTCTTCGGGAACTCACGCAATAATGCGCATGAGGCCGTGGCAATCGCTGCGATTATTCGCTAAAAGACCCCGACTTTCTGTTTCGACACCTCCGCGCGCAACGCGCGAACCGATGACCGAGTACGCATGTCCAACCTCGACACTCTTGAAACCGATCTTCTGGCCGCCATCGAAGGCGCCGGGACCGAAGCCGCCCTGGAAGACATCCGCGTTGCCGCCCTTGGCAAGAAGGGCTCCATCTCCGAGCAGATGAAAACGCTCGGCAAGATGACGCCGGAAGAGCGCCAGGTGATGGGCCCTGCCCTCAACGGCCTGAAGGCGAAAATCACCGACGCAATCGCCGCCCGCAAGGACGTGCTGGCGGAAGCTGCGCTGGAAGCGCGTCTGACCAGCGAGCGGGTGGATATCACCCTGCCCCTGCGCCCCACACCCGTGGAAACCGGCCGCATTCATCCGGTCAGCCAGGTTATCGACGAGCTGACGGCGATCTTTGCCGACATGGGCTTTTCCATCGCCGAAGGCCCGGATATTGAAACGGATGAACTGAACTTCACCGCGCTGAACTTTCCCGAAGGCCATCCGGCGCGCGAGATGCACGACACGTTCTTCTTCAATCCGAAGGAAGACGGCGAACGACTGCTGCTGCGCACGCACACCTCGCCGGTGCAGATCCGGACCATGCGCAGCCAGGAACCGCCCATCCGCGTCATCACGCCGGGACGGACCTACCGCTGTGACAGCGACCAGACCCACACGCCGATGTTCCACCAGGTGGAAGGTCTCGTGATCGACAAGGGCAGCCATTTCGGCCACCTCAAATGGGTCCTGCGCGAATTCTGCAAGGCCTTCTTCGAAGTTGACGACATCAAGATGCGTTTCCGCCCGAGCTTCTTCCCGTTCACCGAACCGTCCATGGAACTCGACATCCAGTGCGACCGGTCCGGCGGCGAAGTGAAGATCGGCCAGGGTGAGGACTGGCTGGAAATTCTCGGCTGCGGCATGGTTCATCCGAACGTCATCCGTAATTGCGGGCTCGACCCGGATGTCTACCAGGGGTTCGCCTGGGGCATGGGGATCGACCGTATCGCGATGCTCAAATATGGCATGCCGGACCTGCGCGCCTTCTTCGATGCCGACGTCCGCTGGATCCAGCATTACGGCTTCCGACCACTCGACCTGCCGACGCTGTTCGGTGGTCTGTCCAGTTAACCGCCTGAATTTGGGGGGCGCCACCATGTCTATGCTGATCCGCATCGTCCTTGCCGTCCTGCTGACCGCTGCCGCCCTGTTGCCGGCAGCGGCACAGACCGCCGACAAGGATACGCGCGTTGCGACGCCGACCTCGTTCCTGGAGGCTTGCGCCGAAAAGATCGAGAACCGGGGCCGCCTTCGCTTCTGCGACACCTATTTCCGCGAAAAACTGGGCACCGAAGCCGATGCGCTGCTGTATCTTCGGGACCGGATCACGCGTCTGCGGGCCGGCCATGAAGAAAGCTCGACCGAGAAGTACCACAGCTTCCTGCAGGCGATTTATATCGTAGCCTTCCTGACCATCGCTTCGATCGTTCTGATCGCCAGCGATCGCCGGATCGGTGGCACCGCAAAGTGGGCCGGCCTAACCAGCACCGCTGCTCTTCTGGTGATGGTGGTCATTGTCGCCATGGGCTGGCTCGGCAAATACCGGGCCGAATACTCTGCCCAGATCGAGCTAGGCATCCTGCGGGACCGGATCGAGACGGAAGCGGCCCAGGCGATCGCCACCAAACAGCAGATCACGCCGGAGATGGTGCGCGGCTGGACCCGTGACTTTTCCGATATCGGCCGCCGTTTTGCCGAGAATTACGGCGCTGCGACCATCATTCCCGAAGTGGACCGGCTCGGCAACTGACGCCTCCACATCCCGTTTCGCGGTTCTGACGCCGCACCAAGTTTGAAGAGATCGAAAGATGAAATTCACCCTTTCCTGGCTCAAGGAGCATCTGGAAACCGACGCCAGCCTTGAGGAGATCGTTGAACGTCTCACCCTTATCGGCTTGGAAGTCGAGGAAGTCACCAACCGTGCCGACCGCCTGAAGCCGTTCAAGATCGCGAAGGTTCTGGAAGCCGAGCAGCATCCGAATGCAGACCGCCTGCGCGTTCTGAAGGTGGACACCGGCGAAGGCGATCCGGTTCAGGTTGTCTGCGGGGCTCCCAATGCCCGCGCCGGTCTTGTCGGCGTGCTCGGCAAGCCGGGCGACTATGTTCCCGGGCTCGACGTCACGCTGTCGGTCGGCAAGATCCGCGACGTGGAAAGCTTCGGCATGATGTGCTCGGAGCGTGAGCTGGAACTTTCCAACGAACATGACGGCATCATCGACCTGCCGGCGGATGCGCCGGTCGGCATGACCTATGCCGAGTGGGCAGGACTTGACGAGCCGGTCATTGAAATCGGCCTGACCCCGAACCGTCCGGATTGCACAGGCGTCTACGGCATTGCCCGCGACCTTGCCGCTGCCGGTCTCGGCAAGCTGAAGGAACGCAGCAATGATCAGGTTCGCGGCACCTTCCCCTGCCCGGTCGGCGTCACTCTGGACTTCGGCGACACCAAACCGATGTGCAAGGCCTTTGGCCTGCGCCTTGTCAAGGGCGTGAAGAACGGCCCGTCGCCGAAATGGCTGCAGGACCGCCTGACCGCCATCGGCCTCAGGCCGATCAACGCCCTTGTCGACATGACCAACTACATCACCTTCGACCAGGGCCGGCCGCTGCATGTGTTCGACGCGGACAAGGTGCATG
Source organism: Roseibium sp. FZY0029 (assembly GCF_036350355.1). Classification (NCBI taxonomy): domain Bacteria; kingdom Pseudomonadati; phylum Pseudomonadota; class Alphaproteobacteria; order Hyphomicrobiales; family Stappiaceae; genus Roseibium; species Roseibium sp. FZY0029. The sequence goes on from NZ_JAZDVZ010000001.1 coordinate 939,749, forward strand.
GCAATCTTGTTGTGCGCCGTGGCAGGCCTGGCGAGACGATCGACGGCCTCAACGGCAAGACCTATGAGCTCGACGATACGGTCTGCGTCATTTCCGACGACAACGGCGTGGAAAGCCTTGGCGGCATTCTGGGCGGGGAGCCTTCGGGCTGCAAGGAAGAAACCGTCAATGTGCTGATCGAATCCGCTCTGTGGGACGAAGACGACATTGCTGCCACCGGCCGCAAGCTCGGCGTCAACACGGATGCCCGTTACCGCTTCGAGCGCGGCGTCGATCCGGACTACATGATGCCTGGCCTGGAATACGCCACGCGCATGGTTCTGGACCTGTGCGGTGGTGAGGCCTCGGAAACGGTTCAGGCCGGGTCCGTGCCGGAAACCAGCAAGATCATCGAATTCCCCTATTCGGAAATCAAGCGCCTGTCCGGTGTCGACGTTCAGCCTGCGGAGGCCAATGTCACGCTGAAATCGCTCGGCTTCTGGGTTTCCGGCTCCGGCGACACGGTCAAGGTGGCCGCGCCGAGCTGGCGCCCGGATATCGAAGGCAAGGCCGACCTCGTGGAAGAGGTGGTGCGGATCATCGGTCTGGACCGGGTGCCGTTCACGCCGCTGCCGCGCACCGGCACCGTGGGTCAGAAAGTGCTGACCACCGGCCAGATCCGCCGCAACAAGGCGCGTCGGGCCCTGGCCGCCCGTGGCTTCAATGAAGCGGTCACATGGTCGTTCATCGCCAAGGATCACGCCGAGCTCTTCGGCGGCGGCAGCGCCGCGCTGGCGCTGGCCAATCCGATTTCCACCGAGATGTCGGACATGCGCCCGAGCCTGCTTCCGGGCCTGCTCGTGGCTGCGCAGCGCAATGCCGACCGCGGATACGGTAATGTTGCCCTGTTCGAGGTCGGTCAGGTGTTCGAGAACGACACTCCGGAAGGCCAGAAGATGGTCGCGACCGGCGTTCGCCGCGGGTCTGCGAAGCTACAGGGTGCCGGCCGGCACTGGTCTGGCGTTTCCCAGACCGTTGACGTGTTCGACGCCAAGGCGGATGCCGAAGCGGCGCTGGCGGCCATCGGTGCTCCGGTGGACAAATTGATGGTGTCGGCAGACGCTCCGGCAACGTTCCATCCAGGCCGGTCGGGCTGCCTCAAGCTCGGCCCGAAAAACGTGCTGGCGGTGTTCGGTGAAATTCATCCGCGCACGCTGCAGATGCTCGACATCGAAGGGCCGCTGGTCGCGTTCGAGATCTACCTGGATGCCTTGCCCGAACCCAAGGGCAAGGGCGGCCGGTCCAAGGGCGCGCTCAATGTCAGCGGTCTGATGCCGGTCCAGCGCGACTTCGCCTTCCTTCTCGGCAAGGACGTTTCGGCCGAGGCACTGCTGAAAGCCGCCCGCGGTGCAGACAAGACCCTGATCAGCGATGTCACGCTGTTCGATATCTACGAAGGCCAGGGCGTGCCTGAAGGGCAGAAGTCCGTCGCGATCGACGTGACGCTGCAGCCGCGTCAGAAAACCCTGACGGACGAAGAAATCGACGCGGTGGCGAAGAAGATCATCGCCAATGTCGAAAAGGCGACCGGCGGCACGCTGAGAGGCTGATCGGCTTTACAGAAGACGGAATGAAAGAAGGCTGCGCGAAACACCATCGCGCGGCCTTTTTTACTGGCGGGTCTGCCCCATTTCGGCGCACACCAGAACGGAACACTTCGGATCGTCCTTCGTCGGTACGAAGGTCGGGCGCACGGTCTGCCCCGAAAAACACTGGTTCCGACCGGCCACGAAGCGGTCGAACTTGTAGGGCCCGGATTTCAGATTGATGCCACCGAATCTCTTGATCAGATCCTGGGTCTGGGCACAGGTCAGTTGGGTCGTGTCCGGCTGGCGCCGGGTCTGCGCTTCGGCCTGCAGTGCAGGCACAATAGCCGCCCCCATGAACAGGCCTGCCTTTAGCGCGAACTTCGCGATTATTAGCGGTTTTCTTGTATTATTCTCGTTCATCGCAAGGCCTTTCCTGAGTATTCAGGCGAAGTCATGTATTAAATGTCTGAGATTTCCAGCAGTAGGCAATCCGCATTTCATATTTGTGGAACGGTTTCCAATTGCAACACAGCATTGCCCCGTCAGCTTGTGAAATAGCAAGAAAAGACTGCAAGGCGGTTAAGACATCTGCCTCAGTTCGCTGTTTTGGAGTGCTCTCGTTAAACGCACCATCCGGGCGTATGACCATCTGTAACCGGCAGGGTGTTAAAGCCTGTCAAGGCTGGCACTGAATACCTATTGCGACGACGTGGCCAATGAGCTTTGACAGGCAGTCGCTCAATCGTACCGCCAGGGCTGGGGATTGATGCAGCGAAGCACGTAGCATTTCGCATTGTCCTTCGTCGGGATGTAGTCCCGGCGCGTAACCTCGCCGTGCTGACAGAAGCTCCGGTTCGCCACGTAACGATCGAACGTGTAGCGTCCTGTGCTCATCACGACAGCACCGCGCTGATTGATCATGGACTGGGCCTGGCCGCACGACATGGTGGTGGAATTCGGCCGTGCGGATTGAGCGGCGGACGGGAGAGTGGCCGCAAGCACCGCTCCGCAAGTGGCCAGTGCAGCGATCAGATGTTTGCGTGGCAAGGTGTTCATCGGCAATTCCTGAAGTCTCAATGCGCCCCTGAAAGAGATGGCGTCGTCATGGCTCATGTCAAGTCGGCGCTGCGCCCATCCGGTAGGTTTGCGTGCCTTCGCGCGGCTACTTCCGGCACGCTCTCTTCATTCTTCACGGCTCGCCATTCCCCCAGAATCGGATAGGTTGGCCCCTCGCCAAAAGAGGACCCGCACATGAGCGCCGAATTGCAGATGAACGAACGCGATGCATCGTTGGGTGACCCCTATTCGGCGAGTGAAGACGCGCGGCTGGCAAGGCTAGAGCAGATCATCCGATCCATCCCCCATGTGATGGAAATTCTGACGACACTCCGCGATCTTGACCTGCCGGATGCCTGGCTCGTATCGGGTGGCATCTACCAGACCGTCTGGAACGTCCTCACCAACCGCCCCATGCTGCATGGCATCAAGGACTTCGACATCATCTATTTCGATGGCCAGGACCTCTCCTACGAGGCCGAAGATGCCGTCATCGGCAAGGTCAACGAGGCTTTGCCGGAGTGGGTCAGCCTGCTGGAGGTGCGCAATCAGGCCCGTGTGCACCTGTGGTACCAGCAGCGTTTCAGAAGACCCTATCGCCCGCTCGACTGTGCAATGGATTCCCTGGTTACCTATGCCTCGCGCACCCATGCGGTGGCGGCGCGACTGACAAAGGACGGGCGCATGGTGCTGCATGCGCCCTTCGGCCTTGCCAACCTGTTCGGCATGCGTCTGGTGCCCAATTACACCCAGCCGAACGCAGAGACATACGTGGAAAAGGCGGAGCGGATGAAAGCGCTGTGGCCGGAGCTGACGGTTGTTCCCTGGGACAACGCCTGAGAAACTGGTGATCCCTCTGCGCTTCCGATTTTCAACCGGCCTTGCGCACGGCTTGGCCTTGCTGGCCTGCATCGATGCCCCAGAGTCCTGCCTCCTGTTCTGAAAGCAGGCGGGCTCGTATCAGTCCGCGCACGGAATTGCCGACGTAGACGTCTTCGGCTTCCCGCAGATCCTGGGGTGTCAGATCCGCTTCGCTGGCGAGGCCGCGCTCCAACAGGCCCGCCCGGAACGTGCCGGGCAGCAGCCCGTGGCGAAGCGCCGGCGTCAGCAGTCTGCCGTTCTTCCTGACGAAGAGGGTCGTGTAGCTGCCTTCGGTGAGGTAGCCATTCTCGTTCAGGAACAGCACCTCCTGGCAACCGGTTTGCGCCTGATAGCGCTGGCGTGTGTCGTCGTAAAAGGCACGGTTGGTGGTCTTGTGGAACAGGAACCTGTCAGCGGATTGCGTGCTTTCCTGCGCGATAACAAGATTGAAGACGGCCTCCTCGCCTGCCGGAGGCAAATCCGTCGAAGTCACCGAAACGCCGCCATCTGCCGAAAGCAGCAGACGCACACGACTTGAGCCGGCAAAGGCGCGGCTCTGACGCAGCAGTTCCGCGCGAATATCGTCTTCCTGGAAGCGGAAACCGAAATAGGCAGCTGAAGCCTGCAGACGCTGCATGTGCCGCTCCAGAAGCAGATAACCGTCGCCCGGGTGGTAGGCCAGTGTCTCGATCAGGTCGAAGGCAGGCGTTTCCTCGCTCATGAACCGCAGCTTCAGGGCACATTCGTCATATTCGGGAGACGCGCCGCTGTCGAAGATCACGCCGGACCCGGTTCCCGCTTCGCCGCTGCCGTCCTCTCGCAGCACCAGTGTCCGGATCGCGACGTTCAGGCGGAAGTCGCCACCGGGCGCAAGGTAACCGATGGAGCCGGTGTAGACGCCTCGCGGGCCTGTCTCCAGGTCGTGGGCAATCTGCATGGCGCTGAGCTTCGGCGCGCCGGTGATCGAACCGCAGGGAAACAGATGTTCGATGATGCTGGCAAACCCGACGTGCCCCGGTACCTCGGCCTCAACTGTGGAGGTCATCTGGTGAAGGCTCTGGTAGCGTTCGACCTCGCACAATTTGGTCACCGTCACCGAACCGGTTTCGGCAATGCGCGACAGGTCGTTGCGCATCAGATCCACGATCATCGTGTTTTCGGACCGCTGCTTGGGGTCGCTCGAAAGCATACGCGCAATTGTGCTGTCCTCAGAAGCGTATCGCCCCCGGGGCGCGGTACCCTTCATTGGCTTGGTTCGCAGGCGTGTTCCCTGACGTTCCAGAAACAGTTCCGGCGAAAGCGACAGTATCGTCCGGTCTTCAAGGCGCAGGAAGGCGGCAAACTCCACCGGCTGGCGGCGTAGCAGGGTCCGGAAGATCTGTTCAGGCGCTCCCTGGTGGCGAAACCTTGCGCGCATGGTCAGGTTGACCTGATAGATGTCGCCCTTCGCCAGATGGCCGCGCACGCGGGCGAAAGCCGTGTCGTAGGCGGCCCTGTCCATGTCGAAACCCGGTTTGCCGATGGCAGCCTCGGCCCCATCCGCAGCGCTTGCCAGCAGCGCTCTTGCTTCGGCAAGGTCCAGTTCCTCAGGCGCATCGTAAAGCCCGAACCACAGCAAAGGCTCACCGGTTTCCTGAAACCGCTGGCGCAGCTTTTCCTCGAAGGCGAACCCAAGTTCATAGGCGAGAAAGCCTGCGGCATAGCACCCGTCTTCTTGAGCGGCCTCCAGTCGTTCAAGACATCCCCTGACCTCATCGAGCCGGGTGCAGGTGATGATCTCCTGCGGCGCTTGAAACAGCAGCGCTGAACGCTGCTTCAACAGATCCAGCAAAAGGACCGATCCAGACTGGAAGGGAGAGGCAGGCATCGTTGGCGTCAGTGTCCGCGAGGGTGAAGATTGCTGTCAGCGTGGCACGTTTTCACCCGCCCCGCTGGTCCGTCAGCAGCGGCTCATGGCATTCAAGCGGCATAAGGTCAACCCGGCAGGCCCTCAGACCGGGAGACGCATGAAAAAACCGGCGGACCCGCCGCCGGTTTCAGGCAATCACATTTTGGCAAGGACGTTCCGTCAGGCCGCAACGTCCTTCAGGAAGGCGGTAATGGCCCGGCGCATGTCCTGGGTTTCCAGATCAAGGGTTTCGGCGGCTTCGACCATGGACCCGACGGAGTGGCTGGTGCGTTCGACCGATTCCCGCACGCCGTCGATGTTGTTGGCAACGCGTCCGGTTCCGTCAGCAGCTTCTGCCACGTTACGCGAGATTTCCTGTGTCGCCGAGCCCTGCTCACCGACAGCGGCGGCGATGGCGGCCGTGTAGCTGTTGACCTCGTCCATCGTCGCCGCGATCACGCCGATGGAGTCCACTGCATCCTTTGTTTCCGCCTGGATCGCCGCGATCTGGGCGCCGATCTCTTCCGTTGCCTTGGAGGTCTGCGTGGCCAGTTCCTTGACCTCGGCCGCGACAACCGCAAAGCCTCTGCCCGCTTCGCCTGCGCGGGCTGCCTCGATGGTGGCGTTGAGCGCCAGAAGATTGGTCTGCTCGGCGATCGCCTGGATCAGCGTGACGACCTCGCCGATCCTGTTGGCCGCATTGGCAAGGCCAGCGACCTTGCTGTTGCTGGTTTGCGCGTTTTCCGTCGCCCTGTTGACGATGCTGGTGGTCTGTTCGACCTGACGGGAAATTTCGGCAATCGAGGAAGACAGCTCCTCGGCGGCGGAGGCGACCATCTGGACGTTGGACGAGGCCGTTTCGGACGCGTCCGACACGGATCCGGCCCGCGCAGATGTGTTCTCGGCCACCGTTCCAAGTTCGGAAGCTGCGTCCCGCATTTCGCGCACCTTCAGGCCGACAGCATCAAGTTTGGCGGCGATATCGCTTTCAAAAGCAAGGATACGTTCGTTGATCGCCTGTTGCTTGTCGCGCTCCGTTTCATCGTGCAGCGCGGTTTGCTGTTGCAATGCCATTGACCGGGAACGGGCTGCCTCAGCCTCCTCGCGCGCCTTGTCGGACGTGGCGAACGCTCGTGCCAGGCTGTCGGTCATCCACCACAGGGCAGCGACTTCCGCAACCACGATGACCGCATGAAACACCACGCGGCTGAAATCCGCCCCGCCGGGGAAAACGGCCCAGGGCATAGCGAAATTCAGCACAAGGTGATGCACGGCAACCACGGCTGCGTAGGCAACCAGCGCACGCCAGTCGACCCAGCTTGCCAGGATCGCCAGAACGGCAAAGAAATACATATGCGCATCGAGCTGATAGGAGATCTGTCCGTCCGGCACGGCAAGAGCCGCCACCAGCAGGGCAACCAGACCGGCAAGGGACATGGATGTGGCCAGGCGTGTTTCGACGCTGGAACCGAATTTCACCCAGGTGCCGGTGGCCGCCACACCGAGCAGTAGTGCTGCCCCACAGACCGCTACAAGCGAAACGTTGCCGACCCACCAGGCTGTTCCCATGACCAGGAAGACGTTGATCCAGATAAAGTGGATCAGCATCCGGGCAAACTTCCGCCGGAACTGGTCCAGGCCGGACAGCTGATCCGCTTGAGACATTTCCACCATGTTCATTTCATCTGCTCCAGAGAGACACCGCTCAATCGCGCGCAGGCTTGCGCTATGAAGGATGAGGCCACAAATCCGGCCCCCGAACGGTAAAGACTTGCAATGGACTGCTGTTCGCCAGTCTCGGTGAGCGCCACCCAGTTTCGGTCGCCGACGAACACCACCGGACCGCCCGATCTGGCAACGACGGAAACCGCGCTGTCGCCCCAGGGCCAGGCGAACACCGCCACCGGCCCTTCACGGGCAGGCACCAGTGCGCCAGCAAGCATCAGCACACAGCTCGCCAGAAAATATCCCGCCACAAAGATTTTTGCCGAACGGCCCACCGAATCGATCCTTCAACGCACCTGCGTTCAACCGACGTTCGCAGCGTAACTTTAAGAAATTCTGAAATTTCTACTTATGGTAGTTATTACACGACGGAGCCCGAGAAGATGTTTTCTGCCGCAGAAACAGCGCCTCTGCGGAAAAAGCCCGCTCGTTCCAGAGTGCTCCATATCGCCCTGGCGCGCCTCAGGGCGCTTCGGCGCTTTCCCGGCGGACCGGGTCTGAACACAAAAAAGGGCAGCGCCCTTTAAGCGCTGCCCCTTGCAACAGGAAACCGGCTTTCGGTGTGGCCGTCAGGCGGTCTGACCCAACCCGACGGGGCACGAGACTCCCGTGCCGCCTATGCCGCAATAGCCGGCCGGGTTCTTGGCCAGGTACTGCTGGTGGTAGTCTTCGGCAAAGTAGAAACTATCCAGTTCCCGGATCTCGGTCGTGATGCTGCTGGTCACACCACCGGCCTTGAGGGCTGCCTGATAGGCTTGCCGGGACTGCTCGGCCTGCGCAAGATCGCCGCCATCCTTCACGTAGACCGCAGAGCGATACTGGGTGCCGGTATCATTGCCCTGGCGCATGCCCTGGGTCGGGTCGTGATTTTCCCAGAAGACCTTGAGCAGCTGCCCCAGAGAGATTTCCGCCGGGTCGTAGACGACCAGAACCACTTCGGTGTGGCCCGTGCGTCCGGTGCAGGTTTCATGATAGGTCGGGTTCGGCGTATAGCCGCCCGCATAGCCAACCGCCGTGACGTAGACACCCGGCAATTGCCAGAACAGGCGCTCGGCGCCCCAAAAGCAGCCCATACCGACGACAAGGGTTTTCATGTTGTCCGGATAGGGACCTGTCAGGGACCGTCCGTTGACGAAATGCGTCTCGGCCGGCCGGATCGCTTCGGAACGCCCCGGCAGGGCCTCGTCCTTGGCCGGCAGCGAAAACTTCTTTGTCAGCATCGTCATGAACGACATGGCACTCTCCCGCGTTTACCGGCACGCTCCCCAAAAACGTCACTGGGTTGGGCCGGCTGATTTCAGGAGCATAATGTGGCGCAGCTGCAGCCGGTTTCCAAGGGGCCCGTCACGCAAGAGTGTCCGGCCGTGAACCTTCGGGCCGCTCATGCCTGCCGGCAAATCCCCGTATCAGGCGTAAAGCGCGCGCTGGCTTCGCCGTTTTGCCCCGAGCCAGAGGAACACAAGCCCAATGGGGGCGAACACGGCCCAGACCGGCCATGTCAGCACAGTCTGTTTCAGGGTCTGCCAAACCGTCGCATCGAACGTGGCCACGATGTGGGCCTCCGCCACTGCAAGGGAAGCTGGCGAAAGGTCCTGCCAGACCTGGCCAAGCTGAGCCAGGTGAATTTCCGAAAGAGCAATCGAAGAACTTGCGTCGGATATGCCGGCGATAATTGCGACGGCGACAAAGCCATAGCCAAAGATGCGGAATAAAAACTTCAAAACACTGATCATCGTTCTGCTTTCAGCATTGCATATTAAAAACGGAGTGCCCTGCTCCAGTGAGGCTTTCAAATATTAGCCGCCGGATGTTGAGCATTCCTTTAGGGTAATAGCACCCGGCAGAGGAACAAGATTTGATATTCAACACATTCTTGTGACTTTGGTTCCCCGGCTTCGCAAGTGTTTTTCCTCTCGCTTGCTTGCACATGAGAGCTCCTAAATTAAAGGTTGCAGTGCGCCAACTCACGAAACACCTTGCACACGCCCCTCACACAAGCACCTATGGACGCGAAAGGGAACGCTTGCCTGTTCTGCCAGCTTCACGCGCGCAGCGAGACCTTGCAAGGACGCTATCCCGTAAATCTCGTCCCGCCAGCCGGGTTTCAACTCTGATTCTGTGCAGTCACAACCCTGCCGCCATGCCATTGAACCCACCCGGCCCAGCCTTGCCGGCAGGGTAGCACACATGATTTTTGGATCCGCGTCCTGGCGCTTTTCGTGGCGCGTTCCGGCGATTTTTCACCTGCTCGCTCGCTGCCTGAATGCCCCGGCAATCCACAACAACCGGGGACGATAAAAAAAACTTGTTCAAGTGCTTGCACTTGGTCGCGCCATGGGTATATTGCGCCCCACTCAAGCGGGTGACGCTTGCGACGGACAGGTGGCCGAGTGGTTGAAGGCGCACGCCTGGAACGCGTGTATACGGGCAACCGTATCGAGGGTTCGAATCCCTCTCTGTCCGCCATTTCCATCCTTGCGCTGCCGCCTTCGGCAACTTGAGCGCTTGGCTCCTGGTTTGGATTTTCTCCTCGCTTCTACGCACTTCCCGATTTCTTGGCGACCTGACATATGGTCTTGTGACCAGCGCTATCAGTCAGCTCGTGTCTGCACCGGCATAATCTCAATGGCAGGCCCCGATGTCCCTTTCTATGTCCCGACACAAAAAAGGGGCCGGTCGTGCCGGCCCCTCCTCGTGTCTTGCTTCTGCCGTCAACCGATGCGGATCGACTTGACGTTGACGAACTCCTTCAGCCCTTCCGGGCCATGCTCGCGCCCGTAGCCGGATGTCTTCACGCCGCCAAATGGCATCGTCGGGTAGGCGACGTTGAACGTATTGATGAAGACCATGCCGGTGTCGAAATGCTCCGTCGCCAGCTTGCGGGCGCGTTCGGTGTCCTTGCTGAAGATACCTCCGCCGAGACCGTAGCGACTGCTGTTCGCGATCCGCATGGCATCCTCTTCGTCCTTGGCGCGGATAATGGCAGCGGCCGGGCCGAACAACTCGTCCTCATAGGCGGGCTGCCCAGGCTTTACATCCGCCAGCACCGTGGCCGGATAGAACCAGCCTGTGCGGTCCGGGATCTCGCCGCCGACCACGAGCCGCGCACCCTTTTCGATGCTCTTTTGAACCTGATCGTGCAGTTCGTCGCGCTGCTTCTTCGTCACCATCGGGCCTAACTGTGTGTCTTCGTCGGACGGATCGCCGAGCTTGATCTCCTCGAAGGCCTTGGCATAGGCCTTGACGAAGGCATCGTAGTTCTTCTCGGTAACGATGAACCTTTTCGCGTTCACGCAGGTCTGGCCGTTGTTATAGAGACGCCCCTGCACGCAGGTTTTGACGGCAAGGTCGAGATCGGCGTCGTCCAGCACCAGATAGGCGTCGTTGGACCCCAGTTCGAGCACGGTCTTCTTCACCAGTTCGGCAGCCTTTGCCCCGACAACACGGCCGGCCTTGTCACTGCCGGTCAGCGTCACGCCGCGCACACGGTCGTCTTCAATGATCTTGTCCGACTGGTCGTGCGAGATCAGCAGCACACCGAACAGTCCCTTGGGCAGGCCGGCCCGCTCATAGAGATCGCGCAGGAACAGGCCGCTGCCGGTACAGGCCTCGGCATGTTTCAGCAGAACGCCGTTACCCGCCATCAGGCTGGCGATTGAATAACGGACAGCCTGATAGGCGGGAAAGTTCCAAGGCTGAATGCCGTAGACAACGCCGATGGGCGAGTGCGTGACATAGCCCTTGCCGCCGTCGACCTCGCGCTCTTCATCTGCCAGAGCGTCCGGACCTGTCTTGGCCGTATATTCGCAGATCGCGGCGCATAGGCTCACCTCACCAAGGCTGTCCTTGAGCAGCTTGCCCACTTCATCGGTCATCAGCCTGGCGAACTCGTCCTTCGACTTGCGCATTTCCGCAGCAATCGCCACGATCACTTCGGCACGCTCCTTCAGGCTTTTATGGCGCCATTCGAGGAATGCCTTGTGACTGGCCTCAACGACCGCCATGGCTTCCGCGTCAGACATATAGGGATAGGATTTGATTTCCTTCTCGGTCAGCGGATTGATCGTCGTGAGAGACTTCGACATGGAACTATTTCCTTCTGGTTCAGGTATTCGTTGAAACGGGGGCGAGACAGTCAGCCGTGGGTGTAGCGATGACTGGACAATGTCTTTTCGACATCCGCCAAAGCCCCCATGACCTCCTTGTGCCAAGTGCCCTCTGGCAGCTTGCGGATGGCGGAATGGGCAGCACACACGAAGGGCGTTCCGGACCATGCCTCTGCAAGGTCACGCGCCCATCGGTCGTAGTCGTCCGCGGCGCCTGCACGCTGCTGCAGTGCCTTGGCGAGCTGAGGATGGAACCTCAGTTTTGACTGCGGCAGAAGCTTGCCAAGAAAGCCCGGGGCCGCCAGCACATTGAGCGTGTCATCGACATGGACAATGCCGCTTTCCCGGTGGCGCACGAGGACCGAGGCAACGTGCACGTTCTTGTGGGGAGAGACGAAGTCGACACCCTGCGGCACCGAGAACTGGAGGTCGTTGGCAAACTCTTGCCAGGTCGCCTCCTGCTCGATGACACCCGTCTCCCAGGGCAGGTCCGGCGCCTGCTCCAGATGGCGGCGTGTGCCGATGAGGCGGGCATGAGGCAGAAGTGCGTGGACGGCAGAACAATGGAGTGTGTGGAACGGGTGCACGTTCAGGATGGCCTCGATGGCCCGCCCCTCGTCCGTCAAGGACAACAGCGCATTCCGGTCGTCTTCATCCAGGTCATAGCTGTCGAGAAGCAGAAACTTTCCACTTGCCCTCCGCACGAGCGACATATGGGTGCCGAAGTTGATGACCTTGGCAATTTTGAAATCGCCCCGAAACGTCCAGAAATTGTCGGCCAGTTGCCTCATAAGGCGGCTTTCCCTCCAATAAGGATGTGTGTCAGACGGGCACAACCGTCAGTCCTTAAACGGATTGGGGCGGGGTCCGTTCCCGCGACAAAATGGACCGGCCGCATCGCGCGGCAGACAATGACCATCTCCTGGATGTGCTTTGCGACCTCTGCCACGCGCATGCCAAAGGCTTCTCACCGCGGTTAAGGCGGTGTTCGTTTTCAGGCGGAAAAGCTGGCGGGATGCCCGCTCCAACGGGCAGGCAAGAGATGACAAAGCCGCGCAAGTGCCGGTATCGCAGGCGGCCTGCAAGCAACAAGGCCGAGGACCCGGGCGCAGCTTTTGCCTCGCCTCCCCCGTGATGCTTTGCTGACGCGAGAGACGCAATTAATCCAAAGCTCAAAGAATAGTCCCGCAATCCGAAGATTGCGGGAGGTTCCTAGGCCACTTCGGCCGGGTCCAGAAAGCCGCCGGACTGTCTGTTCCAGAGCTGGGCATAGACCCCGCCCTTTTCCAGAAGCCTCTGGTGGGAGCCTTCTTCGATGATCCGGCCCTGATCCATGATGATGAGCCGGTCCATTGCCGCGATGGTGGACAGGCGGTGGGCAATGGCGATGACCGTTTTGCCCTTCATCAGATCAAACAGGCTCTCCTGGATTGCGGCCTCGACTTCCGAGTCCAGAGCCGACGTCGCCTCGTCCAGGATCAGGATCGGCGCATCCTTCAACAGAACACGGGCAATCGCGATCCGCTGACGCTGCCCGCCTGAGAGCTTGACGCCACGCTCGCCGACATGCGCGTCAAGTCCGCGCCGGCCCCTGAAATCCTGAAGGTCAGGAATGAAGGACATGGCGTGGGCCTTTTCCGCTGCCACGATTGCCTCTTCCCGGGTCGCGCCGGAGCGGCCGTAGACGATGTTTTCCAGCACCGACCGGTGCAGCAGCGACGTGTCCTGGGTGACCATGCCGATCTGCGCCCGCAGGCTGTCCTGGGTGACGGCGCTGATGTCCTGGCCATCGATCAGGATACGCCCGCCTTCCAGGTCGTAGAAGCGCAACAGCAGATTGACCAGCGTCGACTTGCCTGCACCGGACCGCCCGACCAGCCCCACCTTCTCGCCGGGTTCGATCCGAAGCGACAGATCCTCGATGACGCCCTTGTCCTTGCCGTAGTGGAAGCGGATACGGTCGAAGACGATTTCGCCCCTGGAAACGGCCAGCGGCCTGGCGTCCTCACGATCCACCAGAGTGTGCGGTTGGGATATCGTTGACATGCCTTCCTGCACCGTTCCGACATTTTCGAAAATGTCGGTCGTGATCCACATGATCCAGGCAGACATGTTGACGATGCGCACCGACAGCGTGATGGCCAGCGTCAGCGACCCGACCGTGACGAGACCACTCTGCCAGAGGCTGATCCCAAGCGCACTCAGGGACGCGATGAAGATGCCGTTGACGATCCACAGCAGGATGACCATCTGCGACAGCGGCCGCAGGATGTCGTAGAATTTCCTGGTGTGATCTTCCAGCGACTCGCGGGTATAGGCTTCCTCATTGCGGCCAGCGGCGAACAGTTTGACGGTCAGGATGTTGGTGTAGCTGTCGACGATCCGCCCGGTCAGGCTCGAGCGCGCTTCGGACATGATCGCCGAGCGTTCCTTGATCTTGGGAACGAAGTAGCTCAACAGCCCCACGTAAATCGTGAGCCAGCCGGCAAGCGGCAGGATCAGCCAGGCATCGACACCGGCAAACAGATAGATGGCCGACACGACGTAGATCAGCACAAACCAGATCGCATCGATCAGCGACACGACGGAGCCGCGCAGGGAGGGTCCTGTCTGAATGATCTTGTTCGCAATCCGGCCGGCGAAATCGTTGTTGAAGTAGGATAACGACTGCCCCAGAACGTGCTTATGCGTCTGCCAGCGAACGAGGTTCGTCATGGCCGGCTCGATGATCTGAAACTTGATCATCGTGTGGCCCGAGCCAAACAGCGGACGCAGGATCACGACCACCACCAGCATCCAGACCAGTTCACCACCGTGCTCGGCAAGCAGCCGGTCGGGACCTGTCGTGTTCAGATAGTCGATGATCCGTCCGAGGTAATCGAACAGCGCGACCTCGATGATGGAAACCACGAAACCAAACGCCATGAGCCATGCCAGAGGCTTCCAGATCTGCCGGATGAAATGCCAGTAAAACGCGCTCAGTTCGGAAGGGGGCGGGGTTCCGTCATGGTGCTTGAAAGGGGAAACAAGACTTTCGAGATAAGAAAAGACCGTGTTCATCGGTCAGGTGCTCCGTTCAAAGGTAGAGATTTACGAAAAAAATCGTACCGGGACGGAGATGCTCATCAGAGATTCGGGTCGCGGGCGGTACGGATGAAATGCTGATACCGACACGGGAACCGAATTTGGTCTGCGTGCCGGTCTAGTTTTGACCGAGGGTTCGCATAGGGATCTCTTGAGTTGTGATTGCTGTTGAACACGAAGGCCGGCGCCCGCGCAAAATGTGCACGCTGTCCGACGTTGCAACCTTAGCGACAGTTTATGTCAGATCAAGTTGAAAATGTGAGGGGAGGCGACAGACAGGTGCACACGTGTGAATTGCGCCACACTTTCGATACATGATCCCCCGGCACTGCCGGCCTTGCCGGATCAGCAAACGGCAGCAGCCCCGGCTCGCGCAGAAGTTTGGCCGCGTGCCTGACTGTTGATAGAAGGATGGGAGGCAAGACACAGTTCAAGCACTATATGGGAAGGCAAAGACAACACGTCTGAACAAAGGGGGCCCTCGGAATTGAGTTTACTCCTGGAACGTGACCTATATCCGTTGGCCCAACGAAGCTGGCTGCAAGCGTGTGAGGAAATGCCATGAACGAAAGCCAGACGAAATTGACTGCTGCGGAAGCAAAAGGCCTTCGCACCGCCAAGGAGCTTGAGGCTCATCTTTCATGGCTTGAAACCTTCACACCTGCGGCGCTCGGAGTTCTCGCCATCGCGTCGGGTATCTACACCTACCTGGGTGTATCCTCCTTGCTGGAGGATACGGGGGCGATGAGTTTCTTCGCGGCCGTGGCCTATTCGGTCGCGGTGTCGGTCGGCATATTCGTATTCTGGAGTTACATGCTTCGGCTCATGCCTGCGATGCGCAGCGCGGCGGGGTTCATAGGGCTTTCGATTTCGATGCTCGTGGGATCAGCGGCGATCATTGCCATGTCGAGCTGGCTCAACGCCGCCGCCCTTGCGGGATCGGCGGCTGTCGAACAACACCTGGACACGACAGTGCGTGACTATCAGGCGGCTTTGGAGCAGGCACATGAAATCGCCCTCTCGGGCCAGGCTCTCGGACGCGAGGTTCAACGTGCCAAGGAAACATTCGAAGCACTGGCCCAACAGGAACGCTCCGGCGAGCTGTCGGGCGCAGCAGGCGAAGGCGCGGTCTTTCGTGTTCTGACGCAAAAAACAGAAGAGCTCCAGAACCTTGAAGCGCAAATTGCGGAACAGCAGCCCCTGATCGACTCTGCCTTTGACCAGGGCAACCAGATCCTTGGACGCATGCGAGCCCTGACGGTTGCCCCCGGCCCGGTTGAGCAAAGGTCGGTCGCGTTTTCGGAGGAAAGCGTGCGTCTTGCCGGTGTCATTGCCAGCCTGAACCAATACTCCGTTGCGCCGCTCGTCGCGCGCGCTGCCGAGGACCTGCCGGCATCTGTCGTGCTTCCCGAACTTGATGGGCGAAACAGCAGCGTGCGAGACGCGCAATCAAGCACCATCACATCCGTGTTGAACGCACTCGACCAACGCAGCCAAACCCTGAGGCGCGCCGCTGACGAGGTGCTGGCGTTGGAGCCGCCACAGGAGACGGCCTATAATCCGATCTCAAGCGCTGACGCTGTGATCAGATACGCAGGCAATTTTGTCCCCTCCTGGGCTGGAGCCATTGCGATTGACCTTCTGCCGGCTGTTCTGGTCTTTATCCTGGCGATCACCCAATCCGCCATCCGCAGCGGCCGAGATGGACTGAGCATCGAGGAAACGCTCACGCTTGCAGACCTGAAGGCGGCGATCAACGCGATGAAAGATGTTGAGGCTTCGATGGGGGCGGCAGACAAGGAAGTCTTGCGCCGTGTCGCAGATACGGAAACGTCCGAGCCTGCAAACCTGAATGCCGCGGAGTAGCACGACGTGTTTTCCGAGCGCTATGATACGTCACGGATAACCATCCAGCGCAGCTTGAAGTGGGTTCTGATCGCACAGGCGCTTCTGGCGGTCGTTCTGGTGCTTCTGGATTTGCCAACGCAATGGATGCCGCGGCTCGGTGGGAACGATGCCCTGCCTACCGGCCCGACGGCTCCCGGCGATCAGGTAAGGCGTTACGAGCCAACCCGAAGCTTTCCCGACTTTACTCAAAAACCTCCCCCGTCGACTGTCGAAATTCCTGGTGAGATGCCTCCCAGGCTCCAGTTCAAGGTCGTCGACGGCGGCGAACAGGAGGACGCAATTTTCATGAATGGCCGGATCTCATCCGGTGACGCTCAACGCTTTGAAAGCTTCCTGGCCAGCCTGGAGGACATCCCCAAGGTGGTTACGCTCCATAGCCCCGGCGGAAATGTGAGTGAGGCATTGGCAATAGGCCGGAGCCTGCGCGCAGCTGACCTGGAGACCGCCATGCAGCCCGGTCTGGTCTGCCTGTCTTCGTGTCCTTACATCTTTGCGGCCGGCGTGAAGCGTTCAGCGTCCAAAACGTCAGCCATCGGCATGCACCAGCATTTCTATGATGCCCCCGGCTACATGCCGGTTTTCCTGGCGGTGGAAGAGATTCAGTACGGCCAGGGGGATACCATGAAATACCTCATCGAAATGGGTATCGACCCAGGCCTGATGGTGCATTCTCTCAACACGCCCCCCAAGGAAATCTACATTCTGGCTGAAGATGAACTTCTCGATACCAAGCTTGCGACGGACATTCAGGACTGAGCACTGTTGAGCAGAGGTCGTATCGACACCCCTGACTGCCGGCCTGCGGGCGCATTGCCGATCGTCGGCCAGATTCCCCCACTCCGCCGTCCTGGAACGAGCTCAAGACGGGAATGACAGCTTGTTTGCTTCGATCGCGTTTAGCCGACATTCTCGTCTCGTAAATGCCCGGGCGTTTCCGGCCCTGAGTCGACATTCGCTGCGCGTTGAACGAATGTCCGGAATAAAGGCGAAGTGACCTGGGGAAAGTCGGTCAGTCGTAAGCTTGCCTCTCTCGCAGCTTGACCACTGCGGCGATTACCAGCCCGAATAGCATATGACCAATGAGCGAAGCCCAAGTTAGTTTGATAAAGCCGAGAAAAGGTGGCAATCCAGCGAATAGATGCGCCATGAAATAAAGCGCGAAAACCCATAGACCGATGCCATATCCCAAGCCCACCATCCACCAGGGTAAGAACGGGGTGATAACGCGAGCAACCGGACGGGAGATGAACAGATAACCCAGTGGGTAGAATACGACGCCGACGATTGCATGAATAAACTCTGCAATAAGCAGGTTTTGAAAGCCAAATACGGATTGCACCAATGCAGCCGGCTGAAGCGGTCCACCTACCCAGAGCGGTGTGATCATGCGAGCCCAGAACTCCCAAGTGATATCGGCCGCGGCTCCTGCAAGAACCGCTGATGCGAGTACCCCGAGAGAGAACTCAGGAAAGTGGGAGCGTATACCTCCGTTCATTTCGAGTGCACTATTCATGACCATTCTCCTCAATTGTTCACCGAACTGCGGTATGGAAGTTCATCTAAAGTGCCTCTAGTCTAGGCCTCAGAAGCGGAATCGCGCCAATATCTACGACCAATGAATTCGATAGGCTGCCGCTATCGTGCCGTATTAGAGTCGGTTCAATTTGAGGTTCCGGATGGAAATGCATCAGGTTCGGTATTTTCTGGCGGTCGCGCGTAATTTGAACTTCACACGCGCCGCGGAGGAGTGCCATGTATCGCAACCTTCTTTGACCCGGGCCATCAAGAATCTCGAGATTGAACTGGGTGGGGAATTGTTCCGCCGGGAACGGTCCAACAGCCATTTAACCGAGCTAGGGCAAGTAATGTTGCCGCTTTTGAAAAACAGCTACGAGAGCGCTTTGGCTGCTAAGTCCCAGGCTGAGAAAATGAAGTCCGGTGCTCTGGCTTCTCTGCGGATCGCTTTGACCCAGTCTGTCGACTTCGACATCGTTTCGGACAGCTTGCAAGAAGTCGGGCGCAGTTTTGAGGAAATAAACATTACTTGTCAGCGCCTTTCAGGTGAAGGCGTTCTGAAAGGCTTGCGAAACGGCGACGTGGACATTTGTATTACAGGTGATCTGGAGGAAAGCTGGGATCGATTGGACACCTGGGAGTTATTTGTTGAACCTCACGCAGTGGCTCTGAGCGTTGAGCATCCGCTGGCTGCCAGAACCAGGCTAGATCTGACGGACCTTGCCAGTGAAAGACTGATCACGCGTCCATATTGTTCGATGTGGCCGACTTGTGCGTCAATATTGAGAGAGGTGGGTGTCGACATCGACCGCTGCCACGAAGCAGGTAGCGATCGGGATGTCATAAGATTGCTGGAAGCCGGACTTGGGGTCGCCTTGGTTCCGCTTAGCACCAGGATCGGTGACAGGTCATGCAAAATTCCATTGTCGCATGACTTCAAAAAGTCGATTCATTTATATGCCGTCGCCGGGCGCCAGCGGTCGAAAGCATTGAACGGATTGATCAATCTTCTTCGATCGGCTGACTGGGATCGCTTTCAAGATCTAGAGATTGCCAACTAAGGTGCCCAACAAGACAGGACTCCGCTTGAAAACACTGCGCGGGTTCGCCCCATACAAATACATCTGCAAAATTTAGTTAGCTGAACAACAAAGGGTGAGGCTCAAGCCAACCCATTGAATGCCGGTCCGGAACACCTATAGCGATTTCAACACGGCAAGAATGTCTTCAGGGTCTTTGCGTTTGCGAAAGTCAGCGTTGACATATCTATCCAGTATTCGTCCGTCAGATGCCACGACAAATGTTGCGGGAATGGGAACCACCCAGCCAGTCGTCGCGAGAACATGTACCAGGTCACTACCATTCTTCGTGAAAAGCGTTTTCAGTTCATCTCCCAGCCAAACTGCAAGTCCAAGCGAAAGGGCATAGCCATTGTCGACATCGGTCAGCACCGGGAAACTAAGCCCGCACCGATCTCTCAGTCTATTGGCATATGATCTCGATTCCGGAGTAATCGCGACGATACCAGCCCCGAGATCTGCAATTCGTTCAGAATACTTTTCGATTTGTGTCAATTCCAGCCGACAGACAGAACACCAATGTCCCCTGTTCATGCTTAGGACCAGAGGTCCATTTGTCAGCAGGTCTCCCAGGCTGATCAAGCGGCCTCTGTGGTCGGGAAGCTGAAATTCCGGGAGTTGATCGTCGATTTTCGGGCAAGTCTCCCCTGCTTCCGCAGCGACTAACCTCGAGACGATGTTCTGATATTCCTGCGAAACGGCGGGATGCCCGGTCTTCAGGCGTTCCTCGTTTTCCAACAATAGTTCTTTAAGTCGCTTGTTCTTGGCCATTAGTTATTTTGCCTACTTGGGAATTGGCCGGTAAAGCCTTCTACCAACAAACTTCATAGCTTGCAGCTATCAATTCAATTCCTTGCAACGCTTCGTCTTATGCAGCGCCAACTTAACCAATCGAATGCGTCGTTGTTCTGGAAAATAGGGCATGTCGGCTATCGACAGGGGCCTGGGACTTACCGCAGAGCTACGGTAACCTGAGACATTTTCGTGAAAGCGCCGCTGCTTCTGATCGAATTCCGTATTTGGATTGGACGCGTGTACTCAGCTCACACGGATAGCCGCCGGACATGACTGAATTAAGATTACCGTTGGCCTGCCAAATCTCGCTCAAAGAGCAAAACGAGTATAGCTGCTTGCTATGGAACGTATTGCCGAACGGCATTGGAGCTATGCAAAGACTATGGGTAACTTCCGTCTTGTCAACAACAAACCTTTACGGAGATTACTTATGAACACCACCAAGAAGATCCTGTCGTCCCTTTGCGCCGCAACGCTTCTTTCCACTGCCCTCATTGGACATGCATTCGCCGATCCGGATGATACCCGCTACAGCCTGACCGGCAACAAGGCTCTGACGGTGCGCCAGTCGCAGATTGTGAACGAACGAGCCCTACGGGCCGCCCGGACCCTGCCGACACAGACCCAGGAAAAAATCAATCACAGCACGACAGCCGATTATCCGGATCAGGCCTTTGGAGATGCCAATGGGGATACTCCAATTTCGGTTCGCCGGGCCAAAGCTGACAAAACAGCGCCCAATGGCCTCCCGATTTTGCCATTCCTCAGTGATTGGAATGGTCAGGCTGCCGCTGGTTTTCCCCATAAGTAAAACAGTGCGTCCGACTGGAGGTAATCCAGACACAGCCATCAACTATCCTTGCAATGACATGTGTGGCCCGCTGAGTTGCTCTGCGGGTCACACAGGCTATTTGACGTCAGCAGAGGGATTTCGACCAACGTTGCCAACATCGGCCATAGCCGCAAGCTATCAAAACTCGAGACAATCGGTATTTCAACAATCCACTTCGGATACTTAGCATCGCAGCATTCCGACTGAATTCATCTTGAAGGGAACTCAACATGATTGCCGCGCATATGACTATCAATCCGCACTCCGAAAATGACGAGGCACTTAAGGTTGATTTTCATAACCTCGCCAATAGACCCCGAAGCAGCCGGAACCCAGAACAAGTTTTTCCAAGTGCCTTGACATTGATCGCTCATGACCTGCGCGGGCCTTTGGCAACGCTCCGCTCCCTGATTGAATTGATTGAAGCCTATGACAAGGGAGCAAGACCGGAGAAAATAGAAGCTTGTACCAGGCGAGCCAGCGGGATTATTGACGGTTTGGATGACTTTCTGAATTCGATCCTTGAAAGAACCTTGAAGACCGGAGATCCGCTAAAATTTGAACCAACTGTACTTCAGCTAAACGAGGTTTTGGAAAGGGCAATTGAAAACAGTCAACCAACAAACGGTGACACCACAGTTTCGTTGCTCAATTTCACGAATGAAACGCTTCTGGTGCTAGGCGACGCGCAGTTGCTTTATCAAGCAATTGAGAACCTGATTGGCAACGCGGTTAAGCATTCCACTTCTGGAACGCAAGTTGATTGCAGTCTGAAACAGTACGATGACAAGGCTGTCCTCAGTATACAAGACAGAGGTACAGGCCTTTCCAGAATGGACATCCAAAGAGCATTCAAACCGTTTACAACGCTTTCCTCAAAACCTGCTGGTGAGTTAAGATCATGGGGATTAGGATTGTGGATAGTGAAGCTTATTGTCGAACAACACGGTGGTGACGTTTCCGTGGCATCGGCCGGACCGGGTAAAGGTTCGACATTTACTATTACGTTGCCTTTGCTTGCCGACATCAATCAGAAACAGGAAAAGAAGCCTCAAGCCCGTTCTCCAATCTGATTTTACGTATCTGGTATAGTTAACGAAACACTGACATTCTCCGCTGAGTATTTCCTTATCTCCAAAAAGACAAAAGCGTCCATGAGCGCGCTAGGGATGGAGTGTCAGCTTTGCTGGCCGAGCAACCGACTACCCCATCGTCTTCTCCCGACCCTTTTCAGTCGATCCTTTATCCCGCAGCGGACGACCGCTTCCCGCCCCATAAAGACCTTTGCTCGCCGTACAACGAACGGCGGCTTAGCTTGCGTCGAAGAAATCCTGCGAACGACCGGGATGGGTGCACCTTGCCGTCCTGCAATTTACGTGCAACGAAGGCCGGGTTGAGCCCATCCTCGCAATTTCTGCGGCGCGACATTTCATGGCAAATGAGATGCGTGCAACCATAGCTTCTGCGTGCAATCCTGACCCGAGATACCGATTGGGATCGAGTGATGCGCCGCGAAATTCGATTGCTCGTACGAGTAGATGATGCAGGATCGAGTTGGTCATCCAACATTGGATGTCTGCGCTCGTGCACCGAGGGAATCGCGCGGAGCGTCGAGGTCATGATGCCATGTCCATGGACGTCGCATGCTGCGACGCTTCTCAACGCGCATCGCGAGATCGACGTCGGTATTCATTTGACCCTGACAAGCGAGTGGGATGCAGTGAAATGGCGCCCGCTTACTCAGGCTGCAAGTCTCACCGACGAGACGGGAAACTTTCTTCCATTGCTGACGCCGAAAGACGGTGACAGCAGGCGTTGTCTGTCGGAGGCGAACTGGTCACTTGATGAAGTTGCCAACGAATTCAGAGCCCAAATCGTGCTCGGGCTCGGAATCTTCAAAAACGTTTCGCATGTCAGCTCCCATATGATCCGGCACTTCAAGGACTTCGATGCCAGGCTCGGTGACGTCATTTCCGACCTCTGCCTTGAATTTGGACTTGATGACGACGCCTTCGGTCACGGCCTCCCCAGGATTGAAGGGTATCCCAAGTTTCCAAGGGAAACCGGGCACCGGGTTGAAGCCTTCATGCAGCACCTCGATGAACTTGGTGAGGGCACATACATTTTCATAGATCATCCGGCTGTCCTCTCATCAGAGCTGAGCGCGACGGGGCACGTTGGATATGAGGACGTAGACGAGGATCGCGTGACCTGTCTGGAGACGCTGAGAAGCTCTGCTGTGCGAAAGCGCATCGACCAACTCGGTATTCACCTGATCAGCTACAGAGACCTTTGATCCAACGGAAGCAAGGTGCGCCCTGCTGACGTTGAAACCCTGGTGTCACGTGACCCGCTTTCGGAATACCAGCCAGAGCCTGCGAAGGTCCGAAACGGCGATCCCCCTCAGAACCTGATATTGACCCTTGCATTTGCTCCCTGGTCCCTTGCGTTTTCCCCGAAGGCTCCCTGGTAGGAAAGGCCGA